>NZ_KV807678.1:0-27406 GCF_001812085.1 Rothia sp. HMSC065C12
TTTAATGCGTCCAAGTTTCGGGGCGCAGTTCATAAAAAGGGACCGGGGCTTTCGCCTCCTCAAAAACTTACGTATAAACGCTATGCAAAAGCTTGCGCATAAACGCTTAGGCGAACAGCGCGCGGATCTGGTCCTCACCGGCAATGGTCGTGATGAAGAACAGCTCGTCGCCGCCCTCAATCGCCACGTCGGCACTGGGCGGAATCGGTGCGCCGTCACGCAGGATCGCGGTGAGCACCGTATCGGCAGGCCACTGCACGTGATCCACGCGGTAACCGATGACGGGGTGGTCATCCGGCACGGTGTACTCGGCAAGGGTTGCGCCGCCAGCCTGCAGGGTCAGCAGGCGCACCACGTCGCCGACTTCCACGGCTTCCTCGACGAGGGCGGTCATCAGACGCGGGGTAGACACGGCAACGTCCACGCCCCAGGAGTCGTCAAAGAGCCACTCATTACGCGGGTTGTTCACGCGCGCCACGGTGCGCGGTACACCAAACTCACTGCGCACCAGCAGGGAGACCATCAGGTTTGCCTTGTCGTCACCGGTTGCGGCAACGACCACGTCCGCCTTGTTCGGGTGCACCTGGCGCAGTACGGACAGTTCGCAGGCGTCACCAATATGCCAGCGCACGCCGGGCAGATCGGCGCGTTTCTTGACTTCGGGCTTGGAGTCGATGATGGTCACGTCGTGGCCGTTCATCATGAGCTCTTTAGCGATGGAGGCGCCCACGGAGCCGGCACCAACAATGAGGACCTTCACTTACTTCTCACCTTTCGAGGAATCACGATGGCGGCCGATGAGTTCAAGGGGGTCGGGCAGCTCCGGGGGAGTGTCACCGAGATGGAACTCATGCTCGGCAACGGGTACGTCGTTGTGCTTCTGTTCAGCGGGTTTCTTCGGGGCGTGGGGGTGCTTGCGGTGGCCCGAGGCGGGGGCGTAGTTCGCCTCCACTTCTTCGTCTTCAACGCGCGGCGGGCGGGAGAGAATACGGGTTACGTCCGCAACGTCGTCGGTGCGCATCATGACGTGCACACTATCGCCCTGCTGGTAGGCGCTGTCCGGGCGGGGGAGCATGCCCTCACCAAAGCGGGTGATGTAGGCGATGCGCACCCCGGCGGCACGTTCAATACTGGTCAGGGCGTGACCCGCCCAACCGTCATCGAGCGGAATTTCGGTGAGCATGAGCCGACCTGAGGGTTCGCGGAAGTCGCCCTTGAGCGCCTGCTCGGGCAGCAGGCGGCGCAGCACCTGGTCGGTGGACCAACGCACCGAAGCGACCGTGGGAATACCCATGCGCTGGAAGAACTCGGCGCGGTTCGGGTCGTACACACGCGCCACAACGTTCTTCACCTTGAACATTTCGCGTGCCACACGGGCGGCAATAATATTCGAGTTATCGCCTGAAGAGACGGCGGCAAAAGCGTACGCCTCGGTAATGCCGGCACGCTTGAGAGTGTCCTCATCAAAACCGACACCGGTCACCAGGCGGCCCTCAAAGCCCTTACGCAGCGGCTGGAAAGCACGTTCGTCCTGGTCAATGACGGAGACCGTATGCCCCGAAGCTTCCAGAGTGCGCGCCAGCATGACGCCCACGCGTCCGGCACCCATAATGACGAAGTGAGGCATACATCCCTCCGAGTGTTGATGTTTTACGGTGATAAGGCGTTACCGCCTACCTCTACCAGTGTAATGGGCGGGTGAGCCTCCACGCCGATGCTCCGTGATATTCCGCTCGCAATGCCCACTATTCGGCTGAATAAAATTGAGCTTTGAAGCCGCGACCGATAGCCTTAACAGCGTGAGGAATCGTTGGGATAGGATGCGCATCGCCCTGACCGGTCAGCCGGTCAGCACGCGAAATCTTTCGGCAGTCGCGCTGCCGAAGCGCTACGCCCTGCCTCTTTTCGGTGCCGACGGCATCTCTTCGGTCGCCTACGCAGCCGACCAGATGATCCTGACCCTTGCCGCTGCGGGTGCGTCTGCGCTCGCTTTTTCACCCTGGATTGGTTTGGGTGTGGCGATGGTCGGTCTGCTGGTGATTGGCACGTACCGGTACAACATCAACCAGATCGCTTCCGAGGGCGATATTCAGCTGGTGCACCGCAAACTGGGTGCGTTGCCCTCGATCGTGATGGGTGCATCCTCGCTGATGGACTATATGCTCACGGTGGCGGTTTCGATGTCTTCGGCATCCTCGTTTTTGGTGGCGTTGTACCCGCAGATTCAGGATTGGCGCACCCTCATTGCGGTGCTGCTCATTGTTGCCCTGACGCTGTTTGCGTTGCGTGGCGTGCAGCTGCTGGGCAAGATTGCGTACTGGCCGCTATACGTTTTCTTGGCGCTGTTGGGGGGCACCCTCATTGTGGGTTGGGTTCGTGCCGCCACGGGTACTCTGCCGCTGGCTGAGTCTGCGACCTACGTGATTGCCCCTGAGCTGGAGACCCATTCGCTGGAGGGCCTGGCGCTGGTGCTGCTTCTGGCGCGTTCGTTTTCCGCTGGCCTGGTGGCGTTCTCGGGTGTTTCTACGATCTCTAATTCGGTGAAGTATTTCCGCCGCCCGAAGAAATATAATGCGGCGGTCACCATGATGCTGATGGGCCTGATCACCTCGGTCCTGCTGGTGAGCCTGCTCGGTTTTGCGGCGGTAACCCGCGTGCACATGGTGCACGATACGACCCGTTTCTTGTTTATTGACGGGCACACACCGGGGGAGTACTTCCACCAGAAGCCGGCGCTGTACCAGGTGGCTTTGGCGATTTATCAGGGTGCGCCGTTCTTCGCGCAGCTGCTGGTTTTTGCGACGGTGGGCGTGCTGATTATTGCCTCGCTGACGGCGTTTACGGGCTTCCCAGTGATTGCCTCGTCGCTGGCTGATTACCAGTACCTGCCGGTATTCTTCCGTAGCGTGGATTCACGCGGCCTGTACGCGAACGGTGTGCTGGCGCTGTCGGCATTCTCAATTTTCCTCACCTGCATTTTCGGTTCGGACGTGTACTCGCTGATCCAGCTGTACATTGTGGGCATGTGCCTGTCCATGATGCTGGTGCAGCTGGCGGTGGTGCGTTACCGTATGCGCCTGCTACGTATTACTCTGGCGCAGATGCCGCGCCGCGCCCTGCTACGAGATATTGCGGTCTCTACGGTAGGTGTGGTCGTGACCACCGCGGTGTTGGTCACCATCGTGGTGACGAAGTTCGCCGCCGGCGCGTGGCTCTCCCTTGGAATGATTGCCCTGATGGTTGGAGGTATGGTTGTGACTCGCCGCCACTACGATGCGGTGGATGCCGCCCTGGACATCCCCCTGAACGCCGAATCCGTCGCGGATGTGGCGGCCCTGCCTTCGCGTGTGCACGCCATCGTGTACGTGGAGCGTGTGCGCCGCCCGGCGGTTCGTGCCCTCTCCTATGCGCGTGCCGGCCGCCCCTCCACGATTGAGGCGCTGACGGTCAACAACGACCGCGCCGCCCTGGACGTTGTGAAGAAACGCTGGTACGCCCTGGGTATTCCGGTGCCGCTGTCGGTGATTGATTCGCCGTACCGTGACACGGTGGAGGCTGTCGTCTCGTATATTCGCCGCCGCCGCAAGAAGTCGCCGCGCGATATTTTGGTGGTGTACCTGCCGGAGTTCGTGGTGGAGCATTGGTGGCAGCGTATTCTGCACCGCCGCACGGTGCGTCGCCTCAAGCGGGCGCTTCTGCACGAGCCTGGCGTCATGACCGCGACCGTGCCCTGGGCGATGCACGAGGACGAAGTGTATGATGAGATTTTTGATCAGCGTTTACAAAGCGAAGAATCAACGGTAGAAGCAGAAGGCCCAACGGAAGCTGTCGCCCCGAAGATTACTCGTTCAGCCGGTGGTGGCCGCGAGCTGATTCAGAGCAACCGCCACGCGGTGTACCGCGGTCGCCTGCACGAGGCGGACGCTGTGGCGCGCGAGAAGAAACGCCAGCCGTAATAATCGCCCAGCGCCCAGCATGATTGCCCAGCGCCCAGAAATATTTGCCTGGTGCCCAGCCCGGTCAATTGCCCCGTAACTTTGCTTTGAGCACCCCGCATAGCGCCTGGACTTTGCCCTTTGCAACCTATTTGGTGCCCCCTGCGGGGCGTCGGAATCGGAGCAAAAGCACAATCCGGTGTAAAATAGTTCACATTAAGTGATTCTTTAGGAGACAATGCTGTGACTCACCCTGCTACCACGCCTGCCGCCTCCAAAAAAGTAGACGGATACAGCGTCGGGCAGACCCTCACCGTCACCTGTGAGGCACCCGCACACGGCGGCGCCTTCGTAGCGCGCACCGAACAGGGCGTCATCTTCGTGCGTCACGGCATCGTCGGCGAACAGGCAGAAGTGCGCATCACCGCCATCGGTCCCAAGCGCCGCTTCTACTTCGCAGATGTTGTCTCCGTACCCGTACCTTCCCTGGCACGCCGCCCCCACCCCTGGATTCAGGCGGATGCGCTCGCAACCGACGAGGAACGCGCCGCAGCAACCGGCGTACCCGAACTACTCGGCGGCATGGAATACGGCCACATCAGCCTGGCTGAGCAGCGACGCTACAAGACCGATATCGTCCGCACCCAAATCAACCGACTGGGCGGTCTGCCCCTCGAATCGCCCCTGCTGACCAACCTCATCGTTGAAGAGCTGCCCCTGCGCGATAACAACGAGGGCCTGTCCTGGCGTACCCGCGTGCGCTACAACGTGACCAAGGTCCGCACCCAGCCCGGCAGCCAGAAGAACAGCGGCAAGAAGAGCCCCGCCGTCACCTGGCACGTCGGTATGCACCCGTACCGCGCCTCCCAGCCCGTACCGGTCGTAGACTTTCCCCTCGCCGCACTCGAACTGCGCAACCTAGAGCTTGAGAAACTGAACCTGCGCGGCGTACGCGAAGTCGAGGCAACCGTCTCCTCCCGCGGCAGGGTCCTACTGCAGTTCATCGTTGACCCGCGCTTCTCCATCGAAGAGGTAGCCAAGGACATCGAACAGCAGGCAGCCGACGCCTGGGGACTGCTCGCCAAGCGCAAGATCTCCCTCTTCTTCACCCCGCAGTCCACCTCCAACGGCAAGCCCAAACGCCGCCGCCCCGGATCCTCCCACACCCCCTACCGCCGCGTACCCGAAGGCGACCAGCTGCTCGGCGCGGGTCTGCGCTCCGTCACCGAAGAAGTCACCTTCGGCTCCCGCCGATTCAGCTACCAGGTATCCGCCGGCGGCTTCTGGCAGATTCACCGCGCCGCCCCCTCCACCATGGTCGGAACCATGCTCACCATGCTCCGCCCGCAAGAAGGCGAATGTACCCTCGACCTGTACGCCGGCGCGGGCCTGTTCACCGCCGCACTCGCGGATGCCGTGGGCGCAACCGGTACCGTCGTCAGCATTGAGGGCTCCCCGGTGACCCATAAGGATGCCCGCTCGAACTTCGCGCCGGATGGTTGCTCCCGCACCGAGAACTCTGCGGACACCCGCATTGAGGTGATTCGCGGCGATGTGGCACGCCACCTGGTGGATTTGAAGACCGCCCTTGAGTTTGGCGAAATCCCCGCCATTGATGCGGTGGTCCTTGACCCGTCCCGTGAGGGCGCGAACCGTACCACCCTGGAACGCCTGGATGCGCTGGACCCCAAGCGTATTCTGTACGTGGCGTGCGACCCGGCATCCCTGGGTCGTGACACCGGTATTTTGCGTGAGCTGGGTTGGGACATGGTGCAGCTTCGGGCGTTTGATATGTACCCGAATACGCATCACGTGGAATCGGTGGCGCTTTTTGAGCGTGCCCCGGCGAAGCCTCGTCCGCGCCGCCGCCGCACCAAGTAGCGCGCAGCTAGTAGCTGTAACAAAGCAGCAAATAATCGCCGTGTTGGACGGGTTGGGCTGTTCACCAGCCTGCCCACTAGGGGTTATTTCAGGCCGTTTTCGCTCAACCCGGTGCGTCTTGCTCTGCGGGCGCATAAATCTGCTTTTTGGCATCGTAAACGGTAGAATCATTGAAGAACCAACGCACGGAATGAGCCGTGCCCCGACCTTGAGGAGTGTGGGTGTATGTCCGCTGAAAACGCATTGCCGCAGGAGGAGACCCCGAATAGCGCCGCCGGTGGCGCACCCACCGCCGACTACAGCATTGGTAATGGTGCCACTGCCAAGTTGCTCCCGGGTATTCAGTCCCCGGCGGACCTGCAGAACCTCAGCTACGAGCAGCTGGAGGAGCTCTCTAAGGAGATTCGCCAGTTCATTGTGACGAACGTGTCGGCGACCGGCGGTCACCTGGGTCCGAACCTGGGCGTTGTGGAGCTGACCCTCGGCATTCACCGTGTTTTTGAGTCTCCCAAGGACAACATCCTCTTTGACACCGGCCACCAGTCCTATGTGCATAAGCTGGTGACTGGCCGTCACGCGTTTAAGACTCTGCGCCAGAAGGGCGGCCTGTCCGGCTACCCGGATCGTGGCGAGTCTGAGCACGACATTATTGCGTCTTCGCACGCCTCCAGCTCGATTTCGTGGGCTGACGGTATTTCTCGCGCGCACAAGCTCAACGGTGAAGATGACCGCTACACCGTGGTTCTCATTGGTGACGGCGCGCTGACCGGCGGCATGGCGTGGGAGGCTGTGAACAATATTGCTGCCGACCGCACCCGCAAGGTCGTGATTGTGGTCAACGATAACGGCCGCTCCTACGCGCCGACCATTGGTGGTTTCGCGAACCAGCTCTCTGAGCTCAAGCACGGCGTGCAGCAGCAGGTGGATCGTGTGCGCCTCGATCACCGCTACGACCACGCACTGGATGCGGTGCGCATCGGTCTGCAGCGTGGCGGCCCGGTTGGTCAGATGGTGTACCGCGGCCTGCACGGCATGAAGGCGGGCATTAAGGACGTCGTCGTACCCAAGGGCATTTTTGAGGACCTGGGTATGAAGTACGTGGGCCCCATTGACGGCCACGACCAGCAGGCTGTGGAGAACGCACTGACCGCGGCGAAGAACTATGCCGGCCCGGTGATTGTGCACGCCATTACCGAGAAGGGCCACGGCTATGCGCCCGCCCGCGCGAATGAGGACGACCAGTTCCACGCGGTGGGCCAGATTGACCCGCTGACCGGTGAGGATGTTTCAACCAGCACCTCCGAGTCGTGGACCGGCGTCTTTGGCCGCGAAATCGCAGATATTGCGGACGAGCAGGAGAACGTCGTCGGTATTACCGGTGCGATGCTCATTCCCGTGGGTCTGCGCGAATTCCAGAAGCGCCACCCCGAGCGCGTTATTGACGTAGGTATCGCTGAGCAGCACGCCGTGGCGATGAGCGCCGGCCTGGCGTACGGCGGCATGCACCCGGTGGTTGCCCTCTACGCAACCTTCCTGAACCGCGGCTTTGACCAGCTGCTCATGGACGTTGCCCTGCACAAGGCGGGCGTGACCGTGGTGCTGGACCGCTCCGGCATTACCGGCCCGGATGGTGCAAGCCACCACGGCATGTGGGATTTGGCGATGCTGCAGTTCATTCCGGGTCTGCACCTGGCGGCTCCGCGTGATGGCGCGACCCTGCGCGAAGAGCTGCGTGAGGCTGTAGCTATCAACGACGCACCGACCGTGATTCGCTACCCGAAGGGCTCCGTGGGTGAGGACATTCCCGCCCTGGAGCGCCGCAGCGACGGTGTGGACGTGCTGGCACGCACCGGTGAACCCCACCCGGAAACTGGTCAGCGTGACGTACTGTTCGTTGCCGTGGGCGCTATGGCTCGCGTGGCTCTGGAAGCGTCCAAGGGGCTTGCCGCCGAGGGTATCCAATCCACCGTGGTTGACCCGCGCTGGGTGATGCCGGTGCCGTCTTCAGTCATTGAGCTGGCTCGCGATCACCGCATTGTGGTGACCATTGAGGACGGCGTGCGTTCCGGTGGTGTGGGTTCGCGCATCCGCCAGGAAATGCGTGCGGCTGGCGTGGATACCGCGCTGAGCGAGCTGGGTCTTCCGGCGGAGTTCATTCCGCACGCTTCTCGCGAGCAGATTCTGGAAGAGGTCGGCCTGACCGCGGAAACCATTATCGCGGACCTGCGTGCGCAGCTGGCTGGCGATAAGGTGCCGTTCGCTCGTGAAGAGGGCCAGAAGCCGCGCCACACCCGCTAAACGGTCGTACCTGAGATGTGCTGCCTAAGCTTCTCTCAGTAGCGCGCCGCAATAGTAGGCATCAGTAGCGGGCACCATAAGACAGCACAAAGCCCCGCCCATCGATTGTGATGGGCGGGGCTTTGCTGTGCGCAGGTCTTGCTGTGTAGAGGTTTTGCCGTACGTAGGTTCTGAGCCGCCGGTTTAGGAATCCTTGGAGGTGTGGGTGACGAAAATTTTGCCGCCCTTCACCTGCACCGGGTAGCTGGTCAGCGCCTCCTCTGCGGGGCCGTGCACGACCGAGCCGTCAGCTACGGCGTACTCGGAGCCGTGGCAGGGGCACACGATGCGGTTGGAATCCTGCACCTGCACCTGGCAGCCCTGGTGGGTGCAGACGGTGCTGAACGCCTTGTACTCACCCGCGGACGGCTGGGAGACGATAACGGTCGTGGAGCCGTGAGTCAGGCGTGCCGCCTTGCCCACGCCCACTGCGGAGGCGGAACCCACCTCAACGGTGCCTTCGGGCGCGGTAACGTTGGAGTCACCTTCAGCGCAGGAGGCGAGCAGCGCACCGGATGCGACGGCACCGGTGATGAGGGTTGCGCGGCGGGAGAAGACGCGAGCAGAAGATTCAATCTCGGCGGTAGCTGCTGCGGCGTCGACGGCATTAGACTCGACTGCGGCAGATGCAGTAGCGCCAGATTCAGTAGCAGGGGAGGCGCATGCCTTCTGAGAGCGGCAGCATCCGTTGGGTGCGGGCATGGTGGTTCCTTTCGTGTACTCTCTCCACCCTATGCCGGTTTGGGACAAAAATCGAATGAGAGCAGGCTAAGCTTGGTTCGCGTTTACACACGAAGCAAAATCCCATGGCAAACTACCGTGTCAAACTCCCGAGGTACACAAAATACCGGTCGGGCGGTCGCATCAGCAACACACCCAACCGGCACACACATCTATTCAGCGTTAGAGAAATCTACCCCAGGTGGCGGGCAAAAATCGGTGCAATCACGGGGGCAACCAGACCCGTCTGCCACGAACGCGCACCGTACTCGGTGAGCGCATCCCGCAGGGTCTGCTCGTCAAAACGAGCCGGCGGCTCCCAGCAGAGGCGGCGAACATAATCGGTCGTGATCAGGTTCTGCGCCGGGATATTTAGCTCCTCCGAGAGCTCATCAATTGCTTGACGAACCTCGGTGAACAGCGCCAAGTTCTCGGGGCGCTTAGACTCCCACGCCTTCAACGGCGGCGGGGCAGTCGACGGCAAAGTAAACGGTACGGCGTTCTCACCACGAGCCGCAGCAGCAATAGCACGCACCCAGCGCGGGCCCTCACGACGCAAACCGCGCGTCTGAAAACCAGGAATCGCCATGATAGCGGGCACGTTACGCGGCATGGTGCGTGCCGCCTCCACAATCGCAGAGTCGGGCAGCAGACGCTTCGCGTCAACGTCCTTCTTACGCGCCAGCGAGTCACGCTCAAGCCACAGGTTACGCAGCGCCGTCAGCTGCTTGACCGAACGCAACATCGTGCGGCCCTTCGTCTTACGCCAACGCTCCGGCTGATCCGTCGGATCCTTCACCGGGCTCTTGCACAGGTACTCAAACTCCTCCAGGGCGTACTGCAGCTTACCCTGCTGGCGGAGCAAATCCTCCATTGCGTCACGCAAATCAATGAGCACGTCAACGTCCAGCAGCGCATAGTTCAGCCAGGACTCTGGCAGGGGGCGGCGCGACCAGTCTTCCTTCGAGTGCTTCTTCGCCAGCTTATAGCCGAGTAGCTCCTCAACGGTCGCACCCAGGTTCACGCGCTCCAGACCGGCAAGACGTGCACCAAGCTCCGTATCAAACAGACGGTTCGGGCGCATACCGAGCATATCCAGGCTCGGGAAGTCCTGAATTGCGGCGTGAATAACCCACTCAGCATCCGCCAGAGCATCGTTAATAATGCGCAAATCCTTAAACGCCTCAGGGTCAATCAGGTATAGCTGATCTTCACGCTTGAGCTGCACCAAAAAAGCACGCGAACCGTAGCGGATGCCCTGGGCACGCTCAGTATCAACAGCCACCGGGCCGGACGCCGCCGCCAACTGCTCAGCGGCACGACGCAACCCGCTTTCCGTGTTGATAAGGGTCGGAATCGGTGCGGAAGGGGTCTCCAGAGGAACAACGTCCGGAACTTCGATACCGTTAAGGGTCAGCTGAGGGGTGCCTGCGGCATTCTGTTCAGCTGCGGTACTCATGCACTCAATCCTTTTCCTCTGCCTGGTTCGACGCGCCCATACGATGGGCCAAATGCCCGGGTAGGCGTACGCCCGAGCAAACATGAGCCCGGGCGGGGTGGCGTGCCCGCGAAGGCACTACGCCATTCTACCCGCCCGAGCCTAAAGCCTCGAATTTAGAGAGACTCACAATAAGGGGTTCACCGGAGTGCCCGCGAGGGGTCTTGCCGGGGTTTATTCGGCGGCTTCCGCCTCGTCAACCGGAGTATCACCAGGCTGTGCTTCACCAGCCGGGGCCAGCGTCAGACACACCGAATTAATGCAATACCGCAAATCCGTGGGAGTCGGGTAGCCCTCACCTTCAAACACGTGACCCAGGTGCGAATCGCAGGCGGCGCAACGCACCTCCACACGGCGCATACCGAACGTCGTGTCCTCCAGGTAACGCACACGGTCCTCAGCCAGCGGCGCGAAAAACGACGGCCAACCACAATGCGAATCGAACTTCTGATCAGAACGGAACAGCTCCGTACCGCAGGCACGACACGAATACACACCCTCCGTGTGGGTGTTCCAGTACTCGCCCGTGAACGCGCGCTCGGTGCCGCCCTCACGCAGAACAGCGTACTCTTCAGGCTTGAGCACCTCACGCCAGTTCTTGGCGATAGCACCCACGCCGGGTAGCGAATTGCCCATCATGACTCCTTCAGCTTGCTCTCATGCCCAGGCTCTTACGGCATATGTAACGCCGCGGCCGGGCGGATTATTCCCGCTGAGCGCGGACTAAGCGCGGATGTCAGCGTACTTGCCGTTGGTCAGCTTCAGCAGGTCGTCCGGGGCGAGCTCAACATCCAGGCCGCGCTTACCGCCAGAGACCATGATCGTGTCAAAAAGCTGCGCAGACTCATCGAGCAGGGTGGGGGAGGGAGTCTTCTGAGCCAGCGGAGAAATACCGCCCACCACGTAGCCGGTGCGGCGCTCAGCGACCTTCGGGTCGCACATGGAGGCGCTCTTCCAGCCCAGGGCAGCGGCGGCAGCCTTAATGTTCAGCTTGCCAGAGACCGGTACGATCGCGACGGCGAAATCCTTCTCGTGCACGATTAGCAGGGTCTTGAACACCTGCTCCTCGGAGGCGCCGAGGTTCTTCGCGGCCTCTTCACCGAAGGAGGTGACGCCCTCAACATGCTCGTATTCACGCATCTGGAAGGGGGTGTTCGTCTCGGTCAGCAGTGCTACGGCGGCGGTTGCTGCGCCGCTCTTCTTACCTTTAGTTTTCTTAGCCATAGACACCATTTTACGGAAGACGCCATGCGCCGATACCTATGCGCCGAGAAGCCACACGTGTTTCGAAAAGCCACAACGATGGTGGCTTCTCGAAACACGTGTGGCTTCTCAATGGTTATGGGGTTATTTCAGTAGCCCTTTTTTCCTTCAGCTGCTCTTGAGAAAGCGAGCCAACGACAGTCCAAAATCCATCTGATTTGTCTACGTTCTGAGGTAGCCTTTAGGCTCCCTTTTTTCTTAGTAAATACCGATGAGTAATTGCATGCCAAGACTAGTCAGGATGATAGCAATCCAGCAAAGGGCTCCAAGAAGAATGGATTTTCCACTGGATTTGATCATAGCAATGAGGTTGGTTTTGAGACCAATAGCACTCATAGCCATGATGATGAGGAATATGGAGAGTTGTTTGAGAGGTGAAAAGAAGCTAGTGCTGACACCGAAAGATGTGAGAAGAGTAGTTAGCAGAGAAGCTAGGATAAAGTAGAGAATGAAAACGGGGAAGATTTTTTTAAGCTTCACTCCTTGGTTGTTGCCTTGTTGACGGCTTTGCCAATAATAGGAGAGGAAGAGAACGATAGGGATAATAGCTAGAGTACGTGTCAGCTTGACAATAGTTGCAGGCTCAAGAGTGTTTGCATTGTAAAGACTATCCCAGGCACTAGCAGTAGCTGTCACAGAGGAAGTATCGTTGACCGCAGTACCCGCAAAGAGAGCAAAACCTTCGTTGGAAAGATGGAGCCAAGAACCTAGAGTTGGAAAGATAAGAGCTGCCAAGACATTGAAGAAAAAGATAACAGAAATGGCTTGGGCTACTTCTTTTTCCTTGGCGTGAATAACAGGAGCAGTCGCTGCAATGGCAGAACCGCCACAGATAGAAGATCCAACTCCAATCAAGGTAGCTAGCTTTGTATCAAGGTTAAAAAAGCGTTGGAAAAAGAAAGCAATAATTAAAGCGATAGAAATGGTCGAAATGATGACAGGAAGGGAAGATGTTCCAACTGCGAAAACTTGTGAGATACTGAGTCCAAACCCAAGCAAAATAACAGCATACTGAAGCAGTTTTTTGGAGCTATAAGTCAAACCGGCATCCAGTTGTGTATAGGAAGTGAGAAAGGGATGGAGAATCATTCCGATAAAAATGGCGAAAACAGGTGCTCCCACAACAGGCAGAAATCCTCCTAAAACCCAAGAGATGATAGAAATGATCAGACAGACTGACAGTCCTGCCCAATTTTTTGATAGAAATGACATAAAAACCTCCGAGAATAAACACTCCTTATTATAATCTTATTTGTTAGAAAAATAAAATAGAAAGTAGGAATGCAGACCCAGCCCTGGGTGCACACCACCTCAGCCTCCGCGCTGATAAAGGCCTTCGATATCCTTGAGGAACTTAATATCCTTCTCGTAGGTATCCAGCATATAGGGCTATACATACTGCATGTCACCGGTCTGAATACCGTAGTTACGGGCTCTGACCCAATCGGTCATCATCTCACGGAGACCAGCGAAGGTTTCGGGGTACTGTTGCGGCTCGGTTTTCGGAAGGGGAACATTCTGTGCGGGACCATGGCCGTCGGCCTTACGGTACTCCCCATCGGGTGCCTTCGAGCCGCCCGAATAGCCTCGGACAGTAGACGGAGTTGCCGAGGCAGAGGGCGACTCCGTAGCGGATGCCGAGGCGGTCTCGCTCGGAGCTGCGGTCGATGATGCCGAGGCGCCCGCCTCATTAGCCGCCTGCTGACCGCAGGCTGCAAGAAGGGTACTGAGACCCATGAGTGTGCCGCTGCTCAGCATCGCCCGGCGGGTGAAGATAACGGAAGTCATGGAAGTGTATTCCTCGTATCGGTGTGAAGTGTGAATAGGGGGGGGGCTGGTTAGAAACCGGAAGAGTAACCAGCCGAAGGGAAGAACCCCGGTAGCCGAGAAGCCACATGTGTTTCGAAAAAGCCACGAAAGAAGTGGCTTCTCGGCGAACATGTGGCTTCTCAGCGTAAGACCCACGGTGGACTTTACATGTCGGGCCAGTCGCGGTGCAGCGAATACTCCGTATCCCCGTCACCGCTGTCGTTTAGATGCCAGCGCTGGCCGGTACGGATATCAGCCTTGCGTAGGCGCGGGTTGGATTATCCTTCTTACCCATGGTCGGGTCGTTCTTGCAGCCCCAACGAGTATCGTCTTCATCGCAGGTGCCGCCGACGCGTCCCACATCAACCCACCACACACGGATCAGCAGCGGTTCAGCAGTGTCCTTCTTAATGACAGTACGCATCGCCTGCCACGGGCCGCCATTGACGCGGTACCGGCCAGCATAAGAAACCGTCGCGTAGGCGTGGAAGTTGCCTGAGCGTTTGTATACATAGCTGGTTGCGGTCGGTCGTGCTTTTGAGCCTGACTTTGGGTAGATGGGCTCGCCGATGGTGTAGAAGCTGCCCTCGTCACCGTTGCCGTACTGGACGGTCATCTGTACCGGATAAGACTCGATTTCAACGTGACCGGCTGAAAGTTCACCTTCCCAATAAGCGGTGGGGGCTTCAGCGTAGAAATTGACGTTGTCGCCCTTGTAGATATTCGGGTCGCCCTTAGCCCTGCCGGTACCGTCACCGGAGTTATAGGACTGTTTGAGGATAGGAGGTCGAATATCGGTGTTGGCGAATTTGTCTTCAATTTCTTGAAGCATTTCAGCGGGGCTCGGTTTACGAGGCTGTCCGGGGTTATTGGCGGTTAGGGTGCGGGATTCTACCGGGGTGCAGAAGGTGCCGAGGCCGGAGGGGCTGTAGTATCCGGAATAGTCATTGCCGTCGTCGAGCATCATGCGGGTGCGGGAGTACTGCCCTGGTTGGTTATCGGGAGTAGTGCAGGAATCTTTATTAGTGGTTGAAGCGTAGTATTCATCTCCCCTAGCGTCACGCATGAGACGATGAGTCGCCTTAAAGGCAGCTTCTTGCTCTTCTGCGGTCATTCTGATACTAGATACAGCAGTATTTTCCTGGGCAGGGGCAGGGGACAGACTCACTTCCTCATTGGTATCTGCTGTTGCATAACCGTCTTCATTGGCTATATCTACGACGCTGTGACTATTGGAATCTGAAGTATCTTCCAGAGCGTACGTCGGAGGATAAAGGTTGACTGCCAGAGTAAAAGTGATTGAAACGCAGAATACTCGAAATGTCTTACTATCCATTATTTAATGAGCCCCTCTTTGCGGAGCTCTTCATTAGAGCGGTACTCAGACAAATACCAGTAACCATCCTTGTAGCGGTAACGGAACATGAAAGTTTCGTTTTCATTGCCGGTATTGGTCCGTTTACGCATTTTTCCATTCGGATGAATGTACAGTCCATAAGTCCACAAGCGCCGGGTGAGAACCCAATATTCTTTGGCTTCTTCGTCATACATGAGGTCGCTTTCGGCCTGGTATTCTGAGGTTCCTTCGATAACCCAGCCGCCTCCTTTGTAAAGCTTTTCGATGGAGTTGAGGAATTCAATATCGCTTTTGAAGGTATCCAGCATGTACGGCCTCACGTATTGCATATCGCCCGTCTGGATGCCGTAGTTTCGGGCTTTGATCCAGTCACGCATCATCTCGCGGAGGCCAGCGAAGGTCTCAGGGTACTGTTGCGGCCTAGCCTTAGGGAGAGGAACATTCTGTGCGGGACCATATTCATCTGCCTTGCGGTACTCGCCGTCAGGTGCCTTCGAGCCACCCGAGTAGCCGCGGGTAATGACCGGGCTCGGAGTAGCTGATGCAGAAGCAACATCGGATGCCGCTGCAGAAGCCGAAGCGGTTTCGCTCGGCGCTGCGGAGGCGGTAGCTGCCGCCTCGTTATTTGCCTGCTGGCCACATGCCGCAAGCAGGGCACCCAGGCCCACAAGTGCGCCGCCGCCCAGCAGGGTGCGGCGGTTGAAAATGGTCGAATCCATAGAAGATGCGCTCCTATCGTCGGTGATGGTGTGTTGTTTAGTTACTAGTGTCGGGCTGCTTTTGTGGGTCGTATCTGACCTCCGGAAGGAAAACAGCCCCGTAGCGCGCCCATCAAGCGCATCAATGCGCTATGGAACACTACAGTTACCACCCTACCGCATGTTTGCGGTCGTTTGCATTCTTGTAGATGCTACAGTGACGAAACATCACCATACGAACACATCAATGCTTTATGCATCAAATAAGTACCTGCATGCAAAGAATGTACATGTAGCGGTGAGTGTTCCCGGCAAAAGAACTCCCGCAGTAGACCAGGGGAGAGGGCCGTGGACCAAAAGAATGAACAGCAAGCTAGGGGAGTAGCTAGCGGGGCAGAGTAATAGCCGATAGGTTAAGGGAATATTCGATAGGCTATTGCCTCCTCCGCGGGTTTAAAACCCACGGCGAAGACACTAACCTATCGAACGCTGCGCCCACCCCAAGAGCACCCGCCCAAGACAGACCCTGCCCAAAACACACACCACCTCAGTCTCCGCACCCGAACGCCCATGCCCTCGCATTCCCGCCCTCCGTACCCCAGCCCAGCAGCCCCTCCCGCATGTCCCACCCCACCCCCTCCTCATGCCCGTAATGTGGCGGGCAACTCATGCGGCTCACGCGGGGTGTTAGACAGTACTACACTTAAAGCGGAAGTCACATCGCCGTCACTGAAGAAAAGAGTTTTTGTGCCCACCACGACCGTACACTTGACCGATCGCATCCCTCGCGTTTCTGCTGATGAGTTGCTGGCGGGTTTCCGCCCCTCTGAGCGTTTTGGTGAAGTGTCTTTTGATAGCTACATTCCTGATCCGAATCAGCCGTCGCAGGCTGAGGCTGTGCAGAAGCTGAAGGATTTTGGCGACAAGATTAATGGTGGCGGCGCTGGTGCCGGTTTCTTTGGTCGCCTGTTTGGTGGCAAGAAGAAGGATTCGACGAAGGCTGGCCTGTACCTTGACGGCGGTTTTGGTGTGGGTAAGACTCACCTGTTGGCGTCGCTGTGGCATTATGTGGATGGCCCGAAGGCGTTCGGTACTTTTGTGGAGTACACGAACCTGGTGGGTGCGTTGACGTTCCGTAAGACGGTTGAGGCGTTGAGCAGCTACAAGCTGGTGTGCATTGACGAGTTTGAGCTGGACGATCCGGGTGATACTGTGCTCATGTCTCGTCTGATGCGTGAGCTGGCGGATGCTGGCGTGAAGCTTGTGGCGACCTCGAACACGCTGCCTGGTGCGCTGGGTGAGGGCCGTTTCGCGGCTGAGGATTTTAAGCGTGAGATTCAGGTGCTTGCTTCGCAGTTTGAGGTGCACCGTGTGGATGGTGAGGATTTCCGTCACCGTGGCCTGCCTGCCGCACCGGAGCCTGTTGCTGATGATGCGTTTGAAGCGAAGGTTGAGGAAGTGTTCGGCGGCCAGACTGTTGGTGTTGATAACTTCGCTGACCTGGTGGAGCACCTGGCGAAGGTGCACCCGTCGCGTTACCGCCAGCTGATCGATGGCCTGGACGGTATTGCGTGGCGTGATGTTCACCCGATTACTGAGCAGTCGGTGGCGTTGCGTTTTGTGGTGTTGGCTGACCGCCTGTATGACAAGGACTTGCCGATTGTTTCTTCGGGTGTGCCTTTTGACAAGGTATTTACTGAGGAGATGCTGGCTGGTGGTTATCAGAAGAAGTATTTCCGTGCGGTGTCTCGTTTGACTGCGTTGGCTCGTGAGGGCATGCTCGGCGAATCTGAGTAGCCGCCGCCTGACGCTGCGAAACCCCACAGTGTGAACCGCACAGCGTGAACTGCGTAGCGTGAACTGCGCCGAAAAGTTTATATAGTGAAGACCCCCGCCGGATGCTCCACGAGAGGATCCAGCGGGGGTCTTTGTTTGTCTTGGTTAGTCTTCGTTATCAAGCTTGAAGCTCTGCAAGCCTAGCTGGGTGGTGTACACCAGCTCGTAATCGCAGAGCCTGTACGAGTACACGCCTGCTTCGACCTCTTCGAAGGGCAGGATGAGCTGCCCCTCCAGCATGAATGATTTCTGCCAGTTCTCGATGCGTTCCTTTTCCAGCTGGTCGAGTGCATCGTCGAATCGGAGTTTCCCACTCTTGATGCGGTGGTTGGGTGCATCTGAGTATTGGTAGGGGAGTCGAATCGATGAAGCCGCAAGTTGCATGCTCTGCCAGTAAGTCGGCGGGTCATCGGCTGAAGCATCAAAGCGGAGAGAATCAGCCTCGTCTGTGCCGTTGATGGAAGGTAAGAGACGGTAGCTTTTAATCGCGCTCTTGGGATTGCGCGACTGGTTCCGTTCCACAATGATTGCGATAACTTCCAGGGACGCGTCGGTGTCGCGGACCTTTGCCTCGCCGATTTGCTCGTCAGAGAAGCGCCGGTCGTTGGAGTGGAGAAGACTCTTCATGCAGTCCGCCATGGTGTACTGTGTACGCTGAGGTGCACAGAGCAGATAGCCTTCAGCACGAATCTTGGCTTGGTCCTTACCTTTCTTATGCTCCTGCTTGGCACTTTCAAAGACTTCTGCCCAGGCACTAGGAATCTCAGCAGGGGCATTTTCCTGATATGTCTTCTGCACCAGGGGGCTAATGTCAGCAGGAATTCGAATCGGCTCACCGTCGAAGTGGGGGAGTAGCTGCGCGTAGCTGCTGAGTAGGATCATCGGCTCATAGACTGCCTTGGATCCACGTGGGAAGTCGGGTGCCTCATTGTGTGAGCCGAACGTTTCAACTCCTCGCACATAGCACACCGGCTTGCGGTATGCGGGGGTGCGTTCTGAGCTGCTGCGGCTATCGTGACGGTGTAGACGTCCCATACGCTGAAGCACCAGGTCCACCGGCGCGAAGTCGGTAATCATCACATCAAAGTCCAGGTCAAGCGACTGCTCAATGACCTGCGTACCCACCACAATGAGGCGGTGCGGGCGCGAAGAATCCTCCCCGTCAGCTTTGCTGTAGTGTTCCTTCTTGCCGAGCTTTGAGACAAGAAGTTCCTCTTGCTCGGCGCGGTGCGTGGCGGTAAAGCGAGAGTGGGTGAGGACTACGTGCTCTTCACCGAACTGTTTACGCAGAAATTCGTGCATTTCCTGGGCTCGTCCAACGGTGTTGCAGATGACTGCGGCGCATCCGTGGTCATTGGCGAGCGGTTCGAGTACGTTCAGGACGCTTTTGGGGCTGTCGTCAATGAGTTTCAGCTCGATTTCGGTTTGCTCTACGGGCTGTTCAACCTTCCATTTCTTAGGTGTTCCGTTGTCTTCGGCGGTGAGCGTGTGAATGACGGGGTAATCCAGATCGAGGGGAGTAATATTTTGAGAGCTTTCCTGTGGTGCAGATAAGTTAGCGTTTAAATCCAAGAATCGGTTACGTTTTGGGGCAGATGTACTTTTTTTCCTGACTTTCAATCCTTCAGCGTAGTTCTTCATTAGATCATCACGAGTATCTGACGGTAGGGTTGCCGACATGAGAATGACGGGCGCATTCATCTGACCCAGCCAGTAGAGCGCAGCGGAAAGGTACTCGCTCATATACGCATCGTAAGCGTGCACCTCATCAATGATGATGACCTTGGATGCAAGCCCAAGGTATCGGAGCATCACATGCCGTGCTTGCAGAGCGGTCATGAGCACCTGGTCGATGGTGCACACAACGAAGCTGGAGAGAAGCCCCTTCTTGGTGCCGCTGAGCCAGCTGTGCCGTGCTAGAGACGTTCCAGGACGCAGCGTTTTTCGATTGTTTTCTTGCCCGGGGGTAGAGGATTCGTCGAAAATATCTGCCTTGGAGAGCGCCTCGTAGGACTTGTTGAAGCGGTTCTTGGAATGACCCAGGAACATGGAATGGGGTTTTACGGGTTCACCATGTTCTTGTGCCACATGGTTCGTCTGGTATTTCACCCATTCGGTAACACGGTCAAAGAGGGCATTGGAAGTTGCCTGGGTTGGTGCAGCAAAGGCTACACCGGTGCGACCGGTCGCCTGTGCAAGGAACTCGGCAGCGATGAGGCCAGCTTCGGTTTTACCTTGACCCATGGGCGCTTCGATGCACATCATGCCGCCGCTTTGCATGGAGCGTACCGCTTCGACTACGACTTCCTGCATGGGGCGTAGGGTCGGGTTACTCCACCCAAAACGGGATGCGTAGAGGTCAGCAGCTGGGGTTTTGGGATCAGCATCTAGCTTGGCGGTCCAGCGCTGTTCAAGCCCGAGCGCCTGCCAGCCGATGCGTGCTCGCTGTTCCTGCTCGGCTGAGCCGAAGGTGCCCATGGGGAAGAAATCGGGGTTTGAGGCAATCCAGTCTGACATGATGACGAAACCGGTAATGCAGAATTGCACGGAGACGGGGATAGCCTGTCCGTGCCGTGCTAACTGCTGCAATGCCGAGGATGCGCCGAAGCGTTTCAGAGTGATGTTGTAGAGTTCCTGCCAGGTGGCATGCCATTTGGGGGAGAGGCGCTTCAAAATGACGTTGCTTAGATCTGCTGAATTAGAGCGGTAGTCTGCGGGTGTGCCGTGGTGCGCGCCAGAGATGCTTGCGAGAGTTTCAGCAACTTTGCGCGGCATACCCTCAATATTGCTGGTGAACAGGTGAATGAGGATGCTCTGGCTATACTTGCTGTGGGGGCACCGCAAGCTGCTGGCTGGAGTCACAAGGTCTTCGGGGAATTCAAAATCCTGCTGCTCGATACGCTGGCGGTACACGGCGAGGTTTTCGTCGCGCCGTGCATCGAGCTGCCCGGAGAATTCGGGGGTTGCCTTACCCATATCGTGGGTGGCGGCGAGCCAGCATACGAGCGCGCGTGTATCTTCCATGGAAAGGTGGAGGTGCTCGCTGAACTGCTTCTGCAGACCGGGCGCGAGCCACGTATCCCAGAGCCGTGCGGCTACAGAGCCGGCATCGAGCATATGCTGAACGAGGGAGAGACCGAGAGTGGGGGAGTCCTTGTCTCCTGTTTTTGCCCAGAAGGATGCGGTTTCAGGTGTTGAAAGGTGGTTTGGGTCTAATGTCATGCTTTTCCTTAGAAGGTAGAATAATGAGTACTTCGCAGTGCTGTGAAGTTATGTTCCCCGAAGCAGACGGGGATGAGCCGATATGGTTATTGACTGTTAGTGTGTTCCCTGTGTTAGCTGATTGAGCGGGGATTCTGCTCTATTTTTTGTTGATAAGTGATGTTTAAAAATATATGAAATATATGATTAACACTGTCAGTGCTCTTGACTTGGGTCTGCTGGGGCTCTTATAGTGAAACCATCAGGTCTTAGAGGTGGCTAAAGGAGCCTCCTGACAAGGCCAGATTCTGTAGTTCACTTCTATTGTGGACCAGAATCCATTTTTGTGGCTGTTTATTCGTCACGAGGTGGAAAACAAATTTCGAAGATGAAAGGAGTGAGGATGACTAGCTTAGAGGATCCTAAGTTCAACCTAGTAGATGAACCGTGGATTCCGGTACTGCTGGATACTGGCGAGAGTACTGAGTTGTCGCTCCACGATTTCTATGAGCGGCTGTACGACATTCGGAAGATTCAGTCTGACAGCCCCCTAACTGATACTGCCATTCTGGGGATGGTACTTGTTATCTTTGCTCGAGCAATGTTCTGGGGTAGCAGTATTCAGGAATTCGATGACCTTGCTTTATGGGTTCGTCAGATGAAAAAACGGAGCGATGAAAACATCCAAGGTATTCTGGAATACCTGGACACCTTGAACAGCCATAATCGCTTCTGGCTAATTGGTGGCGAACGCCCCTTTATGCAGGTGCGTGATTTGCACACTGCAAAAGGCGATACAAAACCTGTTAGCCGCCTGATTTTGGATTCGGAGAGTGAGTACTTTTCGCAGCGGGCTGAGGCAACCCTCAAATCTCTGAGCTTTGCCGAGGCAGCTAGGTACCTCGTAACCCTTCAGGCCTACGACTACTCGGGTATTAAGCCTGGTGCGGTAGGTGACCCCCGTGTTAAGGGCGGTAAGGGTTATCCTCTGGGTGTTGGCTGGTATGGTGCTACCGGTAAGGTAATTGTGCATGGTGCCAACATGATGGAGACCCTGCTTTACTGCCTTGACTACGAGCAGCTGACCAGTGAGTCGTTTGAACATGATTTGCCGGTTTGGGAACGTCTAGAGCCGGATACGGCTGCACCCCGTGCCTATACGGGAGGATCCGCTGCGGCTTATAAAGATGAGCCGGGTCCTGCGAGTGGTATGTGCGAGATTTTGACTTGGCAGTCACGTCGTATCCGCTTGCATCATGACGGGGAGCGGGTCACTTCAGTGCTGGTCTCCAACGGCGATAAATGGCTTGATCGCAATACCTATACCGACCCTCTGACTGGGTATCGGTATAGCAGTAATCTGTCATCGAAAACTAGGGCAGTGTGGATGCCTCAGCCTCATTCATCGGAACGCACCCTGTGGCGTGGTGCTGAGGCTCTGCTGACTCGGCTCACTCCAGACTCTGAAAAACAGAATAAACCTGCCCCGGTAATTCGCCAATTGGGACTGGGACGCTATTTTGATACAGATTCTGTGGCTAAGGTTCAGCTGGTAGGTGTCGAATACGGCACCCAGAATTCCTTCGTTGAGAATATTATT
The DNA here is from genome assembly GCF_001812085.1 of Rothia sp. HMSC065C12. Taxonomy (NCBI): domain Bacteria; kingdom Bacillati; phylum Actinomycetota; class Actinomycetes; order Micrococcales; family Micrococcaceae; genus Rothia; species Rothia sp. HMSC065C12. The sequence continues at coordinate 22,136 of NZ_KV807678.1, forward strand.
TCTGATTCTGTGCAGCTTGATCTTTCGTTGCTGACTGAATCTGGTAAAGACGCAGCTCAAATGGTTTGCGAGAATATCAAGGCCACTATGGATATAGCGGTTGCGCTTGGTCAGTTTGCTGGCAATCTCTTGAAAGCTGCTGGCAAGGAATATGAATTCCAGGCTGATGTTACCGAGTCGCTGCTACATCGTATGGAAGATGTCTTCCGTCAATGGATCGTACTCCAACGTTCTTCTGAAAATATTAATTTTCAGAAGAAAGAATGGCAGGACAAAGTGCGTCGTTTTGTTGAGGAAGAAGCGGACTTTTTGACTGTCAACGCTGGCCCGAAGGCGATGATGGGAACTGTGAAGAAAGACTCTTCTAAGAATGAAGTTCTCTATAGTGCTGCTCATGCTAGGCGGCAGTTTGAAGGCCACCTGCGTAAGCATCTTCCGCTTGCTTATAAGGCATCTGTAGTTCACTCACATAAGGAGGAAACTAATGAGTGACAATACTGAGCAGAATGACCTGCAGCAGTTTATCGGTGCAAAGGTTATGCGCCTCTATCGTCAGAAGAATGGAGGTGTATCAAGCGCTATCGCTGAGCTGGCCCGGCTTCGTCGTGGTGCTGGAAAGACTCCGTTGGAGTCTCCCAAACTATGGGGGGATGTCTTGGGTCTGGACAAGGAAGACGAACAGGCTTTCCCGAAGAAATATCGGGGGAAGGGCGACAACCCTACCAATGCAGAGACCGCTGCGTACACTGCTCTAACGCTTTTTGCTCTGCATCAGCAGTCGCAGAAAGAGCTTATGCATAATGCCGATGTCTCTTTCGCAAAGGCTATTGGTCGATTGGTGAGTCAGACTACCCCTTCAGTGAAGAAGCGTTTTGACTCTCTAATGACCGCTCAGACGGAGAAAGCCCGCCAACATTATCTGCGTAGCATCGTTACCCTTCTCCGCTCTGAGGGAATCACGTTCGATTATGGCCGTTTTACAACGGATTACATGTACCTTCTGAATCCTGCGACGCGTCAGAAGGTTCTGTACAGGTGGAACCGTGACTTCTCCTACGGTTTTCTTCCTGCTCGTTCTGAAACCATCAACTAACTAATCGTTCCTATAAGTTTTAAGGACAACATCATGACTACTTTTATTGATATTCACGCCCTGCAGACCTTGCCCCCGTCGAACATCAACCGTGACGACACCGGCAGCCCCAAGTCCGCTTTCTTTGGCGGCATTCAGCGTCAGCGCGTTTCCAGCCAGGCTTGGAAGTCCGTTATCCGCCGTGACTTTGAAGAACACCTTGACCGCTCGAAGCTGGGTGTACGTACCCGACTGGTTGCTGACAAGGTAGTTGCGCGTATCCTGGACCTTGCATCCGAGTTTGACGCTGATGCGGCGGAACAGGCTGTAGTGCAGGCTTTTACTGCTGTAGGAACGTCGAAGAAGCACGTTACGCTTGAGGTACCCGAGGATGAGTCGAAGAGGATTTCAGACCGCGCTGTGTCGAAGGCTGCCCTGTTCTTGAGCAATCAGCAGATCGATAAGCTGGCGCAGGCAATTATCGAAGCTAACGGTGAAAAGATTCCTCCGAAGCAGGTCAAGGAGATTCTTAATACCGAACATGGCATTGAAATTGCGCTTTTTGGTCGTATGCTGGCAGATGCTCCCGACTTCAACGTTGACGCGGCATGCCAGGTAGCCCATGCCCTGAGCGTTCACGGGTCCGAACCCGACTTTGATTACTACACCGCGGTGGATGACGTCGTTCGTTCTTCTGATGACGCTACAGGCGCTAGCATGATTGGCACTGTTGAGATGGCTTCGAGTACTCTCTACCGCTACGCTAACATCAATCTGGATGCGCTGACTGCTAATCTGGGTGAGGCTTCTGCAAGCGTTGAAGCAACCTTGGCATTTGTGCGTGCATTCGTCAGTTCTATGCCCTCCGGTAAGCAGAACTCCTTTGCCGCGCGCACTCTGCCTGAAGCGGTTATCGTAACCGTTCGCAACGACCGCCCCATCTCCTACGTGAATGCCTTCGAGAAGGCTATCACTGAGGTTGAGGGACGCCGTGTGGCTGCTGCCCGTGCGCTCGCATCTGAGGCGAAGAACATTGAAGAAGCGTACGGTTACGAGCCGGTTGCTTCGTATGTTCTGGCTTTGGGTGACCTCAAGGAAGAACTGGCTGGTTTGGGCGAGTCTGTTTCTCTGAAGGGTCTGCTGGAGTCCCTGGAAGCTCAGCTGACTGATCTCACCTCTCAGGAGTCCTAATGCCCACCCTGCTCTTGAAGATGAGCGGGCCGTTGCAGTCATGGGGTACTCAGAGCCGTTTCCGTCGCCGTGATGCCGGACATGAGCCGAGCAAATCTGGCGTGATTGGAATGGTTGCTGCCGCTTTGGGGCGCTCGCGTAACGAGCCGGTTGACGACTTAGTTTCGTTGAGGTTCGCGGTGCGTACGGATGCCTCGGGTACTCTGATTCGTGACTATCAGACCGCTAAGAATTGGGCTAAGGACCCGAATGGTACGGTTTCTCTTTCGACCCGTATGTACCTTTCAGATGCTGTTTTTGTTGTGGCTCTGGAAGGTGAACGTGAACAGCTGGAGACTATCGAATCTGCGCTGAAGAAGCCTGTTTATCCTCTGTATCTTGGACGGCGTGCATGCCCGGCTGGGTATGATCTGGTTTTGGGCGTCCGTAATGAGTCTGCTGAGGAAGCTCTGCGTTCGTTGGAATGGCAGGTTCCTGAGCATCGGCGTAAGGATTTTCCAAGCCCGGTAGCATTGCGCATCTTGCGTGATGCGTTGCCTGGTGAGCGTGGTGATTTGGTACAGGATATTCCGGTTAGTTTCAGCTCGGAGCATCGTCAGTATGCTTCGCGTGAGGTTGTTTCGGTTGATCCTGTTCTCGTTAATGTCAAGGAAGATCAGCGTGCACAGAACGGGGAGGAAGATGCTTCTGCAAAGAACTCTCCTACCCAGGATTCTGAGCCTGATTACATGAAGGCGGTGATAGAAGCGTGACGTATTTTTCTCGTTTCATGATTAATCCGCAGCGTCGTGGCGCGTGGAAGTTGTTGCGTAGCCCGCAGGCGATGCATGCTGCCGTGATGGCGACTTTGCCGCCGGATACGGACTATTCTGAGAGCCGTATTCTGTGGCGTTTGGATGAGTCTCAGCATGCTCCGGTTCTGTACATGTTGAGCCCTGAGAAGCCTGATTTTTTGGCTCTCGTGGAGCAGGCTGGATGGCATAGTCGCCGTGGTGAGAGCGCTCATTATGGTCGTTTGCTGGCGAAGCTGGAGAACGGTCAGGAGTGGGCTTTCCGGCTTGCCGCAAACCCGGTGAAGCGCCATACGAATAAGCAGACGGGTAAGCGTGAGGTGTTCCCGCACGTGACGGCTAAGCAGCAGCGGGCGTGGATTCGTGAGCGTGCTCCGCAGTGGGGATTTGAAGTAATTCCCGCGGTTGAGGGGCAGGATATTGAGGAGTGCCCGATGGTTTCTTCTCGTCAGGACCTTGCGTTTGCCCGCCGTAATGCTGAGGGTAAGGTCGGTAAGGTGACTCACCGTAAGGCTCAGTTTGATGGTGCTCTTCGCATCACTGATGTTGAGCTGTTCCGTAAGTCTCTGCTTTCCGGTATGGGCAGGGGCAAGGCGTACGGCATGGGCCTTCTGACGTTGGCGCCTCTGTCCCGCTAGGTAATGCGGGTGAAGGGCGGGGGACTGTTCTGTGTGATGGTGCCCCGCCCTTTCTTTATTCACTCATATTTTTGTGCCGATGCTGGCACGCTGATGTTCATAGGAGAAGATCATGCAGGGGGCTATTCCTCCGAGCTCGTCTGAGCTGTTTCGTAGTTCTGACCGTTTGAGTTTTGTGTATGTCGAGCATGCGACGATTTCCCGTGCGGATAGTGCGGTGACGTTTGTGAAGGAAGAAGGCGTGGTGCATTGCCCTGCTGCGAGTTTGAGCGCTTTGCTGTTGGGACCGGGCACGCGTATTACTCATCAGGCAATGGCTTTGTTGGGGGAGTGCGGTACTACGGTGGTGTGGGTTGGTGAGCAGGGTGTTCGTTATTATGCGAGCGGTAAGTCTGTGGCGCGTTCTTCGCGTCTGTTGATTGCTCAGGCGAAGCTGGTGTCGAATACGCGGAGCCGTTTGGCTGTGGCGCGCATGATGTATCAGTGGCGTTTTCCTGGTGAGGATACGAGTGAGCTGACGATGCAGCAGTTGCGTGGCAGGGAGGGCGCTAGGGTGCGTTCTGTGTATAGGCAGTGGTCTGAACGGACTGGTGTTCCGTGGGAGCGCCGTGAGTATGATCCGAATAATTTTGGTGATGGGTCACCGATTAATCAGGCGTTGTCGGCTGCTCATGCTGCGTTGTATGGGATTGTTCATGCGGCGATTGTGTCTTTGGGCTGTGCCCCGGGGCTTGGGTTTGTGCATACGGGGAATTCTTGGTCTTTTGTGTATGACATTGCTGATTTGTATAAGGCTGAGATTACGATTCCTGCTGCGTTTGAGATGGTTGCTGGCTATACGGAGGGGACGGATATTGGGTCTGTGACGCGCAGGGCGGTGCGTGACCGTATTCGTTCTGAGAAGGTGATGGAGCGAGTTGTGCGGGATATTCAGCGTTTGTTGGTGCCAGAAGAGCTTCCTGAGGAGATGCTTGAACTGGATGTTGTGGGTTTGTGGAATGAGCAGGGTGAGGCTCAGCGCGGTGGCATGAATTATGGCGATGGAGGGGCGGACTGATGATTGTTATTGTTTTGTCTGCTTGTCCGGTGAGTCTTCGTGGTGATTTGACGAAGTGGCTTTTGGAGATTAATCCTGGGGTGTTTGTGGGGCGTGTAAGCGCTAGGATTCGTGAGAAGTTGTGGGCGCGTGTGTTGGAGTCGGGTGGCACTGGTCGTGCGACTATGGTGTTTCCGGCGGATAATGAGCAACGGCTTGAGTTTCGGGTAAATAATGCGGATTGGGAGCCTGTCGATTTTGAGGGTGTTAAGCTGATTTATCGTCCGGTGGTTCGTAAAGTTGTACCGAAGTCTGGGTGGAGTAAGGCGAGTAGGTATCGCCGTGCTCGTCGGGGTTAGGAGCAATTGTTTATCGTGTATTCTGGACGGAGGCTCTGGCTCCAAAGTAATCCTATTTTGCCGGTATAGGGGATAAAACCCCATGTCAGCAAGTGTGCTCCCCGCACGGGCGGGGATGAGCCCGCGGCGGTGGATGCGCTACCTGTCGAGGTGGCGTGCTCCCCGCACGGGCGGGGATGAGCCC
>NZ_KV807678.1:27506-27779 GCF_001812085.1 Rothia sp. HMSC065C12
GTGCTCCCCGCACGGGCGGGGATGAGCCCAGCTTGGCGTCCGTTTATCCTCTCCCCTCTGCGTGCTCCCCGCACGGGCGGGGATGAGCCCCGGACTTTTCGGCAACCTGAGAATCACCAAAAGTGCTCCCCGCACGGGCGGGGATGAGCCCCAGCGCATCCCAGTTAGCCAGACATTCCGCCTGTGCTCCCCGCACGGGCGGGGATGAGCCCGTCACCCCGTACGACTCAAAGATTATTGAGGCGTGCTCCCCGCACGGGCGGGGATGAGCCC
>NZ_KV807678.1:27879-28215 GCF_001812085.1 Rothia sp. HMSC065C12
TGCTCCCCGCACGGGCGGGGATGAGCCCACAAATGAGTGCTGAATCGTCTTTACCGGGTGGTGCTCCCCGCACGGGCGGGGATGAGCCCTTCTCTACGTCGATGAGGAAATCCTCGGTGAAGTGCTCCCCGCACGGGCGGGGATGAGCCCAGATGCAGGAGACTTCGCATCTGCAGCAGGCTGTGCTCCCCGCACGGGCGGGGATGAGCCCCTGGCGGCAGATACCACCTTCGAGTACCCGAAGTGCTCCCCGCACGGGCGGGGATGAGCCCGAACTTCAGAAGCTCCTCATCACTGGTATGTTGTGCTCCCCGCACGGGCGGGGATGAGCCCCCG
>NZ_KV807678.1:28315-29434 GCF_001812085.1 Rothia sp. HMSC065C12
GCGTGCTCCCCGCACGGGCGGGGATGAGCCCAAGTCATTTTATACACCTGGCTTACTGAGTGCGTGCTCCCCGCACGGGCGGGGATGAGCCCTTTGGCTGAGCTTGAATACGATAGTCATAGCAGTGCTCCCCGCACGGGCGGGGATGAGCCCGCTAGAGATGGACAGGCCGAGGGTGGAGGCAAGTGCTCCCCGCACGGGCGGGGATGAGCCCCAGCCGCTTAACATCCGCCGCGCTCGTAGCGAGTGCTCCCCGCACGGGCGGGGATGAGCCCCGAACCTTATTGGCGGCGCGCTGCAGCTCATCGTGCTCCCCGCACGGGCGGGGATGAGCCCGCCGTGATGTTTTCGCGTGTCTCGGTCACCGTGTGCTCCCCGCACGGGCGGGGATGAGCCCAATAGAAGAGAACCATAGAGTGCTCCCCGCACGGGCGGGGATGAGCCCACAACCGGCGGGTTGCCGGAGTCTCTGGTAGCGTGCTCCCCGCACGGGCGGGGATGAGCCCAGCGCGTCCTTCGTACCGTCGGTACGCAACATGTGCTCCCCGCACAGGCGGGGATGAGCCCATGTCCAAGCTCGGAACCGACGGAAAACCCATGTGTTCCCCGCGCGAGCGGGGATGAGCCCCAGTCCAGCCACTAGCCCACAGATAGCAAGCCGTGTTCCCCGCGCGAGCGGGGATGAGCCCACGGTGGTCAGTGCGCCCTGGAAGATAGGCGAGTGCTCCCCGCACAGGCGGGGATGAGCCCTTTTACTTGAGAGTATGTGCTTGTGTGAGTTAGTGCTCCCCGCACAGGCGGGGATGAGCCCGAGGCGAAGCGACAGGTTATCACCGTCATATTGTGCTCCCCGCACAGGCGGGGATGAGCCCTCCGACAATATGGAGTGGGCTGCTCTGGCTCAGTGCTCCCCGCACAGGCGGGGATGAGCCCCACAAACCCGCTAGACCTTCACGCCCTCAACAGTGCTCCCCGCACAGGCGGGGATGAGCCCGCGGTTGTGGCGGTTGAAGACCTTGGCTGGATGTGCTCCCCGCACAGGCGGGGATGAGCCCGAATACTACCGCGACCGTCTTGCTAAGGCTTTGTGCTCCCCGCACGGGCGGGGATGAGCCCGCC
>NZ_KV807678.1:29534-29810 GCF_001812085.1 Rothia sp. HMSC065C12
CGTGCTCCCCGCACGGGCGGGGATGAGCCCAGAATGGTAGCTGTTCCAAAAATCCAGGCACCGTGCTCCCCGCACGGGCGGGGATGAGCCCGCAGAATCAAAAACACGCCGACGGACTCACACGTGCTCCCCGCACGGGCGGGGATGAGCCCCTATGCGCAGGGGGATACGCCCACCCCTCGTGGTGCTCCCCGCACGGGCGGGGATGAGCCCTAAACCCGCCTGCATTGACGGCTACTTCTTCCGTGCTCCCCGCACGGGCGGGGATGAGCCCAG
>NZ_KV807678.1:29910-34969 GCF_001812085.1 Rothia sp. HMSC065C12
TGCTCCCCGCACGGGCGGGGATGAGCCCGCCGCCCCGAACGGCCTGGTTCTGATGATGGGGTGCTCCCCGCACAGGCGGGGATGAGCCCAGCCCGGCGATACCGGCGATAGGGTTTTTAGCGTGTTCCCCGCGCGAGCGGAAATGAGCCCACCATGCTCGCAAGGCCAATCATGACATCCGTGTGTTCCCTGCATTGGCGGGGGTGAGCCCTATATCAAGGGCAATAATGAAAGAAACTCAACGTATTCCCCGCACTCGCGGGGCACAGGTAAGGCCCCTCGACCCGCAGCAGTAGACTGCAGGTCGAGGGGCCTCCTCATGCATTAGCGTTAGCTGGTAGAAAGGTCAGCGCCCGAAAACCCGGGAACCGCCCCTTTACGCCACCGCCACGGTGCCCTTGGCTGCGGTGCCATTTCGGGTCCACAGCAGCAGTGCTGCCACGCTGTTGATGATGTAGAAGATGTACTTGCCGACGTTCGCAAAGTTGCCCTGAGTCAGCGCCTTTACGCACTGCACGGCGTTGTACAGGAGCCAAAACTGCCACTGCATCGTGAGCTTGAGCGCGTTCAGAATGTTTGCTGACAGGGACAATCCAAACACTACGGTCGTGATCCAGAACAGGAACGAGGTCTTGCCGCCGTAGCCAATGTAGTTCGCAATCAGGGAGAACGCGAACGAACCGGCCACAATGCCGCCAATAATCAGCTGACCCTTCGCGCCGGTCGGCGGTTCCATCGCCTTGCCACGTTCGGAGTTCTGCCACCTACGAATCGCGAAGGTGTACACGATGAAAGTGACCGGGTAGGTGATGATTGCTGCCTTGTTGCCCAGAATGTAGTCAATCGCGCCAGACAGCGCCGTGTTAATAATGCCGAGCACGTTGCCGACGTTTGAGAGGCGGCCGGTCAGGCGGGTAGACATCATTGAAATACCCACGTTAATCACGGAAATCACGCCGAGGGGAATGAAGGGCGTGATCGGGCCCCAGTCAACGTATTTGGCGAGGTTGGTGCTCAGGTATCCTGAGGCGATTGCGATGGCGATAACCAGTGCTACGCCGAAAAGGTCGGCGTACTTAGACTTGGCGAAAAAGAGGAGAGCCTTCTCGTATGAGAATTCCTTGGCCTCCATGGGTAACTCCTTTGTTGAGGATATAGGAACAGTGATAGGGTACCAATAACTATAACTCTTTGAAAAGGGTTTGAATCGGCGTGTCACACATAAAACTTCAGAAACCCACATATTCCATATCTCGGAACACCACGGCATTGGGTAATTCAAAATCACCCCATCAAGAACCCATGCCAACTTCCGGCAAACCTTGCCAGATATCGCCCCTACTTCGTTGAACATCGAAAATAGGCGTAAAATCACCGCCGTTTCGTCTTCGCTTTAAAGGGGACCTTAAGGTACGCTAGATGACTGGGTCAGGAACCGTGCCGGTCTCACTCACCGCGCATCCGCCCGACAGACACCCGCACCCCGGCATGCTGCGTCTCACTCACGCACACAGGGGAGGGAACCCACCGTATCGGCCTCACTCACCGTTTACGCCGCTGTCCGCGCGTCCTGCCATCCGTAACTCACTCAACTCAAACAAGAACTGAATAGGACAATCATGCCCTTGATTAACCATCGACTCTCACGACGATTCTTCGTAAAGGGTGCTTCCGCCGCCGCCGCTGCAGGCGCACTGACCCTGCAGGCACAGGCCGCTCAGGCTGACGAAGCTCCCGCAAACCTTGCCCCGGCAACCGAGGAAACTAAAGGCCCGCGCCTCGTTATTCAGCGTGCCACCATCACTGAAACCGGTATGACCGTCAACTACACCGCACACGGTCTGCGCGAATTCCTCACCGAAGGCACCACTCTGACCGTACGCCACGGCTACGTTCGTAACGACTCTTTCGAAACTCTGCGTTCCTGGCCGCTCACCCCCGAATTTGACGGTGACGCTGACAGCTTCAGCGGTAGCGACCAGTTCCCCATCGAGCTGATGCAGGGTGAGGGTGTTGATCACGCCCTGCAGCTGGATATTTGCTCCGACCCGTGGGGCCAGGAGGTTACCCACCAGATTGCTGCGCGCATCCCCGTGGCTGAGACTAAGATCCTGAAGACTTCTTTCGAGGACGTTCCGGGTAGCCACCCGTTCGCTGAGGATATCCGCATGGCGAACCAGAAGAAGTGGCTGATGCCGAACCCGCAGACTGGCGCGTTTGAGCCGGACCGCCCTGTGACCCGTGAGGAGCTTATTGCTCTGCTGAACCACGCTGCTGGTCACGCTGGCGTGAGCGAAAACTCTAATGTTGCACCCTTTGCGGATGCGGCAGACCGCCCGACCGCGAACGCGTTGCACTGGGCTCGTGACCGCAAGATCACCGAGCCGCTCACTGGCGGCGACAAGATTGACCCGACCGCACCGGTTTCTCACGAGGAGCTGGCGGCTGTGTTGTTCCAGTACAACGCGGAGGTTCAGCTGACTGAAATGAACGAGGCTGCTGGTTCTCGTTTCCGCGACGTGCTGGGTGCCGGTACTCTGCACCGTTACGTTGCGTGGGCTGGCGCGAACGACATCGTGCTGGATTCTTCGGGTGTGTTCAACCCGACCGCGCCGACTACTCGTGCGGAGCTGGCTCGTTTCATTCGCCGCTACAAGCTGCAGAACCTGCTGTTCACTGACTTCTCGTATGTCTCCTAATATTTAGTCACCCCTGGCACCGTGTCACCTAGGTACCGTGCGTTGGGGTGCGTGGAACCCCCGTCTTCTGGCTTTTGCTGGAGGCGGGGGTTTTGCCATGTCCCGTATTGCCGCACCTCGGGGAGTTTTAGTGACAGGCTGTGCCTGGCATATGAAATTTTGCGTTATATATGCCTAAAATCTTGCAAAATCCTGTGCGCTAAGTAAGTATTACCTAGAAGGTAAGTTAATGGTTGCCTTACTTAATACTGTGTGAAGGCTAGTTCACTCCTTGTGGGTGCACGAAACACCCGCCGCATAAGGCAGAAAAACACCGCCCCTCAAACAGGGGAGAGGCGCCCCTTCACACACCACCCACACGATAAAGGACATACATATGAACCTCGCATCGAGCAAGGCATTCAAGGGCCTCGCCGTTGGATCGCTGGCACTGGCAATTTCAGGTGTTGCCACCATCCCCGCATCGTTCGCGGCAGACTCCACCCCGGCGGCAAGCCAGAGCACTAACGCTCGCACCATCACCGATAAGGCGATGGCTAAGATCACTCAGGGCCTGCCCGGCCAGTTCCAGGTCGCATACTCCAAGAAGACCAACAAGATTTGGGTTGCGGGCACTGCAGACCGCGACGAGCACGTTTCCACTATCGCTCGTATTGACGCGAACTCCCTGAAGATTGAGGCAGTTGCCGAGCTGCCCATCGTCAAGAACGACAAGGGCTACTCCTACGAGGGTGCGTACGGTATCACCGTCGATGACGAGGAAGGTACCGTGTGGGTGACCAGCACCCGCGATAACTCCGTTGCCGTGTACGATCAGGCGACCATGAAGCAGCTGTGGACCAATGCGGGTCTGAGCAAGGACGACCCGAACTGGATTGAGCACCCCCGCGAGGTGCGTGTCGATCACGAGTCGGGTAAGGCTTTCGTGACCGGTCGCTTCTTTGTCTCGGCTATCGATCTGAAGACCAAGCAGGTTGAGAAGATTCAGCTTGAGGGCGCACCCGATGGCGGTACCCGCTACATCAGCATGAACATTCTGGTGGACGGCGGCAAGCTGTACGTGCCCGAACGCACCGGCAGCAAACTCTTCGTGATCGACACCAAGACCTTCAAGGTCGAGAAGACCATCTCTGTGAAGGGCGATAAGGACGGCGAGGTTCGCCCCTCCGACGTGGCTATTGACCACTCGCAGAACGAAATTTACGTCTCTTCGCAAGGCGTGAAGGGCGAGAACTCCGGTGTATCCGTGTACGATGCGACCACCTACGAGTTCAAGAAGTTCATCCCCTTCGGCACCCAGGCGCTCTCGCTCGACAACGACGAGGCGAACGACCTGGTGTACGTCTCTGACTTCGGCACCGGCAAGGTCGGCGTGATCGACGGCGGCGCAGCAGACAAGCTGATCGCTGAGGTCGCCATGAACGGCGGAAAGGCAAACGACCTGGTCGTACTGCCCAACGGCTCCGTTGTTGCTGTGGACAAGCAGGCTGGCGCAACCGCAACCGTGCCCTACGTCCTCGACGGCACCACCGGCACCGTCAGCACCTCCAACCAGGTCACCAGCAAGCCTTCTAAGGACAAGCAGGGCAACGAGGTTCCCGCCAAGACCTCCGAGATTCAGGCGAACTCCATCCTGAAGTTCAAGGTCACCGCAACCGCAGGCGACAACTCCGAGGTCAAGCAGGTCACCCCCGAAACCCGCGAGTTCCAGGGCTACCCGGCAACCGCCACCAAGACCAAGGCGGCCGACAACAACGCAACCACCCCCTCCACCGAGGCACACCGCACCGTGGACGCAAACGGTAGCGTTGCAAACATCATTCAGGGTCTGCCCGGCCAGTTCCAGGTTGGCTACTCCAAGAAGAACCACAAGCTGTTCGTGCCCACCGTGGGTGCACGTGGCGGCCTCGCTTCCTCCCTGGCACGCGTGAATGCAGACACCCTGCAGACCGAGGCTTTCGCCGAGCTGCCTGTGAAGAAGAACGACAAGGGCCAGTACGGTTACACCTCCGCGTACGGCGTGACCGTTGATGACGTGGACGGCACCGTCTGGGTTACCAACACCACCGACAACTCCGTGGCAGTGTACGACCAGCAGACCCTCAAGCTCATCTGGACCAACGAGGGTGTGAAGAAGGACGACCCGAACTGGATTGAGCACCCCCGCTCCGTTCTGGTTGACCACGAGTCCGGTAAGGCGTTCGTGACCGGCCGCTTCTTCGTCTCCGCTATCGATCTGAAGACCAAGCAGGTTGAGAAGATTCAGCTCGAAGGCGCACCCGACGGCGGCACCCGCTACATCAGCATGAACCTGTTCCTCGACGGCGGCAAGCTGTACGTGCCCGAGCGCACCGGCGGCA
>NZ_KV807678.1:35069-75993 GCF_001812085.1 Rothia sp. HMSC065C12
AGCTGTACGTGCCCGAGCGCACCGGCGGCAAGCTCTTCGTCGTGGACACCAAGACCTTCAAGGTTGAGAAGACCATCCAGACTCAGGGTGAGGATTCCACCGTTGAGGTTCGCCCCTCCGACGTTGCTGTGGACCACTCGCTGAATGAGATTTACGTTTCTTCTCAGGGTGTGAAGGGCGTCAACTCCGGTATCTCCGTGTACGACCTGACCACCGGCGAATTCAAGAAGTTCGTCAAGTTCGGCACTCAGGCGCTCGCTCTGGAGCACGATGAGGACCGCGACCTGGTGTACGTAACCGACTTCGGTACCGGCAAGGTGGCTGTCTTCGACGGCCGTGCTGACGAGGTCATCGGCGAGGTTGAGATGAACGGCGCAGCCGCGAACGACGTGACCCTGCTCAAGGACGGCTCCGTACTGGTTGTTGACAAGAAGGACCGCGACGAGAAGGTGACCCTGCCCTACGTGCTCAACGGCACCACCGGCGAAATCACCACCGCCAGCGAGTACACCACCCTGCCCACCAAGGATCGCCAGGGTAACGACGTTCCCGCATCGGTTCAGCAGCTGAAGGCTAACTCGATTCTGAAGTTCAAGGTTGGCGTGAAGGACACCGACGCGAGCGCAGCTCCGGTGGGTATCACCCCGACTTCGCTGGATTTCGCGGGTTACCCGACGGTGACCGGTGTGAAGGCTGAGGAATCGAAGCCGGCTGACCCGAAGGCTGAGGACAAGAAGGCTGAGGACAAGAAGGCAGAAGATAAGAAGTCTGAGGACGCTAAGTCCGAGGATAAGAAGTCTGACGCTAAGTCCGAGAACACCGCAGAGGCTAAGGACCAGACCTCCAAGGATCAGGCATCTCAGTCTGATTCGAAGTCTGACTCTAAGACCGGTGCACAGGACTCCAAGTCTGCTCCGGATGCTGTGAAGGCTGATAAGTCCGGTTCGGCTGTGAAGAATGGCGGTTCCGATTCTTCCCTCGGTGGTTCCTCGGTAGCTAAGAGCGACGCAGGCTCCTCGCAGGCTGGCTCTTCGCGTGGCGCTTTGGCGAACACCGGTGCTAATGCTGTGATGCCGCTGGTTGCTTTCGCTTCTGTGGCTCTGATTGCGGGTGCTGCTCTGGTGATGCGCCGCCGCAAGGCATAAGCGTAGCGTTTAGTTTTCGGGCGTAAATGCTCGATGTAACGCGTGAGAAGGCGGGTATTTTCTCTTTCGGATTCTTCGAATCTGGGGGAGGGGTACCCGCCTTTTGTGTGCCCGCTTGGGGTTATTCTGGGTAACTTATACAGTAAATATTTATATATGTGCACACGCTTGTAAAAATATAGGTTTTGAATGTCGAGAAAATGTGTAACCCGTGGTGAATATCGCAGATGCACCTCACCTAAACTTTTACATTAATGTGTAAATATAAAAGCATCACAATACCCCCTGGCAACCAGGGTTTTTGCCCGCAAGAGCAAGGAAAAACCCTGAAATCGCCTCAACCTTCACGTGATACTGAAGGTGAATTTGGGGGTCGCTCATAAAAACACAAAACACACCCACGTCGCTGCTTGTATTTTCCTGGGAAAACACTGAGGATTAGAAGGTAGGTAAATTTATGCGTTACCTGCATTTCTGCTTTTCGTGCCGTCGAATATGTCACCGCATATTCACGGGTGTCTCGTTAGCATTCGCATGCGGCATGTGAGCACTTCCGTTACACATTTGAAGGACACACATTGAACCTCACTCCCTCCTCGGGTAAAGCACTGAAGGGGCTCGCTGTTGGCTCCCTGGCGCTCGCAATCTCCGGCGCAGCCATGATCCCTGCCTCCTTCGCAGCACCGAATACCGCACATCAGACCGCTTCCTCCAGCGCCTCGGTTCCTTCCACCGCATCGCTGAGCCGCGTTGTTGACACCTCCGCGTCCGTCGCGCAGATTACCCAGGGTCTGCCCGGCCAGTACCAGGTTGCATACTCTAAGGCGACCAACAAGATTTGGATGGTCGGCGTGGGCGCCCGCGGCGACCTCGCCTCCACCATTGCTCGTGTCAACGCAGACACTCTTCAGATTGAAGAAGTGGCGGCGCTTCCCTTCGAGCTGGATAAGAACGGCGAATTTGGCTACATTTCCGCGTATGGCATCACTGTTGATGACGTGTCCGGTACCGTGTGGGTTACTAACACCACCGACAACTCCCTGTCTGTGTTCGACCAGAGCACCATGGAGCAGATTTGGACTAACCACGGTATCTCCGAGAGTGACCCGAACTGGATTGAGCACCCCCGCTCTGTGCTGGTGGATCACAACTCCGGTAAGGTGTTCGTGACCGGCCGCTACTATGTGTCCGCAATCGACATGAAGACCTTCGAGGTCACCAAGTTGCAGCTGGAAGGTGCCCCCAACGGTGGTACCCGCTACATCGGCATGAACATGACCGTTGACGGCGACAAGCTGTACGTGCCCGAGCGCACCGGCGGCAAGGTCTTCGTGATCAACACTCATACGTTCAAGACCGAGCAGGTTATTCAGACCCGCGGCGAGAACTCCTCCGTTGAGGTTCGCCCCTCTGACGTCACTATTGACCACTCCGAGAACGAAATTTACGTCTCCTCGCAGGGTGTGGATGGCGTGAACTCCGGTATCTCCGTCTACGATCTGACCACCGGTGCGTTCAAGAAGTTCGTCAAGTTCGGCACCCAGGCGCTGTCCATGGAGAACGACGAGGGTCGCGACCTGGTGTACGTGACCGATTTCGGTACCGGCAAGATCGCTATCTTTGACGCTAAGACCGACCGCGTAATCGGTGAGGTTGAGATGAACGGCGGTAAGGCTAACGACCTGACCGTCACCGAGGACGGCTCCGTCATCGCAGTGGACAAGCAGGATATCGCTAACACCACCGCGGCTGTGCCCTACGTGCTGAACTCGAAGACCGGCGACGGCACCATGACCGACACCTACACCTCCAAGGCGACCGTGGATCGTAACGGCAAGGCTGTTCCTTCCTCGCAGCAGAAGCTGGTTCCGAACTCCATCGTGAAGTTCTACGCCGAGGTTTCCGAGGGTGAGTTCACCTCCACCGCGACCATTAACCCCGCTAAGGTTCCCTTCCAGGGCTACCCGAAGCAGGCTACCGCAGTGCTGATTGACCCCACCCTGAACTTCGCTGAGGGCACCGTCGACATTACCCGCCCCTACACCTTCCACGTCTCCGGCTACGACTTTGAGAAGCCCCCGGCAGAAGGTATTCGCCTGTTCCTCGTCAAGGAAGGCGAATGGTCGATGGGTTACGACAAACTGACCGATAGCGAACTGGCAAACATTCAGAAGGTCTCCACTGTCGTTCCTGCGAGCGCGTTTGTCTACAACGCACGCACCGGCAAGTACTCCTTCGAGGCAACTCTGCGTGTTCCGGCGAACACCATGCAGTACAGCCAGGGCTACATGCTCGGTACCGTCACCGCTGGTTCTGATGTGGCTACCAACCGCAATTACGATTCGGCTGTTTCGCTGATTGTTAACGATGCGAAGGATGCCGGTAATGCAGATAATCGCGACGAGGCTGACGAGCCGGCATTCCCGACCAATGCTTCGGCATCGCCTTCCGCATCTGCTGCAGTAGAAAAGAAGCCGGCAGCTGAGCAGCCTAAGGGCGAACAGTCGAAGGGTGAGCAGTCGAAGGCTGAGGAAGCTAACGACCAGCTGGGAACCACCGCGAAGACCGCGCCGCTGAAGAACTCTTCTTCGGTGAAGTCTGAGGGTCAGTCTAAGGGCTCCGGTTCGGATTCTCAGGTGAGCGCTTCGGCGACCAAGTCTGCGCCTCAGAGCAAGGGCTCGCTGGCTAAGACCGGTGCTCAGAATGTTCTGAGCCTGGCTGCTGTTGGTGCGTTTGCGCTGATTGCTGGCGCCGCTGTGATGGTGCTTCGCCGCCGTAAGGCATAGTTTCTTGCTCTAGTTTGAGCGGATGCGCCCCGTACACTGTGCGGGGCGCATTTTTGTGCCCTGATACTGTCGTGCTTGATTGAGCTGGAGGTAGGCGCGGCGGGTGCTTGAGGCAGCCTGCTTGAGGTAGTCGGGGGAATGCCTGGTGTAGCTGGAAAAGAGTCTGTGCCGGGGGTCTTGCACTAAGTGTAAAATATGTGATTCAATTCACCACTTTTCGATTTGGTTGTTTCTGGGAACCTCTGTATAGTTATATGTGTTGCCAGGGAGACCTGGTAAAAGAGATGTAAATCTCATGGCCCCATCGTATAGCGGCCTAGTACTCCGCCCTCTCACGGCGGCAACACCGGTTCAAATCCGGTTGGGGTCACACTAGGAAATAAACCCTCAGTCTTCTGGCTGAGGGTTTATTTGTTTATCGGGCAAAACTGAGCCCAGATTCTATGGTGCCGCCGTGAGCCTCTCACGGCGCCGCTCCTTACGTCGCGGCACTCCGGGGCATGATGGATTTCCTCGCACGCTCGGCATCATGCCCCGCCACTTCTTACGGCGTGGCATTCGGACGCATAATGAAATCCCTCGCGCGCTCGGCATTATGCGCCCTCATCACCGTACCCATCCGGTTGGGGTCACACTAGGAAAAAGCCTTGATTTTTCGGAATCAAGGCTTTTTTGTTTATATCTGTCTTTATTCAAGAAAGAATAAAAGCGAAAAGCCACATGTGTTTCGAAAAGCAACCATAATGGTGGCTTCTCGAAACACATGTGGCTTCTCAGCGGTATAAAGGGGATCTGAATCTACTGTGCCGATGCCTCAGCAGAAGCAGTGGTAGCCTCCGCAGAGGCAGAACCCTCAGCCGAAGCGCTCGGGCTCAGCGACGGAACCGGCGAAGCAGAAGCAGTACCCGGAGCGCGACGCACCATACGCCAAGTGCCGTCCTGGTAATGCGCCACAATCTGACCAGCCACCGGCTTACCGGGGTACTTGAACACCTCAGTCAGAGGCTGCACACGATCATTGGTCTTGCTGTACACGCCAGCACCCTCAGCACCATCAATCACCATATCGGTTGCCCAAGTGTAGTAGCCGGTGCGGGTATCCTTGGTCGGGCGGTCAGCAGTCAACGACAGAACCATCGGACGCTCCGAACCAATAACCCAGCCGGTCTCCGAAGCGTACATGCTCTGGAAGAACTCAGCCACAGTCGAGTAATCGCCGGTGTGGTCAATGTTCGTGAAGCGTGCACCGTCACCGGTCAGCAGCAGGTAGTTCAGGGTAGCCTGCCAGTACGCAATGAACGCGTGCAGACCCTCAACACTGTTCTCACGCAGCTTCGCCGGCTCCACGGGAATCGCGACGTTCACTGCCTTGTGCTCCTTGGTGCCGGGCTCAAAAGTGCCGGTGGAGGAGTAGTCGGCAAGAACGACCTCACCCTTCATGCTGGGGCCGGGTTCAATGGTGGTGGTTGCCTCCGCGGTGGGGGAGACGGATGCGGTAGCGCTCGCGGATGCCGAAGACTCGGGTGCGGATGCGCTCGCGGTTGCTGAAGATTCGGAGGACTTTGAGGAACATGCGGCAAGAAGTGCAGCGGTGCCCAGGCCCAGTGCGGTCAGGGCGGTGCGGCGGGTATACATGGTAGACATGGGGCTCTTTCTGAGGTGAATAAAGTATGTGCCGGTATTGAACTAATTCCAGAATATCGCAGGGGAGCGGCCAGCCCAATGTTGTGTGCGCCTTCAATGCCGTAAAAGCGGCGGTAGATGACGAAAAACACGGGGCACAGAGATTTTCGCACGACTACGATATGACCGGGGTTCTAAATGGAGGTGCCGGAGCTGCTCGCGCTTGAGCTGGGTGAGCTCGTTGTAAGTTTGGCTGGTTCATTCCGAACCGTCCAGGCACCATCCTGATACTCCAAGATAAAGAAGAACTCATAATCACCGGGGCCGCTACTCAATGAGGCCATGGTGAGTTCCCTGCCATCTGTGTAGTGAATCTTTGCTTCCTTGTTATACCGGCCAACACCCAGCCAGCGGTACTGTTGTTCGTCAACCTTCTGCGGAGCGTCCTCGGTCAGCTCTGCTGAGAACGGCGCATCAGTACCGTACACCCAGCCAGTGTTCTTCTCATAAAATTCGACGAAAGGTTCGGCCTTGTAGATATCATTTCGGTTTATATCCACAGCCTTAAACGGCTCAATGTCGCCGGTAATCATAAGGTAATTGAAAGAAGCCAACCAGTAGTTTATGGCAGCGTACATGCCCTCCGTCGTTTTGGCTTTCATCTCTGCAGGAGGGGCAGGCTTGGGTGGATTCTCCGCCTTTTTCGAGCTGGTTGCGGGAATGTAGGTGCCGCGTGATTCGTAGCCGTTGAACTTCAAGTCGCCCTTGTAGGAGCGCTGTGTATCGGGCGTGCTCTGGTTGCTGAGCGGGCGAATATCGCTTGCGCAGGCGGTCAAGGAGGCGAGCGCGGCGGTGGCGGCGATGCCAAGGGCGGCGCGTCGGGTCACGAAGGTAGACATAAGGTACCCTTCAATAGATTATCGGTGTATCTATTTCAGAGTACCTTAGTGTATTTGGATATGTTTATGATTTCTTGGGGATCAAACCTGGGAAAATGCTACAAAAACTGCGTTAGCTAACGAAAAGTGCTGTTTGTTAGGTGTACGTGGTGTCGGTGTCTATGCCACTGCATCCTAAACGTTGAGGCCAGAATTGCTTCCGCCCGAGGAGTCGGGGGTAGCTGTCGAAGAGCTTTTCGTCTCAATGGTGACCATCCACGTATTGTTCCGATAATTCAACACAAAAGTGACCTCATCATTAGCAGAGCTGCCGCTCGTATCTGCAATGTGAATATCCCTGTCCTCCGGTACGTAATGGAGAACGGCGGCCTTATGGTTACGGCCAATACCCTTCCAACGGTACTGCTCATCGTCAACCTTCTGTGGAGTCTCATCGATCAGCTCAGCCAAGAGCGGCGTATCGGTGCCGTACATCCACCCCTCATCCTTCGCGTACAAGTCTACGTATATCTTCATCTTCTGTACGTAGATACCGTCTAGGTCCACGTCCTTGAACGGGGCAGCGTCGCCGGTAACCGTCAGATAGTTCAGGGCTGCGAGCCAGTAGCCCAGCGCCGCATACATGCCCGAGATCGTCTTCGACTTTATGTTCTCAGGAGGAACGGGCATGGGCGGGTTCTCCGCCTTCTTCGTGGTGCTTGCGGGGCGGTAGGTTCCGGTGGACTTGTAGCTATTGAACTTCAACTCGCCCTTGTAGGGGCGCATCGGGTCAACTATGCTCGGGTCCTCCAGCGGGCGAATATCACTTGCGCAGGCAGTCAGGGAAGCGAGCGCGGCAGCGGTAGCAACGCCCAGGGCGGTGCGGCGAGTAACGAAAGTAGGCATGAGAACCCCTAAACGGTTTGTCAGTGTATTTTTAAGCGTACCCGAAGGAACTGACGCATGTTCAAAGTCCGCTCATGAACGCTTAAGGGAACATCGCCACCGCACGTAGGTAAAGAGGAAGCCCCCGCATGCAATCTCAACTGCATACGGGAGCTTCCCTCACTTTTAGAACCAGCCGCTTAGAGGCGGGTTTTAGGCGCTAGCGCTGCTCTTCTCGGAAGAGGATGCATCAGCATCCTCATCACTGAGCATGTACCACGCGCCGTCCTTGTAGTCCGCCGCGAAGTTGGTTGCCTCGCTCTTAGTGGATCCATCGACTAGGGGAGCGGGGTCCTGACCCTCAATGTGGATCTTCGCGTTGGGGTCATAGATGATGCGTCCGAGCCAATCGTAGCGGTTGGGTCCGCCCGCGACCTTCTTCGGGGCGTCGGTCAGAAGCTGAACGGTAACCGGCGCATCCGTGTCGTATACCCAGCCCCTGCCGGAAGAGTAGATGATAACAGCATTGCTGCCCTCGTTCGCATAGTGGGAGTACGGGTCCGCCTTCTTGAGCGGCTCGTAATCGCCCGTCATAAACATGTAATTGAAGCTCGCCAGCCAGTAGCTGAGGAACTGGTACATGCCTTCAACGGTTGCCTCGTTCATCTTCTCCGGAACAACAGGCTTCGGCACGTTCTGTGCCTTCTTTTCAGCCGTGGCAGGAACGTACTCGCCGTTCTTCTCGTACTTGTCGAGCTTCACCGTGCCCTTATACGACTTCTTGCCGGAATCAGCGGCAGACGCTGAAGCGGATGCGCTCGCAGATTCAGAAGCACTTGCCGAAGGCGAAGCCTCACCGGAAGGAGAAGAAGAGCTATCAGCCAGCGGGCGGATATCGCTAGCGCAGGCAGTCAGCGCTACAGCCGCACCGGCACCGGTAGCAGCCGCTAGTGCGGCACGTCGAGAAAGAAAAGTTGCCATGAAAAATCCTTAAGTAGTGCGTAGGGTCATGGGCCTAAGCCATAAATCTTATGCGCCTGTAAGCGAGGTGAATCCCCGCCCCTAAGACGGACTCAGCAAAGATGCTCTAGGCATTCTTAGCGTTAGCCTCATCGGATGCTTTGGTGCTCGGGCTCGCAGAGCCTTGTCCATGTACCTTGGTGGGGTAAGTGAACCACTTGCCGTCCTGATACGACAATTTCAGGTCGGAAAGCTCAGGCTCCATGGAAGTGTTCTGGTACATAGGCCTGTTTCCCTTACCCTCAACATGCATCATCGCCTTAGAGTCCTTGGATAGCGTGATACGCCAGTAGTAGAGGGAGTCGCTACCCGATACCTTCTCAGGTTGCGGGGTCATAATCTCAGCCTGAAGCGCATGCTCCGAACCGTAAAACCACCCCTCATTGGACTCATAAAAAGTCACGTAATCATGGAAAGACTTCACATCCCTGCCGGAGGGGTCAGCCTGCTTCAACGGCTCATCGTCACCGGTGAGCACCAGATAGTTGACGCTGGCAAGCCAAAAACTAAAGGCAGAGTATGCGCCATCAATGGTTTTCTCATGCATATTCGCCGGAGGGAGGGGCTTGGGCACATTCTGCGCCTTGTGCGTCTCATCCGCGGGGACGTACTCGCCCTTCTTCTCATAGTTATCGAACTTTACCGGCCCCAGATAAGACTTCTCAGAAGAACCATCCGCAGAGGATGAGCTAGCAGAAGCGGAGGGGCTAGCAGAGGCGCTAGAATTTGCTGAAGAGGAAGCCTCTCCAGAAGCAGACGGGGAGCTATCAGCCAACGGACGAATATCGCTGGAGCAGGCACTCAGCATCGTAATAGCGCCCGCACCGGCAGCTAGTAGGGCAGCACGCCGAGAAAGGAAAGTCGTCATCAGAAATCCTTAAGTGGTGAGTATCAGAAGGAGCGGAATTTAACTGTTATTGTCCAAGAGCATGCGCCACATGCCCTCTTTGTACTCCATGATGAACTTCGTCGTGCGAGGAATCGTCTTTTCCTCCTCAACGATAGTCGCATCAGGCTCACCCTCAATGTGGTACTTAGCGGCAGGATCATAAGCAACAGTCACAAGCCATTCATAACGGTCCTGCTTATTAGCAACCGGCTGAAGCTCATTCTCCGCAATCTCAATCTTGTACGGCTGATCCGAACCGTAAATCCAACCCAGACCCGACTCGTAGAGCTTAATCATGGTCCTAGAGTTCCTCAAAAAAGCCTTCGCAGGATCCGCCTTCATCAGCGGCTCAACATCGCCGGTCAGAATCAGATAATTCTGGGAAGCAAGCCAATAACCCATCAGAACGTAAGCACCCTCGGGGCTGTTCTCCTTCATCTTCTCCGGGATAAGAGGCTTCGGCACGTTCTGCGCCGGCGCCTCCGCACTCGCCGGAATGTAGGTGCCGCTCCGCTCGTAGTTATTGAACTTAATCGGGCCCACGTATGAGCCGGGCGTGTGATCATCGGTAGGAGAAGGTGACGCCGAGGCGCTCACAGAAGAGGAAGCCGCGCCAGAAGTAGCGCCAGAAGCAGCATTAGAAGCCGAACCAGAGGAACCGCCGGAACCCTGCGACAGCGGACGAATATCAGTAGCGCACGCAGTCAGCGCTGCAAGAATACCGGTCGCACCCACGCCCAGGAGAGTACGTCGAGTGAAGAAGGTAGTCATCGGAAGCCCTTCGTTGGAACCAATACAGAACAGATAAAAACACCATGCGCCAGAGCAGGCGTAGACGCCCTGTAAAGACCTATCAGTACGTCAATGTATACACCTTTAAGGTTACCCGAGAGCCACCAAATAGCCCCGTGACCACTTCGAATGTTCAGAAAATTAAGACCCCACACCCAGCGTTTTACCAGGTGCGGGGTCTTCCATCATGAGAAGTCAGCATGCGAGGGAACCTTCAGCAATACGGCAACTATGCGGCGCTAGACAACTCCCACTTGCCGTCCTTGTAATCCAGTCGGAACCTCGCCACCTTCTTCTTCGACTCATCAGCGCTCGTCGCCTTCTCCGGCTGACCATTGTAATGCCGCATCATCTTGGGATCCATATAGGAATAGCCCTCCCAAATAAAGCGAGTATTATTGCTACCCGGCACCTCACGGGGCGCATCCGTCAGCAGCTCAACAATATACGGAGTTTCCGTACCGTACACCCAACCCAAACCCGACGCATACAGCTTAATCGTGCTGGGATACTTCTCCCAGCCGTAACCATCATGGTAAACGATCTCAATTGGACCAGGGTTACCCGTCATCATGAGGTAATTCAAGCTCGCCAGCCAGAAACTCAAGAAAGCATACGCACCATCAACGCTGTGCTCCTTCATATTCGCCGGAGGAACAGGCTTCGGCATATTCTGAGCCATCTGCGTAGCGCTCGCCGGAACGTACTCACCGGTCTTCTCATAGCTATCAAACTTCATTGGACCCTTATAGGACTTACCCGAAGACGGAAGGCCCGAGGCTACAGAAGCACTCGCAGACGCCGAAGCAGAAGGAGACGCCGATGCGCCAGCAGACGCCGATGCAGACGCAGATTCGGAGGTGGTCGCCGCCTCCGACGGAGAAGCCGAGCCGGTACTGCCAGCCAGCGGGCGAATATCGCTAGCGCACGCAGTCAACGCAGAAAGTGCACCCGCAACAGCAACACCCAGAGCGGTACGTCGAGTGAAGAAAGTAGTCATCGGAAGTCCTTCGTCGGATCCTTCACCCACAAAGCCGTCAGCACGAGGCTCAAACCTGCAGGTAAAGACCATATGTAGTACGTCAATGTATATACGTTAAGCGTACCCGAGGCACTCTCAGCCGACCCCGAACACCCGCAGGGTTTCCCCCTGAGTGTTCCCTGGGTTTTTGGCAAAAGAAACCCCCACCCACGGTGCATGACCGCAGGCGGGGGAGAAGCCTATCTTAAACCGTTAGGCCTGAACCGTTAAGGTGAGGTCTAGACAGAAGAAGAGTTAGAAGAAGAACCGGAAGCCGCCGAAGAAGAGCCCTCATTGCCGGTAAGCATAAACCACTTACCGTCCTTATACTCCACAGCAGCCTTCATCAGCTTGCCGTTCGGGCTAGAAGCCGTCTTAAAAGGTAGGTCAGACTTACCCTCACGATGAATCTTCGCATCTGCGCTGTAGTTCATGTAGCCCGGCCAGTAGTAACGGGTGCCGCTACCGGAAGGCTTCTGCGGTGCACTACTAATCAACTCCATAGTAACCGGGGTGTCCGTACCGTACATCCAGCCCAGATCACTCTCGTACATCAACGTAAATTCCTGCAGGCTCTTCGCATACACATCTGCAGGGTCAGCCTTCTTCATCGGCTCAGCATCACCGGTCATCAGCACATAGTTGAAGCTCGCCAGCCAGTAGCCAATGAACGCATACATGCCATCAACACTCTGTTCGTTCATGTTCGCCGGAACGAGAGGTTTGGGCACATTCTGTGCCTTCTTCTCAGCCGTGGCAGGAACGTACTCACCCTTCTTCTCGAAGTTATCGAACTTCACAAGGCCCTTATAGGACTTGTCAGAAGAGGAAGACGAAGCCGATGCCGAAGCGCTCGCGGATGCGCTTTCGGACGCACTCGCCGAGGCCTCACCGGAGGGGGAACTATCAGCCAGCGGACGGATATCGCTAGCGCACGCAGTCAATGCCGCCAGTACGCCGGCACTGGTAGCACCCAACGCCACGCGACGGCTCACACCAGCAGAGACGGGGGAAGGGCTCATCATTATCAGCCTTTCAAAAGAAGTCAGCAAAGGAAATTGAGTGAATTGACACCTCCATCATACCGGCAAACACGCAGATACCCGGCAGTAGCCGTCATCGAGTGCCGATGACAAAGCAACCTAATACCGCTGCAAAGCAATCTAAATGCCGCAGCAAAGCATCACCGAGTTCCGGCATAAAGAAACCCCCGCCCACGGTGCATTACCGGGGGGGGGGAGAGAGAGAAGCCTATCTTAAGCCGTTAGACCTTACCCATAGGATAGGTGCTTAGACAGAAGAAGAACTCGAAGAAGAATCGGAAGCCGCCGAAGAAGAGCTCTCATCGCCGGTGAGCATAATCCACTTACCGTCCTTGTACTCCACACCAACCTTCGTCAGTTCCCGCGAGCTATCCTCCATAAAGGGTTCATCAGGGCCCTGACCTTCAGCGTGAATCTTCATGTCTGCGCTGTAACTCATGTATCCCAACCAGTCATAGCGAATTCGGCTACCGGAAATTTTCTGCGGTGAATCAGAAAGCAACTCAAGAGTAATAGGAGTATCCGCACCGTAGAGCCAGCCCGCATTATTTTCATAGGCAACCGTCAAATTCCGGTAATTCTCCAGTGCATCCGCAGATTCAACCTTCTGCAGCGGCTCAGTATCGCCGGTCATTAGCAGATAGTTGGAACTCGCCAACCAATAACCAACGAACGCGTAAATACCGTCAACGTTCTGCTCGTTCATGTTCGCCGGAACGAGGGGCTTGGGCACGTTCTGCGCCTTATGAGTGGCGGTCGCCGGAACGTACTCGCCGTTCTTCTCGAAGTTATCAAACTTCACGAGGCCCTTATAATGCTTGCCGGAAGAAGCAGAAGGCGAAGCGCTAGCTGAGGCACTAGCTGAAGCGCTCGCGGATGCACTAGCAGAACCGGAAGTAGAGTTAGACGCCGAGCCATCAGCCAGTGGGCGAATATCGCTAGCACAAGCGGTCAACGCGGCAAGTGCACCAGCGGCGGTCGCACCCAGCGCCACGCGGCGGCTCACACGGGTAGATATGGGGGAAGGGCTCGTCATTATCAGCCTTTCAAAAGAAGTCAACAAAGGAAATAGAGTGAGTTGACACCCATATCATACCGTAAACACGCATATAGATATCAAATGTTACTACTTATATCCTTTTGCGAAGAAAGGTCTAAAAAGCTGCAATTAGCGCACTAGGAAGCCGAAGTGCTCGCAGAACCCGAGCTCTTACCAGCATCCTTATCCTTCTGGGTACTCATAAACCAAGCACCCTCCTTATACTCCACAACAATCCTCATCGCCTGACCCTGAGAATCTTCTGCCCTAGCCAGCGACTTATCGCGGTTATCACCCTCCGTCAGATGCCTCTTCGCATTCTGATCAACCAGGGAACGAGCACGCCAGAAATAACGAATACGGTCGCCCTCAACCTGCGTGGGAGTATCCGTCAACAGGTACACAGACATCGGCTCACTCGTATCGTAAATCCAGCCGCGACCCGTCTCATAGAGCTTAACCATCGGCTCAAGCTCCTTATAGTATTCGCTACTCGGATCCGTCTTCTTCAACGGCTCAATATCACCCGTCAACGCCAAATAATTAAAGCTAGAAATCCAATAGCCAATCAGCGCATAAATACCGTCAATGCTCAGCTCCTGCACCTTCTCCGGCATAATCGGTTTGGGCACATTCTGCGCCTTCTTCTCAGCCGTGGCAGGCACATACTCGCCGTTCTTCTCAAAGTTATCGAACGTGACCTTACCCTGATACGACTTATTCGCAGACGGCAACGTCGACGAAGCAGAGGGGCTCGCGCTCGCTGACTCAGAGGTGGCAGCATCAACCGGCGGATGCACCGTACGCGCACACGCAGACAACACAGCGGCAAGACCAACACCGCCCGCACCCAACACGGCGCGGCGGCTCAAGGCGACGGGCTTAGAAGAGGGGCTAGTCATCAGCAGTCTTTCGGTGAGGTCAACGGATGTGGGGAGTGAGTCGACACCCCCATCATACCGGGCGCACCTTATAGCAACCGTAAAGCACCGGCGAATAACAAATAGTCGGGCGCATATGAAGACACCCCATAGCTGCCACACAACAAAAGACAGCTACGGGGTGAACAACGTAATACGCCTCGGCTGAACCGGGCCCACCGGCTAGCAGAGTAGTTAACGGAGCAGATGCGCAAAATTACGGCGCGCGTGAGCCACCTTCGGGCTTACCACAAACGCACAATAGCCCTGCGCCGGGTTCAACGCGTAATAGTTCTGGTGATATTCCTCAGCCTCATAGAACACGCCCAGGGGCTTAATCTCCGTAACGATGGGGGAGGGGTACAGCTGCTGAGCACGCGCCACCGCACGCTCAAACGCCTCACGCTGCTGCTCATCCGCGTAGAAAAGAACCGAACGGTACTGCGAACCGGTATCCGCGCCCTGACGATCCCAGCTGGTCGGGTCGTGGCTCGTAAAGAAAATATCCAACACCGTATCCAGGTCAATCACCTGCGGGTCAAAGCTGAGCTTCAGCGCCTCCTGATGGCCGGTCGCACCCGAGCACACCGAACGATAATCAGGGTCGGGAGTCTCGCCACCCGTGTAGCCGCAGACGCTCGCCTCAACCCCGCGGAACTGGCGGTATACCGCATCCAGGCACCAGAAACAGCCGCCGGCAAGAACAATATCAGTCATGATTCCTCCTTGAACTGTAAAACCATGCTACCTGAAGAACACTGCAGGGCTGCATAATATTCCTGAGTTACCGCCGCGCCACCTGCCACAATAGAGGTATGACTGAAAAACTAGAAACCCCCACCCTCGCAGAAGTCGTTGACGCCTTCCACACGCTCTTCCCGCCGCAGCTCGCCGCCGGATGGGACGCCTCCGGCCTCGTCGCCGGTCGCGCCGCCGCCAAAGTGAACACCGTGCTCTTCGCAGTAGACGCCCTCACCGCCACCGCCGAAGAAGCTGTAGCCGAAGGCGCGCAGCTACTCATCACCCACCACCCGCTGCTGCTTCGCGGCGCAAAGTTCATCCCCGACAGCGACTACAAGGGCAACGTTCTGCACACCCTCATCGAAGGCGGATGCGGCCTGCTCGGCGCACACACCAACGCAGATGCCGCCGTCGAAGGCGTAAACGAAGCACTCTGTGACGCTATCGGCCTCATCGACCGCGAACCGCTCACCGAAGCGCAGACCCAGGTACTCGACGAGCAGGAACACGCGGTGGGCACCGGCCGCCTCGGCACTCTGCCCGAAGAAATCACCCTCAAGGAGCTTGCAGAACGCCTCGCTGCGGCACTACCCGCAACCGCCGGTGGCCTGCGCATCGCCGGACGCGCCGACCAGCCGATCCGCCGCGTCGCCCTCTGCGGTGGTGCCGGTGACTCCCTCTTCGACGCTGTGCGCGCCACTGACGCGCAGGTGTACATTACCGCCGACCTGCGCCACCACCCCGCCAGCGAATTCCGCGAAACCGCACGAGTTGACGGTAGCAACATCGCCCTGATTGATTGCTCCCATGCAGCTAGCGAATCCCTCTGGCTGCAGTCGGCGGCAAACCGCCTGCGCGCCCTGCTCGCTGAGCGCGGCTTCGCTATCGAAACGAAGCTGTCCGCACTGAACACCGACCCGTGGGACTTCACCGTCTCCACCGGCGTGGCAACCGGTCAGGACGCGCACTCGGCAAGCACCGCCGCAGCCCCCGCATGGGAACTCTAGGGCGAGAATTCTAGGGGAGAGAACTCTAGAAGAATCCGCGCAGATTCCCTCAATGCGTAAGAGCCCGGGCACCCCGTCCGTTGTGACGAGGTGCCCGGGCTAGAACCGGCTCGGTCTACTTAGTTAGCAATGCGATACAGGCCGGTAGTGGTAGGGTGCATAACACGATGCCAGTAATAGAACGTTATCCAGTCCAATTCAATGCGGGTCACAGCATGATTCGGTTCAAACATGCCGGTCTCGGGAGTAATAACATTCTGCTGGGTAGCCCACAGAATCTCACGGTAGAACGCGGAATCCGGCGTAACATCCGGGAAGGACGAAACACCCGATACTTCCGGTGAACCAGACGCACGGTAAATCATTGCGGCAACGGTTGCATTCGTGAGACCGTCCTCCGCGTGGAACTTTCCGTCAGGTCCGCCGAAAGTAACGCCCTTTTCACGAGCCCAAATGTAGGCGGCGTAGTTCGGATTGTCCGTCTTCACATCCGGCCACGGAGAGACTTCAGGAAGGTCCACCTTGGGGCTGCCCTTCATCTCATAAAGGGCGGAAGCCAGCTCACCGCGGGTGGCAGGCTGCTTCTGTTCCTCGTCGTTCAGCGATGTCGAAAAGTACATACGTTCCTCTACGGGTACGTAAGCATTCGTGAACCGCTGGACACCCTCAAACTTCAAATCCTGGTGCGCCAAAAGAACGCCGCGGTGCTCCGGGGCAAAACCCACCATCGGCGTGATGAGAGTCTTATCCGTCTTGCTGGGGTAACCGTAGTCGCTCCACGCCTCAATGACGTACTGCTTGGACGGATCCAGCGTGTTCGCGGGAATCTTGAGATTGACGAAAGCGAAGCCTCCCTCCAGGCCCGTCTCGTATTCATCATCACCGTGGGCGTAACGCTTCATCTCGCTCATAACCAGGACGGGGGAACCCGTGCCCTTCTCGCGAATGACGTACATCATGCCCTCAACGCCGGGGATGTCAGTCCCTACGAAGCCCTGACCCTGAATCAGCAGCTCCTGATCCTTCGTGGTGTCCTTCAAAGCGTCGTATTTCAACTTAGGTGCGAAGGTGTCGAAGTGATAATCATTGGTGCTCAGACCGTGATGCGTCACAACGTTCTTGCGAGCCCAGATATCCTGAACGGTCGACTGCGGCTGGCCCTCGGGCTCGGCGAGGATGCCAACCTCGTAACGCACCTTGTCCAGAGTCATATCCGGGAAATACTCCGTGAGAGTGTAGTAACTCGGCAAAGTATTAGCCTCAACATTCAGAGGGGCGACAAAGGTGCCGTCATCGTCAATGGTGAAGTCCTTGCCCTCTTCAAACCGCAGAAGAGTGTCGGTAATCTGCAGAGCGTTATAGGGGACGTTCTCCTCGGGCGCGATGTAGATGACAACCTTGCCGTGCTGCTCCCGCCACTCCTTGGTGAAGCCGGTGCCCAGAACCGTAATTTTACTGTCCTCACCGGTGTACAGGCCGTCGCCCTCTTGCTTGAAGACGTCACGGCCGTCCTGGTAGTAGTAATCCTCATAGACAACGGTGAAAGACGGCTCATCCGCGACATCCTGAGTTGCAGGGGCGGGGGTATTGGCAGTCGGTGCGTTAGCAACGGGCGCGTTTGCGGTGGGCGCTGCGTCCTGGGCTAACGCCGGGGTCAGCGGCAGGACCATCACGCCCGCCAGTGCGAGTGCGCTACAATTCCGAGCCGCGCGGAGGAATGAAGACTTAGAGTTCGGAAGTGAGGACATAAGACATCCTTAAAGTTGTTTCTCGCAGGGCTCTGCGGGCTCAGCAGTGGGTAGGGAGCTCACCGTTGAATCCGCACACACCCTATGAGAAAAGTGGTTGAAAGCCCCGTCGGTTTCGGGGATATTCTCACCCTATCAAAGCGTTGAACGATTGTCAGGAAACACTCAAGGAGTACTTTAAGGTTTCGAGAAATCTCACACAGCGGTAGCTGTTAAAAGCTGAACCCCGTGCTCCCGAACAGAAAACCATTCGGGAGCACGGGGAACCAGAGAGTTATCCGACGCGCCGCACGCGCCCTCAAGGTAAAACCCGAGGGGATGCGGGCGGTCTAAACGACCTTACTTAGCGCGAGCCTGGAACGCCTCAATCAGAGTCTCCAACTCACCATGAGTCACCATGTACTGAGCATCGAAAGCGCCGTTAGCGTTCAGCACCACCTTGTTCTGCTGAGCCCACAGAATCTCACGGTAGAACGCCGAACCGGGAGCCACATCACTGTACGGGGAGTCGCCCTTAACCGCAGGCGAACCAGCCGCACGGTAGGTGAACGCCGCAACGGTAGCGTTCGAAATGCCTGCATCAGCATGGAACTTGCCGTCCGACCAGCCGAAGGTAATACCCTTCTGACGAGCCCACACGTACGCGGGGAAGTTCGGGTCGGTGGTCTTCACATCCGGCCAGGGAGAAGTTTCAGGCAGCTTCACCTCGGGGGTGCCCGCCTGAATGTACAGGGCAGCTGCGAGCTCACCGCGGGTAGCGAGGGTCTCCAGCTTCTCGTCGGAAGGATCAGGGTTCTGGTTATCGTCCTCATTGGGGTCCTGAGCGTTGGGCAGGTTAGCATCCCTATAACCGTTCGTGCCGTTCAGGTCCAGGTCCTGCCATGCGAGTAGGGTACCGCGGCCCTTGGTGGACCTGCCCACGACCGGTGCGATCAGCTTGCCGTTATTGCCGTAACCGTCATTAGCCCAGACCTCAATCACGTACTTCTTCGAAGCATTCAGAGTGTTTGCCGGAAGATTCACGGTACCGTTCAGGTTGCCATCACGGTACGCCGAAGACTGGGTGGGGTGGTCAAACTCGATAATGTCGCTGGTTGCCAGAACCGGGGTGTTCGAGCCCTTCTCACGAACCACGAGCT
This sequence comes from Rothia sp. HMSC065C12, assembly GCF_001812085.1. Lineage (NCBI taxonomy): Bacteria > Bacillati > Actinomycetota > Actinomycetes > Micrococcales > Micrococcaceae > Rothia > Rothia sp. HMSC065C12. Next base: position 53,746 of record NZ_KV807678.1, read on the forward strand.
GAACGCCCCTAACGGAGTGAATATCGCCGTTAAACCCCTGGCCACCAACGTTCAGATCCTGTGATTTTGCGGGGTCAGTCACAGCGTTGTAACCCAGGCGCGGTGCGAACGGCGCCGGCTTCTCGCCCATAGTATTCAGCACCTGGGTGCTCACCACGTTCTTGCTGGTCCACAGCTCCTGAGCGGTCAGCGGCTTCTGATCCTTCTGTTCAGCAACCACGCGAATTTCGTAGAGGACATCGTACTTGGTGCCGCCGGTCGGGTCGTGGAAGTTGTCATCATCGATGAAGTAGTAGGCAGCAAGCTTGTACGCCTCAACCTTCAGGTCAGCCTCAAAAGTGCCGTCATCGGCAATGGTGAAGTCCTGACCCTCCACGAAGCGCAGCATCTTCGAAGTCGGAATCTCGTAGCCAGAGGGCGCGTAGTTCGCGGGGGCAATATACAGCGCCACGGTGCCGTGCTGAGCACGCCACTCCTTGGTGTAACCCGCACCCTTCACATGAACGGTACCGCCCTCAGTCGTGACGAGGACGGGGTTCACACCGTCGTACTTGTAACCGTCAGGGATGGAAACCTCAAGGGTCGGGGTAGCCGCAGCGTCCTGGTCGGCTACCTGCGGGGTAGCGGCAGCAACAGCGGCATCAGCGGCAGGAGCTGCATTCTGAGCCAGTGCCGGGGCCAACGGCAGAACCATAGCACCAGCCAACGCCAGCGCGCTGCAACCCTGAGCGGCGCGGAGGAAAGAATATTTAGAATTCGGAAGCGAGGACATAAGACATCCTTAAAGTTGTTTCTCGCAGGGCTCTGCGGGCTCAACGGCGGGTAGGGAATTCGCCGTTGAATCTGCACACACCCTATGAGAAAAGTGGTTGAAAGCCCCGTCGGTTGCGGGGACATTTTCACCCTATCAAACCCTCAGGTAGATGTCAGAGAACACTCAAGGGAAGCTTGAAAGTTTTGAGGCGTTTCACAGGTTAATCAGCCGGTAAAAGCTGAACCCCGTGCACCCGGTGAGAAGAAGACTCTCAGGATGCACGGGGTTATGACTCAGACTAGAACCAGCCCACCATAGTCAGTGCGGTTCTGAAAAATGAACATCATCTGCTCCAGCTCACCACGATTTACCATCGTGGTCGCCTCAAAAATACCCCTCTGCGGGTTAATGACACCATGCTGAGCAGACCACAAAATCTCACGGTAGAAGGCGGAACTCGGATTCACATCCGTAAACGAAGAAACACCGGAAACAGCTGGGGAACCTGCTGCACGGTAGGTGAACGCCGCAACAGTAGCGCGTGAAATACCTGCATCCGCATGGAACTTACCATCAGACCAGCCGAAGCTGATGCCCTTCTCACGAACCCAAATGTACGCAGCGTAGTTCGGGTCGTCTGTCTTTACATCCGGCCACGGGGAGACTGCAGGGAGGTTCACCTTGGGGGCGCCAGCTTGAAGGTACAGTGCCGCAGCTAGCTCACCGCGAGTAGCGCGCTGCTGCTGTTCCTCATCGCTAAGCTTTGAGAAGAGGTGCTTATACTTGGGCTTGGGTAAAGATACATTCGTGAATTCCTTAAGACCTTCAAACTTCAGGTCCTGACGGCCCATAAGGACACCGCGGTGCTCCGGCGCTAAACCCACCAGCGGTGTAATCAGAGTCTTATCCGTCTGGCTGACATAGCCATAGTCGCTCCATGCTTCAAGGACGTACTGCTTAGACGGATCCAGAGTGTTCGCGGGAATTTTGATGGTTTTGTAAACAGCATTTCCCCACAGCTGAAGTGTGCCATTGCCACGATCGTAGTAGCGCTCCATCTCGCTCATGAGCAGGACGGGGGTGCCGGTGCCCTTCTCTCGAATCGTGTACATGACACCCTCACGGCCGGGGAGTTCATTCGCGCTGAAACCCTCACCCTCAATCATCACCTCCTGATCTTTCGCGGTGTCCTTCAGGGCATCGTACCTCCAATGGGTCCCGATAATTTTAGGATGGCGACGGGCATATATCGGCTGGTGGATAGCTACATTCTTACGAGCCCAAATATCCTCAATGGTCGGCCACGGCTGATCCTCGCCCACGGTAAGGATGCCAATCTCATAACGCACCTCTTCCCAGCGGAAATTCGGGGCATCATAACGGATGGGGTCGTAGAAAGTAGCCAAGTCGCCATATTTGATAGTCAGGGTGGCCTCAAAAGTGCCGTCATCGGCAATAGGGAAACGCCAACCTTCTTTAAAGAAAAGCACCGACGTTGAAGGCTCAGTGTTGCCGGGACGATCTTTTGTGGCGGCAATGTAAAGGACTGCCTTGCCGTGCTGCTCACGCCATTCCTTGGTGAGGCCGGTGCCCCTCACCGTAATTTCGTTGTACTTATCGGTGTACAAAGCCGCACCCTCCCCATAATCAATGGTGAAAGACGGGCCATCCGTGACGTCCTGAGAAACCGGGGAAGCGGTATTGGCAACCGGCGCGTTAGCGACAGAATTGTTAGTGACCGGTACTGTATCCTGAGCTAGCACCGGAGTCATCGGCAGAACCATCGCGCCAGCCAACATGAGCGCGCAACAACCCTGCGTTGCACGGCGGAATGAAGACTTAGAACTCGGAAGTGAGGACATAAAGCATCCTTAGGGTACGTCCCATTGGATGTTTGCAATTCCTGCAGGATGATTTCCGGCCGATTCTTCACCGTCGAAGTTGCGCTGACCCAATAAGAAATTCGTTGATTATCCCCGTCGGTTTTGGGGGTAGCCTCAGCATATCAAACCCTTAATGAGAAGTCGTGAGAAATCTCAAGGAATAGTTGAAAGTTTTGAATTCTGTGCCGCAATGATTCCGCGAGCACCCAAAAATAGGTGCAGAAAAAAGCAGAGAAAACGGGCATAGAAAACCCCGTGTTCCCGAATAGAAAAACCATTCGGGAACACGGGGTATTCAGCTTAGAACTAGTCCGTCTTACATAGCGCGGTTCTACCCTGCACCGTTCTACTTGGCGCGGTTCTGGAAGTTGAACAGCATCTGCTCCAATTGACCACGATTCACCAGATCCGTCGCATTAAAAGAGCCGAAATCCGGATTAATGACATACTGCTGAGTGGACCACAGAATCTCACGGTAGAACGCAGAACCCGGCTTCACATCGGTAAAGGAAGACACGCCCGATACAGCCGGGGAACCCGCTGCACGGTAAGTGAACGCTGCAACGGTGGCGTTCGAGATGCTTGCCTCCGCGTGGAACTTGCCATCAGACCAGCCGAAGGTGATGCCCTTCTGACGAGCCCAAATGTAGGCGGGGAAGTTCGGGTCGGTGGTCTTCACATCCGGCCAGGGGGAAGTCTTAGGCAGATTCACCTTGGGACTACCAGCCTGAGCGTACAGAGCCGCAGTCAACTCGCCGCGAGTAGCGCGCTGCTGCTGCTCCTGGTAGGTGAGCTTCGAAATCAGGCTCTTGTACTCTCCCTTAGGTACGGTAGCATCCGCAAAGTCCTGAACACCCTCAAACTTCAGATCCTGACGGCCCATAAGAACACCGCGGTGCTCCGGCGCCAAACCCACAATCGGGGTGATGAGGGGCCTGTCCTTCTTGGTGAGGTCGTAGTCGTAGTCGCTCCACGCCTCAATGACGTACTGCTTAGACGGATCCAGGGTGTTTGCGGGGAGCTTGATGGTGCGGTAAAGAGTGCCTCCCTCCAGGCGGGTTACGCCATCGGGACCTTCATAGTAGGACTTCATATCGCTCATCGCCAGGACGGGGGTGCCGGTGCCCTTCTCGCGAATCACGTACATGGCACCCTCACGGCCGGGCAGCTCCTCACCAACGAAACCCTCACCCTGAATCAGCAGTTCCTGATCCTTCGTGGTGTCCTTCAGGGCATCATACTTCCACTTAGGTGCCATGACTTCAGGATGGTAGGCGCGGGTGTACATCGGGTGGTGGGCGATAACGTTCTTGCGAGCCCAAATATCCTCAATGCTCGACTGGGGCTGGCCCTTAGCCTCGGTCAAAATACCCGTCTCGTAACGCACCTCATCCAGGGTGATACCCGGGAAATAATCAATGGGAGTGTAGAAGCTCTCCAGAGCCTTAGCCTTGATGGTCAGCTTCGCCTCAAAAGTGCCATCATCGGCAATGGTGAAGTCCTTACCCTCTTCAAAACGGAGCATCGACGTGGAAGGCTCAGCGTTACCGGGGCGGTCCTTCGTAGCAGCAATGTAGAAGACAACGGTGCCGTGCTGCTCACGCCATTCCTTGGTGAAACCGGTACCCTTCAGAGTCACGGTGCCACCCTCGCCGGTGTACAGAATGCCGTCATAATCAGCGGAGTACGTCGGCTGTGCCGCGGCGTCCTGAGCTACCGGCTTGGGGGTCACAGCATTTGCCGCCGGTGCATTAGCAACAGGTGCCGCATCCTGGGCGAGTGCCGGAGTCATCGGCAGAACCATAGCTCCAGCCAGCACCAGTGCGCCGCAACCCTGCGCCGCACGGAGGAAAGAAGACTTAGAGTTCGGAAGCGAGGACATACATCATCCTTACGGGTCGTACCCATCGGGATGATGCGGTTTCATAGGGTTTCTGGGGTGAGAAATCTCCGTTGAATCTGCGCCAACCCAATGAGAAAAGTGGTCGAATATCCCCATCGGTTTCGGGGACGTTTTCACCCTATCAAAGGGTTGAACAGATGTCAGGAAACACTCAATGGAGACTTGAAGGTTCTGAGGGTTTTCACAGGTTGACCAGCCACTAAGAACTGAGAACCCAGCACGCTAAACTCAGCAAACTAAACCCCGAAAACAGAACCCCGCGCTCCCGAATAGAAAACCATTCGGGAACACGGGGTTATTCGTGCGACTAGTGTCGACAAGCAGAGCCAGTTTAGCGGGCCAGCTTATCGAGTCTGGAAAGCAGTCAGAACAGTTTCCAGGTGGCCGCGAGTCAGCAACTGCTTAGGAAGGAAATAGTGACCACCGTACACAGTAGGCAAATTCTGGCTCGCCCACAGAATCTCACGGTAGAACGGAGCACCAGGCTTAACATCCGCATAGGGAGAATCGCCCTTCACCGCAGGAGAACCCGCCGCACGGTAAGTGAACGCCGCAACGGTAGCGTTCGAGATACCAGCGTCCGCGTGGAACTTGCCGTCCGACCAGCCGTAGCTGATGCCCTTCTCACGAACCCAAATGTACGCAGCGTAGTTCGGGTCGTCAGTCTTCACATCCGGCCAGGGCGACGTCTCAGGCAGCTTCACCTCGGGCGCGCCAGCCTGAAGGTACAGAGCCACCGCCAGCTCGCCGCGGGTAGCGCGTTCCTTGCGCTGCTCATCGGTCAGACTAGGCTTCTTATCATCAGTGTTGGACGCATCAGAACCCTTAAAATTCAGGTCCTGAGAAGCCAGCAGAGTACCGCGGCTCTCGGGTGCCTTACCCACCACGGGAGCGACAAACTCGCCGTCCTCGTAACCGTTGTTACCCCACACCTCCACGACGTACTTCTTCGCCGGATCCAGAGTGTTCGCCGGGACCTTGACGCTACCGGACAGCTCACCGTTCACGAACTCAAAGGCTCGGTCGTGGTGGTTGTACTCAATAAGGTCACTGGTTGCCAGAACCGGGGTGTTCGAACCCTTCTCACGGATTACATACTGAACACCCTTGGGGGAAGCAATCTCACCGTAGAAGCCGGTACCCGAGAAGTAAATATCCTGATCCGCGGTGGTGTCGCCCAGAGCCTTGTACTCCACCTTGGGAGCAAACTTCTCAGGGCGGTACGCCTGAGTCTGCACCGCAATACGTTGCACCACGTTCTTACCAGCCCACAGGTCCTTAACCGTCAGCTGGGAGTCGCCCTGCTTCTCAGCAACCAGGTCAACCTCGTAACGCACCTCGTAACGCGGGATACCAGGGAAGTAGTTGCGAGGCTCGTAGTAGTTCAGCAGCGCGCCCGGCTTGACGGTCAGCTGAGCATCCAGGGTGCCATCCTCGGCAATGGTGAAGTCCTTACCCTCCTCAAAACGGAGCGGCGTACCATCAGCGGGCAGAAGGCTACCATCGGGAACGCCCTGAGAAGCGGCAATATAAACTGCTACGTTGCCGTGCTTCTCACGCCATTCCTTCGTGAAACCCGAACCCTTCACGTGAACGGCGCCGCCCTCGGAGGTGTACAGCAGCTGAGCCTTGCCGTCGTACAGAACCTCGAACGTCGGGGTAGACTCCTGGGTGGCCTTAGCGCCCGGAACATCCGCAGCCTGCGAACCATCAGAACCATTGAAGTTCAGCGCCTGAGAAGCGAGCAGGGTGCCGCGGCCCTCGGGTGCCTTACCTACGACAGGGGTAATGAACTCGTCGCCCTCGTAGCCGTTGTTGCCCCACACCTCAACGGTGTACTGCTTCGCCGTATCCAGGGTGTTAGCGGGAATCTTAACGTTACCGTTGAGGAGTCCATGCTGGTACTGGGACGAATACTCGGGGTCGTTGTACTCGATAATGTCGCTGATAGCCAGGACGGGGGTGTTCGAGCCCTTCTCACGCACAACAATCTGAACACCCTTCGGGGAGTTAATATCACCCTTAAAACCCCAACCAGAGAAGTTCAGAACCTGATCGTTACCGGTATCCTTCAAAGCGTTGTAGCTCCAATGAGGAGCGAACTCATCAGAAGTAGCAACAGGATTCTCGCGGACGCGATGATCCGGCAGGGAACCAGCAACAGCCGCCGCAGGAGCATCCGCAACAACATTCTGAGCAATCGCAGGAGACATCGGCAGAACCATCGCGCCAGCCAACGCCAATGCACCGCAACCCCGTGCTGCACGGAAGAAGGACGAAGCCTTGAAATTCGGAAGAGCGGACATAATCATTCCTTATCGGTCGAACCCATCGCGCCGATGCAGTTTCTAAAAGGTGGTGAGGAATCTTCGTCGAATCTGCGCCAACCCAATGAGAAATGGTCGAATATCCCCGTCGATTCAGGGGACACTCTCACCCTAGCAAAGGGTTGAACAGATGTCAGGAACACTCAAGAGAGACTTGAAGGTTCTGAGGGTTTTCCCAGGTTGACCAGCCGCTAAGAACCCAGCATGCTGAACTTCGACAAACAGAACCCCGTGCTCCCGAACAGAAAAACCATTCGGGAACACGGGGTTATTCAGAGGGCTATCTTAGCGAACCTAGAAAGCCATCATCAGAACCTCCAGCTCACCGCGAGTCACCGTATGCTTGGGGTCAAACGTGCCGCTGGTGCTCAGTGCAACCCTGTTCTGACCAGCCCACACAATCTCACGGAAGAACGCAGAATCCGGGGTCAGATCAGTGTACGAGTGCCAGTCATGATCAAGGGTAGGGGAACCCGCTGCACGGTAGGTGAATGCCGCAACCGTAGCGTTCGAGATGCTTGCCTCCGCGTGGAACTTACCGTCAGACCAGCCGAAAGTAATACCCTTCTGGCGAGCCCACACATAGGCGGCATAGTTCGGGTCGGTGGTCTTCACATCCGGCCAGGGGGAGACTACCGGGAGGTTCACCTTGGGGCTACCAGCCTGAGCGTACAGAGCCGCCGTCAGCTCGCCGCGGGTAGCGCGTTCCTTACGCTGCTCATCAGTCAGGCTGGGCTGCTTACCCTCATCAGCGTCAGACCCCTTGAAGTTCAGGTCCTGAGAAGCCAACAGCTCACTGCGACCCTCAGGTGCCTTGCCCACCACAGGGCCGGCATTCTCGCCGTTCTTGTAGCCGTTGTTAGTCCAAACCTCCACCACGTACTTTTTCGCCGGATCCAGAGTATTCGCCGGAACCTTCACGACGCCGCGTACCTTGCCGTTCTTGAACTCAGAAATATGGCTAGGGTGGTTATATTCAAAAATGTCGCTCGTCCCCAGAACCGGGGTGTTTGAGCCCTTCTCACGAATCACATACTGAACACCCCTGGAGAAGTTAAACTGGCCGTAGAAGCCGGTACCCAAGAAGTAAATGTTCTGATCAGCGGTAGTATCACCCAGAGCCTTGTACTCCACCTTGGGAGCAAACGGGCTGGGTCGGAACGCCTGAGTGTACAGCGCACTATGAAACAGCACGTTCTTGCCAGCCCGCAGATCATCAAGGGTCAGCGGGGGCTGACCCTGTTTCTCGGTAAACATGCCAATCTCATAATTCACCTCATAACGCTTCTCGTAACTCGGAGCACCGGGGAAGGGGACGCGAGGCTCGTAGTAGTTCTGCAGCTCACCGGGCTTGACCCTCAACTGAGCATTCAGGGTGCCGTTTTCAGCAATGGTGAAATCCTTACCCTCCTCAAAACGGAGCAACACATCCTTAGCGGGTAGGAAATCACCGTCGTCAGGAACACCCCGAGAAGTAGCAATATAAAACACTACTTTGCCGTGCTTATCACGCCACTCCTTGGTGTAGCCCCAACCCTTCACATGGATGGTGCCGCCCTCAGCGGTGTACAGATACGAATCCTCGCCGTCGTACCGGTACCTGAACGTAACCTTCTGCGGGGTCTTACCCGGAATATCCGCAGCTGTCGTGCCGTCAGAGCCTTCGAAATCCAGCTCCTGGGTAGCAAGCAGGGTACCGCGGCCCTCGGGTGCCTGACCCACGACGGGGGTAATAAACTCGTCGCCCTCGTAGCCGTTGTTACCCCACACCTCGATAACATAATCTTTTTCTTTATCCAAGGTGTTTGCCGGAATCTTCGCCGTACCGTGGATGTAGCCGCTCTGGTAAGCGAAAGCCAGATTCTCGTGGTTATATTCAACGATGTCGCTAACCATCAGAACCGGGGAGTTCAAACCTACCTCTCGCACAACAACCTGAACACCCTTCGGGGAGTTAAAATCACCCTCAAACCCCCAACCCCAGAAGTCCAGAACCTGATCCTTATCAGTATTCTTCAACGCGTTGTAGCTCAAGTGAGGATAGAACTCATCAGAAGTATCAGTGGGATTCTCACGGACGCGATCACCCGGCAGAGAACCAGCCGCTGCAGGAATATCTGCAGTAGCATTCTGGGCAAGCGCCGGAGTCACCGGCAGAATAATCGCACCCGCCAGCGCCAGTGCACTGCAGCTGCGAGTTGCATACAGGAGTGAAGACTTAGAGTTCGGAAGAGCGGACATAAACATTCCTTATCGGTCATGTCCATTGCGCCGATGCAGGTTCTAAATAGGAATGAGAAATATCCGTCGAATCTGCGCCAACCCAATGAGAAGTGGTTGAGTGTCCCCATCGGTTCAGGAAACACTCTCACCCTAACAAACCTTCAAGTAGAAATTGGTACGTTACTCAAGAAAAACTTGAACCTTCCGAAATATTTCATTGCGTGCATGATGCCGCGCACGGATAGCACCAAACCCAAGTAGCTCCAACCCCAGACAGCCCCGCGCACAGTCCTCAAAACACGAGAGGCCCCGCACTCCCAACAAGGAGCACAGGGCCGCCAAACACACTAACCAAACGCTAAAGCAAAGCGCCAAAAATACGAAGTGTAAAAACTAGGAAGTGCGGAAATATAGGTACATCATCATCGCAATACGACCACGAGAGGTCTGAGTCGTCGGCTCAAAAGCATTACCCTCAGACACCGTCGACACGCCATGGCGAGACGCCCACACAATCTGACGGTAGAACGGAGTCGCAGACGAAACATCGCTAAACGGGGAAGTACCCGACATCTGAATCTTCTGCGCACCATCAGCACGGTACAGAAGCGCCGCAGCGGAAGCATTCGACAGGTGCGCCTCCGCATGGAACTTACCATCAACCCAGCCGGAGGTAATACGCTCCTGACGCGCCCACAGGTACGCATCATAGTTCGGGTCAGATTCATCAACATCCGCATACGGCGAATGCTCCGGACGAGTCACCGCCGGCGAACCCGCCAGCTTATAGAACATGGTGATCAACTCGCCACGAGTCACCGGATCCTCAGCACCAAACTGGTCCTCAGAAACCGGCTCCATCGTCTGGGTGCGAACAGCCCAACGGATACCCGCATAGTACGCAGAATCCTCAGGGGCATCAGCAAAAATAGTGTTCGCATCCGGCGCGGTCACGGACGGACGCAGAATCTTCGGGCCCTGGGTCGAAGAACTCGACACCAGAGCAGAAGTAGAAGTCGCCGAAGCGGTCGCCGGCGCAGCAGTATCCGCCGAAGAAAGACGCGCCTCCGACGGATCATAAAAAGAGAAAAGAGGTGAGAACGGCAGATACAAAACACCCGCCAGCGCCACAGCGCCAACAGCCAGCTCAATACGGCGGCGCTTACGCTTCTTCGACTCAGCCTGAGAAGAAGCCTCGGGGGTGCCCTCCGGTGCCAGCAGAGGTGCAGAAGAATTATGGGCAGTATCAGTCGACTGCTTAAAATCCTGGGACATAAATCCTCAATGTGGTTGATGTGTCGGTGTGTGATGGGCTCCCTCTAGTTCTACGCACCCAGCCGGATAAGGGCGCGCACCAAGGGGGCGCAACAGTCCTAAGCATAAACCACAGCTTGAAAAATATTAATTTACACTCCACAGAACATTCTTAAAAAAGGGGAGTAGAGCACCCCAAAAATCCGCCCAATAGCGGGTACCGCATGAGGCGCGCCCCACATGCGGTACAGCCCACATTAGCGTGTTAGCCGGCAAAAATACCTCGAAAAACCGCGGAACAGCACCGGGCGACAGTCCCGCACGCGCCCCTACAGATACCTTGCAAGCACCTCATAAACGCCCTGCAGGAGACACAGAAAGCCGGGCCGGCGGGATAAAACCAACGTTTCATCGCCGCCAGCCCGGCATAATCTCTAGAACCTAGAAGCTAAACCCAGTGAACTAGCAAAACCCTAGCGGACCTTGTAGTTCATCAAGAAACCAGCCAGCTCACCACGGCTCACCAGCGCAGACGGGTGGTACTCAGAGCCCGGGAAAACCTGCAGCTTCTGCTGCTTAGCCCAAGTAATCTCACGGTAGAACGCAGAGCCGACCTTTACATCGGTGTACGGCGCCTCAGTCGCAGCAACCGACTTCTTACCATCAAAACGGTACAGGAACGCCGCAACAGTAGCGTTAGACACAGACGCATTCGCGTGGAACTTACCATCAGACCAGCCGAAAGTAATACCCTTCTGACGAGCCCAAATGTACGCAGCGTAGTTCGGGTCATCGGCCTTCACATCCGGGTACGGGCTAGTAGCCGGCAGATCAACCTTCGGGGAACCAGCCATACGGTACAGTGCAACAGTCAGCTCGCCGCGGGTCGCATCATCATTAACGCCGAACCAATCCTTCTCGCGAGAATCAATCAGCTTCTGATCAGCAGCCCACAGAACAGCCTTGTGGTTCGCGTGGGCAACCGGAACATCAGCGAAACGCTCACGAGCCTTCTTGTTCGCAGACTCACCGGTCAGGGTCAGGTAATCAGCCGCGATGCGCTCACGCTGACCATCGGCGTAGTTGATGGTTACAAAAATAGCGTAGTGGCTATCCTCATCCAGCTTGGTGCCGTCAACGTTAACGGTCGTCTCAAACGCGCCGGTCGCCACACGGTCAGCGTTCAGAGTGATGCTATCCAGAGCCTCACCGGTCGGGTTGCCGTCAGCCTCAGCAGCCGAGAACAGCACATTCACGGTAGCACCAGCGGGGACGTCGAAATCCTTACCCTTCACACGGATAGTGGTCGAAGAGCTCAGATCCACCTTGTCAGTGCTCAAAGAAACCGAAGGAGACTCCTTCTTAACGTTCTCACCGTTCACCGGAACAAACGCCTGAGTGCTCAGCGCCTGGCTGTTCGCCTCATCGTTATCTTCCGGAACGTTGAACTCGAAAGTCTGCACAACATAGGAGTTGCCGGACTTCAGGGTGCCCGCCGGGATGTCCAGAACAGTCGAGAAACGGCCGTTGGTGTAACCCATGTACTGACCAAAGAAAGCAGAGTAGGAGGTGAACTTAGCCTCCGACTGAGCCAGTGCGGGGCCGGTCGCCTTACCGGTCGCCGGATCAACCGCACGAACCGCAACAATCAGCGACTCGCTACCGTTGTACGAAATATTCTGGAAACCAGCACCGTTCACAGTGACCTTAGCGTTCTCAGAAGCATTCACCGACGAAGCGCTGTACGACAGGGTCGGGGAATCAACGGCGGGAACATCCGCAACCTTCAGTTCAGTACGAACCTCATCCGCAGGAATCCAGCCGTCTTCAGCGTCATCGCGGTAACCGAGCACAACATCGAAGGACGAGCCATTGGCCTCCAGATAGTTAGCGCCGATAGAAGCGGTCAGGTTCACGGTGCCGTCAGCCGCAAAAGCGGACGCGGGAACATCCTGAACATAGAAGGGGTAATCACGCGGGTGGTGCGGCGGGAAAGCGACGCTTTCACCCTTCGGAACAACGTACAGGCGGAACGACTTGCCTGCAACGAAGTCCTTGGAGAAACCGGAGCCGCTAACCGTCACGTTGCCGCCCTTGAGAATATCAAAAGTGCCGGAGGTAACCTGCAGACGCTGAGCACCCTGAGCCTCGCCCTGTTCAACAGCCGGGGCTGCTACCGGAGTAGCAGGTGCGGCAAACGCGGGGGAGAGAGGCAAGAGCATAGCGCCAGCCAGGGTGATGGCGCAGCTGCTCTTGGCCACATTTTTGGGTAGCGCAAAGCGCATGTGGTTGGGAAGTGAGGACATTGTTATCCAATCAGTTTTTATCGGTGTCACGCATCGAGTGTGGTGCGCATAAACACCGTAGCAAATAGTTAAGACGTGCTGGAACCTGAAAGGTCATCAGTGCGAAAAATGCCTGTGTGTTTTATCGCATGTCTTAAGGTGAAGTATAGCTTTAAAAAGTATGTGCATGACGTGGAAAATATGCCTAAATAGTGTGCTGATAAGCACAAACACTGGTCACTGTACAAAAAAGAAAGCGTAAAAAACCCACCGCATTCGAAAAATTCGCACCTATGCAACCTCTGCAGGTTGAGAATATTCACAATGCGGTGGGTAAGGCAACATAAAAGTCACCCACAATAAAAATGGCACATAAACAGAGCCATAAAGTCGCCTATTTGACGAAAGCCAACCAGAATGGCTAACACCACGGAGAGGCGCTACCTGAGACGACTGCCGCCGTGCTCCATACGGTACAGCATCGTAGCGAGTTCTGTGTGCCCAATAAACGACAGCGCATACGACTCATAGGTAGACTGTTCGCTGACATAACCCCAAATGTGCTGATCAATCGCCCACTGGGACTCCTTATGGAACGAGTAATGCCAGCCAAGAACAGTATTCCACCCGCGTTCAGAAGAACCACCCGGCAGACTACTCTTCTTTGACGCCGAAGAAACAGGACGAGGCTTCGCCGCAGGAACCTTACCCTGCGCCCTCTGATACCTATACAGGAACGCCACCGCCGAAGAATTGTAAACCCTCGCCTCCGGGTGGAAATTACCATCAATCCAACCGAACGTAATGCCCTTCTGGCGAGCCCAAATATATGCGGCGTAGTCCGGGTCGTTGGGCTGAACATCCGGATACGGGCTGGTCTCCGGAAGCTCAACCTTCGGCGAACCCGCCAACATATAGAGAGCCACCGTCAGATCACGGCGCGTCAAATTCTCAGAAGAATAGGACTCTGACTTGGGAAGCTGCTGAGCCTTGTACCACCTCTTCGCAGCCTCACCCTCCTCAAACGCGTTCACCACCAAACCAAGGTCAGTAGAAACAACCTGCTGCACAGAATCCGCGGCACCACCCTGACCGGGAAGAACCTTCTCCACCACCAGCTTATAACCGCCCTGATAATTCAGCGTCTCACCGGAATAGTGAGGGTCGCCTCCGTGTAACCGCTCTGGATACGGTCAGCCGCAATATCCTGCTCCAGCGCCTTCTGGCCGGTCAGATTGCCAGAAGCATCCGTAGCCTGCAGCGAGAAGCGGTAATGGCCCTCAGTGAGGTTCGGCAGATTCACGGCACGCACCTGCAACGTGTTCTTCTCCCAATAGGGGCTCACCTGCGGTGAATCGGAACGATATTGGTCCATCTGCTGCGGCTCAACACGCAGAACCGGGGCGGCATCCTTCACCTCGGTGTTCGAGTTGGGCGAGCGCACCGGAATAAACGGGGCAACATCCGTCAAAAGGCTACCGGGTACCTTCTCCTCATCCGGATCCGGGAAGAGGCCGCTGTAGACACCAATCATGTACGCCTTACCCGGTCGCAGAGTACCCGCAGGAATTGTCACATCCGCAGAGAAATAGTTGTTCAGAAAACTCCAACAATAGTATTCACCGCAATCCGTATAACGAACTGCATGAGTGAAAACAGGCTTGCCCACCATCTTTCCCGTGGCAGGGTCAACCTCATACAGCATCAGATATGCCGGGGCACTCCCCGGCTCAACAAGCTGCTTAGAGAGAATATGGTAGCCCTCAATCGTCAGCTGCGTATCAACCCAGGGATTATCAATCGCCGGCATGCTGTACACGTAAGTAGTACGATCCGGCTCAGGGTCCTGAGTCAGGCTGAGCGGAGTGCGGGCAGTAAGGCGGGGGTCCTCATACTCATCGGCGTTCGGCTCGCGCTCACCCGCCGGATAGTAGGTCAGCACCCCGTCAAGGGCAGGCGAAGGGCTAGCCGGGATGGTCTGCTTCTTGACCTCAAAGGTGAAGGTGAGGCTCCCGTCCGGGTTGTCGTGGACGATACCGTCATCTCGAAGATGATCGACCTTGCCGCGGTGCAGCGGATATTGGGTTGCCTCGCCGGTGCGAGACCACTCGTAATCGGTACCACGGTTCACGAGGCCGAACTGGAAGAGTTTGTACTTCTTACGGAACTCGGGGCTCAACGGGGAAGTCGTCACGGACACCGTGCCGCCCTGAGAAATATTGATAGTGCCGGTGGTGACCTTCAAATCAATCTTGTCAGCATCGCTGGCGCCAGTGGCTGCGGCACCTGTAACTGAGGCGGCGGGGACGGCAGCTACGGGGGTTGCCTGCAACGATGCGGCAGGGGAGTCAGGGCTCGCCGGATTCGCTTGAGTAGTCTCCACCTGTGCGGGTTTCGCCTGCGCCGCATCAGCATGCACAGCAGGGGTGACCGCCAGAGCCGGGGTCAAGCCCAGCAACAGGGAGAGGCTGATCGCCTTCTTGCCCTGAGTCTTTAGAGTGCGGGCATTTTGGGTAGGGGCTTTTAGGCAGGCGTCTTAGCACCCTGAGTTGTGGTCGGTCGGAAGAAAGAAGACACGGTTATCCCATCTAATGTTCTGCACTGTGCTTTTTACATAGTTGCTTTCTGCACAGTGGTTTTCTGCGAGGCGATTGAAGCGAGTGAGGGAAAACGTTGAGTGGAAGGGGAGAAATGAACGGTGAAAGGAACGAAAAGTTGAGTAGAAAAAGGGATGCACCAGGCGCCTTAGCGAAAGTGCTGGCGGGCTGAAAAGCCGGGCAATCAGCCCGAAAATTTCAGCCCGCCATCACCGCTTGTAAAGCAACACAGCATCAGGCTGCGTGGCCGCGGGAGGCGACTCTCAAATAACTACTTCAGGGTAACTACTTGAGACGACTGCCGCCGTGCGCCATACGGTACAGCATGACCGAGAACTCCGAAGAAGAAACAGTATCCGAACTGAAATCCTCAGCGTAGCGGCGATCATAATCCTTATAACCCCAGATGAACTGCTGAGTAGCCCACAACGACTCCCGCCAGAATGCAGTATCCGTACGCTCATAATCGGACCAATGCGAACGCGAAACCCGGACCGGAGAATCACCCGGCACGCTACTGTTCTTGGGCACAGACGAAGACGGCAAACTGCTCGACTCCGGCGCAGGAGCCGGCGCGATCATCCGCTGGTACCTGTACAAGAACGCCAACGTAGAACGTGCCGAAAGGTTTGCCTCCGGGTGGAACTTGCCGTCCGCCCAGCCGAACGTAATGCCCTTCTGACGAGCCCAAATGTACGCGGCGTAGTCCGGGTCGCTCGTCGCCACATCCGCATAAGGACTGGTTGCAGGCAGCTCAACATGAGGCGCACCCGCCATACGGTACAGCGCCACCGTCACATCGCGGCGACTCAAAACGGTCTTACTCTCGTCCAGAAGAGCCTGCTGCTTAACCCATTCAAGAGCCGCCTTCTGCTCCTCCGTAGTATTCGCCAAGAGATCAAGATTCTCAGAAGCCACCGGCTCGACCGCAT
The DNA here is from genome assembly GCF_001812085.1 of Rothia sp. HMSC065C12. Taxonomy (NCBI): domain Bacteria; kingdom Bacillati; phylum Actinomycetota; class Actinomycetes; order Micrococcales; family Micrococcaceae; genus Rothia; species Rothia sp. HMSC065C12. The sequence continues at coordinate 69,904 of NZ_KV807678.1, forward strand.
CCGCGGTGCCATCCTTGCCAGGGATTACCTTCTCCAGAACAACCCTGTAAGACCCCTCATAATTCAGAGCGCTACCGGGAATATTCAGCTTCTCCTCCGCGGCACCATCGTGGATGCGCTCAACGGGAATAACCTGTTCCAGGGCCTTCTCACCGGTCAGCTTGCCAAAATCATCCGTTGCCTGAACCGAGAAACGGTAATAGCCCTCGGTAAGTTTCGGAAGACCCGAGACACGGGCGGTGAGAGTATTCATCTCCTGATACGGGTTGATGCGCTTATACGGAATGTACAAATCCGGACGAGCTACAGGCTGGTCAGGATTCGGCTGGTTATCGCTCGGCTGCCCCGAACGCACCGGAAGGAACTGCGCAACACTGGTCAGCAAGCTGCCGTTATAGTCCTCCTCGCCCGGGTGAGGAAGATTAGAACCGTAGATGCCAATCACATAGAGCCTGCCCGGCTTCAATGTACCCGCCGGAATTGTCATCTTCGTGCCGAAATAGTTATTGCGAAAACCCGTACAGTGATGCAAGCAGTTGCCCGTCAACGGAACAACATGGGAGAAAACAGGGTGTCCCATAATCTTTCCCGTAGCCGGGTCTGCCTCATACAGAGTGACGTACGCCTGGCTGTCGTACCCGCCTACGATGTTCGGGGGAAGAATATGGTAGCCCTCAACCGTCAGAGTCGTATCTTGCCACGGCTTATCAACCGCTGAAATGCTGTAGCGGTACGTCGGCTGCTCAGGCTCAGGGTCGCGCACCGTGGGCAAGGGAATTCGTGCCGTGCTACGAGGATCATCATACGGATAGTCGTGTGGGTCAGGCTTATCGGACGGGTAGTAGGTCAGCACCACATCGAAGAGGGTACCTTCTGGAACCATCATCCACTGCTTCGGGATATCAAGAGTGAACGTGATGCTCCCGTCAGGATTATCGTGTGCCTTACCCTCAGCACGGAGGCTGGCAACCTTGCTGCCGTACTGCGCCTCAGGAAGGGGATCACCGTAATGTGACTGAAGGTAATTCTTGCCGCGCTCCACAATGCCGAACTCATACAGCGTGTACTTTGCGCGGAACTCGGCACTCAGCGGCGCGGTGGTCACAGAGACAGTACCACCCTCAGAAATATTGAGGGTGCCCGAGGTGAGCTTCATGCCAACCGGGTTGTCAGGTTTCTTATCCTCTGCAGGGGTGGGAGGGGTCAACGGGGTAGGGGAATCCGCCAGCCGAACAGGTGCAGCAACCGTAAAATTATGGTTCTCTGAACCGTAGTAAGGATTATCTGAGAAATAGACCCTCAGCTCCGCTTCGGAACCCAAATACACGCCCTGTAGCTCTTTAATATCCTCCGCATTAATTTCAAGTTCTACGGTTTGAGTGCCGTCGGGGTTACGGACCACAATTTTGTCACGTTCATAGTAATGGTCACTATTAACGCTGAGGTTGGCAATAGTTTTTTGAGCGGTTTTACTATAAACACTAATCGATCCAATATAGTATCCCAAATCAACTTCCGGGGAAATATTAGAAATAGTGACTTTATATTTCCCCTCATGGTACGGGTCAACTGTCTGAGGAGACAATGAAACATTCGGAAGAGTATTGCGGTACGTATTGCTCTGGTAAGGCATTTTTATGGGGCTCTTGCCCACAGGAACGAAGGGGAAGGCACGCCTCATAGCAATCGGGCCTGAAGGAGAATCTCCCTGTACCGACAGATAATAACCCTTGCCTGATTTCAAAAGACCGGCAGGAATCGTAATTTTATGCTGAAAATGACCGTTAGGAATTAAGCCATGAAAAACACGCTTAAAGTACGGAGAATCTGAAGGGTCAAAAGCCCCCAGCTCCTTGAGATATTTATGGGTAACATTTGCAGCCGGGTCGTATTCAACGAGAGTAAAACTTAGCTTATTCATCCCGTCAAAACCCGAACCCGTCATATTGATTTCAATCGGTTTTCCGGAATTAATCTGCTCCTCAGAAATGGAATCCACATCATAGGTAATAGAAGGCAGAACAGAAGCCGGAAAATCATTTGTTACAGGGAGCACCGTACGAATACGGTCCTCAGTATTCCACTGATAGGGGTGTGCGTCATCTAGCGGGCGGTAGGTCAAAATAACTTCGTACTCCATGCCCGCAGGGATGTCGTTGGAGGATACTTCCAAGTCGGCGCTGAAAGTCCCGTCTGCGGCAGGCGTCGGAACGTCAAAACGCGGTCCCTGGTATGTTGGCTCTTGGTGAGGACCCACGTAGGTAGAGGAACCCTTAGGCGCAATAATGAGGCTATGTAGCTCATTGTGTGCCAAGAATTCGGGAGTGAAGCCGGTGCCCTCAACATGCACCGTGCCTCCAGCATAAATTCTTAGTGCTCCGCTAGTGACGCGCAGAGTCGGTAGCGAACTGGTCTGCTCGCCTTGAGCCGCAGGAATCTGCTGTTTGTCTGCTTGCTCCTGAACCAAAGCTGCAGCGGGGGAGGCGGGGGTCGCCTGTTTCGGGTCTGCTTGAGCGGGTGCAGCCTGTGCTGGTTGCGCCTGTTGCTCAGGTGCCGCCTGGGTCGGTGTTGCGAGTGCCGCCGGGGTGATACCGGCAAGCGGGCTCAAACCCAGCAGCAGTGACAGGCTGAGCACACGGGCGCTCGCCGGGTGGCGCGGGGCGCCTCGTGGTGTGAAGAATGAAGACATCATAATCCCATCTACAAAAAACTGTACGGTGAGTGAAGCGAGCGAGTAGATGAAGTGAGTGAAGAAGTTGAACGGATAGAGTCTGAAAAGCCAGACTAGGGGAGAAGACACCCCGTAAAGCCTGGTGCTGGGCAAAAGAACTCGCAGAAAGCAGGGAAGAAAAACCGGGGTGGCACCGGCGGGCTGAAAAGTCGAACTACGCCGAACATTCCAGCCCACCGGTCACTCCTCACCACAACCGGGCGCTACCTGAGGTGGCTGCCGCCGTGCTCCATGCGGTACAGCATCAACGCCAAGTCATAGACGGACGTTGTCTCCATGAAAAAGCGTTCGTGTTCCCAATCCCCGGTGTAGCCCCAAATGCGTTGCTGAACAGCCCACCGAGATTCACGCCAGAAAGCGCTACCCTCCTCCAAATCCAGAACCCATGGGTTAGCGCTCACCTCAGATTCATCCGACCCCGGCAGGCTACCGTTACGAGACTGCGGTGCGGCAGTCGGCAAGCCGGGAGACACCATACCGTGCGAACGCTGATACCTATACAGGAACGCCGCCGTCGAATAATTGTGCATGTTCATCTCCGGGTGGAAATTCCCATCCGCCCAACCGAACGTAATGCCCTTCTGACGAGCCCAAATATACGCGGCGTAATCCGGATCATCCGGAGCGATATCTCCATAAGGACTCGTCGCCGGAAGCTCCACCTTCGGCGAACCCGCAAGACGGTACAGCGCCACCGTCACATCGCGGCGCGTCATATCGCGTCCCTCACTCAAAGAAGAAAACTCAGGAAGAACCTGACGGCGCTTAAACCATGCCCAGGCGGCGTTGACCTCCTTATTCTTTGTAAACTGCAGCTGTAGATCCTTCGAAGTAAGCTGCTCAACCGACTCAACCGTACCGTCCTTGCCGGCAGTCACCTTTTCCAAGAAGAGCCTGTACGAGCCGTCATAATTCAGCGGCGCACCGGGGACGTTCAGCTTCTCATCCACCGTGCCGTCATGGATGCTCTCAGCAGCAATCTCCTGCACTAGCGCCTTCTGACCGGTCAGATGTCCCTGCTCATCAACATGTTGTACCGAGAAACGGTAAGAGACCCCAGGCTGCTTCTTCAAGCCGACGGCACGTACCTGAAGGATATTTTCCTCATCATAAGGGCTCACTGTTGTAGCCTTCAGAAACATCTCAGGGCTCGCCGATTCCTTATTAAGCGAACGTACCGGAATGAAATCTGCAACATCATTCAGCAACTCACCGGGGTACTTCTCATCCTCCGGACGGTCTTTACCGTAGAAACCAATCTTATAGACCTTACCCGGCTTAAGCGTGCCCCCAGGAATCGTAATAGACGTCTTAAAATGCTCATTCAGGAAATAAACGCGCTCTCCACTACGGGAAGCCGGGTACGGAATCCGAGTGGTGAATTCGGGTTCGCCTACAATCTTTCCGGTCTTCGGGTCGACTTCATAAAAGGCCAGAAGCGCCGGACCGTCCTTGCCCTCTCGACTACCGCTCGTAGTAATATGGAACCCCTCAAGCGTCAGAGTCGTATCCTTCCACGGGTCATCAATCGCGGGCACACTGAAAATGTACGTCGTCTCAGTCGGCTTAGGGTCCTGCACAACATTAATAGGTGCACGCGCCACAAAACGGAATTCGGACGGCCAAAAATCCTTCCGGTGGCCCTTCTTGTGGTACGTCAGAATGACGTCGAAAAGAGTGCCTTCTTTAGCCTCAATAATGTACGGCCCAATATTGAGGAAGAAGGTGTAGCTCCCGTCTGGGTTTTCTACCATCTGCTTCGGGTTGGGGTCACGGTCAAAGAGGTAGCCAAAGTAGGCATATCCGTCAATGCGGGCATACGCGGCTTTGAAGTACGAAGAACCGCGATCAACCAGAGAAAATTCGTAGAATTCGTAATTCTGGCGGAATTCAGCACTGAGCGGAGGCGTCGTCAGCGTTACGGTGCCGCCTTGAGAAATGTTGAGAGTCTCAGGAGAGACTTTAAACCCTTCCATTTCAGGATGGCGAGAATCATTCACTTCAGGATAGCGAGAATCATCCGCCTCCGGAAGCGAAGACGTGGATTCGTCAGCATCTTCTTGAGCTGCGGCGGGGGAAGCGGGGGTCGCCTGTGCCGGTTGTGCCTGCTGCTCAGGTGCTGCCTGGGTCGGTGTTGCGAGTGCCGCCGGGGTGATACCGGCAAGCGGGCTCAAACCCAGCAGTAGGGAAAGGCTGAGCACACGGGTGCTCGCCGGGTGGCGCGGGGTATCAGAATGGTGCGGGGCACCTCGTGGGGCGAAGAATGAAGACATCATAATCCCATCTACAAAATTTATACGGTGATTGAAGTGAGTGAGTAGATGAAGTGAGTGAAGAAGTTGAGCGGATAGAGCCTGAAAAGCCAGGCTAGGGGAGAAGAAACCCCGTAAAGCCTGGTATCAGGCAAGAGAAGTCGCCGGGGAGGGGAAACCGAGCCGGCACCGGTGGGCTGAAAAGTCGAACTACCTCGAGCATTCCAGCCCACCAGTTACCTCACTCACCACGACCGGGCGCTACTTGAGGTGGCTGCCGCCGTGCTCCATGCGGTACAGCATCAACGCAAAATCACCAGAGGAAATGGAAGAATTATCAAAGCCCTCATAAGGGTATTCCCCGTCAAAGCGGTAACCCCACATGCGGTGATCAACAGCCCACTGAGCCTCACGCCAGAAAGCGCTACCCTGACGAACCTTATGCTGCCAACCGCCAGCACTCCGAGGCGCATCCTGGTTACCCGGCAGCGACGAGTTACCGGGCAACGAGGCAGAGGTCGGTGCCTTCGGCGTGACCTGACCCATCGCCTTCTGATACCTGTACAGGAAAGCCACCGTCGACGGGGTCGAAAGGGGCGCATCCGGGTGGAACTTGCCGTCCGCCCAACCGAAGGTAATACCCTTCTGACGAGCCCAAATGAACGCGGCGTAGTCCGGGTCGCTCGTTGCCACATCCGCATACGGGCTAAAAGCAGGTAGCTCAACCTTTGGGGAACCAGCCAATCGGTACAGCGCCACCGTCACATCGCGGCGCGTCAGATTGCTATTCCAGGACATCGGCGAAGGACCAGGCAGAATCTCACGATCAGCAAACCAGCGTTCAGCAGCCTGCAACTCACCCTCACGCGTCAGCTTCAGAGGAATATCCTCGACAGCAAGCTGCTCCACCGACTCGCTGGCACCATCCTTACCGGGGGTGACCCTCTCCATAAACAGACGGTACGCACCCGAATAGCTCAGCTGCTGATCAATCGTCAGATTCAGCTCCACCCTGCCGTCCTTGATGAGGTCAGCCGGGATTGCCTGCTGGAACACCGTCTGACCGGTCAAATGACCCTGCTCATCAACATGCTGCACCGAGAGGCG
>NZ_KV807678.1:76093-77398 GCF_001812085.1 Rothia sp. HMSC065C12
GCTCATCAACATGCTGCACCGAGAGGCGGTACGATCCTTCACCCGGTGCAGAGAGCCCGGTAGCGCGTGCCGTAAACGAGTTCGTCTTCGCGTACGGGCTCAAACTTACCGACCCAAGGTGCAGTGCGGGCCCCGTGGACTCCTGATCGGGGGAATGCACCGGCAGGAACTCCGCAACATCATTCAGCATAGAACCCGGAGAATCTTCCATGCCGGGGTAAGGCACCCCGCCACCGTACACGCCCATGAAGTACAGTTTGCCCGGCTTCAACGTACCCGCCGGAATCGTCATCTCCGTGTTGAGGTAGTTGTTACGGAACGTGCCGTAGTTATCCTGCTGGTTAGTGAACTCCAGCGTGTGCGTGAACACGGGCTGACCCACCATCTTGCCTGTTGCCGGGTCAGCCTCATACAAGGCGAGAACCGGCTGTTCACCATCCCCCGCGAAGTTATTAGCCTGCGAGAGGACGTGCCAACCCTCAACCCTCAGCGTCGTATCCTTCCACGGGTTATCAATCGCAGACCGGCTGAAACGGTAGGTCGCGCGGGTAGGCTGCGCATCCTGAACCACGTCAATATGGGCGCGGATGTAAATACGATATATCGGACTCAACAAATCCAGCTCATTTACATCCGAGGGGTAGTACGACATGAACACGTCAAAGAGCTCGCCGTCCGCCGCCTCAACGTACTGCGGGGGAACCTCAAACGTGTAGGTGAGGCTACCGTCCGGGTTCTCACGCACCTGATGCTTCAAATCCTTGAGAAACCCGCCGTACTGGTCGAGAGGCGGATTATTATTACGCCAATCATGCACGTACACCGATCCACGTCGCACCAGAGCCAGCTCGTAGAAGGTGTACTTCTGACGGAATTCAGCGCTCAACGGGGAAGTCGTCACCGACACCGTGCCGCCCTGAGAAATATTGAGGGTTCCCGAATCGACCTTCAGCTGCACGTTTCCGGGGTTCACCGGGCGAACCGTATCAGCGGCAGGAGGCACCATCGGAAGCTGCGCGCTCACCGTGAACTTATGGCTACCGTACAAATACTCAGAATCCGAGAACGTTACCCGAACTTCTGCCGTCGAGCCCACGTGAGAGGGGTAGAACCCGTCATCATCCTGAACCTTATATTCGACTTCTACCGTACGGGTGCCGTCAGCATTGCGGGTTACCAGCTCGTCACGCTTATAGTAGTAGCTCGCTACATCGTTGACCGAGAAAGGCTTGGACTCACCAGAGGTAGCGTTATAAATCGCCACAGAGTCAATGTAGTACCCCAGGTCAACCTCGGGTGAAATAT
>NZ_KV807678.1:77498-77899 GCF_001812085.1 Rothia sp. HMSC065C12
ACCTTATAGACGCGGTCCTGACCGGGATCAAAGTTCGGGGAAGACACAGATACCTTCGGCAGGGTGTTCCTGAACGAATTATTCTGATACGCCATGTGTGCGGGGTTATTGCCCACCGGAACGAAGGGGAACTTACGCGACAGCTTATTCCACCCGTGGGTTTCCACACCGTAAACATCTAGGTAATACCCTTTGCCGGACTTCAAGACTCCCGCGGGGATCGTGATCTTCTTCTGGAAATAGCCGTTAGGAATCAGGCCCTTGAAAATGCGCTGATTCTCTTCCGTATCCGGCGCCTGGAACTCGCCCAAAGAAGCCACGCTGTAGGTCCTAATTGTTCCCTGCTCAGACAGCGTGAAACTCAAGGAACTGACATCCTGAAAACCGGTACCCGTCAACGT
>NZ_KV807678.1:77999-78665 GCF_001812085.1 Rothia sp. HMSC065C12
ATGGAGGGGAGCGCCGCCTTCGGGAGGTTGAATTCCACCGGTAGCGCCGTACGGACGCGGTCCTCAGTGTTCCACGCGTAAGGGTGCGCATCGTCTACGGGGCGGTAGGTGAGAATGACCTCGTATTCCAGGTTTGCCGGGAGGCTATTCGCCGGAACCGTCAGATCGGCACTGAAACTGCCGTCGGCAGTCGGTTTCGGGGCGTCAAAGACGAGGCCGCGGTGATCGACCTTTTGGTAGGGGTTGGCGTAGGTCGAAGAGCCCTTCGGCGCGATTGTGAGGCTACGCAGTTCGTGATGCGCCAAGAACTCGGGAGTGAAGCCGGTGCCCTCAACATGCACCGTGCCGCCAGCCTCAATTTTTAACGTGCCACTGGTGACACGCAAAGTCGGTAGCGAACTGGTCTGCTCGCCCTGAGCTGCAGGATTCTGCTGGTTTTCTGTCTGGCGCTGGTTCAAAGCTACAGCGGGGGAGGCGGGGGTCGCCTGTGCCGGTTGTGCCTGCTGCTCAGGTGCCGCCTTGGTCGGTGTTGCGAGTGCCGCCGGCGTGACGCCGACAAGCGGGCTCAAACCCAGCAGCAACGACAGGCTGAGCGCGCGGGCGCTCGCTGGGTGGCGCTGGGTATCGGAGTGGCGCGGGGCACCTCGTGGGGCGAAGAATGAAGAC
>NZ_KV807678.1:78765-80526 GCF_001812085.1 Rothia sp. HMSC065C12
ATCCCATCTACAAAATTTATACGGTGATTGAAACGAGTGAGTAGATGAAGTGAGTGAAAAAGTTGAGCGGATAAAGCGTGAAAAGAAAACCCTCAACAGGGGAGAAGAAGCGTTCTGGAGAAACGAATAGGAGGGGCGGTACCGGCGGGCTGAAAAGTCGAACTACGTCGAGCATCCCAGCCCACCGGTTACCCCTCACCACGACCGGGCTCTACATGAGGTGACTACCGCCGTGCTCCAAGCGGTAGAGCATCAACGCCAAATCACCAGCGGAAACGTAAGAATAATCAAAGCCCTCATAAACGTGTTCCTTGTCAACGCCGTGATCCCACACGGCGTAACCCCACACGCGGTGATCAACAGCCCACTGAACCTCACTCCAGAAAGCGGTACCCTTAAGAGCCTTATGCCGCCAGCCACTATCGCTCTCCGGTAGCGACAAGTTACCCGGCACAGACGAGCTACGCGGCAACGAGGCAGAGGTCGGTGCCTTCGGAATGGCCTGACCCATCGCCTTCTGATACCTGTACAGGAACGCCACCGTCGACGGGGCCGAAAGCTTCACCTCCGGGTGGAACTTACCATCAATCCAGCCGAAGGTAATACCCTTCTGACGAGCCCAAATGTACGCGGCGTAGTCCGGGTCGCTCGTCGCCACATCCGCATAAGGACTGGTTGCAGGCAGGTCAACCTTCGGGGAACCCGCCAGGCGGTACAGCGCCACCGTCACATCGCGGCGCGTCAGATTGCTATTCTTGGACTGCGGCGAAGGATCAGGCAGAATCTGACGCTCAGCAAACCAGCGTTCAGCCGCCTGCAACTCATCCTTATGCGTCAGATTCACGGGAATATCCTCGACAGCAAGCTGCTCCACCGACTCACCGGCACCATCCTTACCGGGAGTGACCTTCTCCAAGACCAAGCGATACGCACCCGAATAGTTCAGCTGCTGAGCGATCGTCAGGTTCAGTTCCGCCCTGCCATCCTTGATGCGCTCAGCGGGGATCGCCCGCTGGAACACCGTCTGACCGGTCAAACGCCCCTGCTCATCAACATGCTGCACCGAGAGGCGGTACAATCCTTCACCCGGCGCATAGAGCTCGGTAGCGCGCACCGTAAACGAGTTCGTCTGCGCGTACGGGTTCAGCCTCACCGCCCCAAGATGCAACGCAGGATGCGCGGTTTCCTGATTGGGGGAACGTACCGGAAGGAACTCAGCAACATCATTCAGCATGGAACCCGGAGAACCTTCCATGCCGGGGGAAGGCAACCCGTCCCCATACATGCCAATAAAGTAGAGCTTGCCCGGCTTCAACGTACCCGCAGGAATCTTCAGCTCCGTGCTGAAGTAGTTATTGCGGAACCACCTGGAGCTAACCCCGGAGTACGTGTAGTCCACTTCCTGAGTGAACACAGGCTTACCCACCATCTTTCCCGTTGCAGGGTCAGCCTCATAGATGGCGACGACCGGCGACTCATTAGAAATCAGTTCACTAGCCTGGGAGAGGACATGGCGTCCCTCAACCCGCAGCGTCGTATCCTTCCACGGGTTATCGATAGCGGATTGACTGAAGGTGTAGGTCCCACGGGTCGGCTGCGTTTCCTGAACCACATCAATATGGGCGCGGGCATACAAACGGTTCGACCTACTCGAAGGTTCCGGCTCAAAATCATCCAACGGGTAGTACGACATCACCACATCGAAGAGCGTACCATTGGCAACCTCAAGGTACTGCGGGGGAACCTCAAACGTGTAGGTGA
>NZ_KV807678.1:80626-104393 GCF_001812085.1 Rothia sp. HMSC065C12
AACGTGTAGGTGAGGCTACCGTCCGGGTTCTCCCGCACCTGATGCTCCAAGTCCTTGAGCATCCCGCCGTACTCCTCGAGAGGCGGATAACTATGGTGCTCCTCATACACGTACACCGATCCGTGCTTCACCAGAGCCAGCTCGTAGAAAGCGTACTTCTGACGGAATTCAGCGCTCAACGGGGAAGTCGTCACCGACACCGTACCGCCCTGAGAAATATTGAGGGTCCCCGAATCAACCTTCAACTTAACATTCGCCGGGTTCTCCCAATCAACAGCATCAGCGGCAGGAGGGACCATCGGAAGCTGCGCGCTCACCGTGAACTTATGGCTACCGTACGAATACTTAGAGTCCGAGAACACCACACGCACTTCAGCCATCGAACCGCGAGAAGAAGGCCTATAGGAGGAATCACCGTGAACCTTATACTCAACCTCCACGGTCAGAGTGCCGTCAGCGTTGCGGGTTACCAGCTCGTCATGCTTATCGTACTGGCTCGCTACATCAGTCCTCGCAAAATATCCCTGCTCACCAGAGGTAGCGTTATAAATCGACACAGAGTCAAGGTAGTACCCCAGGTCAACCTCGGGTGAAATATTAGAAATAGTCACCTTATAGACGCGGTCCTGACCGGGATCAAAATTCTGCGCATCAACAGATACCTTCGGCAGGGTATTCCTGAACGAATTATTCTGATACGCCATGTGTGCGGGGTTATTGCCCACCGGAACGAAGGGGAACTTACGCGTCACCTTAGGCCACCCGTGGGTTTCTACACCAGAAACACCCAGGGAATACCCCTTACCGGACTTCAGGACTCCCGCGGGAATCGTGATCTTCTTCTGGAAATAGCCGTTAGGAATCAGGCCTTTGAAAATGCGCTGATTCTCTTCCGTATCCGGTGCCTTCAGCTCACCAAGCGAAGCCACATTATCGTTCGTGACCTTTCCTTGCTCATCATGCTCGGACAAGGTGAATTTTACAGAGCTGACATCCTGAAAACCGGTACCCGTCAACGTCACCTCAACCGGCTGACCTGAGGCAATCTGCTCCTCAGAAATAGCCGAAACATCATAAGTGATGGAGGGGAGCGCCGCCTTCGGGAGGTTGAACTCCACCGGCAGCGCCGCACGGACGCGATCCTCAGTGTTCCACGCATAGGGGTGCGCATCATCTACAGGGCGGTAGGTGAGAATGACCTCGTACTCCAGGTTTGCCGGCAGGCTATTTGCCGGAACCGTCAGGTCAGCACTGAAATTGCCGTCAGCAGCCGGTTTCGGGGCGTCAAAGACAAGGCCTCGGTGATCAACCTTCTGGTAGGGGTTGGCGTAGGTCGAAGAGCCCTTCGGGGCAATTGTGAGGCTACGCAGCTCATTGTGTGCCAAGAACTCGGGGGACAGCCCGGTACCTTCCACGTGCACGGTACCGCCGTGGAGAATGTCGAGGGAGCCGCTGGTCACGCGTAGGGTCGGCAGGGACGCATCCTGCGTATCACCCTGCACGGGCGCGTTCTGTACGGGTGCGTTCTGCGCGGGGGCGTTCTGCGCGGGGGCGTTCTGCGCGGGGGAGGCGGGCGCCGGCTGGGCCGCCACCGGCGTCAAAGCCAGCAGCGGAGACAAACCCAAAACCAGGGAAGCACCCGCAACTTTTCGGCGCGTGCCACGAGCAGGCTTAAAGAAGGAGGACATCATTATCCAATCTGAATTTTCTGCATGAAAGAGGGCGAATGAGAAAAGAAGTTGAGAGGATAAATGAGTGACAGTCCACCGCACCAAACCCGCACGAATTCACATCGTAGAGGACCCGTAGCAGCGGCATGCTGAAGTGCAATCTCAGCCTACCAACCCGCGTCTTAAACATTCAATGAAAACACGAGAAAAACATGCCGATGAGAGTTATAAGACAAAAAATTCAAAAATTACGCCCATGTTTTATACAAAGCCCAAACCCCAAAAAGACCACACAATGGAGAGACAAAAATGGAAGCATCACCAGCGCTAAAAACGGCACCCAGCAGCGCCAGTACCAGAAAACGGGCACACAAAAAGGGGCGGCGAGAGAAAAACTCTCACCGCCCCTTCTATAGCCACTATCTTCAGATACTGTTCTCAGAGACTAACCCAAGCTAAAACGTGTAGGGTCAACCGCCTGGTTCACGGCACCTGCCGAATCCTAATCATCGATATAGGGGCTGTTGGGGATGGCGTCAAGCATGTCGAGCATTGACAGGACACGAGCCAGCTCCTCGCGGGTAGCAGTCTTGGTCGGACGGAAATCCTTGCTCTTATAGTGATAGCTCGTATCGATATTCACCGACGAGTGCAGCCACACCGACTCGGTGTAGAACGGGGCACCCGGCTTCATATCCTGCGGGGTAGTGGGACGGAACCAATAAGAACGACGACCGGGGGTAAGCATAAAGTAACGGTAGAAGAACGCAGCCATCGTAGCGCGGCTAGCCACCGCCTCCGGGTGCATCTTACCGTCAGACCAGCCGGAAGTCAGACCGTTCTGATACGCCCAAATATACGCCGGGTAACGCTCATCCTTCGGGGACAAATCCGGGAAAGGAGAACGCGCAGGAAGCTTCACCTTCGGCGAGCGGGCGCCTCGGTAGATTGCATCCATCAGGTCGCCGCGGGTCACCGCACGCTTAGGGTAGAAGCAACGTTCCTTATCGAGCAGCAGAACCTTTACCTTACATGACCTGTAGATATCGGGAGCGTACTCGCCATCCATATCAATATCCACAATGAACGGTGCCCACGCGAACTCCGTGTCAATCTTGGGGCGAACTTCAAGAGTGCGCAGAATGGTGTACTGCTCACGGCGCGGACGAAGAGACAGGCGAACACCATAGTCTGCATTCGGGCCACCGGTGATCTCAGGATCAATGACGTGATGCCTAATGTAGACATCATTCTCGATGCGCTTCTTCGGCTCAAGAGAGAAGAAATAGAACTGGGTGAAGCCCTTCTTCTTGGTGTAGTAGCCGACCTCAATGTACGGGGTGTACAGGCCGCTATCAATCACGGCCTGCAGGCCGGTAATCTCGTAGCTGAGGTTGAAGCCGCTAATATCAAACGACGCCTCGGTAATCTTGAACGTCAGCGGGGTGGTCTTAACGTCCAAGGTGGCAGCCTGAGCGCCCTGCTCACCGGCGTGGTGTGCGCCCAACGCGCCGGCGACTGTTAGTGCTGCCGCACCCTTAATGAGGGCGCGACGAGAGGAAAAATTAGACATATCGTTGTCCCATCGATGTGTTTCTGAGTGGTTACTTCTACGCTAGCAAACCAATAACCGTTGGGTAAGCCTCTAGTCGTTTGCTGTACGTACGTGGCGTGACGTGTTTCCATGTGTGTTGAGTTGAAAATGTGAATGTTAGTGAGTGAAATACCCGCCACCAATGGCGAGACGTTTAACACTATAAACATTTTTACTCGCAAAAAGAAGGCGGATAGCTAGACACTAACCGCCTTCTCTGCTCATCAAAAGCTACCCCTAAAATGTGGGGAAATGTGGTTTTACAAGGGGTAATACAGATTTAAGCCACTAGAAAAAATAGTTAAAAAATTTTCAATATGATGCAAAAAATAAGCGGAAACAAATAGTTGGGCAACCTACTGCTCATGCACCAGCAGCGTCAAAACACCCGCCTTACGCGCCGTCGGCAGGGTGCACTCCACCGACCAGTCCTCGCTGACCGCCTCCAAAAATTCGGCAATACCCGCCGTGGAACCATCAATAGGACGAGCTGCCAAACCCGACTGAATCAGGTAGCGTGCAAACAGGCCGCGGTAATGCTTCGCCATGTGTGAGACGACCTTACGCGACCCATCAGCCGCCACACGCTCCACACGAACCGCCAGAGTCTGCGACGGGGGAGTCACCCACGACTTCGCGTAGGCTGCAGAACGGCAATCCAGAATCAGCTGGTCCCTCGCAGTCGCTTCCAGTGCGGTACCCAACGCACCTTTCCAGAAGGAGGCGAGCGCACCCACCGACCCCAGCTTCACGCCCATCGACAGGCGGTAGGCGGGGATCGCGTCCTCGGGGCGCAGAATACCCCACAGCGCCGAAGAAATCAGCAGCGACCAGTGCGCGGCATCGCGTTCGGCGGGGGAGAAGCTCGCATAATCCAGTGCCTCAAAGAGCACACCCGTGTAGGTGCGGATCGCGGGCTGTGCCGGTTCGGTGAGCAGGCGCGTATTGCGTTCCACCTCTGCTTCGAGGGAAGCACCCACCTTGAGCTCCGCCAGAGCATCGGGGCCCGAACTGACTGCGGTCAGCTCCTCCAGGACGCTCTCACGCTCGGCAGTGAGCTCGGGGAACGAGAGGTCAGCGAAGCATACGGGCGCGTTGCCTGCGGGGGCGGGAGTTTTACCTTCGGATGGGGGAAGAAGAATCAGCATCTCTCCAGTGTACCCGCGAGACGCAGTGTAGCTACGAGGCGCAGTGTAGTTGCGAGACGTCAGCGTGCCCGCGAGGTCGCTAGTGTACCCCCGTGTACCCGCGAAACGAACCCGGAAAATAGCCACCTCCAAGGGTGTGCGTATAATGGGTTGGGTGAAACGGGCCGTCCGGGCAATCGCGAGGCACACGTGCTTCGAGGAAAGTCCGGGCTCCACAGCACAGGATGGTGGATAACATCCACTCGGGGTAACCCGCAGGCCAGTGCCACAGAAAGTAAACCGCCGCGGTTCGCCGTGGTAAGGGTGAAAGGGTGGTGTAAGAGACCACCAGCGGGCGCGGTGACGTGCCCGGCTAGGTAAACCCCATTCGGAGCAAGGTCAAACAGAATACGCCATGGTAGGGTAGTGCGCCCGATCCCCGTCAGCTTCCTTTACGGAGGTGGGGTGCGTATTCGGGTAGGCTGCTTGAGACGTGCGGCAACGTACGTTCTAGATAGATGATTGCCTCAAAACGCCCCTTCGGGCGGCGTTTTAGACAGAACCCGGCTCATAGGATGACCCGTTTCACGCTACCGTTGACTGATGGAAAATATCATCGGCCGACGGAAAACGAAGACCGCGAATGCGCTTTTAGAGTGCATTCGCGGTCTTCGTTTTAAGTTCTCGAAAGGTCTCTGACCTTCAGAAGAGCTCGTGATTAGTGGCCGAACGG
This sequence comes from Rothia sp. HMSC065C12, assembly GCF_001812085.1. NCBI lineage: Bacteria > Bacillati > Actinomycetota > Actinomycetes > Micrococcales > Micrococcaceae > Rothia > Rothia sp. HMSC065C12. Next base: position 85,751 of record NZ_KV807678.1, read on the forward strand.
ATCCGGATCCACGCCGGGCATCCACGAGTTACCGTCGACGGTCCAGCCTTCCTTCTTCACGACCTTCTTCATCTTGCCGGTCCACTTCTTGTTCAGACGGTTCACGTACAGCTTGCCGTCCAGGTGGTCGGTTTCGTGCTGCATGCAGCGTGCGAACCAGCCGGTCGCCTCAAAGTGGACGGGGTTGCCGTGCTCGTCAAGACCATTCACGGTCACCCACTCGGCGCGCTTAAGGGGGAAGCCGTAACCGGGGAAGGACAGGCAGCCCTCTTCCTCCTCGTACGGGTCCGGGTCAGCGGTAGAAATCTTGCCCAGGGTCAGTACCGGGTTGATGATGCAGCCGCGCGGGGGAACGCCGTCCTCATTTTCCATCTTGTAGGTGAAGATGCGCAGGCCCACACCAATCTGCGGTGCCGCCAGGCCCACACCGTTGGATGCGTCCATGGTCTCGTACATGTCAGCCACGAGCTCCTTGAGCTCATCATTAAACTCGGTGACGGGTGCCGCGGGGCGGTGCAGAACGGGGTTGCCGTGAATAACGATGGGGCGAATAGCCACGGAATCATCCTTTGCTTGTGTTGAACGGGAACTGTTGAGTGGGAACTGCCGGGTACACCGTGTGTGGGTGAACCGGATTGAGGGTAAGCGAAAGGGTCGTTACGGATAACCATAACGACCCTTTCCATCGGGGTGATCGACGGGGGTTGAACCCGCGACCTCCTGGACCACAACCAGGCGCTCTGCCAACTGAGCTACGACCACCATGTGCTTCGCTTGGTTTCCCTTGCGATATGCAACGGATACTACTGTACAGGAGATTCAGGAACCTGCCAAGTTGAAAAGCCGTGATGCTCGTTACATGTCGTGCTTACGCCTCGGATGCCTCAGCCGCCTCAGAAGTGGATGCCTCAGCCTCGCGCTCAGCAGCCTCGCGTGCGGCACGCTCAGCCTCCACCTCACGCGCAATCTGCGCCGACGCAATCGCATCCGGGCCCTGCTGCACAAAAATAGCGCGACGGTAATACTTCAACTCATCAATCGAGTCCTTGATATCACCCAGTGCGCGGTGGTTACCGGTCTTCGCCGGGGCGCTGTGACGAGCCGCCGGGTACCAGCGCGACGCCAGTTCCTTAATGGTGGACACGTCAATCACGCGGTAGTGAAGGTGCGCCATGACCTCGGGCATGTAGCGCTCCAAGAAACGCTTATCCATGCCCACCGAGTTGCCGCCCAGCTGCGCCTTGCCCGCCACCGGAACATACTTCTTGATGTAACGAAGCACCTGCTCCTGCGCGTAATCCATCGACACACCGTGCTCAATATCGGGTAGCAGACCCGACGCCTCATGCATCGACCGCACAAAGTCATTCATGTTCTCCAGCGCACCGGCAGGAGACTCATCACCGGGCTTGATGACGAACTCAACGCCAGAACCCAGAATGTTCAAATCGGCATCCGTGACCAGAACGCCCACCTCGACGAGAGCGTCATTCTCCACGTCCAGGCCGGTCATCTCGCAGTCAATCCATACAATACGTTCACTAGAAATACTCACCCTCCCACTCTACCCCCAAATGCCGCCGGCCCGGCGGGCAGCACGTCACAAAAGGGCACAAGATGGTGCAAGACGGCACAGGCGGATGGGCAAACGGCGGCAATGGGGGAGAACTGCACCCCTCTGCGGGCCCTTGAGGAACGTCCACAAGTGCCTTCGCAACAGTGATTCTCGCAAGTGCATCCAAGGGCTCCGGTATGATAAAAACCAGAACGACGATGCAGACAGAAAGGGAGTTATGCGCGCACCAAAGGAGCTAGCACACCGGCTCACCACCCCCGGCGCACACGACGCACCTCTCTCACCCAAACTCTTGGACTACGTCAATAACCACCGTCTGCGCACGGTGATTATCGGCACCATCGGCTCCATCATGGTCACCCTCGGCTCCTACGCCGTCGGCTGGCTCGCCGACAGCTCCAACTTCTGGCGCTACGACATTATTCGAGCCATCCGATTCGAAGCCGCATGGGTCATCACCGGCATTATCATGCTCGCCCTCGGCGCTATGATTATGTGCCGTGAATGGCTGCGAATCTATCAGAAAATGGGCGACTGGAACGAACCCAACGCCATGCGATGGATGATTGCCGTCACCGCCAGTTGGTCCCTGCCGCAGATCTTCGCGTTCACCATCTACAGCCGCGACATGTTCTCCTACTACGGTCAGGGCATGGTCATGGCGCACGGCCTCAACCCGTACAAGCATGGCGTTTCCGAAATCTCGAACTTCATGCAGAACGGTGCGGACCCCATGTGGGCGGAATCCCCGCCCCCGTACGGACCGGTCTCCCTCAAATTTGAAGAGTGGATTGTGCGCCTGGCGGGGGAGAATATCGACCTCTCCCTCTTCTACTTCCGCCTGCTCTCCGTGCTCGCGGTCATCGGCATTCTCTTCTACGTGGCAAAACTCGCCCAGGCGCACGGCTTCAACCAGGTCCGCGCTCTCTGGCAGATTGGCCCGAACCCGCTGTTCATCGCATCGTTCATTGCCAGCGGCCACAACGACTCGCTCATGACCATGTTCATGCTCGGAGGCCTCTACTACGCCAAGCGCTACCGCGACACCTGGTGGGGCGGCCCGCTCGGCGTGACCTTCGTAGCCCTCGGCGTTGCCGTCAAGCCGCTCGCCCTCGTGGTACTGCCCTTCGTGGGTCTGCTCTGGGCTGGTAAGAACGCCTCCTGGCCGCGCAAGTTTATCTTCTGGGCATTCTCCGGCGTGCTGCTGCTCGCCGAAATGGCGCTCATGGGCTGGGTGACCGGACTGGAATTCGGTTGGATTAAGGCACTGTCCACCACCGGCGGCCAGTACATCTGGTACACCCCCTTCGGCCTGGTCATCGGCGCCGCATCCCTGTTCATTCAGGGAGACGCCTTCGAGGTCATCCGCAAGCTCATCGAGACCGTCGGCAAGGGCATCGGCATGCTCGGCGCAGTAGCCATGGCATTCGTTGGACGCGACCGCAACATCGTGCGCCACGCCGGCCTCGCAATCCTGTTCATGCTCCTGTGCAGCCCCATGATTCAGCCCTGGTACCTGCTCTGGGCAATCCCGATGCTTGCCGCAACCGGCCTGCGCTCGCACTTCCAGCTCATGTGGTACTTCATCACCACGCTGTTCTTCATGGCGTATGGTGTGAGCGACCAGCTGAACGTCTCGCCCTACCTGCGCGATTTCAACCAGGACATGGGCCGACTCATCGCGACCGTCATCTGCTTGGGATACATCATCTACCTGGTCGCCCTCGACCTGGCAACCCGCCGCCTGGTGTACGTGAGCCTGCACCCCACGCAGATTCGCCGCACCACTATCCGCCTGTGGTGGCAGCTGTTCCCCGGCGCATCAAGCCGCCGTGCACGCCGCCGCGAGGTGAAGAAGGCAGAACGGGAAGCCGCCAAGGTAGGCTCCTAGCGCGAACTCCTAGTTCGCCAGCCTGGCTTAGCTCAGTGGAACAGCCCCCGCGTGAGAGGCGCGGTGCATGAGAAGCATAAATTCTCATGTACCCTAGAGGAAGGCCTCAGTAGCTCAGAGGATAGAGCAGGAGCCTTCTAATCTCTTGGTCGGGGGTTCGATTCCCTCCTGGGGCGCCACATGTAAAAACCGCCCCGCACCCTGAACTCAGGGTGCGGGGCGGTTTTCTTTATGCTTTTACATTTGTGTGCCGGGAAGCTACTTCTTGGTCGGGGCTACTTCTTAGTGGGGTTCGTGTCCTTGCAAGAGTTGAGGACGCGCTCCATAACCTTCTTCTCATCCGCGGTGACCCACAGCTTGTACTTCGCCTTCACGTGCACCTGGCGTGCCACGTAGGTGCAGCGGTAGGCGGTGTTGCTTGGCAGCCAGTCGGCGGCGTCCGCATCGGACTTCTGCTGGTTTGCCGGGCCGTCTGCAGCGAGCAGGTTCTCCGGGTCGTTCGCCAGCTGGCGGCGCTGCTCTGCGGTCAAATCCTGTGCGCCGGTCTGCCATGCGTTCGAGAGAGCCACCACGTGGTCAATCTGCACCGCCGAGGAGGTCTTCTTGCCGCGCTTGAACTCGATGGTCTTGCCGGTGTACGGGTCGTTCAGAGTGCCGCTGATGACGGTGCATGCGTGGGTCCTGACCTTGAAACGAACATTGGTCAGGTCGCGGCGCAGAATGTCGTCGCGAGTGTTGCACTTGTTGCCGTCAACGTCATCCCAGGCGGGACCGAACTGATCACGAGAGTAGCCGGCCTTCGACGCGCGTTCCTTCACCTGCAGGGATGCCAGCTCGCTCTTCGCGGTTGCCAGATCCGGTGCGAGCGCAGTCGCGGGATCAACCGCCTTGTACGGGTTCTTGACCTCGGCGAGGGTTTCAGTTTGAACGTTGGTCTCTTCATCATCGGTGGCGGAGGTCGTCGTGTCCGAACCGAGTAGCCCGTCTACACCGTTCTTACTCACATAGACCAGACCAATAATCAGCACAATCACGGCAAACACAGCGAGCAGACCGTAAATGAGGCGCTTCTTCTGCGGGTCCATCGAATCGGGCAGCTTGGGCAGGTTGCGCTGCAGCTGCTGAAGTTCCTGCAGGGAGGACAGGTTGTTGTTCGCGGGCTTTTTGCTCACGGGTTCTCCAAGGCGGGTAGACGGGATGCGGCTGAGTGCACCGCATCATCAAGGATAGAGGGCGCGGGATAGAAATAGTTAACTTGAGGGTAAAAATAGCCGCCCCGACGCTGAGATACCTATCACGATGCCGGATGGGGCGTAGTCGTCATATTTCTGCAGGGAATGCGTTGCCCGCAGGCGATTTTTGAAAAAACGGGGTGAAAAGTTCAAAAACTCTATCCACAGGCGGTGCCCAAAACCGCAAAACGCGAGGTTATCCACAGAAGCGGTAACCACCGGGTGCAGGAGCGGGTCAGCCCTGGCAAGGTGAAGGAACCCACCCACTAGTTTCTAAGGAGAAACCATGAGCGACACCATCCTGATCCGCGGATTCACCGCCTCCGACCCGGCACTGAGCACCCTGCCCAACGGGGTGCCCGTCGTGAACTTTCGCCTCGCCAGTACCCCTCGCTGGCAGGATGCTACCGGCACCTGGAAAGAAGGCACCACCAACTGGTACACCGTGAAAGCCTACCGTCGCCTCGCCCAGAACATTGCCACCTCCATTGAGAAGGGGCAGCCGCTGGTCGTGAGTGGCCGCCAGCGCATTAGCCGCTGGAACCGCGAAGACGGCACGCAGGGCACCACGGTAGAAGTGGATGCCTTCGGCATCGGTCACGACCTGAACTACGGTACGAGCACCTTCGCCCGCACCGTGGAGAAGCGCACGGTCAACGAAGGCTCCCTGCAGGGCGCACCTCAGCAGGGTATGCCGGGTGCGCCGCAGCAGTACGCGCCGCCGCAGGAAGCACCTCAGTACGCACCCCAGCAGAACCCGGAGGCGCCGGGCATGACCGCTCCGGGCGCTCCGGTACAGGACGGCGCATCCCAGAGCGGGGGAGCGCAGAGTGACGAACCCCCCTTCTAAAAGTGCTCCCCGGATGCTTGCATAAACGCGGGCGCATTGGGATAATGGAGCATTGTGTTGACATCGGGCACGCCCCTGCCGCAGGGGGAAGAGCGACCAACGATGTCAACCTTCGGGCACCAATCCTGTCCGAAGCATCAAGTTTTCTGTCCCGCAGTGGGGCAGAGCAATCTGAGTCTATTTGACCTGCGGCAGATGACTCTGGAGATCTACAACTATGCAGACTCTTGACTTCCTCGACAAGAAGTCCCTCCGTGACGACGTCCCCGCATTCGGCCCCGGTGACACCCTGAACGTTCACGTTAAGATCGTTGAAGGTAAGAACCACCGTATCCAGGTCTTCAAGGGCTTCGTCGTTGGCCGCCAGGGTGCAGGCGTTCGCGAGACCTTCACCGTCCGCAAGGTTTCCTTCGGCGTTGGTGTTGAGCGTACCTTCCCCGTTCACTCTCCCTCCATCGAGAAGATCGAGGTTGTGACCCGCGGTGACGTCCGTCGTGCAAAGCTGTACTACATGCGCGACCGCCACGGTAAGGCTGCTCGTATCCGCGAGAAGCGCGAGTTCTAATCTTTATAGATACAGAATTCTGTTGCAAACCGCTCCCCAACCGCATTCCGCGGGAGAGGAGCGGTTTTTGCATATTCTGAGACCCCGCTTTGACCCCGCTTTCTGAGAACCTTGCCGCTCTCAGAAAATAAAAGCCCAAGAGCGCAAACACTCTCGATACAATAGCTAGGTACCGTTTCACTCGAGCTAGGTATCTCTCAAACGAAAGGCTCACTCCAGCATGGCAGACGACAAGAACACTGCGAACACCAGCCCCTTCCCTGAGGGATACCAGCCTCAAAGCCGCCGCGAGCGCCGCGAAATGGAAGAATACTTCGCGCGCCTCGCCGCCGACAAGGCTGCTGCAGAAAAGAGCGCCGCAGAGAATGATGGTGCTGAAAAGGTTGCAACCGAGAAGGCTACCCCCTGGGTGGCATCCGCGAGCGCTGCTGAGGTGACCGAAAGCGACACCAAGGGTGCATCTGAGCGTGATCACGAGGTGGTAGCTAGCGCCGAGGCGAGCGCCGTCTCCGCAGATGCCGCCGTCGCGACTTCTTCCGCCGCAAAGAACACTAAGCGCGAAGAAACCGCAAACGAGGAGACTATCGCAGATGAGGAGAGTGCCGCAGACGTGGAAACCACCAAGGACTTCTCCGAAATGACCCCCAAGGAACGCCGCAAGGCAAAGCGCGCCGAACAGGCAGAGCTGACCTACTCCCAGGCGCAGGAAGAAGGCCGCCTCGGCGAATGGCTCTGGGTGCAGGCACGCGAAGGCGGCACCGTCATCCTGTACGCGCTGGTCATCGCATTCCTGGTCAAGACCTTCCTGCTGCGCGGCTTCTACATTCCTTCCGGCTCCATGGAGCAGACCCTGCAGGTCAACGACCGCGTGTTCATTAACGTGGCGGGCTCCTACTTTAGCGAGCCTAAGCGCGGCGATGTCATCGTCTTCAAGGACTCTCAGGGCTGGATTCCCTCCACCCAGAAGACCAGCAGTCCGCTCAAGGACGCCCTGTCCTTCGCGGGTATTCTGCCGGATACTTCCTCGAACTTCCTGGTCAAGCGCGTTATCGGTACTCCCGGTGACGTGGTCGAGAGCGACGGCAACGGCAAAATCAAGGTCAACGGTGTAGAGATTACCGAACCGTACCTGTACCCGGGCAACCCGCCCTCCGAGCTGGCGTTTAAGGTGACCGTGCCCGCCGGCAAGTACTTCGTGATGGGTGACCACCGCAGCAACTCCGCCGACTCCCGCTACCACATTAGCGACGGCACCGCGTTCATCTCCAAGGATGACGTGCAGGGTAATGTGTTCGTGGTGGCGTGGCCGCTGAACCACTTCGGTCTGCTGCAGGATCAGAGCTCGGTGTTCTCCTCGATTCCCGCACCGACCTCCACCCCGAGCGAATAAGCGAGCGTGGCAATGAAGGTGAGTGCCCAGAAGAGCGCAGCGAAACCCACTCAAGCTAAGCCCGCGAAGACAACCCCGCCCGCCGCCGACCTCGAGTACGAGCAACAGCTCTTCGCCTCCGGCGCCCGCACAGTTGCCGGAATCGACGAGGTAGGCCGCGGCTCCATGGCGGGCCCGGTCACCGTGGGCGTCGCAATCCTCACCCCGGACGCCACCCTCGAGGTGGGCGGGCTGATCGACTCCAAGGCGCTCTCACCGGCACGCCGCGAATCCATGGTTCCCGAAATCCGCCAGTGGTGCGCCGTGGCGGTCGGGCACGTGGAACCGGCAGATATTGACCGGCTCGGCATGACCCTCTCGCTGAGGCTTGCCGCCCAGCGTGCGCTCGCCGAGCTGGCGCGCCGCGGATACCGTGCCGACGCCGCCCTGCTGGACGGTAAGCACGACTGGTTCACCCCTCCGCAGGAGGACCTGTTCAGTGCGCTGGCACCGGACCCGGCGCAGGCACACTACAACGAACTGCTCGCCCAAGCGTGGGAAGGCGCAGGCGGTGCAGATGAGCCCGCGCAGATGCCGGTGACCATGGTCATTAAGGGTGACTACAAGTGTGCCTCCATCGCCGCCGCATCGGTGGTTGCGAAGGTGGAACGTGACGAGCTGATGGTTCAGCTGGATACCCGCTACCCGGGGTACGGCTGGGCAAAGAACAAGGGCTACGGATCTGCCGCTCACCGCGAGGCGATTAGCGTGCAGGGCCCCAGCCCGCAGCATCGACTGTCATGGTCGCTTCCGGCGACCGCCGAGCAGATTGAGGCCGCTGCGGCACAGCGCGGCTAGGGCGTGTGGTATTCCTGAAAACCGCGCCTCGGAAGGCCGCGAAAGCCTAACGTGCCACCGCTGAATCAGTACTACAAAAGTCCAGGAAAGGAAGAGTAGTGAGCGCAGAAGACCTCGAAAACTACGAGACCGACGCCCAAATGGCACTCTACCGCGAATACAAAGACGTCATGTCGCTCTTTAGCTACGCGGTAGAAACCGACCGACGCTTCTACCTGGCGAACCAGGTGGACGTCACCCCGCACGTGCAGGACGGCACCCTCTACTTTGAGGTGAGCATGAGCGACGTGTGGGTGTGGGATGTATTCCGCTCCAACCGCTTTGTGAAGAAGGTGCACGCCTACTCGGTGCGTGATGTGAACGTGGAGGAGCGTCTGCCCAACCAGGAGTTCACCGTGCCGGAAATGCCGGACTTTAACGCCTAGCTCACGCCTGATTTACCGCCTTGCCGGGGGTAAGCACGGGTAGGCGCGCCGGTGCCGGGTGATTGGAATGCGGCGGGACTGAGTGATGAAAGTGCGCGCAGAACCAGGCGGCGAACCTGCGCGAATATGACGCGTCGATTCGACACCCGAGCGGTGTTTTTGAAAAATATACCCCAAAATTTCAAATAACCGACTGTGGATAACCTCTAATTCCTTCTGGGAGCCGAGGTTATCCACAGTTTTTCGTTAACCGCATTCGGGCACGCGCGCGGCGGGCACAGTAGAAGCACTACCGCTATCTACCGGGGGAGAGACCCATGACAACAGCCCGAATAACAGCCCGCGCCGCAACCCGAAGCGCACCCAACAGACCCCTGCTCCAGAGCACCCAGCCTCCGCGAACCCAGCTCCAGCGAACCCCGCCTCGCGCCCACAGCGTCGGCAGGTGGGGCGAGGAGCTGACCGCCCGCATCCTGGAAGCGAACGGCTACCGCATTCTGGAGAGGAATTGGCGACCGCCCGCCGGGCTGGAACACGAACAGATCCGCGGCGAGCTCGACCTGATCGCCATTGACCCCGAGGACGAACTGGTTTTCGTTGAGGTCAAGACCCGCAGCAGCGAAGACTTTGGGCACCCGTTCGCGTCCATTGACCGCGATAAGGCGCGTCGCACGCGCTCGCTGGCGATTCTCTGGTGCCGCCTGCGCGAGAACCTGGATTTTCCGCGCTTTCGCATTGACGCAATTGCGGTGACCGGAACCTGCGAAACCTTCACCTTCGAGCATCTGAAGGCGGTGGCGTAATGGGATTCGCACGCACCTATTCCGTGGCGCTGGTTGGCTTGCGCGGGCATATTGTTGACGTCGAGGCTGACATCTCGCAGGGCCTACCCGGCTTCGTGCTGCTGGGACTGCCCGATACCGCCCTCAACGAATCTAAAGAGCGTGTGCGCTCCGCGGCGAAGAACACCGGCATCACCCTCACTCAGCACCGGCTCACCGTGAACCTGACCCCCGCGACCCTACCCAAGCGCGGCTCGGCGTTCGACCTTGCCATTGTGGTTGCGGCGTTGCAGGCGGAGAAGAAACTGCATCCCAGCGGCGATAGCGTCTTCCTGGGCGAGCTGGGACTGGACGGAACGCTACGTCCCGTGCCGGGCATCCTGCCCGCGGTCAAAGCAGCCGTGGATGCCGGTCACCACCGCGTGATTGTGCCCGCCGAAAACGCTGAGGAGGCGGCGCTCATTCCCGGCGCGCAGGTGAGCGGTTTCCGCTGCCTGGCGGAGGTCTTTGCCGCTCTCGGCGCTGAGAGTCAGAAGCTGACCTACCCGCCCGCCCCGCAGACGGAGGCGAGCGCCCCGGCGGTGAAACCGGCTGAAATTCCCTCGGATATGAGCGATGTTGCCGGTCAGTCGCAGGGTCGTTTCGCCCTGGAAATTGCCGCCGCGGGTAGCCACCACATGCTGCTGACCGGCCCGCCCGGTTCGGGTAAAACCATGCTGGCGGAGCGCCTGCCGAGCATCCTGCCGACCCTCGACAACGATGCCGCGATGGAGGTGACCGCGATCCGTTCCCTCTGCTCGGCGGGGGAGCACCTGAGCGAGCTGGTGCGTCAGCCGCCGTTTGAGGCGCCGCATCATAGCGCCTCCGCGCCGGCGATTCTGGGTGGCGGCAGCGGCATTCCACGCCCCGGTTGTGTGTCTAAAGCGCACCGCGGCGTGCTCTTTCTGGACGAGGCGCCGGAGTTCAAACGCACGGTGCTCGATTCGCTCCGTCAGCCCCTGGAGTCGGGGACCGTGACCCTGGACCGTTCGAGTGCGTCGGCGACGTACCCGGCGCGTTTTCAGCTGATCTTGGCGGCGAACCCGTGCCCCTGCGGCATGAACGTGGGCACCGGTACGGAGTGTACGTGTGCTCCGCGTGAGCGTCGCGCCTATTTTGGGCGGCTGTCCGGCCCGCTGGTGGACCGCATTGACGTGAATGTGACGGTTCCGAAGGTGTCCTCCACGGAGCTTGCGGGCGGTCAGGTGAACGAGAGTTCGGAGCAGATCCGTGAGCGCGTCATGGCGGCGCGGCAGGCTCAGCGGGAGCGTCTGGAGCCGTACGGGTTGAAGACGAATGCGGAGATGAACGGCAAGATTCTGCGCGGTCCGTTGCGTCTGGATGCGAAGCTCACCGGCGAGCTGAACGCCGCCGTGGACCGCGGAACGCTGACGGCTCGCGGTTACGACCGGGTGCTGCGTATAGCCTGGACCCTCGCCGATTTGGAGGGCGCCGCCTACCCGAGCCGGGAGCACCTGGATGTGGCGCTTTTTCTGCGGCAGCAGGGGCAATTGAAATAATGTGCCAGCTGAAATAGGGACAGTGGACATAGCGTGCCGGTTTATAGAAGGAATCACTCACGAGAGGAGAAGAACATCATGGGTGAGAAGAAGCTCAAAAAACGAGCTGAAGAGGCTGAATTGAAAGAAAATGGGCTGAGAGAAACAGCGCCGGAAGAGCGTGTGCCAGAAGTGAGCATGCCTGAAGAGTATGTGCCAGAAGAGCGCGCGGCGGAGGGTTTTGTTCAGGAGGAACTGCAGATCCGCCTGCCAGGCCGCACTCTGGATGCGCACGCCCTGGTGCATGAGAGGGTGGCGCATATTCTGTCGCTGGGGCAGGAGCCTTCGCCGAGCCCCTATAACGCGGCGCGGTTGCCGGGGTTCCTCATCTCCTGCCTGAACCCGGTGTACCTGGAACAGATGAACCTGCAGGACCTGAGCCAGGAGAAACAGTCGGGGGAGCAACAACCGGGGGAGCGGCTACAGAGCGAGGCGCTACAGGGTGTGCACCCCGAAGCTTCGGCGGGCACAGCCTCCAGCAGTTCTGACCCCGCGCCGTTGTCCAATCCAGTACCCCTGCTCAATCCAGCACCCCTGTTCAATCCCGCCCTCAGCGCGGAGCAGCTTGAGGCGGCGTGCCGCGAGTACATCCGCTGCTGCACCGCCCAGCTGATGCGCTACGCCGAACCCGCCGATGAGCTCGTGGTCGAATCCCTCACCACCCTGGGAGCGCCGCTGACCCTGCACTACCTGCTGACCGGACACATCCCCGATGAGCACACCTGGGAGCACGGCGAACCGGATACGCAGCTCAGCGAATTTCTGCGCTCGGTGGGTGCGGCCGCGGCGGGGGAGTCCGCCCTGTTTTCCAGCGCGAATGGCTACTACACGCCGGGTGAGCATCAGATGAGCCGTGATAAGTTCGGCAAGGCGCTCGCGACCCGCCGCCTGCGCTGGAACCGCCGCATGGAACGCACCCTGAACGCGGAGGCACACATGGCGGCAACCTGCGGGGCGTGGCTGGTCACTCCCGCCGATCCGCTGTGGCCGCCGCAGCTGAACGATTTGGGGCCCGCTCGACCGTACGGGCTGTGGTGCCGAGGCGATTCGCGGCACCTGCTGGATGTGGCCTCTGCTCCGAGCGTGGCGCTGGTTGGTTCACGTGACCCGAGCATCTACGGTACGGAGGCGACGACCCACCTTGCCGCCGAGCTGGCACGCCGCGGGTACACGGTGATTTCTGGCGGTGCGATGGGCATCGATATTGCGGCGCATCGGGCGGCGCTGACCCAGCAGGGTAGTGACCTGCCGACCATCGCCTTCATGGCGGGTGGGCTGGATCGGCTGTACCCAGCGCAGAACTCGGATGCGCTGAACATGATTGTTGACCGCGGGCTCATTATGAGCGAGGTGAGCGTGGGCAACACCCCGACGCGTTGGCGTTTTCTGGAGCGTAACCGCCTGATTGCAGCGTTGGCGCGGCACACCATTGTGGTGGAGGCGCGCTGGCGTTCCGGTGCCCTGAACACGGCCCGTCACGCGATGGAGATTGGGCGTACCCTCTGGGCGGTTCCGGGGCAGATTAATTCGCCGAACTCGGTGGGCACGAATCGTCTGCTACGCGATGGACTAGCGCAAACACTCACCGAGGCCGCGGACATCCTCGAGTACGATGCCGCCGCAGGGTTCGAGCTGGGCACCGAGCACGAGAGCGAATGGGATCAGGTTGCTTCCTCCAGCGCGCTGGATGAGCTGACCGAACGACAGGGTAGGGTGTGGGACGATTTGAGCCCGCGCTCCTACCGCGGCGTGGACGAGATTGCCGCAGCTCTCGGGTTGAACGCTCGCGACGTGATGGCTGACCTGTTCCACCTGGGTCGCTGCGGTCTGGCGGAGAGCAGTGGAACGAGCTGGAGAAAGGTCCGCCCGGATGCCGCGGCGTAGAAGAGCCCCTGCTGCGCACCTCGCTGAAAACCCCGGCTGAACGCCCGTAGTGAACATCCCGGCAGTAGCGGGTTACTGCGGTCGGTCATGACGGGCGGCACGTAGAGAGCTCGGAACCTCTCTACAATTGGGGTAGGCTTGCGCGCACTGGTATGGAGCCTACCCCTGACGCCGCATCATCGATAGGCGCATCGAGAACACACGAAAGGAGGGACGCATGACCCCCACCCACCATCCCGAAAAATGGACTGAAAACCGGAACGAGAACCGCGAGGAGTACCGGGATGAGGCTCCCTCCACGACCCTGCCGGTGACCTACACCCGCACGCTTGCGCCGGAGCAAGTAGAGAGCTCTACTCTGCCCGATTCTGCGCTGGGTGTTTCCGGCGAGGTATTCCGTCCCGTCCTGGACCGTTTTGAGCGTTTTCTGCGCTATGAGAAGCACCGTTCCGAAGAGACAATCCGCTCGTATATCTCCGATTTGGAGGGCTTCTTCGGCTATATGGCGCGCCGCGGTGTGCGGCATCTGGACAGCATTGATGCGTCCCTGATTCGTGAGTGGTTGGGTTCACTACATCTGCGGCAGGCGGCTCGTTCTACGGTGGCGCGCCGCGGTTCGACCCTGCGCACGTTCTTCACCTGGGCTCAGGAGGAGGAGCTGGTGCAGGCCAACCCGACCCGCGGTATGCGCACCCCCAAGCGGGAGAATCACCTGCCGCCGGTGCTGAGCCGTGAGCAGATGAACCAGCTGCTGACTACCCTGCAGGAGCGTCGGGCGCAGGATCCTCGGGATGCGCGCCTGCTGCGCCTGGAAGCCGTGGTTGAGGTTCTGTACGCCTCGGGCATGCGTATTTCTGAGCTGACCGGCCTGGATTTGCAGAGCGTGGACCGGGCGAATAAGACGGTGCGCGTGCTGGGTAAGGGCAATAAGGAGCGCGTGGTGCCGCTGGGTACCCCGGCGCTTAAGGCGTTGAATCGTTGGGTGTCCTATGGTCGTCCGCAGTGGATTCCGGAGGGTGCGCAGGGCGTGACGGCGCTGTTTATTGGCCCTCGGGGCGGGCGTGCGAATACCCGCCAGATTCGTGAGGACCTGACCCGCCTGCTGCGCACGGTGGAGAACACTCAGGCGTCGGGCGCGCACGTTTTGCGTCATTCGGCGGCAACTCACCTGGTGGATGGTGGCGCCGATATTCGTTCGGTGCAGGAGCTTCTGGGGCATTCGTCGTTGGCGACCACGCAGATTTACACGCACGTGTCGATGAAGCGTCTGGCGGAGACGTACGCGCGGGCGCATCCGCGAGCATAGGGGTGACACCCCGAAAATTAGCTGTCTCTCTATTTGAACCTTGCCCGTTCGGGTTGTACGAATGGACGAGTTCAATCTAAGCTATACACTGTTCAATGTCTGCCTAAATATCCCGCGCAGCCCAAAGTTTCTGCACAGTGATGTTTATACAGGGCGGCTGAACAAGGTAGCATAGGTAACAGACTAACCGTGGTCTCCGTCTCTATAATGGCACCGCGTACGAGTACTAAAAACCAGAAAGGTCGCACCGCATGCGCGCACTCGTTTGCCCCGGACAGGGCTCCCAGAAGAAGGGCTTCCTGAGCCCCTGGCTCGAGATTGAAGGTGTGCGTGAGCACCTGGAACGACTCTCTGAAGCGGCAGGCATCGACCTGATTCACTACGGCACCGAAGCCGAAGAAGAAACCATCAAGGACACCGCAATCGCCCAGCCCCTCATCGTGGCTGCAGGCATCGTCACCGGTCGCCTCGCACTGCGCGAACTCGACGGTGAAGAGCTCATCTTCGCGGGCCACTCCGTCGGCGAAATCACCGCAGCAGCCCTCGCAGGCGTACTCAGCGACGAAGACGCAATGCGTTTCGTGCGCGTGCGCGCTAACGGCATGGCGGAGGCGGCAGCCGCCTCCCCGACCGGCATGGCTGCAGTACTCGGCGGCGTTGAAGAAAACGTCCGCGAAGCCATCGACGCAGCAGGCCTCGTCGCAGCAAACTCCAATGGCGGCGGCCAAATCGTAGCCGCAGGCCCCATCCCCGCCATCGAAGCATTCGCCGCGAACCCGCCCGCACGCGCTCGCGTCATCCCCCTGAAGGTCGCTGGCGCATTCCACACCGAGGCAATGGCACCCGCCGTGCCCGCACTGGAAGAGTTCGCCGCATCCCTGCAGGTCTCCGACCCGACCTCTGCACTGCTGACCAACCGCGACGGTTCCGCCGTGGCATCCGGTGAAGAGTTCGTCAAGACCCTCGTCTCCCAGGTCACCAGCCCCGTCCGCTGGGATCTGTGCATGGCAACCCTGCTTGAGCGTGAGGTCGCCGGCATTATTGAGGTCGCTCCCGCAGGCACCCTGATCGGCCTGGCAAAGCGCGCGATGCGCGGCGTGCCCGGCACCTCCATCAACACCCCCGAGGACCTCGCCTCGCTGAAGGGTTAAACGCCGGGGGAGAGCACCCCGCCCTCCCCGCGCTGGGAACCCTTCACACTAGACATGCACTTTAGACCTGCAAGGCACACAGTGTCTTGCGAGCATCAGCACTAAGGATTGAATACGTGACTACCCTCAAGCAGTACGAAATCAACCGCTACTCCCGCATCCTCGGTTACGGCGCAGCCCGCGGCGAGGTCATCGTCCCCAACGACGACATCGTTGAGGCAATCGACTCCTCCGACGAGTGGATCAAGCAGCGCACCGGCATCGCAACCCGCCACCGCGCCAGCGAAAACCAGTCGGTAACCGACCTTGCCATCGGTGCCGCCAAGGACGCCCTCGAAGCATCCGGTGTAGCCGGTGAGGACATTGAGGCGGTCATCATCTCGACCATCTCGCACCCCTACGCAACCCCCTCCCTGGCAACCCTGGTCGCCGACGCAATCGGCTCCAAGTGCCCCGCATACGACATCTCCGCAGCGTGTGCAGGTTTCTGCTACGGCATCGCCCAGGCAGACGCCCTCGTCCGCGCCGGCACCGCAAAACACGTGCTGGTCATCGGCGTTGAGAAGCTCTCCGACTTCATCGACAACACCGAACGCACCATCTCCTTCCTGCTCGGCGACGGCGCAGGCGCAGCAGTCGTAGGCGTCTCCGACGAACCCGGCATTGCCCCGACCGTATGGGGTTCGGACGGCTCCCGCTGGGGCACCGTCGGCATGACCCACTCCCTGCTGGACATCCGCAACCGCGACTTCGTCGCAAACCCCGTCGAAGAAGGCGAAAAGATCTGGCCCACCCTGCGTCAGGACGGCCCCTCCGTCTTCCGCTGGGCAGTATGGGAAATGGCGAAGGTCGCCAAGCAGGCACTCGAAACCGCCGGTATCACCCCCGACGAGCTCGGCGCGCTCATCCCGCACCAGGCAAACGCCCGCATCATTGACCAGATGGTCAAGACCCTCAAACTTCCCGACACGGTGGCAGTGGCACGCGACATCGTCGATGCCGGTAACACCTCCGCCGCATCGGTCCCCCTCGCCGCGCACCGCCTGCTCAAGGAGAACCCGGAACTCTCCGGCAAGTTCGCCCTGCAGATTGGTTTCGGTGCCGGCCTGGCATTCGCAGCTCAGGTAGTCGTCCTTCCCTAAGGAAACCACCGAAGCCCGATGCTCGCCCGCACCTCACGACCGGCACAGCGCCGGTGCGCGAGAAAGAAAATAAAGCGGGAAAGCATCTCCACAAACTCCGAGTTGACGCATGCGTACACCACGCAGACACGATAAACTCGGTAATGCACGCGTACCCCCACCCGGCGGGTGCGATGACCATCGAAAAAACAAAGGAGCCCCTGAATGGCTAACAAGGAAGAGATCCTCGCAGGTCTGGCAGAAATCGTTAACGAAGAGACCGGCGTTGAGGTTGAGGACGTTCAGCTGGACAAGTCCTTCACCGAGGACCTGGACATCGACTCCATCTCGATGATGACCATCGTCGTGAACGCTGAGGAGAAGTTCGAGGTGACCATCCCGGACGAAGAGGTCAAGAACCTCAAGACCGTTGGCGACGCAGTCGAGTTCATCGCGAACGCTGCCTAAGCTATAACCAATAACGAGGCGGCGCGGGCTCTCACCGGCCCGCGCCGCATCGCTATTCACTCAGCTTTCAATCCAACACACTCCCGGGAACACGCAGGGTGCGATGACTGCACTCTCCACGGCGTGAAAACGCCCATTGTAAACCCCGGGCCCAACAGGTTTTTATCCACACACCACCGGATAAACCACCAAATCGACCACCGAAGAGAAAGTGCCACAATGTCTCGAAAAGTGCTGGTGACCGGCCTCGGCGCGACCACCCCCATTGGCGGCGACGTCCCCACCACCTGGGAAAACGCAACCAAGGGCGTATCTGGTGTATCCACCCTCGACCACCCCTGGGTCAAGAAATACGACCTGCCCGTATACATTGCAGGCCAGCTCGCCGTGCCCGCCCTCGAATCCGGCCGCCTCACCAAGGTAGAAGCAAAGCGCCTGGATCCCTCGGGCCAGCTCGCCCTCATCGCCGCACGCGAAGCATGGGAAGACGCAGGATTCTCCGGCCCCGACGCCGAATCCGCAGAAGAAGTCGACCCCGAACGCACCGGCGTAGCCTTCGGCACCGGCATCGGTGGCGTGTGGACCCTCCTCGACGCATGGGACACCCTCCGCGAAAAGGGCCCCCGCCGCGTCCTCCCCATGACCGTTCCCATGCTCATGCCCAACGGCAACGCAGCAGCCGTCTCCATGAACCTCAAGGCACGCGCCGCAGCACAGACCGTCGTCTCCGCATGCGCATCCTCCACCGAAGCCATGCAGCTCGGTGCTGAAATGATCCGCAGTGGCAAGGCGGACGTCGTCATCGTCGGCGGTGCCGAAGCGGCAATCCACCCGCTTCCCATGGCAGCATTCGCCAAGATGCAGGCACTCTCCTCCCGCAACGACGAACCCGAAAAGGCATCCCGCCCCTACGACGTCGACCGCGACGGCTTCGTCATGGGTGAAGGCGCAGCAGCGCTCATCCTCGAATCCGAAGAGCACGCCAAGGCACGCGGCGCACGCGTCTACGCGGAACTGGCAGGCACCGGCGTATCCGCCGACTCCTACCACATCACCGCACCGGACCCTGCAGCACTCGGCGCAACCCGTGCACTGCGCGAAGCCCTCGAAGACGGCAACATCGACCCGAAGACCGTCGTGCACATCAACGCGCACGCCACCAGCACCCCCGCCGGTGACCTGCCCGAAGCAACCGCAATGCACGAAACCTTCGGCGAGCACACCAAGAACATTGCCGTCTCCGCAACCAAGTCCATGACCGGCCACCTGCTCGGCGGCGCGGGCGCACTCGAAGCCGTACTCACCGTACTGGCACTGCACCACCGCACCGCACCCTGCACCATCAACCTGGACAACAAGGACCCCCAGATTGACCTGGACGTGGTGACCGAGGCACGCGAGCTGCCCGCCGGTGAGATTGTGGCACTGTCGAACTCCTTCGGTTTCGGCGGCCACAACGCGGTTGTAGCATTCCGCTCAGTAGAGGACTAAAACTCTTCGACAGCCTCATAGGAAGGGCACGTCGGACAATGCTAGCGGGGGAGTGCCCCCTCTTCAGCGCCTGGGG
>NZ_KV807678.1:104493-279539 GCF_001812085.1 Rothia sp. HMSC065C12
CCTGGGGGCGCTTCGAGGACGGAGCCCCCGCTATGCATTCCCGACTGCGCCCCTATAGGCTTGGTAACAAATAGGGTCGCCCGTGATAGGTAACTATCGCGGGCGACCTTTGCGTTTGAGAGAGCGGCATACCGGTTCACGCTCGCGGGGGAGTGCCCCCTCTGCGGCGCTGGGGCGCCTTGAGGACGGAGCCCCCGCTTTGCGTGTCCGGTACACGCCCTCTAGGTCGCCTATCCCCTTGAGGTAGGGAAATATAGGTGGCTTGGTACGGGGTTTCCTTCTCAGGCTAGCTTGCCTCAGTCTGGGGTATATGAGGCTGGTCTGGGGCTGAGTTTCGTGTGCAGCTCGCCTGAGTTTGGGGTGGGCAGGGTTTTACACGTTAAAAACGGGTGGCGTATTCGCTCCGGCACTGCGAATACGCCACCCAAACACACCACACTCCACAAGACAATGCAGAGCGCGCGGGATCAACCATCCCGCAAGGTTCCCGTAACCTCCATCGCGCACCACGGTAGGCGACGACAGAAGAACGGGAGCTTATGACCGTTTGACACGCACAACGCCCCCTCGTACAGGTATACAAAGGCGCACGTCATGCGATCTTCCGGAAGTTTATTCGGAAGAGCTCCCACGCCGGTTCCGTTGAGAAAACAATTCGGTGTGGTTGCCTCCCGATGGTGAAGCACATCAACATCGTGTGCCGCAATACTGCGCAATCCAGTACGCGCAGATGTTGCGTGAAAACCATCCTCAGGAATGCAGTCCGCAGGCCAGTTTTCCAGCTTCAAATGGCAGAAGCTTAAGGGTTTGATGTGAGTGCTCGGATGGTCCGAATCATGTTGCTCTCAACGGAACCGGTTTATCGGTGATGGGAGCTCCTGTAGATAAGAATAACCTTAAATCACCCCTGGAGTAAACCTTAAACCAATAATTTAACCTTATTGTTATAATTCCTTGTCATAAAGGTATTGACGGGTGTTCAATGTGCTCTGAGTAGCCCCCTGGAGGCCCTCATAACTCTTTGGTCTGTTTGGCGCTCTCCACCGTTATGAAACCGTGATAAATCATCCCCGAAAACTTGAAGAATCGGGTTCCAAAACGGTCCCGCAAGTGACTACCGCGAGGGCTTGTTGAGAGGGTCTTGAAGGCGCGCTGAGAGTACAGTCATAAAACGTCATCTTGTCACGGAAGTTATCCCAGAGAAAACAAATTAAACCCCCTGCGTGCGCTGTGGCATAATCAGTATCAACATCGTGCTCCGGGGTCGGTGAAATTCCGAACCGGCGGTCACAGCCCGCGAACCACTCTCGCAGGCAGGCAAAAATCGTACGAATCTTCGCATCCGCACAGGATGCAAGACTCCGCTAGAGAAGCCCGCCCGCAAGAGAGGCCGAACCGGTGAAAATCCGGTGCCGACAGTACAGTCTGGATGGAAGGTAGCACGAGCAGAAAAAGGCAGGAGCGCACTCTGTCGAGCCGCCCGAGAAACCTTGGGACAGCTTGCATCGCGCACCCAACGCAGTTGTTTCAGAGAGCATCAGCTTTCTGTGTAGCAGGGGAGAGGCACCTTTCGTAGGTGCCGGTACGTTATTCCCCTCGATCGCAGTCTCTGATTTCAGCCACGGTTTTCAGCCACGGTTGGCTGAATCGCCGCTCCCGCCTCACCACGGATACCGGCCATCCCATAAATCGGGCACCCCATAAGATGCCCGCGGTAGCCGCCCTTTTCTGTTCCTCTCCCCGGAGCCGCCGCAGATGCGCACCCAGCGCATCCGACACACGGTCCAACTCAGAGAGGAAAGAAACAATGGACATCTTGCGGTGGCTCTTCGACGCACAAATTCACGTGGGGGATCAGTCCCTCCTCGTGCGCGAAGTTCTCGGAAACGCATTCGGCCTGGCATCGGCGCTCGGCGGAATGCGACGCAAAGTATGGGCGTGGCCCGTCGGCATTCTCGGCAACCTGCTGCTC
Source organism: Rothia sp. HMSC065C12 (assembly GCF_001812085.1). Lineage (NCBI taxonomy): Bacteria > Bacillati > Actinomycetota > Actinomycetes > Micrococcales > Micrococcaceae > Rothia > Rothia sp. HMSC065C12. Next base: position 106,466 of record NZ_KV807678.1, read on the forward strand.
CTCACCGTCTTCCTGGGCGCCCTCGTCGGCAGCCCGCACCCCGTCACCATGCTCGGCCAGGCAGGCCGCCAGATCATGTTTATTGCCGTGTCCATCTGGGGCTGGCATCGTTGGCGTGCAACCCGCGCCGCCGGTGGTGACGCCTCCGAAGGTGCCGCAGTGATCCCCAAGTGGGCTACCAACACCGAACGCGCAGGCCTGGTCGTCGCTATGGTTGCAGGCACCCTGTTGCTCACCCCCATCTTCCGCGCCCTCGGCTCCTACGAACCCGTCTGGTCCGACGCCTGGATCTTTACCGGCTCGCTGCTCGCCACCTACGGCATGGCGCGCGGCTGGGTTGAATTCTGGCTCATCTGGGTTGCCGTCGACCTGGTCGGCGTGCCGCTGCTGTGGAGCGCAGGCTACTACGCAACCTCGCTCATGTACGTGTTCTACGGATGCTTCACCCTGGTCGGCTTCTTCGTCTGGTGGCGCACCCGCAACCTGGAGGCGCAGAAGACTCGGGTACAGACCCAGTTCCCCGACGTGACCGTTGAGGTAACCGACGTGAAGAAGGGTCGTGCATAAATGCCGCAGAACCCCTCGCTGCAGGTGCTGGCGAGCGCGCACCTGCCCGCAACCGTCGCCCCGAGCGTATCTTCGCCGCGCAACGATGTGGACTACTCCGCCGCGGAGTACGGTCACCTCGCCGGTCTGCCCGCCGCACGCACCCTCCAGCTGCCCGACCCCGAGCAGGAGCTCAGCCACGCAGAGGCCATGACCCTGGCGCTGCAGGCGGCACTCCAGGGTATCCGCGGCGCGAACCCCCTCGTCGGCGCCGTCATCACTGACGCGCACGGGCACCTGCTACATGTGGGCTACCACCGAGGCGCAGGCACCCCGCACGCCGAAGCCGACGCCCTCGCCGCCGCCCGAGCCGCGGGAACCGACCTCACCGGCGCCCGCATGTACGTGAGCCTCGAGCCCTGCAACCATACCGGACGCACCGGCCCCTGCTCCCACGCCGTCGCCGAGGCGGGCATCAGCGAACTCTACTACGCCTACAGCGACGACACCGAAAACGCAGCCGGAGGCGCCGCCTACCTGCGCTCGCAGGGCGTCACCGTGCACGCCATGGAGGAGTTCGCGAACGCATCCTACCTGCTGAACGAGCGCTGGTTCATTGCCGCCGCCGAACGCCGCCCCTTCATTACCGCAAAGAGCGCCTCCACCCTGGACGGGTTCATTGCGGCTGCTGATGGCACGAGCAAGTGGATTACCGGCCCCGCCGCGCGCGTTGACGGGCACCTGATTCGTCACCGCGCCGACGCCGTCCTGATCGGCACCCGAACCACCCTCATGGACGACCCGACCCTGGACGCGCGCGACGCCAACGGGGAACGCTTCGAGAAGCAGCCGTTGCGCGTGGTCATGGGTAAAACCGAGATTACCGAGAACTACCGCGTGCGCGGCCTCAACCCGCCCGAAGGTGTGGAGGCGGACCCGCAGAACTTCCTGCAGGTCTTCACCCACGACCCGCGCGAACTGCTCGATGAGCTGTACGCCCGCGGGGTGCGGCACCTCATGATTGAGGGCGGCCCCGGCATGGTTGGCCTCTTCGCCGGTGAAGACCTTATCGATGAGATGGTCTGGTACCGCGCCCCCATGATCATGGGGCAGGGCAAGAGCGCCGTGTACCGGCTGCTCGTGGACACCCTCGCGCAGGCGCCGCGCCTGCAACTGGACGACCTGGGCATGTTCCCGGCGGTGCGCGTGCTCGGCAATGACACCGCAATGCATCTGGTGCCGGCACCTCGCGGAACGGCGCAGGAACCGGGTGAGCGGCGTACCCTGCCGAAGCTGGACGCCTGCCACGCGCCCGAACCGAGATTAGATTAGCCGAGGCTGGACTAGTCGCGGCTGGACTAGCATCCGCCTGGGTTGAGTGTGGGCGGGGGAGTAGCACCTCAAGGAACCCCCGTCTGCGCCCGGCTAGTTTGTGCCGGCTGGTTCGCATGCTGGCACAAAAGCTCCCCGTCACGGGGAATATTCGAAAAATACGTATAGTTATACCGACGAACAAACCATCGCCGCCCGTCGCCCTCAACGACGACGCCCCGGCGGACACGGCGAGAAAAGGAAAAGCACACATGTTTACCGGAATCATTGGCGCCCTCGGCACCGTAGAATCCATCACCCCCATCGAAGGTAGCGACGCAGCCTACCTGACCCTCAACGCCGGTGACATCGTCGCCGACCTCGAACACGGTGGCTCCCTCGCCGTCAACGGTGTATGCCTCACCGCTATCGACCTCGACCAGCTGCAGCCCGGCCAGTTCCGCGCCTACGCGATGGGGGAGACTCTGCGCCGCACCAACCTCGGCAACCTGAACCCCGGCGACACCGTCAACCTGGAGCGCTGCCTGCCCGCCGGTGGCCGCCTCGACGGTCACGTCGTGCAGGGCCACGTGGATGCGGTCGGTACCCTCGCATCCATCACCGCGCACGAGGCGTGGAGCACCCTGCGTTTCAACCTGCCCACCGAACTGGCACCCCTGCTCGCTGAGAAGGGCTCCATCGCTGTTTCTGGCGTGTCCCTGACCGTCACTGCCGTTTCTGAGCCCGGCGAAAGCCCCGCATGGTTCGAGGTCGGCCTGATCCCCGAAACCCTGAAAGCAACCAACCTCGGCGCCCTCAAGGTTGGCGACAGCGTGAACCTTGAGACCGATGCACTCGCTAAGTACGTGCAGCGTCTGACCGCGTTCGCAGGCGTGCCCCAGGCTGACTCTGCGCACTCCGGTGAGCAGGTTGCGCCGCGTCGCGCCGACGCCGCAAGCGTCCTCGACAGCGTGCAGACGGCAGTGGACGCTATCGCAGCAGGTCGCGCCGTAGTCGTCGTTGACGACGAAGACCGCGAAAACGAAGGCGACATCATCTTCGCCGCCGAGCACGCAACCCCCGAGCTGATGGGCTTCATGATTCGCTACACCTCCGGCGTGGTCTGCGCACCCCTGAGCAACAAGCGTGCCGACGAGATGAACCTGCCGCCCATGGTCACCAACAACGAAGACCCCAAGGGCACCGCCTACACCGTCTCTTGCGATGCGGCATCCGGCGTGAGCACCGGCATCTCTGCGGCAGATCGCGCACGCACCGTGCAGATCCTCGCGGATGCATCCTCGACCCCGGCGGACATCACCCGCCCCGGCCACATCTTCCCGCTGCGCGCCGTTGACGGCGGCGTGGCGGAGCGCCCCGGTCACACCGAAGCCGCAGTGGAACTCTCCCTCGCGGCGGGCCTGTCTGGCGTGGGCGTTATCGCCGAGGTCGTGCACGACGACGGCTCCATGATGCGTTTCGACGCACTGCGCGCCTTCGCCACCGAGCACAACCTGCCCATGATCTCTATCGAAGACCTCATCAAGTACGTAGCTAAGGCGTAGGAGAACGCATGAGCGAAACCTCTAACACCCAGGCAACGCCAGGCACCCCCTCAGCGGACACCTTGGTCGAGTCGGTTGAGGCGCAGGCTGAAGAGCTCAGCGCCGAATCCCTGCGCATCGCCTCCCAGCTCGCTGAAGGCTACCGAGTCAGCCCCCTCGACATGGTGCCCAACCCCAGCCCGCTGCTGGTCGAAAGCACCGAAGAGGTCGCCGTACCCACCCCGCAGGGTGTGTTCGGCCTGCGCGCCTGGCGATTCGCAGACGGTGCCGAGCACATCAGCGCCCGCGCCCTCGACCGTGACGGCACCCCCGTACCCGCCGAGGACGGGGGAGCGCCCGCGGTGCGCATCCACTCCGAATGCGCCACCGGCGATATCTTCGGTTCCTTCCGATGCGATTGCGGCCCCCAGCTGGAGAACGGCCTGCGCATCATTGGCCGCACCGGCGGGTACCTCATCTACGTGCGCAACCACGAAGGACGCGGCATCGGCCTTGTCAACAAGCTCCGCGCCTACGCACTGCAGGATGCCGGGCTCGACACCCTCGACGCGAACCTGGCGCTCGGCCTGGACGGCGACATGCGCGACTACTCGCAGGCGGCGCTAATCCTGCAGGAACTCGGTGTGAACGAGCTGAGGCTCGTGACCAACAACCCCGCCAAGCAGGAGGCGCTCGAAAGCCTCGGCCTGCAAGTCACCGAACTCATCCCGGACGAAATTCCCGCCCGAGTCGAGAACGCACACTACCTGCAGACCAAGCGTGAGCGCATGCGCCACGTGCTCAAAAGCGCGTAGCGGCACCCCTGCAAACCCCTAATTTTTCAAAAACCCCAAAACCTACAAGGAGAACACAATGAGCGGCGTAGGCGCAGCAGACACCACCCTCAACCCCGAAGACTACAAGGGCTTCAAGCTCGCAATCGTAGCGGCAAGCTGGCACACCCAGGTCATGGACGGCCTCATCGACGGTGCGCAGCGCGCAGCACGCGACGCAGGCATCGAGCCGACCCTCGTGCGCGTTCCCGGCACCTTCGAACTGCCCGTCGCAGCAACCCGCCTCGCTGAGAAGTTCGACGCAATCGTCGCGCTCGGCGTGGTCATCCGCGGCGGCACCCCCCACTTCGACTACGTCTGCCAGGGCGCAACCAACGGCCTGACCGACGTGTCCGTGCTGACCGGCCGCCCCATCGGCTTCGGCGTGCTCACCTGCGACAACGAGCAGCAGGCACTCGACCGTGCAGGCCTGGAAGGCTCCAACGAAGACAAGGGCTACGAGGCGACCGCAGCGGCACTGCAGACCGCAGCAACTCTCAAGCAGTTCAGCAACTAACACGGCTGAACGGTACGCGGCTCAGTTTCACGAAGAGAACTATTGACTCTTTACCGTGGAACTGGGCCGCAGTACCGGTTAAACTGAAACAACCCGCGCACCGGGCTTACCGGGATTTATCAGGCATTATCGGGCGTCTATGGATCTGGCAAGTATGCGCCAGAGAGATACACACCGGCACATATGTCCCGGTACCCCCATATACCGGTAAAAACCCATGCACCGGTAAAACCCCATATACCGGTAAAAACCCCGCGCGGTAGCTAAGGGACACAGCGCACCGACGCGCTCCCAACCCAACACCAAGGAGTACAGCAATGCAGGATTTGGGCACCATCACCCCCAGCCTCGAAGAATTCCGCGCCCGCGCAGCCGGCACCCGCGTCATTCCCGTACACATCAAAATCCTCGCCGACTCACTCACCCCCATCGGCATCTACCGATCCCTCGTACTCCAAAACGACCAGGGCGAACCCGTCGAAGCAGCCCACGGCACCTTCCTGCTCGAATCCGCCAAAATCTCCGCAGAAGGCGAATCCGCAGCCTGGGACCGCTACTCCTTCATCGGCGCGTCCTCCCGCTCCACCCTCACCACCGTTGACGGCGCAGTCCACTGGCAGGGACGCACCCCCGCCGGCGCACCCGTTGACGGCGACCCTGTAGAAGCCATCGCAAAGACCCTGCAGATGCTCTACACCGAACCCGACCCGACCCTGCCGCCGCTCACCTCCGGCCTGGTCGGCTACCTCGGCTGGGACGTCGTACGCCACTGGGAACACCTGCCCTTCCCGCCCGCCGATGACGTGAACCTGCCCGAATTCGCGCTCAACATGGTCTCCGACATGGCAATCCACGACAACAAGGACGGCACCGTCCTGCTCGTCGCCAACGCCATCAACTTCAACGGCACTAGCGAAAACGTTGACGGCGCCTACGAGGACGCCGTCGCGCGTTTGCACAGCATGCTCCGCCGCCTGCAGCGCGGCGCCACCGCAACCACCTCCACTCTCTCCGGCGTGGCGGACATTGACCGTAAGGTCCGCGAAGACGTCACCCTCACCTGGAGCGAACAGGGCTTCAAGGACGCCATCGACCGTTCCAAGAAGAACATCATCGACGGCGATGTCTTCCAGATTGTGCTCTCACGCCGATTCGAAGCCGAAACCAACGCCAAGGCACTCGACGTGTACCGTGTACTGCGCCAGTCCAACCCCTCGCCGTACATGTACCTCTTCAACTTCGAAGACAGCAACGGCACCCCCTTCCACATTGTCGGCTCCTCCCCGGAGGCGCTCGTCACCCTCAAGGACGGAATCGCCAGCACCCACCCCATCGCCGGTTCCCGCCCGCGCGGCGCAACCCGCGAAGAAGACCTCGCACTCGCTGAGGAACTGCTCGCCGATGAAAAGGAACGCTCCGAACACCTCATGCTCGTCGACCTGGCACGCAACGACCTCTCGCGCATCGCCAAGCCCGGCACCGTGTCCGTCGACCAGTTCATGATCATTGAGCGTTTCAGCCACATCATGCACATTTCCTCCGCCGTCAGCGCCGAACTCGACCCGCAGTTCAGTGCCTACGACGTGCTGCGCGTCGCCTTCCCGGCAGGCACCCTCTCCGGCGCGCCCAAGCCGCGCGCCATGCAGCTCATCGACGAATACGAACCCACCCGCCGCGGCGTCTACGGCGGCGTATGCGGCTACTTCGACTTCGCCGGCAACATGGACATGGCAATCGCCATCCGCACCGCCGTCCTCAAGGAAGACACCGCCTACGTACAGGCAGGTGCAGGCCTCGTCATGGACTCCAACCCGGACTCCGAAACTCTCGAAACCGTCAACAAGTCCGCCGCCCCGCTGCGCGCCGTGCTGACCGCCTCCGGCCTGGCACCCCTGGACGCAGACGCAGCCGTCAACGCCACCAAGTAACCCAAGGAGACACCATGAGCACCGTTCTCGACGAGATCATTGTCGGCGTCCGCGAAGACCTCGCCGCCCGAGTACAGCAGGTTCCCCTCGAAGAAATGAAGAAGCGCGCCCTCGCAGCCGCCCCCGCCCGCGACGCGCTCGCCTCCCTACGCGGTGAAGTACCCGGCGGCGGCAACGGCTCGACCGCACGCATTATCTCCGAGGTGAAGCGCTCCTCACCCTCCAAGGGTGCGCTCGGCGAAATCCCCGACCCCGCCGCGCTCGCCGCACGCTACGAAGCAGGTGGCGCCGCTGCAATCTCGGTACTCACCGAACAGCGCCGCTTCAACGGCTCCCTCGCCGACCTGGACGCTGTGCGCGCCGCCGTGAACATCCCCGTACTCCGCAAGGACTTCACCGTTGACGAATACCAGATCTGGGAGGCACGAGCACACGGCGCCGACCTGGTTCTGCTGATTGTTGCTGCCCTCGATGAGCAGACCCTGCGCGAGTTCCTCGAACTCACCGAATCGCTCGGCATGAACGCCCTCGTCGAAACCCACACCCCCGAAGAAATCGAGGTCGCCCAGCGCATCGGCGCCAAAATCGTCGGCATCAACGTGCGCAACCTCAAGACCCTCGAAGTCAACAACGAGCACTACGCATCCCTCGCAGCGCACCTGCCCGGCTCTGTCATCAAGGTCGCCGAATCCGGTGTCGCCAGCATCGAGGACGTACGCGCCTACGCCGGTGCCGGTGCCGATGCGGTCCTCATCGGTGAAGCACTGGTACGCTCCGGCGACCCCGAAGGTACCGTGCGTGAATTCTCCAAGGTGCCTGTGACCCGATAAAGGTTTTCTCTGGTTGTGAAGCCGGTGTCTGCTCCCTCGCAGGCACCGGCTTTTCTGTGGTCTTTTAACAAGCCACCAGGTGCCCTGTGACGTAAATCTATGGGTAGATTACAGATGGAGAGTTTGTTATACGTGCCTGGTGGGTTAGTGGCTGATATTCTATGGGGGACATTTCACTAAAGTGCAGTGCATACCCCCCGGTCCGTGACCCATGACATACTCTAAAAAGTCTGGGAGTAGCGCCGAAACACACCAACTATTTCACTCATTCATACATACGGAACACCATGGCTGAACATCATGGACGGGTCGTGCCGTCCTTCAACTTACGTGACTTTTTTTATGGCTTCCTCTCCGGTCCTGTACCGACTCTAGAAGCACTCCGAACCTCCACAAAGAGTGGAAGCGGAGACTCTCCCTCCTCTGGAGCCGACGCCAACCGACCTGAGCTACTGCCCGCTCGCCGAACCTGGATTCCAGCCCTTATCATCTGGGCTGTAGCATGTATCCTCCACCTGGGTATGTTCTCTATCGCTCTTGAACAGCACAGGACCCACCCGCTCATTGACTTCGGTCAGCACAATGACCTCCTTGGGTTCCTGAACAGGTGGGACGCTCTGTTCTACGAACGCATTTATACCGAATGGTATCCTCAGAACCTGCCGCTCCGCGCTGACGGGTCTGTGGATTACAATGCTTGGGCTTTCATGCCGTTGCAATCCCTTATTGCCGGTGGAATCGCCAATACGTTCGGTATTGAGTATCGCGTCGCAACACTTGCACTGACCCTCGCAGCGGGCTTCGCTTTGGCTTACGTACTGTATCGCCTATTCATCGGCTGCCTGAACTGGCGTGACCGCGGCGTCTTCGACACTCGTGCGTTCGTAGGGGATGAATCCCGCAACCGCTTGGCGCTATGGGCTGTTGCCGTGTACGCATTCAGCATGGCCAGCCCCGTGTTCATTACCGGTTATGCTGAGGCACTGTCCATCCTGCTCATTGCTTTGAGCGTGTGGTGTGTGCTCCGGGGACGGTATGTATTGCTTCTGCCTGTGGCGCTTCTAGCGGCTCTTTCCCGCCCTGTGGGCGTGCCCCTCGGAGCCTTTGTTGGTTTGTGGTGGCTGTGGTGTACGGTGAACGACTATCGTCGCCGTCGTATCGAGGATGCATCGCACTCTGCGCTATCGGATGCGTGGGCTGCCTTCCGCGGACGCTTTGGACAGCTCCTCAGCGCTCTGCTCGTCTGTTCCTTCGCGTTCGTACACCCCCTGCATGCCGCCCTATACACGGGTCGTATAGACGCCTACTTCGCAACAGAACTGGGCTGGTCTAAGCGTAAACCCAGTGAAGGACACCAATACATTATCCAGTGGATCAACCAGCATTATCACTACTTCGGCGGAATGATTCCTAAGATTGTTGTGGCAATCTTATTTGTGGTAGCAATGATGGGCTTCTACTACTGGATTTCCCGCAAATTCAGCCGCACTCTCATCCACCCCGCCCTTTGGCTGTGGACCGCTTGCTACATGGGATACCTCTTCGTCTTCTGGCTCCCGATTTCTTCTACGAATCGTATTCTGTTGCCACTGTTCCCGCTGGCACTGCTGGTAGCGGCATATTTGCCGAAGAGCCGATGGTACCGCCCCTCGCTAGTGGCATTTGGGATTCTGATTTCTATTCCTTGGGTCCTACTACTCTGGGGAGACCCCGCGATGATGGGCAATATTGTGCTCGTCCCCTAAATATCAAATGGTAAAAAGCCGGTGCCCGGTTCCTGTCACGCAACAGGAACCGGACACCGGCTTTTTACCTATTAGAGAGCTTTTAGCGGCCCGTATAGTCCGCGTCCGCAATATCCTTCGGCCAGCGCGCCTTACGGAACGGCGCCCACGTAAACGCCGCCGCCACCAACAACAAACCACTGATAATGAACGCCGGAACAAAGCCCCACGCATCCGCAATCAAACCAGCCACCAGCGGACCCAAAATCATACCAAAATCACTACACATCTGATACACCGCCAACACCTGGCCACCGCTACGGCGAGTACCAATCACATCAGACACCGCAGCCTGAATCGACGGACCCATAAACGCCGCCCCAATACCCAGACACGCCGTCAACGACACAAACACCCACGCCACCGGCGCGAAACCCATAAACGTCACCGCAGAACCCGCCAACAGCAGACCCGAAAACGCCATCACACGGCGACCAAAACGATCCGAAAAACGACCCGAGAACGTCTGCGTCAACGCATTACCAAACGAATTCGTCGCCATCGCCAACGAAGCCAACAGGGTACCCGCCACCGAATTCGACATGTCGCCGCCCGTCGCCAAATACGCCGCCGCCAACGGAATAATCGACGACTGCACACCAAACACCGACCAGCCAATCGCCCAATTCGAAACCAACGCAGAACGGTAATTCGAGAACTTCAACGCGTCACGAACCGTCATCGCCGGCAGGTCGCTCTTACCCGTAGCGCCGCCGGATGCAGCAGGCTTAGCCGCCTTGCCGGATGCGCCAGCCTGAGTGTCAGCAGGGGAAGGCGCCGCCGACGGCAGCACCCCGGTACCCTTACCCTCAGCCAGCGCCGCCGCCTCCATAATCGCGTCACGCTCCGCCTCCAGCGCCGCCTGCGACGGCATCAAAAACCACACAATCAGGCCCGCCGCCAGCAACGAAAAACCATACACAATGAACGGTGCACGCATACCAAAGGGCGCCAGGGCGCTCGCAATCACCGGGCCCAGCAGGTTACCCAGCAGGAACGCCGTTGCATAATAGCCCGAAATACGGCCACGCATATGCGCCGGGGACAAGCGCACCAGCAGACCCATCGCAGAGACCGTGAACATGACCGAGCCGATACCCGCCACCGCACGCGAACCCAGCAGAACCCAATAATCCCAGGCAAACGCAATCATGAACGACGTCACCGACACAATCAGCATGCCAATCGTGTACACCGGACGCTCACCCCACCGGGTAATCATCTGACCCGCCGACGGCGCAAAAATCAGGCGCGTAATCGCCAACGCAGAAACCACCATCGTCGCCATCGTGACCGTCGCATTAAAGTTCTGGGCATAGTTCGGCAGCACCGGCGCCACCAAACCAAAACCCACCGCAATCATGAACGAGGCAGCAATCAGAACCTTCAAGCCGGTCGGCACACGGTTCGGGTCAATCGTGCGCGGGTCAAAAACAGGCGGTGTTTTGGCAGGGTTCCTCATGTTCATCCTCGAAATCGTGCGGTGCCGTGCGGCAGCCGCGGGCCCCACCCGCAACTGTCAACCATGTGTTCGGCTAAAAAACTTAACAGTGTCCAGTCTACTCCGCCGACAGCCGGGCATGCGCGTCACCTCGACCAGCCAAACCGCCCAAACCGGTAAGCTAGTAGTGTGAATGAAACGATGATGATGATTTGCGCGATTGTGCTGGGTGTACTGGTTATCGCCGGTATACTTTTCGCCGTTCTGCGCCGACCCAAGAAGACCGCGGACCTGCAGTCTTTGCGCCAGGAGGCGGCTAAGGCCTCCGGCGGTTCGGCAGAAGAACCCGAAAGCTCGGCACCTCGCGCTATTGAACTTGATATGCCCGACCCGTCCGCGGGTCGCCTGGTGCGCCTGCGCGCCCGCCTGGCTCGTTCGAACAACATGCTCGGCAAGGGCCTGCTGGCTCTGCTTTCTCGCGACCGCATCGACCAGGACGTCTGGGATGAGGTTGAGGAGACCCTGTTGCTTGCCGACCTCGGTTCCGAGCCGACTACCCGCCTGGTGGAGGCGCTGCAGCAGCGCGTGCGCGTTGAGGGTACGAGCAACCCTGCCGCCGTGAAGAAGATGCTCCGTGAGGAGCTCGTGAAGATTGTTCGCCCCGACATGGACCGCGAGCTGAAGACCGCCGGCAGTGACGGCAACCCCGGCGTGGTGCTGGTCGTTGGCGTGAACGGCGTGGGTAAGACCACGACCGTCGGCAAGATTGCGCGCGTGATGGTTGCTGACGGTCAGACCCTGCTCCTGGGCGCCGCGGATACGTTCCGTGCGGCCGCCTCCGAGCAGCTGACCACCTGGGGTGACCGCGTGGGCGTGAAGACCGTGCGTTCTGAGAAGGAAGGTGCCGACCCCGCATCCGTCGCGTTTGATGCCGTGAAGGCTGGCAAGGAGCAGGGCGTCGACACCGTGCTCGTGGACACCGCGGGCCGCCTGCAGAACAAGTCCGGTCTGATGGATCAGCTCGGCAAGATCAAGCGCGTGATCGAGAAGGAAGCGCCGGTCACCGAGGTTCTGCTCGTTATCGACGCGACCACCGGCCAGAACGGTATGGTTCAGGCGAAGGTCTTCGGCGACATCGTGGACGTCACCGGTATCGTGCTGACCAAGCTCGACGGCACCGCAAAGGGCGGCATCGTGGTCGCTATTCAGGAGGAGCTCGGCGTTCCCGTCAAGCTCATCGGCCTGGGTGAAGGCCCGGACGACCTGGCACCGTTCGACCCGGAAGCATTCGTGGACGCGCTGCTGGACTAACATCCTTATACTCCGCCGAGAAGCCACATGGGTTGTGAACACATGTGGCTTCTCGGCGGAATTGGTCTGATACATTTTGAGGACGCACAGAGAAGCCTCGAGGGAGTGTAGAAATTACACCCTCTCGAGGCTTTGTCGTTTATACGCTCACTGGTAGAACAGGACGTCGCGCTGTGATGACTTCAAAATAATGTTGAGGTACGCGCGACTTCTCTCTCAATATCTCAACTGGAATGCCTGACTCCTCGATGAGACTAATCGCATGAGGAATTAGGGACGGTTCTTCGAGAGAAGAAATAAGACCTGGTTCCTTAGCGCGCCATCCGTTACGAGAAACGGTAACCATTGCGTTTCGGTAGGCATCGTCTGAAAGGCGGCCCAGTTCTTTAGCCCTATACAGAAGAGCCTGCATACTGATGCCCCAATATTCCTTAAGCTCCTTCAGCTTCATCCAGCCTTGACCGTTCATGACTGTAGGCAATTCATCCTGAATGCATGCACTTGGTGCCAAAAATTCTGCGGCAAATGCATGAGCCTGAGCCTCAAGAACCTTATGACCAGGATCAGCATCAGCATGCATTACTAGGTGGCCTAGTTCATGGGCGGCATCAAATCGTTGACGGTAGTAATCACCCTTTGTCGGGTTCAGAACTACTACTGGAGCCTCGCTACCAAAAGTGGAGTATGCATCAATTGCTGCACTATGGAATGGTGCAAAGACAACGACGATACCATGGTTCTCCATGGCGCGGACAACATGTTGGACAGGCTTATTTCCTAAACCCCAATCTTTACGAACCTGCTCAGCTGCTAGACGAGGAATCTCAGAACCGGGAAGGTCAGAATCAGTCAAGATGCTGGGAAGTACCAGGTCCGGGAAATCGACGTACTCATTCATTGTATGTACAACATCCTGGACAACCTGCGTATACGCTTGAGCCTGGTTGCGGCTAAGCTGAGTTGTCGAGCGTAAGGACCTAAAGTGAGGTGCGCCAGAAATTAATGGGGCTTCTGAGAACTGACTTTCAAGAAAAGATGGAGCAACGCCAAGAGTTAGAGCTAGTGCGTAGACATTATCTTTAGTTGGGTTTCGGTTACCCGATTCCCAATGAGTAATAGTGACAGCGCTAACTCCAAGACTCCTAGCCAAATCGCTCTTGCGGACACCTTGAAGTTCTCGAGCTAACGTGAGCCTCCTTGGGTCAAAGGAGAGTATGGGGGAAGAATCTTGTACAGACATAATGCTTTCGCGGACAAAGAGTGTGGTGTATGAGTCATAACAGCTCCTACTCGGCTGCCTTCTTCAGCTTAACATGAGCGTCAGGAACTGCCGGGGCCTCAGGATGGGTCGTAGACTGAACTTCTTCCTGCGCGGAATCGATGGCGGCAAGGAATTTCGGCGATGCTGCATGATCGAGTACATCAATGGTCCATACCCAAGGGCTCTGGTTGCGACGTTCGACCGGAGCAGGTAGACCAAGGGCAAACTCCTTGAGTTCACCTTCGGGGGAAATATTATACGCTACTACCAAAATGGGGAGACGCAACGGCAAATCTTCGACGAGATCATCCAACCCCGGAATATCGAGAGTGTCCTGAACGTAGTGATTCGTTGCTGAAATAATTCGCTTTTTCGTACTGCTCTCCCAACGAATCTTGTCAATGCCACCGAAGCGGTTAGCGCTTTGCATTACCAGGGAGCAACAGGTGCTGACCTCCCAATAGGGCATGTTCTTGTACGAATCACTGCGGTAAAGACCACGCCGACGGCTCAACGCAGTGAGAAGCGGATATGCTTCCTGCGGAAGGTCAGTTGCCAAAGCGTTGAGATTCTTAGTGATAGGTTCATTTTGAAATGAGACAAACTTATCACCGGTAAGGGTGACACGATTAAGATTTTCAGCAACAAGCTCGTAGTGGTTCATGCCCTTGCTGGCGTTCCGTGCATGTTCAGGGTAGTCCGGGTTATTCGCCGCAAGCTGGATAATCTTTGCCGCAGTGGCCAGAGTATCCAAAACCCCGAGGTCTTTAAGCCAGTCCTCCATGACCTTCTTGTTGCTATAGGGAGAGTGGGACATTATTAACTCCTTTGAAAAATATTGTTTGAAAATTAACTAAATAATACACTGCGATTCTATCATTAACAACTGATGGGTGCTTATATGTGTCTATGGCGGGTATGGTGAAGGCGATAAAAACACTCCAAAGCCCATAATGACGATGGGCAGCACACGATGCGGGGCTCTGGGATATTCTGAATTTAGAAGATGCGTAGAAAGAAGGCGCGCCGGCCCTTCAAGCGGCACCGCGCATCGCACACCATACAACCCAGCTCACCCCGAACCTCAGCGAAGGAGCCACCATGGCAGCCACCCTCCCCGGAACCCTCCCCAGCGCTAACTACCGACCCACCTACCGCTCCAACGGTGCGTGCGATGACCTCGCCGCACTCGTTGCACCCTACAGCCTTTCGCGCGCCCAGCTGGCTGAGGCTACCGGCATTGCCGACGAGGCTGCCGTGAACAGCTGGATTGAGCAGTGCCGCCCCGGCCTCGCTGCGGATGCTCCCGTGCCCCTCGAACCCGTGCTGCGGTACCTGGACGAAAGCTACCTTCCCGACCCCGCAAACTGGCCCGGCGACAACGCCTACGACGAGTTCATTCTCGAGAACATTGCCGCACGCATGCTCGCACGCGTTGTTGCTGAAACCTTCGGCGCTGACCGTTCGGGTAACTACCGTGAACTTCTCGCACTCGTTGCAACCCTTGTGCTGATTGCCCGCTGCTGGGCTGGCACCGATGAGGCTTTCCTGACCCTGCTCAACGCCGAGCCCACCGCGGAAGAGGAAGAGTACCTGCAGGAGGCTATCGCGAACGCCCCCGAGCCCTTGCACCCCCTCCTGACCGAGCTGCTGCTGCCCGCCCTGCGTGAGGCGCGCGGCACCTTCACTGCCGCTGAGGCGCAGCTGCTCACCGGCTACGCGCTTGCCGCCGGATACTACGCGGGCGAGCATCCCTACGAGACTCTGAACGGCATCCACATTGCATTTGCCGCGGATGACCGCGCACTGCCCGATGATGAGCTGATGAGCCGTGTTGAGGACGTCCTCAAGGCTAATTTCCAGGCTGCCCAATCGGAAGCCGGCGCTACCGAGAACCCGGAGGCGCACGAGTTCACCCTGCCCGGCGACCAGGAAGGCTACGAAACCGCCGCACACCTGATTGCAGCTCTGCCCCAGGCTCATGACGTTATCGCTTTCAGCGCCCACCCCGGCGAAGGAACCAGCGCGCTCGCTGACGACTGCCGCGCCGCCTTCACCCTGTACCTGTGCTATCTGCTCCTCGGCGATGACGAGTCTTCGGAGCAACGCGCCGCTGAGCTGTACCGCGCCAGCCGTGAGAACTAGGTTTTCGCGCCCTACTTTGATTCTGTAGACACCTTGCCCGCAGACGCTAAGAAGCCACATGTGTTCGGAACACATGTGGCTTCTTGCGGTTAATGGTGGTGGTGGGTGTGGTGTGGTGGGATTATTCTCAACGGTGACTGTGCACGGCGAATTTACACAGCTACGGGCTGTTCCGCGCGAATCGCGCTGTAGGTCGCGTCGCTGACGGTCACGCCGTACTGGTTGGAGGCGAGCCGCAGAATCTCCTCGACGGTGTAGATGCGGAACACGCCGCCTCCGGTTGCCTTAGCGTATTCACGCAGCAGCTGGCGGTTCGCGAGCTGGTGTACGGGTTCGCCACCCGATGCGGCGCGTACCTGCTGACCGTTGCGTAGCCAGGTGTCGCGCACACCGCCGGTGACA
The DNA here is from genome assembly GCF_001812085.1 of Rothia sp. HMSC065C12. Classification (NCBI taxonomy): domain Bacteria; kingdom Bacillati; phylum Actinomycetota; class Actinomycetes; order Micrococcales; family Micrococcaceae; genus Rothia; species Rothia sp. HMSC065C12. Next base: position 122,319 of record NZ_KV807678.1, read on the forward strand.
AAGACGCAGTCGGTGCCTTTCACGCGGGTGGTTGCTTCGGTAACGCACTGGTTCCAGAGCGCGAAGTCGGCGTCAAAGCTGGCGTTAGCGAGTAGCGGGTGGCCCTGTGCGAGGGCTTCGCGGCACTGCTGTTCATGGCGTTCGGGGCTGGGCGCGGCACCCACGTGTCCGGTGAAGATGCGGTTCAGTCGCGGCAGGATCGTGTCGTCTTCGCGGCGTGCCACGTTGATTGATCCGGTGTCGGTGGTGGGTTCGAGAATCCGCATGATCTGTGCGATGGAGTGGTCCAGCTGGTGCGTGACAGAACGCAGCGCACTCCAGGGGGAGTTGCGTTCTTCGGGCAGGGTTTCTTTGAAGGATGCGAGCGCTGAGCGGACGCGTTCTGCGGCGGCGGGCACGGGGGATGCGCCGTCGAGTGCTGCCCAGAATTCTTTGAGCGCCTGGTGAGGGAGAAAGGCGTGTCCGCGTAGCTGTGAGTAGGCACGGAGGATTTCGTCGCTAATGTGGGTTGGGTAGTTGTAGAGGCTTGCAAGCGCGGTGGAGTCGAAGGCGATGAGAATTCCGGGGTGAATGGAAGTCAGCGGTTCGCGGTCGAGTTCCTTGTACTCGACGAAGTCTGAGTACAGGGTGCGTGCTTGACGGGTGATTGACATGAATCCCCTCCGGGTATCGAGTATGGTCGGTCAAATGCGAGTGCCGGAGAAGTCGAGGAGAATAATCCATTCCAGTGTATCGGCCTTCTTTGGCAGGTGATGGAGTTTCGGTATAAATATTTTGTTTATTACGTTTGTATCTAACCCGATGACGCGTTAGTGCATGTCAGAGTCATTTTCGGGTCTATGTTTTAGGTGTGAATTTCGCCGCGTGACCTCTATGCTGTGCGGTTTTATTTTCACAGTTATGAGCAGTATAGAACAAAAAGGTGCATTAAGGTGCAAAATCAGCGGGGTGGCGCCCAAAATAACGTCAGAAAACCCCTCCCACCTGCACATAGGATGCATGTAACACGCGGGGGACAAGGTGAGAAAGTAGATGAACATTTATTTCCTCCTGTAGACTTTAAGTGATTCAAATTTGATAAAGGAGAAGAGTAATGTCAGAGCTGACCACTCAAAATCAGGCGGAGGAGCAGGGTCCCGCTCGCACCGTCGTCGTGGCAGAAGATGAGGCATTGATTCGCCTCGACATCGTCGAAATTCTGAAGGACCAGGGTTTCGATGTTGTTGCAGAAACCGATAACGGCAAGACCGCTGTTGAGCTAGCACAGAAGCACCGCCCCGACCTCGTCCTCATGGATGTGAAGATGCCGATTATGGACGGCATCACCGCAGCCGAAGAAATCGCGAAGGAGCAGATCGCTCCCGTCGTTCTGCTGACTGCATTCAGCCAGAAGGAACTCGTTGACCGTGCCGTTGAGGCAGGCGCTATGGCGTACGTCGTCAAGCCGTTCTCCCCGAACGATCTGGTTCCCGCCATTGAGGTGGCAATTAGCCGCTACGAGCAGATTCGTGCACTCGAGAAGGAGGTGGGCACCATCCGCGACCAGTTCGAGACCCGCAAGCTCGTTGACCGCGCAAAGTCGCTGCTCATCACCAAGATGAACCTGACCGAGCCGGAAGCATTCCGCTGGATTCAGAAGACCTCCATGGACCGCCGCCTGTCCATGCGCGAAGTTTCTGACACCATCATCAAGCAGCTCTCCTAAGCACAAGACGTGCAAAGTACGTGACAGTACAGGTACGAATGCACGCTACGGCGAAGACTAGGAATCGCCGCTGAGCACACACGGCTGGTGCATTGATGAACCAGCGCCTTATTCATGACACACAAACGCCCCACCCCTCACAATGAAGCTGAGGGACGGGGCGTTCGTGTTTAACGGTTCGCGTGTGTGCGTTGTAAACCGGCGCTTAGCGCGGGCGGGAACCCAACGCTACACGGAACTTAACGCAGGTAGCGGTTCAAATCGTCTTCGTCATTGTTGGGGCCGCTGATGGGGCGGTCCGTGGGGGAGCCAGCCCAGAGCATGCCGCCGGTACCGAGCATCACGCCCAGCCACCAGAAGCTACCGGGGTTGTTGATAGCGGTCACCAGGCATACCAGCATCACGCCGATTGCGATGGGCAGGACAATGCGCTTGGCGCGCACAATCTTCGGGTAACGCTTGAAATAGGGGGTGCGCTCGCGGGCCATGGTGCTCCTTCTGGTCGTACCTTCTGGTGGGGTGTTGGCGGGGTGCCGTGTACCCCGTGCTTCTACGATTTTAGGCTACTTGCTGAAGTTGTAGGACGTTAGGCGGTGGGGCGGGGAATCAGCATGTTGGTGATGCGTGCGGTGCAGGTGGTGCGGCCGCGCTCATCCACAATGTCGATGGAGTGGATGCACAGGGTGCGTCCGAGCTTGACAGCGGTGCAGGTTGCGGTGACCACGCCGGAGACTGCCGGGCGCACGTGGGTTGCGTTGATGTCCACGCCGACTGCTACTAGGTTTTCGCCGCCGTGCACACCCGCGGAGAGCGAGCCGAGGGTCTCGGCGAGAACCACGTTGGCACCGCCGTGCAGCAGACCGATGGGCTGGGTGTTACCGGCGACGGGCATGGTCGCAACGGTGCGTTCTGCGGTGAGTTCCTGGAACTTAATGCCCATGGCGGGGATGAGCTCGCCCAGGCCGCGGGGGAAGTAGGGGTGCAGGTGCTCGGGGATGCCGCTTTCGGTCAGCTGCGCCTTGATTTCTTCTGCGGTGAGGGTGGTGGGTGCTGCCGCGCGGACGGGTGCGTGCTGTGTGTTGTTTTCAGTCATGACTTCCAGTGTACTCCTTGGTTTTTGTTGCTTTGGGTGGGATAGCTTTTCGCGAGTGCTTCCGGGTACGAATCAGCCCCGCCTCCTACAGGGGGAAGCGGGGCTGAAAAACGCTATGTAAGCGGATGAGGAATTAGGCGGAAATAGCTTCTGCCTTTTCGATGTCCTCGTCGCGGATTTCCTTATCGGGGTTCGCTCCGATTGCCTTGGAGATACGCTCGGTCAGGGCTGCGATGGTCGCGTCACCGGTCACGTTGGTTGCGGTGCCGAAGGAGTCCTGAGCCAGGTACAGGGCAATCATCAGGGCAATCATGGAGGCATCGAAACCAAGCATGGACTGCAGCAGACCGATTGCGGTCATCACGCCACCGCCGGGAACGCCGGGAGCGGCAACCATCATCACGCCGAGCACCAGAATCATGGGGATCAGGCTACCGAAGTCGGGGTGCTGGCCGGTCATGAACAGCACTGCCACCGAGCAGGAGGTAATGGTAATCATGGAGCCGGAGAGGTGAATGGTCGCGCACAGCGGAATCGCGAAGTCCACCACGCGGGGGGAGATGCCAGCTTTCTTCGCCGAACGCACGGTCACCGGGATGGTCGCAGCCGAAGACTGGGTACCGATCGCGGTGAAGTATGCCGGGAGCATGGTCTTGAGCATCTGGATGGGGTTGCGGCGAGAAATCGCGCCAGCCACCGAGTACTGCAGCGCCAGGGTGACCCAGTGCAGAATAATCACCATGACGAACACAAGACCGAAGACGGAGAGAATCTTCGCCACCTGACCGGCGAGGGTCATGTTCGCGAACACGCCCACAATGTGCACCGGCAGCAGGGGGATAATCACGTAGCCGAGCATCTTCTCAACGATGACCTGGAAGTCCTCGAAGAGGTTCAGCATCGCACGGGTCTTTAGAGCGGTAATGCCCAGGCCCAGGATGAAGGAGAGAATCAGTGCGCTCAGCACGCCCATAATCGGGGTCAGCTCGAAGGAGATGTAGCCCTTGGACAGTGCGTTCTCGGGGTTATCGAAGGAAGCGAGCTGCTGACCCTTCAGGATGATGGGGTAGAGCAGCAGTGCGCAGGTCAGTGCCAGGAAGCCAGCAAGGATGCTGGAGATGTACGCCAGACCCACGGTGATGCCGAGCATCTTGCCCGCACCCTGCGCGAGGGAACCAATGCCGGGCACGATGAAACCGATAATAATCAGCGGAATCGCGAAGCTCAGGAAGGCACTGAATACGGTAGAGAAGGAGACGAAGAGCTGCACAATAAAGTCGGTGGCGATGGATGCGCCGGTTGCGTCATTGATGCCGCTAATCATTCCGGGGGTCAGCATGCCGATGAGCACACCCGATGCAATCGCGATGATAATCCACGCGAGAAGGGGAAGTTTTTTGAGTGCCTTCATAGTTTCCTAAATGAGGGTTCGTTGTGTGTTAAGCGCGGGAGGTGCCCTCACGGTCCGGTGGATCCTGCCGGTGAATTCTGGGTAGAGTTCTGCCTATGAATACACGGGGTGTGGGGGTTCCTACGCTGGAGGCGATAATAAGGTTATATATTATCTGGAAACCGTATTATTATCCACCTTACATAGTGGCTTGGGGCACATTTTTTGGGGGAAAACTCACCAAACGCACCCCACCGGCACCTACATATGAGGTAAAACTCTTTCCACACACCCCGTTATTCCGCTATATGGCACAGCACCGGCACCCAACACGGCGCGGGCGCCTCCCCACAGTCCTAACCGGCAGCCACCACAAAACCCGCAGCCACGAAGCCAACCACCAAGAAAACTCAGACTCGATACACTAGAGGAGTGACTACAGAGAACAAAACCCTCCTGCTCATTGACGGACACTCCCTCGCCCTACGCTCCTTCTTCGGCATCTACACCATGGCCGAAAGGACCGGACAGCACATCTTCGTGCGCAGCGACGGCCAGCACACCGAAGCTGTCCACGCCTTCCTCTCCACCCTGCTGAGCATCATCAAAGACAACCAGCCCAGCCACATCGCCGTAGCCTTCGACCTGCCCGGCGGCACCTTCCGCACCGCCGAATACGGCGAATACAAGGGCGGCCGCAACGCCATCCCCGAAGCCTTCGACGGCCAGATCGACCTCATCAAAAAGATGCTCGGCGCGCTCAACATCCCCGCGCTCACCTACGAAAACTACGAAGCCGACGACATCGTTGCAACCCTCACCCGCCGCGGCACCGAAGCCGGCTACAAGGTTCTCATCCTCTCCGGCGACCGCGACATCTTCCAGCTCGTCACCGACGACGTCACCCTGCTCTACCCGGTCACCACCGGCCCCTCCAAGGGTATTCAGCGCATGGACCCCGCCGCCGTCGAAAAGAAAACCAAAGTACCCCCGCACATGTACCCCGACCTCGCCGCCCTCACCGGCGAGCAGGCGGACAACCTGCCCGGCGTACCCGGCGTAGGCCCCGGCTTCGCCGCCAAATGGCTCAGCGAATACGGCTCCCTCGACGCCGTCATCGAAAACAGCGACAAGATCGGCGGCAAGAAGGGCGAAGCACTACGCGAAAATATCGACAACGTCGTGCGCAACCGCCGACTCAACCAGCTCGTCAACGACCTCGACCTGAACGTCACCCTCGAAGACACCGCATTCACCCCCGACCTGGATGCACTCAACACCTTCTTCGACGAAGTAGAGTTCCGCACCATCCGCAAGCGCGCCGCCGACACCCTCGGCCCCATCGTGCGCGCAGCCGGATCCGCTGGCTCTGCAGTTTCCACCGCAGAAGCAGGGGAGGAGGGCGTCACCAAGAAGGCACCCACCGGCCCCGTCTACGCACCCATTGCCACCAGCGCACCCACCAAAAACGCAGACGCAGTAGCATTCCGCGCCTTCTGCGCCGCCGCAGCCGAAGAAAACTACGGCACCGACGAACAGGGCGCGCCCATCGCCGTACCCGAACGCCTCGAAGGCGCCGTGACCCTCTACCCGGTCACCAACCTGCCCGTAGCGCGCCCCGCCATCGGCGACGCACCCGCCGTCAAGGTCACCAAAACCAAGATCCGCGCCGCCGAAGAAAACCCCGAACTGCTCGGCGTGCTCCTCACCAGCAAGAGCACCAGCCTCTGGGTCGACACCCGCAGCATCGACCCGGAACTCGACGCCGCCCTCGCCGCCTGGCTCTCCGACGAAGCAGCCCGCAAAATCGTCATGGACCTCAAGGTTCAGCGCAAACTCCTGCGCGCCTACGGCTACGAACTCGCCGGCGCCGTCGAAGACCCCGCCCTGTCCTCCTACATGTGCGGCTTCATCCCCACCGCAACCCGCAAACTCTTCTCCGAACGCATGGAAGACCTCGCCGAACGCTACCTCTGGATCCCCAAGGACCCCTACGCGCAGCTCGTCTTCCAGCCCGAAGAAGATGAGGCAGAACCCTCCCTCTTCAGCCTGCCTGGCGAAGCCGAACCCGTCGACAACCTGCGCTACTTCACCCAAATCAGCCGCATCATCCACGAACTCGCGCGCCTGCTGCACTACGAAATGGAAGAACACGGCCAGCTCAAAGTCTACGAAGAAATCGAACTGCCGCTACTTTACGTCCTCGCAGACATGGAGCAGGCAGGCATCGCCGTCTCCGACGCGCTCCTTGCCGAACTGCACGACACCTTCTCCGCACGCGCTAACCAGGCGCAGGACGCCGCACGCACCATCATCGGCGACACCGTCCAAACCGACGACGGCGAAGAACCCCTCAACCTCGCCTCCGTCAAACAGCTGCAGACCGTGCTCTTCGACAAGCTCGCCCTGCCGCACACCCGCAAAATCAAGTCCGGCTACTCCACCGACGCCGAATCCGTCACCGAACTGCTCGCCAAAATCTCCCCGGAGTCCGACGGTGCCGCATTCCTCGGTGCGCTCGCCGCCTACCGCGACAACATCAAACTCGTACAGACCGTCGAAGGCCTGCAGAAAGCAGCCGCCGACGACGGACGCGTGCACACCACCTTCCAGCAGGGTGCCGCCTCCACCGGTCGACTCTCCTCGACCGCGCCGAACCTGCAGAACATCCCGATCCGCACCGAAGAAGGCCGCCGCATCCGTGGCGCCTTCATCGTCGCGCCCGCACCCGTCGACGGTGTGGAGTACGAGGGTCTGCTCACCGCCGACTACTCGCAGATCGAAATGCGCATCATGGTGCACCTCGCCGCCGACGAGAAGCTCATCGCAGCCTACGAAGCGGGGGAGGACCTGCACCGTTACGTCGGTTCCGAAGTCTTCGGCGTCGCCCCCGAAGAAGTCACCCCCGAGCAGCGCTCCAAGGTCAAGGCAATGTCCTACGGCCTGGCATACGGCCTGTCCCGATTCGGCCTCGCCAAGCAGCTGAACATCAGCTCCGACGAAGCAGGCGAACTGCGCACCAACTACTTCAAGCGCTTCGGACGCGTAGGACGATTCCTGCGCGGCGTGCTCAAGCAGGCACACCAGGACGGCTACACCGAAACCATTTTCGGCCGCCGCCGCGTGCTGCCCGACCTGGACTCGCCCAACCGTGTACGCCGTGAAGCCGCCGAACGCGCCGCCCTCAACGCCCCCATTCAGGGCACCGCCGCGGACATCATCAAGATCGCCATGATCAACATTCACCGCCGCCTGCGCGAAGAGGGCCTGAAGACCCGCATGCTGCTGCAGGTGCACGACGAAATCATCCTCGAAGTCGCCACCGGTGAGCGTGAAGCCGCCGAACGCGTGCTGGTCGAGGAGATGAGCGGTGCCGCCTCCCTGCGTGTTCCTCTGGATGTGCAGGTCGGCTGGGGTAAGTCTTGGCAGGAGGCGGGCCACTAGGCTCACTACCTTGTATTGATTTCCGCACGGAAAGGCAGTTATCGTCCTCGTTCCTACAGGCAGGGGTGGGTGGGTACGCTATACCCTTCCTCCGCTCCTGCAGGGGAACCCACCCTCTCGGGCGCTCCGCCCTCTCCTTGCTTCGCCGCGGAGAGCACCCGAGAGGGTACCCTGATGTCGCTTCCGGAGGGTATAGCTACCCCTCGTTCCAGCCTGGTGCGAGCATGAGGAGGGGCGGTGTCGTCCGTAGTGACATCAGGGTGCCCGAAGCGAAGCGAGGGCGGGTGCCCCTGTAGGAACGAGGACGAGCACAGCCCCTCGCATCCCAGCGTTACTAAAACCGCAAATAAGTACGGGAATCCCGGGCGCGTAACCATTGACGACACGCCCGGGATTCCCGTACACTATTAATCGCGTGTACCAACGTACGGGTTTTCTATGCTCTTTTTCTCCTTAAGAAAACGGGGAGAAAACGGGCACAGACCGCTCGCACACCCTGCTGAGAGCATCTGCTTCCGGTGGGCGGTACACATTGTAAGTATCCGTCAGCTCGACGTTTCCTCACCCCGTTCAAAGGCGTTAGCGGTCCTATACCGTGCGCGCCGGGGTGAAAAAGTGAGCCGGTTAGCGCCTCCACCCGGGGGTGTTGAGCGGCGAACCGGCAGCGTCGACCTATTAGAAATCCAATTGGAGCCCTCACTACATGAGCACCAACATCCCTCAGGTCGCAATCAACGACATCGGCGACGAGCAGGCATTCCTCGAGGCAGTCGAGAAGACCATCAAGGTCTTCAACGACGGCGATCTCGTCTCCGGCCAGGTTGTTAAGATCGACCACGATGAGGTTCTGCTCGACATCGGTTACAAGACCGAAGGCGTCATCCCCTCCCGCGAGCTGTCCATCAAGCACGACATCGACCCCTCTGAGGTTGTCGAGCTCGGCTCCGAGGTTGAGGCACTCGTCCTCACCAAGGAGGACAAGGAAGGTCGCCTGATCCTCTCCAAGAAGCGCGCACAGTACGAGCGTGCATGGGGCGACATCGAGAAGGTCAAGGAAAACGACGGCGTCGTTACCGGTACCGTTATCGAGGTTGTCAAGGGTGGCCTTATCCTCGACATCGGTCTGCGTGGCTTCCTGCCCGCATCCCTCGTTGAGATGCGCCGCGTCCGCGACCTCGCACCTTACATCGGCCAGCAGCTCGAGGCTAAGATCATCGAGCTGGACAAGAACCGCAACAACGTTGTTCTGTCTCGCCGTGCATACCTGGAAGAGACCCAGTCCGCAGTCCGCTCCTCCTTCCTCAACGAGCTGGAGAAGGGTCAGGTCCGCGAGGGCGTTGTCTCCTCCATCGTCAACTTCGGTGCATTCGTGGACCTGGGTGGCGTGGACGGTCTGGTTCACGTTTCCGAGCTGTCCTGGAAGCACATCGACCACCCCTCCGAGGTTGTCGAGGTTGGCCAGCCCGTTACCGTCGAGGTTCTCGAGGTGGACCTGGACCGCGAGCGCGTGTCCCTGTCCCTCAAGGCAACCCAGGAAGATCCGTGGCAGGCATTTGCTCGCACCCACGCTCTGGGTCAGATTGTTCCCGGCAAGGTCACCAAGCTCGTTCCCTTCGGTGCATTCGTGCGCGTTGAGGACGGCATCGAGGGCCTCGTCCACATCTCCGAGCTGGCAACCCGCCACGTTGACCTGGCTGAGCAGGTCGTCTCCGTTGGTGAAGAGGTCTTCGTTAAGATCATCGACATCGACATGGACCGCCGCCGCATCTCCCTGTCCCTCAAGCAGGCAAACGAGGGCGTTGACCCCAACGCTACCGAGTTTGACCCCGCTCTGTACGGCATGGCTGCAGAGTACGACGAGGCTGGCAACTACAAGTACCCCGAGGGCTTCGACCCCGAGGCTAACGAGTGGCTGGAAGGCTTCGACGCACAGCGCGAGGCTTGGGAAGCACAGTACGCAGAGGCACAGGCTCGCTTCGAGGCTCACAAGGTTCAGGTTGCTAAGGCTCTCGAGGCTGACGCAGAGGCTGCAGCAGCAGCTCCCGCAGCAGCTGAGCCCGCACCGACCTCTTACTCCTCCGAGGAGCCCGCTTCCGCAGGTACCCTCGCATCGGATGAGGCACTGGCTGAGCTCCGCAAGAAGCTGACCGGCAACTAATCTGCCGCTCAGATGAGCACTCATCAGGCATAGTAGCCGATAGGTAACCCCCGCGTGGGGTGCCTAGAGCAGGGGAACCCCCTCATCTCCCGTTTGGGAGGTGAGGGGGTTCTTTGCGTTATTGGGGGGCGTTGGGATCCGGGGTACGTGCCCTGTGTTGCTGTGCTCTGTATTGCTGTGCCCTGTGCTGCTGGGGAGGATTTTAGGCGGAGGTCATCTGGTCCCAGACGGTGCGCACCTGCTCGGCGGTCTCCTCCAGCGAGCCGCCATTATCAATGATCCAGGTTGCGACCGCCTCACGCTGCTCGTCGGTTGCCTGCGCGGCGATGCGGGCGCGCGCATCCTCCTCACTCATGCCGCGCGAGGACACGAGGCGTTGCAGGCGAGTTGCCAGGGGAGTGCGCACCACGACCACGCCCTCAAAGGCGGACGGGTCGCCGCTCTCCACGAGTAGCGGAATGTCCTCCAGCACCACGCTGCTGAACCCGGGCTCGGACTGCGCCTGCTCCACCAGCTGCGCGGCGCGCTCACGAATAGCGGGGTGCACAATCGCGTTCAGGCGCAGGCGCGCCTGCTTATCATTGAACACGATACGCGCCAGGGCGGGGCGGTTGAGGCGGCCGTCCTCATCGAGCAGATGCTCGCCGAACTCCGCGACCGTGCGGGCGAGCACCGCCTCGCCGGGCTCCATGAGGGAGCGGGAGATAGCGTCCGCATCCACCAGGAATGCGCCCTGCTCAACGAAGAGGGAGGCGATGGTGCTCTTGCCGCTGCCGATACCGCCGGTGAGGGCGTAACGGCGCAGGGCGGTAGAAGCGGGGGAAGAAGGCTGGGACATGGACGGTGCTCCTGACGGGCTGTGCCACAATAGATAGGTACTGATTAGAGGAGGACACATGCAGGAAGAAACTCGCGCCAACCGATACCTTGTGCCGCGCGGCGATGAGCCCTATGAGAGCCTCCTCGAAATTAAGCGTAGCGAATTTATTGGTCACATCAAGCGCGTGAGCACCGTTGAGGAGGCGCGCGCCTACATTGAGTCGGTGCGCAAGACCTACCACGATGCCCGCCACGTGTGTTCGGCGTTCATTATTGGTGCTGACCGCGATATTCAACGTTCCTCCGATGACGGTGAGCCCGCCGGTACTGCGGGTGTGCCGATGATGCAGGCGCTGCTGGCGCGTCAGACCCGTGAGGACGGCACCACCGACCTGTCGGATGTGGTTGCCGTGGTCGTGCGCTATTTTGGTGGCATTAAGCTTGGTGCGGGCGGTCTGGTGCGTGCCTACACTGATTCGGTGGTGCAGACCCTGGATGGTGCGCTATTTGATTCGCGTGAGCGTCTGCGAGTGGGTCAGGTGCCCAGTTCGCATGCTGATGCTGGCCGCCTGGAGAACGAGATCCGTGCAGCCGGTCTGAATGTGCTGGGTACCGAGTACGGTGCGGAGGGTGCCACGATTTCCCTGGGTGTGTTTGACCGCCCGGAGGAGCTGGCGCGTGCCGAGGAGCTGGTGGTGAGCTTGAGTTCCGGTGCGGCGAGTGTGACCTGGGGGGATACGCAGTGGGTGGATTTGCCGGTCTAGGTTACCGGCCTCTAGATTGCCGATCCCTAGATTCCCGGTCTTAGATTTCTGGTTCTAAATTTCTAGTCCCAAATTTCCTGGCTAGAGCGCCCGTTTAAAGTCTTCAAAACTCAAAAGGTAGTCCAACCTTAGTTAATAGTTACTCTAGCCCTAGTAATTGCCCGCTAAAGCTGATAGCCTAAAAAGCGTTGCGGAACGCACACGCCCCTCCACGGCACGGGCAACGGGTTCGTCACCAGCGGTAACCCAGCCTGGCGCCTCCACGAGGGAACGCGTGCGCCCGCACTGACGGGCAGGGCTCAACGCTGACATCTCAGCGCCGAGAACTGGGTACTATCTCAGCGCTGAGGTCCTGATGCTGACGTCTTGAAGCTATAGCTTAGTTGCTCAAGGAACGAGGCACAGCTGTATGCCGGTACTATACGATCCGGCAGACGGTCGAGTGTGTGCACGAACCATCTGCCGGTAGGCGCTGAGCCCCGCCCGTCACCTTACGAAGAATCAGCTAATGAACGCTCTGAAGAGCTCAAGGTCGTGAAAACGTGACGCAGTCGGGAACCTACTATCAACAAGTAGACGAACAAGCAGGCAAAAACTCATCAGAGCAGTCCGCGGGCAGCCGCGGCGGCACCGCAACCCTCAACCGCCAGGGAGCGCGCCTCCCCAAGATGGGCACTGTCGAGCAGCTAGAACCCGCCACCGTCGCCCAGCTACTCAACGCCTACCGCCAGCAGAACCTCGGCACCCTCCTGGGTGTGCTCACGCAGCGTCCGGCAGAGTTTGCCCGTCAGCTCGGCAGGCTCTGCCGCGTCTTCCCCGAACACGTTCACGCTATCGCACAGGCGTTCGGCGCCGTGGGCCGCGCCCTGCCCATTGACGAGCTGGTGCGCCTGCACAACCGCTACTCCAACGCCGCCCGCGGAGTTGGCGAACACCTCAGCCTGGATAACTCCGGCGTGGCGCACCTGGTTCAGAGCCCAGCACTGAGCCGTGAAGGTGCGGGCCACCTGCTCATGGCGGTTGAGCTCTGCCTCGCCGGCAGGATGCGCGGGCTCACCATCGCCATGCCCTCCACCGAGGCGTTCACCCCGGCTGATCAGGCGCCGAGCCTCGGGTCCTGCAACCCCGCCCTGGACGGTGCCCTCAACGCTTTTGAACCGGCTGGCTGGGAGCCATTCCCCCTGGAGGGCAGCGAAGTGCTGCTCGCGACCGGTATGCGCGATGTGCCCGACGGCTACGAGCTGTCCCTCTGGCTGCTCGACGACGACTATCAGTGCCGCGCCCGCATTGAGCGCGGCGCCCCGCAGGTGTGCGTGGCAAGCTTCTACGATGAAGAAGTCATCACCCGCACCGTGGAAGAAACCGGGTCGGGCGAGGCCGGTCTGGTCGAAAACTACCGCGTGGAGGAGTACGCGGAACTGGACTTCCTCAACGCCATGGACCGGCAGGTACGCTACGTGGCGGTCACCGCCGCGGTGGGGGAGCCGCTGCTGTCTGTGCTGAACGAGAAGAGCGCGGTGCCGAATAGTATTCCCGACCCTGCCGCTTTTGCGAACGGTGCGAGCACCTCCCGGTTCGCGAGGAGCGCCCGCCCGGATATCCGCACCGCCGCCGTGGTCGGTAAGGGCCTGCGCACCATCAATCACCGCGGCATGCTGCCGGTGTTGGACGTGCCGAACCGCACCGTGTGCGCGGTGATTGACCTGTACAAGCAGCGCATCTGCGTGCCGGGTGTGGGCATTCCGCGCGGGCTGAGCGTGGAGGATGAAGAGCGCACCATGCAGCTGATTTTGAGCGCCCTGAACGGGTACCTTCCGCTAACGAACCGGGCGCTGATGAGCCTCGCCGGAGCCACCGTGGAGGTGCGCTAGCACTGCGGTCAACTAGCGCTGCCGTCAACTATCACTGTGGCGCCCCACGGCTACAAACCAATAAAATACCGCCCGGAATCGTGTTGTGAGCACGGTTCCGGGCGGTACGTGTTTAACGAACTAACCAATCGCCAGGCGAGCTAGTTGCCGGATTAGCTAGCCGCGGGACCCTGACCGTTGATGATGCGCTGCGCCTCATCCTCGGTCAGCTGGTAGCCGTAGAAGGTCGAGTAGAACTCGCGGGTCTCCTTCACCAGGTCAACGTCGGAGAACTTCTCGGGATGGAACAGCTTCGCCGCCCACAGAATCTGCAGAGCCTCCTCGGCGGAGTAGCGGTCCCAGTTGAAGGTGCCGACCGGGTTCTTAATAATTTTGCCGTTCTTCACCGCCGGAACGTCAGCCCACGCGGCGTCCGCCTTAATCGCGTCCACGCCCTTCTGCGCATCCGCGCCGCCAATGATGATGTACTCCGGCTGTGAGGCAATAATCTGCTCCAGGGAAATGTTCTTCAAGTTCTCCACGCCGTCCAGGGAGTTCTTCGCACCCGAAAGCTTCATCCATTCACCAATTAGGGAGTTCGAGCCGTCCACCTTCGTCAGGTCAGAACCGCCCGCAATGTGCAGAACCTTCGGGGACTCGGTGACGCCCTGCAGGCGCTCCTTGATGAGGTTCTCGTTCTTCTCCAGGTACGCCAGGTACTTCTCGGCACGCTCAATCGCCTCATCGGTGCCAATGACCTCGGCGGTCAGCTCAACGGTGCGCTTCAGATCCGCGAAGTTCTGGAACTCCACGTGCACCGCCGGGATACCCGCCTCAGATGCCTTCGCAATCTGCTCCTTCGAGGAGGCGAGTAGCACCTCCGGCTTATCGGCAAGCAGCTGCTCCATGTTCACGTCGGTGCCCTTCACCGGCGCGTCAACCTTCTCAATACCGGGGTACACCTGCTTGAACCATGCCAGGGACTTCACGGTAGAGGTGGTGGACACCAGCTTCTCAGCGCCGCCGAGCAGCAGAACCACCTGGTTGTTTGCGTGCCACAGGTCAGCGATGCGCTCCGGGGTGGTGGGTACGGTGACCTCCTTGCCGTCAATGTCCTTAATGACCTTGGTGCCGTCACCGTTATCCTTCACGAAGAAGCTGGTGTGCTTCTTCGAGCTCTGAGAGGAGGCGGAAGCGGACACCGAGCTCGAGGCGGAACCCGATGCAGAGGAGGAGGCGGTGTTCGCGGCACCGCAACCGGTCAGCGCAGCCAGCAGCAGGGAAGTGGTCAGGGCAATGCCGGTGTGGAACTTCGTAATCTTCATGATGTGTCTTTCTGTGTCGATAGGGTGGGTGAATAACCCGGCGGCGGCCTGGGTGGGGCAGGCGTGCTAGGGACACGCCTCCCACAAGACAAAGGGCACCTCTACCGTATCTCTTGTGTGCCACCCAAACCACCGCCGGAAATCTAAACGCTGCGGAGCCTCAGATATCGAGGCTCGTCATGTGCACGCTGGAACGACCCAGCTCGGGGGAGTAAGCCACCGTCAGGCCGGTATTGAAGGTGCGGGAGAGAACCTCGCTCGTGAGCACCTTGGAGGCGCGGCCCGTCAAAAGTTGAGCCGGCGCATCTGCAGGTACCTCCGGCGTTGCGTTTGGCACGGTATCGGGCATATCGCGCGCACCAAGCAGGGCGACGGTCGCATCCAGCATGAGGGCGTGATCCGGGTTGTGGGTCGTGAAGATGACCCCGTACCCGGCATCGCGCAGCTGCCGAATTTTCCGCAGAACCTTCGCCTGATTCGCCACATCGAGGGCGCTCGTCGGCTCGTCCAGAACGATGAGCGGGGCGTCTTGCACCAGGGTTCGGGCAATACCCACCTGCTGACGCTGACCGCCGGACAGCTGATCCAGCGGGGAGTGCGCCAGGTCGAGCAGCCCCAGCTCCTCCATCACGGTGTGCACCTGCTCACGGTCACGATGCGAGGGCGAAGAGAACAACCCGATATAGGGTGCGCGACCCATCAGCAGGTACTCGGTCACGGTGTAGGAGATGCCGTGACCTTCCATCTGCGGAAGGTACGCGATGCGGCGGGCACGCTCAGTCGCGGTCAAAGAATCCAG
Organism: Rothia sp. HMSC065C12; assembly: GCF_001812085.1. Taxonomy (NCBI): domain Bacteria; kingdom Bacillati; phylum Actinomycetota; class Actinomycetes; order Micrococcales; family Micrococcaceae; genus Rothia; species Rothia sp. HMSC065C12. Next base: position 137,666 of record NZ_KV807678.1, read on the forward strand.
CGGCTCACCGCCCAGGTGGACGGTGCCCTCGGTGAGCGAGTGCAAACCAATCAGGGAGTTCAACAGGGTGGACTTACCCACACCGTTGCGACCCAGAATGGCGAGGACCTCACCGCGTCGCACCTGCAGGTTCACGTTGCGGAAAATCCAGCGGCTGGAGCGGTGCCCGGAACGGTGCAGACCAGCGCGGTGATCCGTGCGGCGGCGCTTGATGTGCCCGCCCCGGTGGCCGTAACGGAAGCCCGCACCGTCCAGGTGTAGCAGAACCTCGGCGCTCGCATCCGTGCGGTGCTGAGCATCGGGAATGGAAGACGACATTACTTCACCCGAACCTTTCCAAACAGCAGTAGCGCCACGTACAGGGGTGTGCCAATGAAGCCGGTCAGTACGCTCAAAGGCACCTCCGCACTGGTGAGGCTACGTGCCAGGGTATCGACGAACATCATGAACGAAGCACCCATCAGAATGGACAGCGGCATGAGCTTGGTCGTGTCACTACCGACCAGCAGGCGGCACAGGTGCGGAATGACCAGGCCAACCCAAGAAATCGGGCCGCCAATACACACGCTGGTCGCGGTGACCAGGGTTGCCAGCAGAATGGTGATACCGCGGGTGCGGGTCAGGTTAATGCCGAGGGTGCGCGCCTCATCGTCACCGAGCGAGAGGATATTGATGCGCCAACGCATCGCCAAGAGCAACAGAATGCAGGGCACCGCCACCAGCGCAAACTGCGTGAGTGCTTCCGCGCGTACGTCCTGCAGGGAACCCATCTGCCAGAACACGATCTGTGCCAGCTGAGTTTCAGGGTTCGCAATGAACTTCAACGCACCCAGCGCGGCGGTGCCAAAGCCACCCACAATCACGCCGGAGAGCACCAGCATGAGCGTGGACTGATTCTTGAGCAGACGCGGAATGCTCACGGTCAGTAGCACGGCGGCAAGACCACCGGCCAGGGCAGAACCCTGAATGGCGATGCTCGTGCCCACACCCAGTAGAATGGCGGAGGCGGCACCCACCGACGCACCCTGCGAAACACCCAGCAGGTACGGGGAGACCAACGGGTTACGGAAGACCGCCTGGAAGGTGGCACCCGCAATGGCGAGGGCGGCACCGATGAGCCCGGCGGCGAGCAGACGCGGAATACGCACGGTCAGCAGCATGTTTTCGGCGGGCTTGTAGACTTTCAGGTCCATGCCGAACCAGTTCTTACCGAGAATGCGGAAGAGCTCGTCCAATTCGAGCGGGTACCTGCCGGTGATGAGTGAGAGGTAGGTGACGCCCAACAGAATGGTGAGGGCGATGAGCAGAATCAGCGGGTACGAGGACGCGAAGAGGGTGCTGCGATGCTCGGCCTTGGCAGCTAAGGTGGCAACCGGCGCGCCGGTGGGGTTCGCCTCCGGGTTCGCTTCTGTGGATTCGTTCGGAGTTGCCTGTGAAGCTGTCTCCGTGGTCGTGCTCATGGAGTCCTTCCGTGCGCTCTTGTGGTCCCGTTCTGTCTGCGTGTATGCGCTCTAAACATATGTGAGCCACATCAAGGAGGCAAAGGGGGTGAGTGCGGAGCGCCCGTCATAAGTCTTTATGTGTTGCCGCTTATCTTCTGCGGTGCGGTGCCCGTGAGCGGCGGCGGCTGCGGGGGAGAGCGGCCACCCCTAAGAGCACTGTTCCTAAGAGCACCGTTATCGTGCGGGAGAATGCTCCCGCTCGCCTCCTGCCCGGTAGCGCAGATGAACCAGTCGAAAGACCCTTATCTTTTGCGCCACCTCTTTTATGAACTTGGGCACTTTCATGGTGATGGCTTGTTACCTGTCGTGTCTGGGCTATTGCACGTCATTGTATTGCGCCAGCAGAAAAGGGTGACCAATCCTGGGGCGCATTGGGCGGCTTTCCCCTAGGATGGATACATGAGCTACGCACCCGAAATTAACCGCATCGTCGCCCCCTTTGAAGTGGTCAGCCCCTTCCAGCCTGCCGGTGACCAGCCAAAGGCTATCGCCGAGCTCACCGAGCGTGTGCAGAACGGTGAGAAGGACATCGTGCTGATGGGCGCTACCGGTACCGGTAAGTCCGCGACCGCAGCCTGGCTGATTGAGGCGGTGCAGCGTCCGACTCTGGTGCTCGTGCAGAATAAGACTCTGGCGGCGCAGCTGGCGAATGAGCTGCGCGAGCTGCTACCGAATAATGCGGTGGAGTATTTCGTCTCCTACTACGACTACTACCAGCCTGAGGCGTACGTGCCGCAGACCGATACGTTCATTGAGAAGGACTCCTCCATCAATGAGGAGGTGGAGCGTCTGCGCCACTCGGCGACGAACTCCCTGCTGACTCGCCGCGACGTGGTGGTGGTTTCGACCGTGTCCTGCATTTACGGTCTGGGCACGCCCGAGGAGTACATTGAGCAGATGGTGACTCTGCGTCGCGGTGAGGAGATTGACCGCGACGAGCTGCTGCGCCAGTTCGTGGCGATGCAGTACGCGCGTAATGACATGGACTTTCACCGCGGCACGTTCCGTGTGCGCGGCGATACCGTCGAAATCATCCCCATGTACGAGGAGAACGCGATCCGCGTTGAGTTCTTCGGTGATGAGATTGAGGCGATTTACACCCTGCACCCGCTGACCGGAGAGGTGATTCGCGAGGAAGAAGAGATGTACGTCTTCCCCGCAAGCCACTACGTTGCCGGCGCCGAGCGCATGGCGAAGGCTATTACCTCCATCGAGGATGAGCTGCGTGAGCGCCTGCAGACCCTCGAATCCCAGGGCAAGCTGCTGGAGGCGCAGCGTCTGCGCATGCGCACCACCTACGACCTGGAAATGATGGAGCAGATGGGCTTCTGCAATGGCATTGAGAACTACTCGCGCCATATTGACGGTCGTGCCGCCGGTAGCGCCCCGAACTGTCTGCTGGATTATTTCCCGGATGATTTCCTGCTGATTATTGACGAGTCGCACGTGACGGTCCCGCAGATTGGTGCCATGTATGAGGGCGATATGTCCCGTAAGCGCACCCTCGTGGAGCACGGTTTCCGTCTGCCGTCGGCGATGGATAACCGCCCGTTGAAGTGGGAGGAGTTCCTGGAGCGTATCGGTCAGACGATTTACCTCTCGGCGACCCCCGGCAAGTATGAGCTGTCGCAGGCTGATGGTTATGTGGAGCAGATTATTCGCCCGACCGGCCTGATTGACCCCGAGATCGTGGTCAAACCGACCAAGGGTCAGATTGATGATTTGCTTGAGGAGATTCGCGTGCGCGTTGAGCGTGATGAGCGTGTGCTGGTCACGACCCTCACTAAGCGCATGGCGGAAGATCTGACCGAGTACCTGCTGCAGCACGGCGTGAAGGTGCAGTACCTGCACTCTGACGTGGACACCCTGCGCCGTGTGGAGCTTCTGCGTGAGCTGCGCCTGGGCACCTTTGACGTGCTGGTCGGTATTAACCTGCTGCGTGAGGGCCTTGACCTGCCCGAAGTGTCCCTGGTTGCGATTCTGGATGCCGATAAGGAAGGCTTCCTGCGTTCGACCACTTCGCTGATTCAGACCATTGGTCGTGCGGCGCGTAACGTGTCCGGTCAGGTGCACATGTACGCCGATAAGATTACGGATTCTATGCGCGTGGCGATTGATGAGACGAACCGCCGCCGCGAGATTCAGCAGGCGTACAACCACGAGCACGGCATTGACCCGCAGCCGCTGCGTAAGAAGATTGCCGATATTACGGATGTGCTCGCCCGCGAGGAAGAGGACACCCGCGAGCTTCTGCAGCTGCGTAAGAGCGGCAAGAAGGGTGCCCGTACGGTGAGTGCGGGTGCGAAGACCGGTTCTGCGACCTCGTCGAAGATTGCCACGAGCACCCCGGAGTCGGAGGAGCTTCTCGCCCGTGCGGAGGCGCGCGTTCGCGCCGACGGTCTGGCTGCGGCACCCGCCGAGGATCTGCTGGATTTGATTGAGCAGATGAACGAGCAGATGCGCGTGGCGGCGGAGAACCTGCAGTTTGAGTTGGCGGCGCGTCTGCGTGATGAGCTTGCCGATTTGAAGAAGGAGCTGCGCCTGATGAAGGAGGCGGGTCACGCCTAAACCCGGTGCTCTAACCCGGTGCTCTAACCCGGTGCTCTAAACTTGATGCCCTAAACACCGTGCTCTAAGCCCGGTGTTCTAAGCCTGGTGCTCTAAGCCCGGTGTTTAGGGGTCTGACTTGGGTTTTTCGCCATGAGATAATTCATTGCTCGTGAAGTTCCACTGAGTGCAGATAGATACTGTAGACTATCAAGGTGTTTTACGTATCAAATAACACCGTGATGCTTCCGAACGATAAAGAAAAATCTGTGACTATTTCGAATAACTCTTCAGACGAACACACTACGGGAGCTCGTTCCGTTACCCGCCGCAACCTCACCCGCGGCGCGCTTTGGGCTGTGCCCGCTATTGCCGCCTCTACGGCGGTACCCGCATTCGCTGCTTCGGCTGATGATTGCAAGACGGTACACGGCCCGGACTTCACCCAGGTCGGTGGCTGGATGATTACCAATCCCGCCAGTGGCGCCCTGCAGTCGCGCACCAAGAACAAGCCCGTGACTGCGCCGGAGACCGGTCAGGCGTGGTGGTCCATGGAGAACGCAACCTCACCGAACCCCGCAACGATTCGCCTCATGTCCGTGTACGAGGCGACTCACGGCCCCGAGGGCGACCTCAACCTGAACTGCGGTGAGTTCGTGATGACTTACAACGTCTCCGCGCTGGAGGCGACGACCGGCACCACGCACCTGCACCCGTCCATGGACATTTACCTCTTCTCGCCCGAGGGTAAAATCATTGACCGCCAGATTTTCACGACTGACCCGACCGGCAAGGCAACCGTTATGACCCGCAACGGCAAGACTCAGACCGTTCAGGGTCAGGTCATTCCGTTTGCGTCGAGCGTGAATGATAAGGCGACCGGCATCTCCGCGCGTTTTGCGCTGCGTGGCGATAAGCTCATGGAAGGCATGTACCAGTTCGAGGTGGTTATTACCGTCCCGACGATTCAGGAGAACGGCACGCTTGATACGAACAAGCAGGTGAACGCGATTGCTTTCACCCCGCCGACCTTCAACATGGTCTCCTAACTGAATGAAAGGTAGCCCTCCCCGTAATAGTTAACGGGGAGGGCTACCTTTATGTGGGCTTGCGGCGCGGTGTCGATCTGTGCGTGCTGATTTGCAATACACCACGTTCTACACCGCGCCTTTTTTGCGCTGTGCCTTTTTACACTTCGGCGTGCCTCGCTCCTGAAAAACCCTCCGGAGGGGCTCCTGTGCGAAAACCTCAACCTGCTGTATAATCGTTCACCGAGCAAGGGAGTATCCCACCAATCGACTCATCGTCAGCACGTTAGCCGAAGGCGCCTAACCGGTGAATCGAGCCGACCTCCATTCAGATCGGCGGGAGAGACTTGTGGTCCTGTACGCACACCACAAGAAAGGCTCCCCATGGAAGTTACCGGGTTGCAATGGTTGGTTACTATTCTCATCATCGCGGGTCTGTTGGCCTTCGATTTCGTGTTCCACGTTCGTAAGGCGCACGAACCCTCCGTCAAGGAAGCGGCCATCTGGTCGAGTATTTACATCGGCATCGCGCTGCTGTTCGGTCTGTATATTTTCGTGACGAACGGCCCCTCCGCCGCCACTGAATTCTATGCAGGCTACATCACCGAAGAAGCTCTCTCGGTCGATAACCTCTTCGTCTTCATGATCATTATGGGCACCTTCCGTGTCGCCCGTGAGAATCAGCAGAAGGTCCTTCTCTTCGGTATCGTCTTCGCGATCCTGGCGCGCGGCTCCTTCATCTTCGCTGGCGCGGCGATCATCAACTCCTTCGCCTGGGTATTCTACATCTTCGGCCTGGTCCTGCTCATGACCGCAGGTAACCTGCTCAAGGACGAAATCACCGAAGGCGACGGTGACGACGAAGCCGACAACATCATGGTCCGCCTCGCCAAGAAGTACCTGAAGACCAGCGACCACTTCGACGGCGACAAGCTCTTCACCATCGAAAACGGCAAGCGCGTCATGACCCCCATGATGCTCGTCATGGTCGCTATCGCCGGTTCCGACCTGCTCTTCGCACTCGACTCGATCCCCGCGATCTTCGGCCTCACCCAGTCCGTCTACATTGTGTTCACCGCGACCGCGTTCTCCCTCATGGGTCTGCGCCAGCTGTACTTCCTCATTGACGGCCTGCTGGACCGCCTCGTCTACCTCTCCTACGGCCTGGCGACCATCCTCGCGTTCATTGGTGTGAAGCTCATCCTGCACGCAATGCACGAGAACAACCTGCCGTTCATCAACCACGGCGAGCCCGTGCACGTCATCGAAATCAGCACCGAAATGTCGCTGATGGTCATCGTGGGCGTTCTGATCATTACCGTGCTTGCCTCGCTGCTCAGCCCCAAGGGGCGCGCACTGCAGACCATTCAGCGTGTTCAGGCGCTCTCCGAGAAGTACCTGGCACTGCCCGAGGATGCACCTGCCGCCGAGCGTGCGGACATCACCGCCCGTTGGCAGCAGGAAACCGAGAAGCTCAACGCCATTCCCGCCAAGCTGCGTGAAGAGCTGATCGAGAAGGAAGACGAATACCACGCCCTCGTGATGCGTGCCCGCACCGCACAGGATGCGCACGCTTCCTCCTCGAAGTAGTAGTTTGAGCTACTGAGCGTGCAGCCTCACCAGGCTAAACGCTAACACTAAAGCCCCTCACACCGGATCAACCGGAGTGAGGGGCTTTAGCTATATCAGAGATATTTCAGAAGAATTACTGGTTGTGAACCTCAGCCAGCATGTTCTTCAGGTGACCCAGAATGGTCAGCGAGTCAGAACCGAAACCGTCGTGGTGGTGGGTCTTCGAAGTCCACACGTGGGTGTTACCGACCCAGCGAGCGGTCTCCATGGAGTGCTCAAAGTCCACGTACACGTCCGGGTTGTACGCCGCAGCCACCACGGGAACCTCGTTCTTGTGCAGCTGTGCGTGGTCGTACAGGCGACCCCAGTCCTTCTTCTCAGCCAGCAGGTTCGCAACCTCAGCCAGCGGACGCAGCGAGGGATCCTCCTCGTAGTACCAGGGGAAGATGTGCTCGCCGGTGAAGAGCAGACGGTCCGCATCCGGTGCGAACTCGGGGCGGGAAGCCGCCACGCGAGCAGCAGACCAGTTGGTCGGCGCGGGGGAGGGGGACAGCTCGTAGCCGGGGATGCCGGGCAGAACGCCGTCAGCGGGGCCGTCAGCGTAAATGGTCTCGTGCATCAGGGCGTACAGCGGGTTCGCCTGGAAGGTCACCTCGGCACCCATAGCGGTCAGGAACTGATCGGACAGGTGGTCGTTACCCTCAGCGAAAGCGGTCTCCAGGAAGTAGTGCAGACCGCGCTCGCGCCAGCGGCCACCCAGGAAATGGCCGGCCATCTGGAAGCGGTGATCGGTCAGACGCTCACCGGTGGGCAGGTACTCCTTGTGGGTGCGCAGGTGCTCAGCAATGCGGGTAGCGAGCTCAGCGTCCTCGGGGAACCAGCTGTAGTACTCCTCAACACGTTCCTTCATGCGGTCGAAGGTGTGCTGGTAGACGTTGTCCACGGAGGTGCGAATCGGCGCCAGGCCCGCGGTGATGCGGCAGTCACGCAGCGACTGCGGTGCGAACGACAGGTAGGACAGGGTCAGGAAGCCACCGAAGGACTGACCAATGGTGGACCAGCGCTTGTCGGCACGGTCAGCCAGCAGCACCTCGCGGACAGCCTCCGCGTCAGCGATGATGGAGTCCGCACGGAACAGCTCAGTGTACTCAGCCTGAACCTGCGCGTCACCCACAGCGGTGATGGTGCGGGCAGACAGCGGGGAAGACATGCCGGTACCGCGCTGATCCAGAAGAACCACGCGGTGAGTCTTCGCCAGCTCAGCAATCCAGCCGCCAATGGAGCCGGTCTTCGGCGAACCGAAACCGGGGCCACCCTGCAGGTACACAATGTAAGGACGCTTATCAGCCGAAACGGTCAGAGTCTCGTTGGTGCTCACAACCTCACGGGCGAACACGGTGATGGTCTGGTCCGCGAAACGGGAGGAGAGAGCGGCATCCTTGCCCTTGGAGAAAATCAGACCGTGGGTCAGGGGAACCTGGAACCAGTGGTCGGTAATCTCGTAGCCGTCGTGCTTGACGACCGAACCCTTGCGGTACTCAACCTTGGGAAGCGAAGAAACGGTCAACGGTGAACCTTCTTTCATTCAAATAGATAGATACTCTGTATTCTAGCCCACTATGGGCAACATCTGGGCAGAGCCTCGGGCGGAGTCTCAATCGGAGTCTTAGAACTCGCCCACGCTCAGAATCTTCAGCACCGGGTAACCCGCCTCATCGGATGCCGCCAGATTAACCTCGGCACGAATACCGAAGTCAAAGTTATCTTCGGGGTCAGCGAAGCTCTGCTGAACCTTCCACACGCCCGGATGCGCGGCGGTGTCCTCATCCATGCTGACCAGGCGAGGCGAGCGCGCGTCGGCGTCCGTGTAGATGTCGTCGTAGGTGTCGAAGTAGTCGTCCATGGCGTCCGCCCAGCGGTCGGCATCCCAGCCGCACCACTCGTCCAGGGCGCCCAGGGCGCGGTCACGCTCGTCAGCGAAGAGCTCCACACGGCGGAAGAGGGCGTTGCGCACCATCACGCGGAAGGCGCGCAGGTTCTGCGTCACGGCGGGAGGCTCTTCCTCCTCGATGGAGGCGTGCTCGGCCGCAATGGTCGCGGTGTCTTCGCCGGCAGCCAGCTTCTCCCATTCGTCCACCAGGGAGGAGTCGGTCTGGCGTACCAGCTCGCCGAGCCACTCGATGATGTCGTCGAGCTCGTCGGTCACGGCAGAATCGGGGATGGTGTGGCGCAGCGCCTTGTATGCGTCAGAGAGGTAACGCAGGAGCACGCCCTCGGCACGTTCGAGCGAGTAGTACTGCACGAAGTCGTTGAAGCCCATCGCGCGTTCGTACATGTCACGCACGATTGACTTGGGGCGCGGCTCAAAACGTGCCACCCACGGCGCGGACTGCTTGTAGGTCGTGTACGCCTGATCGATGAGCTCCGCCAGGGGCTGCGGGTAGGTGACCTTGTCCAGCTCGTTCATGCGTTCGGTGTAGTCCACACCGTCCGCCTTCAACTGTGCCGACAGTTCGTTCTTCGCCTTGCGTTCCTGTGCGTACAGCACCTGGTTCGGCGAATCCAGGGTCGCCTCAATGAGGGAGAGCACGTCCAGTGCGTAGCTGGGCGATTCGGGGTCGAGCAGTTCCAGCGCGGCGACCGCAAAAGCGGACAGCGGCTGGTTCAGGGCAAAGTTATCCTGCAAATCCTCGGTCAGGCGCAGGTAGGAGCCGTGCTCGTCCGGGGTGTTGGTTCGCTCAATCACGCCGCCGGTCAGTAGCTCCTTGTAGATGCCGATTGCCTTGCGCAGCAGCTCGCGGCGGCGTGCCGGGCTCTCGTGGTTCTCCTGAATGATGCGGTACGCGGCAATGACCGGGTTCTCCGGGCGGTGCATCAGGTTCAGCAACATCGAATGGGTGATGTCGAAGGAGGAGGTTAGCGGCTCCGGGGCTGCTTCTACCAACTGGTCGAAGGTCTTCTCGGACCAGCCAACGAAGCCTTCCGGCGCCTTCTTGCGCTTGGAGGACAGGGACTGGTTAATGCGCTTGGTGTCGTCGCCGAACTTCGCCTGCGCCTTCGCCAGCAGGCGCGCGTTCTCAATATCGTGCTCGGGAGCCTGAACCACCACGGTGCCGGCGGTATCAAAACCGGCGCGGCCCGCGCGTCCAGCAATCTGGTGGAACTCGCGGGCACGCAGACGACGGCTACGGGCACCGTCAAACTTCGACAGCGCCGTAATCAGCACGGTACGAATCGGCACGTTAATACCCACGCCCAGGGTGTCGGTACCGCAAATCACCTTGAGCAGACCCTCCTGAGCCAGCTGCTCCACGAGGCGGCGGTACTTGGGCAGCATGCCCGCGTGGTGAATACCGATACCGGCACGCACCAGCTTATTCAGCGCCTTACCGAAGCCCGGACCGAAACGGAACTTAGCAATCAGCTCGGAGATGCGTTCCTTATCTTCCTTCGAAGCAATAGCCACCGACAGCAGCGCGTTCGCCTGCTCCAGCGCCGCCTTCTGCGAGAAGTGCACAATGTAGACCGGAGTCTGCTTGGTCTGCACGAGCTCCTGCACCGTCTCCTGAACCGGGGTGGTGGAGTAGTAGAAATGCAGCGGAATGGGACGCTCAGAATGCGCCACCAGGTCACTTTCACGACCGGTCAGCGCCGTCATCTCCTCCTGGAAGCGAGTCGTATCGCCCAGGGTTGCGCTCATCAGCAGGAACTGCGCCTGCGGAAGCTCCAGCAGGGGAAGCTGCCACGCCCAGCCGCGCTGCGGGTCAGAGTAGAAGTGGAACTCGTCCATAATGACCTGGCACAGGTCCGCATCCTTACCCTCGCGCAGGGCAATATTGGCGAGAATTTCCGCGGTGCAGCAGATAATCGGCGCCTCCGTATTAATGGCGGAGTCGCCGGTAATCATGCCCACGTTTTCGGCACCAAAAATATTAATCAGGTCAAAGAACTTCTCAGACACCAGCGCCTTAATGGGGGCGGTGTAGTAGGAGCGCTGACCGGTCGCCAGGCCCGTAAAATGCGCGGCAACAGCCACAGTGGACTTACCGGAACCGGTCGGGGTTGCCAGCACCACGTTATGTCCGGCGGCAATGCTCAGAACGGCCTCGTCCTGGGCGGGGTACAGGGTCATGCCGCGGGTCGAAATCCACTCGGTGAAGGATTCATAGATTTCTTCGGCGGTGAGGGGGTTGCCCTTAAAATCGCGTCGATTGTAGTCGCCGGGATTCTCGCCCAGCGTGGAAGAAAGAAAATTCAAAATACTCATGAGGATTCCAGTCTATCGGGAATAGCGCGGGCGCGGGGGCGTTATCGTTACGAGGGAACAACAGGGTACTCGCGGAGTGCTTGCGGGGTGTTCACTGCATCTTTGCAGGGTGGTTGCGGTTCCTTCGCGGGGCGTTTATAGGGCGTTCGGGAGGCGCGGTGCCGCGCTAACGCGGGAATTCCCCAAATTCGTGTAGTGTAGAACAAAGCACTAAAAGTGCAGTGGTGCAAAAACCTGGTGCTCAGAAGGTCGAAAACGTAGGCCTCCAAGCCGCATAGATTACCGCGTAGATGCAGAATCCGCCGATTGATGTCGGTGCATGTTGAGCGGCTGATACAAACTCCAAAATACGTTGCATAAATGACGACACGCCCATCTATGGTGCAAATAGTGTTGCGTGCCACATTGATAAAGGAATAGGGTAAGAGAAAGGAGAGACGTTGAATGACTGAATACAACGCTGACAAGGCACAAGAAAACGCCGCGCGTGAAGAAGCTACGCATGAAGAATCCATGCATAACAAAACCACGCAGGAAAAAGCCGCTCAGAAGAAAACTGCGCAGAAAAAAGCTGCACAGGAAGTAACCGGTAGCGAACAGCGCAAGGCCGAAGAGGAAGCCCTCAAAAAGCGCCTCGCCCTGCGAGTCACCGCACCCGGACACAAATACCCCTGGCACCGCTGGGCAATCCCCGTCCTCGGAGAAACTACCGCGGGTATCGGCGCGATCCTGATCCCCGTCATGGTGGGCCAGTTCATCAACCAGCACATCGCAGGAAAAGCCCCCGACGCCTGGCCCATGTTCTGGGTGGTGGTCGCATCCATCACCTTCATCGTGATTAACGAGTTCTTCGGCTGGGGTACCTCCATGACCCTCAGCGCGGAGCTCGGCCGCGACTGGCGCATCTATATCAACCGACTCATGGGACGCACCCGCACAACCGTTGACGCGGGCGAAGCGGTTACCGTCATGAACAAAGACGTACGCCGCATCACGGCCGTCTACTTCTCGCTACCGCTATTCGTCAATGCCATGATTGTTGCGACCCTCGGTGCCGTGCAGCTCTGGCTCATTAACCCCGTCACCGCGATTGTCACCCTCATCGGTACGCTCATCGTGGTCGGCGTGATTGCCTGGTACTCGTCCTTCCTCGAATCCAAGATTGGCGAATACCGTGAGAAGGATGGCGAAGCCTCCTCACGCGCCTCCGACATCGCCACCGGCCTGCGCACCATCGCCGGCCTCGGTGCCGAAGAACAGATGCGTGAGCGCTACCACCGCGGCACTGACGAAGTCTTCGACAGCTACATGCGCTATGAAAAGACGCACCGCTGGATGTTCCTCATCCGCGCGCTGCTCGGCGGTGCCGTGACCCTGCTCGGCGTCGGCTTCGCCCTCACCGGCCATGTCGAAAATGGCCGCTGGGTCTCCGACACCCCCGCCGCGTCCCTGGTGACCGTCGCCTCCATTATTGCGATGATGGGTGGCCCCATCTGGATTACCCAGAACTTCCTGACGGAATGGCGCTACGCCAAGATTGCGCTCGCCAAGGTCGCCCGACTCGAAGGCCACGCGGGTGTGCGTCAGGGCGTGCTGAAGCGCCCGCGCACCGACGAAGAAATGGCGCAGCTGGCACGCGCCGAACAGACAGTCGAGGCGAGCACCTTCGAGGTGCCCGTACCCGTCGCCCCCACCGGTGCTAGCAACCCGCGCATCGTGTACGTCAACCCGCGCGACTACAACCTCACCGCGCAAGACTACGCCGAGGCGCTCGCCCGCACCCTGCGACGCGGGGGAGAGGACCTCAAGGACGCAACCGGCCGCCGCGTGTTGCTGAGCGAACCGAATCCCATGATTTTCGCGGGAACCCTGCAGGAGCACCTGCGCCTGGGTACCGTGCCGAACCCCGACGAGGAGCTGGCACAGGCAAAGGACCAGGAGCTGCTGAAGATTACCGACTCCCGCGAAATCGCCTACCGACTGGGCGGACGCAACCCCGAAGACTACTTCGCCGCCCGCATCACCAGCGAAGGCGCGAACCTCTCCGGTGGTCAGCGTCAGCGTCTGGCGCTCGCCCGCGCACTCGCACAGGACGCGCAGGTGCTCATCCTGACCGAGCCGCTGAACTCCGTGGACGAACCCAGCCAGCGCTACATCTACGATGCGATGGAAACCCAGATCGGTAGCGACCGCCTGCCCGTCGGCTACCCCGGCCTGCTACAGGATTTGGAGCAGGTCTACGTTGTCTCCACAACCGCGGAGACGACCCGCCGCATGGAACGCGACGGCTACCCGGAAACCACTCAGTCTGAAACCACTCAGAATCAGGAGGTGAACTAGCATGGCAAAGCAGCTCCCCATCGAAACCCCCGCCTACGTGGCACGCCGCATGTGGAACTACCTCGCGGCGCATAAGGGGCGAGCCCTCTACACCTTCGTCATCTACATGGTCAGTACCCTCATGGGTGCGGTGGTGCCCCTGCAGATTGGTGCCACCGTGGACGACGTGGTGGCGGGCAAGTTCTCCAGCTACCCGTGGCAGCCGATTCTGATTATCCTGGCGGCGTTCATCGTGCAGGCAATAACCCTCATGGTCTCCTCGTACAGCGCGGCGCGACTGGGTGCGCTCGTCACCCGTGACGCCAACCAGGACACCCTCGACGGCACCCTCGACCTGGACGCACGCACCGTGGAAGAAGCCGGCAGCGGCGACCTGCTCACCCGCGTGACCGACGACCTGTCCTCGGCAGCCAAGTCCGTCAGTGAGGACCTGCTCGGCGCGATTTACGTGCTGCTGTACTTCCTGATCTCCACCATCTCGCTAGCGGTTGTGAGCCCGGCTATGGGCCTGATTATGCTACCCATGATTGCCGGTCTTGCCCTCATCATGTCGAAGATGCTGCCGCTCATGGCGGCACGCAACCAGACTACCCAGGAGCGCGTGAGCGACCTCAACAGCGTGCTGACCGAGAACATTCGCGGCACCTCCACGATCCGTGAGCTGGGCGTTCACACCGCCCGCGAAGACGCCTTCGCCGGTGAGAACAAGCGCCAGTTCGCCGCGCAGCTGGGCATGGTGCGCATCCGCCAGCTGTACTTCACCGTGGACGCTATCAACGCCTGGATCCCCACGATTCTGTGTATGCTCTGGGGTGCCGCCTGCGTGGCTCTCGGCTGGGCAAGCTGGGGCGCCGTGGCGACCGCCTCGGTCATGGTTTTCAGCCTGCGAGTCCTCGCCGACATGCTGAACCACCACGTCAGCAGCCTGCGCATCATGCTGGTGAACATGGGTCGTGTGTTCGGTGTGGTCTCCCTGGCGAAGAAGCAGCGTGAGGCGCGTGCACAGCACCGTGCCGAAGCGTTCGCCGCCGTATCTGATGAAGCCGTGAAGAACCCGGAGTACGCCATTGACTGCACCGACGTCTCCTACGGCTACTCGCCGGACGCCCTCGTTCTGGAAGGTATCAACCTGAAGATTCGCCGCGGTGAGGCACTTGCCCTGGTGGGTCGTTCCGGTTCGGGTAAGACCACCCTGGCTCGTCTGATTGGTGGTTCGCTGACCGCCCTGGAAGGCACCATCACCGTGATGGGCCGCCCGGTCGGTCACGGCGACTTCCCGACCGATGCCGCCGCCGATGGCCGCCCGCGCCTGCTGGTCTGCACCCAGGAAGCGCACGTCTTCTTCGGTACTCTCGCCGATAACTTTACGGTGGTCGTGCCGGATGCAACCGTCGAGCAGATGGGCGAGGCACTGGACGCTATCGGTGCCCGCTGGTGGCGCGACCTGCCGCAGGGCATGGATACTGTCGTGAGCGGCGCGGATTCGCCGCTGACCCGCGACCAGATTCAGCAGCTGGCGCTGGCACGTATTGTGCTTGCTGACCCGCACGCCGTGATTCTGGACGAGTCCACCACTCAGCTGGAGCTCGCGGACGCAACCGAGTCCCTGAGCGCCGTGCTGGCGAACCGTGCGGTGCTGATCATTTCGCACGATGCGCGTATCGCCTCGCTGGCTGACCGCGCGGTCCTGCTGCACGAGGGTAGGATCATTGCGGAGGGTTCACCGGCAGAGATTTTCGCCCTGACCTAAACCCGGCTGATAGTGCCCGGCTGATAGTGCCCGGTACCGTGTGAAGCGGTGCCGGGCACTACGTGTTTAACGGGTGGTTTCCGTACAAGGGTGCACTGAAATCGGCGGCGGGAGCACTCGCAAGAGTGCAAGACTCAAACGAAAATTTCGGAGAGATTCACTTGTTACCCGCAGAACTTTTAGCTACGGAGAATCATTGTGATAACCTGGCAGAGCGATATGGGGTGCCTTGAGACGCCCGCGACCCGCTAACCCGCCCAACTGACCGCCCAACTGACCGCCCAACGAAGGGCTACGGCACAGCGAAGAGCTACAGCACAGCGGGCGCACGAAACGGCGTAATAACACTCAAGGCTGAGAGAATCACCCATTGAACCTGCTCTAGTTCGAACTAGCGAAGGGATTATCGATCATGGCAGAGCAGCCTACCGCGCCCTCGTGCGCACCCACCTCCAACCCCTCGACCCTCTCCAACCCTGCACCCGGCGCGAGCGCCTCCGGAGCATCCGGGGTACCCCAGACAGCTCGGGTGCCGAGGGTTCTCTCCATTGCGGGAACCGACCCCTCCGGCGGTGCAGGTATCCAGGCGGACCTCAAGTCCATTGCCGCATCCGGCGGTTACGGCATGTGTGTGACCACCTCACTGGTCGCCCAAAACACGTGCGGGGTTCGTGAAGTATTCACCCCGCCCCTGGAATTTTTGACCGCGCAGCTTGCCGCCGTTTTTGATGACGTCACGGTTGACGCCGTGAAAATCGGCATGCTCGGCGACGCAGACACGATTCGCACCGTCCGCACCTGGCTGAGCGAGCACCCCGTGCCCCTGGTCGTGCTCGACCCGGTCATGATTGCTTCCAGCGGTGACCGCCTGCTGCAGGCGGAAGCGGAGCAGGCGCTGCGCGACCTCGTGCCGCTCGTGAATGTGATTACCCCGAACATTCCGGAGCTCGCCGTGCTCTGTGAGAAGGAGCCCGCTCAGACTTTCGATGAGGCGCACGAGCAGGCGGCGAACCTTGCGGCGGCGACCGGAACCACCGTGATTGTGAAGGGCGGCCACCTGTGCGGTCAGGACGCCGGTAACACCGCGGTCTTCCCGGACGGCACCTGCGCGCACGTGCGCACCCCGCGCCTGGACAGCCGTAATACGCACGGCACCGGATGCTCCCTGTCCTCTTCGCTGGCAACCCGCCTGGGTGTGGAACTGCTGCAGCACACCGAAGCCGCAGAACACACCGCAGAGCAGAGCGTTCTGACCAGCGAAGACACCCACCGCGCCCTGCAGTGGAGCACCCGCTGGCTCCACGAATCCATTGCCGCAGGTGCCGGTCTGCAGGTTGGCTCCGGTGAGGGCCACGGCCCGGTGGACCACGCCGCCCGTGCCCGCCGCCTGGAGGCTGCCGCCTCCGCGTACCCGTGGCATCACCTGCTCGCCACCACCGACTCTGAGGGCAATACTCTGGACGGCACCAGCCCGGAACGTCTGCTGCCGGTCAGCCCCGTGCCCGCCGGTGAAGCCGTCGTAAAGCCCGCCGGTCCCTGGACCGCCGCCCTCTGGGCTGCGGGTGGCGAAACCTGGCACCAAATCCTGGACCTGCCCTTCGTGCGTGCCCTCGGTGACGGCACCCTCGACGAGGACCTGTTCGCCTTCTACCTAGATCAGGACGCCCTCTACCTGCGTGATTATTCGCGTGCGCTCGCGACTCTCTCGGCGCGTGCTGACACCGCTGAGGCGCAGGTGCACTGGGCCGCCGGTGCGCACGAGGCGATTGCCGCCGAATCGCAGCTACACGAGGGCTGGCTGGCGAACCGTGCGCGTCTGGGTGGGCCCTCACCGATTACGATGGGGTACACGAATTTCCTGCGTGCCACCGCTGCCGGTGATGATTACGTGGTCGGTGCCGCGGCGATCCTGCCCTGCTACTGGCTGTACGAAGAGGTGGGCGCTGTGCTCTCCTCGCAGAATCATGCGGACCACCCGTACGCGGAGTGGTTGAGCATGTACGGTGGCGAAGAGTTCGCCGCGGATGTGGCGCGTAGCCTCGCGGAGGTGGAGCGTGCGTTTGAGACGGCTTCACCGGCTCAGCGTGTGCGCGCGGCGCGGGCGTACCTGTCGGCGTGCGTGTACGAGCGTGAGTTCTTTGACCAGGCGCACCGAGCATTGCGTTAGTTTGCCGGGCGCTGCGCTAGATGATAGGCGCCGATTTTTGGGCTGAATACCGCCCCGGCATGGCGTGAGATGGGTGATTGATGCTTCACTCAAGCTACCGACGGTTCGGTGGTTGTGCCGGTTATGCTTAAGGCGTCGGTGAAAACCGTTTGCGGCAGGATTCCGGCCCTCACCCAACTGGCTGATGTACCTGCCGCGCCCGCACCTCTACGGCGTGTAACCGACCAGTTTGGCCCGTCGCAACCACCTCATCCAACCCCCGCGGCGGGCCAAACGCCTTCCTTCTAGCTTTCGCGAAGAATGTTCGGCATAGAAATATCCCGTGCAGATACTCTCATCTGCACGGGATATTTCTATATGTCTAACCGCTGCGAATCAGCCGCCGCGGCTAGTGCGTCAGGCTAGGGGAGAAGCGCCTACTTGCTCTCGCCCTTGAGTGCACCCACGAGCGGACCAATCACGTCCATGGGCAGCGGGAAGACCACGGTCGAGTTCTGGTCGGCACCCAGCTCCAGCAGGGTCTGCAGGTAACGCAGCTGCAGGGAAGCGGGGGACTGGCTCAGAATGTCGGATGCTTCCTTCAGCTCGCTGGAGGCCTCCAGCTCACCGCGTGCCGAAATGATCTTTGCGCGGCGCTCACGCTCAGCCTCAGCCTCGCGAGCCATGGCGCGCTGCATAGCCTCGGGAATCTCAACGTCCTTGATTTCAACGAGCTCCACCTGAATACCCCACGGCTCGGTGCGCGAACCGATGATGGAACGCAGGTCCTCGTTCAGGTCCTCGCGGTGTGCGAGCAGGGTGTCCAGGTCAACGCGACCGAGCAGGGAACGCAGGGTGGTCTGCGCAATCTGGCTGGTGGCAATCGGGTAGTTCTCAACCTCAAGCACCGCGTTCTTGGCGTTGGTCACGCGGAAGAGGACCACGGCGTTCACGCGGGCGGGAACGTTGTCCTTGGTGATGACTTCCTGCGGGGGAATGGTCAGGGTGATAACACGCATATCAACGCGCTGCAGGGAGTCAACGAGGGGGAAGACGACGTTCAGGCCGGGCTTCAGCTCCGAACGCAGGTGGCCGAAGCGGAAAGAGATGCCACGCTCGTATTCGGGGATGACGCGGAACATACGAATCAGAATAAAAAGAACAATGACGGCAACTGGGATGAGGATAGTTGCCAAAGTGACGGGATCCATGGTTTTCCTTCACAAATATTGGGGGAGGACGGTATGTGTGCCCACCTGCCCGCGCCTCGTACGGTGCAGGTAGTAGGGGGTGCCCGGTAACCGGGCTGCGTGTGGGGGAGTTTTGGGAGGGGAATTTTCCGTCCCGGCGTACATCGCGGCGGTCGGTGCTTTAGCGGCACCCCGCATGGAAAACTCAAAAGAGGAATAAAAGAGAATTCCATGCAGGGTGGCCGCCGAAGCTAACAGACGGAACCAATCGACCGGTCAGCCGCCGGAACGGAAAAACTTGTGCAGCGCTACTTCTTCGCCATCTGCTCTGCCAGCTTTTCAGCAGCCTCAACCTCAGCCAGGTTCTGCTCCTGCAGGACCTCGTTCGTGGTCTTGTGCAGTCGCTTAACCGAGGTGCCGGTGCCGCTCCATGCGGGGCGGTCCGGGTCGAGGGCAGAGGTACGAACCGGCAGGGTTGCCTCCGCAATCATCTGCTTGCGGGTCTGCTCGGTACGGCGCTTACGCTCATTCGACACGCCACCCCACTTCGCCGCGAAACGGTCCATCTTCACGTTCACCGATTCATCAGCGGTGGATGCGTGAATATGCTTCGGATCGTTCTCGAAGTTCGCGGGGGAACGCATGAGCTTCACAGCCAGCGGGTAGGTCAGCGACAGGCAGACCACCGCGGCGGCACCCTCCACCAGAAGCTCCAGCGGGGAGTGCCAGACGATGGCGGCACCAATCAGGATGACCACACCCAGCAGCGACACGGCAACCGCGAGCCCGCGGTGGAAACGACCCGACTCGGAGTAGGGCCATTCATCCACTTCGCGGGTGAGCTCGCGGCCGTTCGCCGAGACGGTGCAGCTGTCCTTAATCGGGCAGGTGTTGCACACGCTGGGCTTGGCGCGGTAACGCATCACTCGGTTGTCCGAGTCGAATGCGGTCGCCCACAGCCACTGGTCTTCGGGGCAGAGCCACGCGTCGCTCTCTTCGTGGTAGGTGAACCCGAAGGTTCGCGCCGCCACCATGCGCTGGCTGGTGCGCTTGGCGAGAATATCGAAGCCCCAACCCACGGCGACCAGGCCGAGCGCGTACACGCAGGCCAGCCACACGAGGAAAGAAACTCCAGCAATCTGCTCAGGCATGGTTAGCCTCGACGATCGCTACGGTAGGGGCTGGTCTGCTCGGGCAGCTCCTCGGCAGCCTTAGCGCCGGCGAACTCTGCGATGCGAGCGTCCTCAACCACCTCGTACAGCGGCGGTTCGGGCAGCTCCAGGACGGTTTCCTTAGCGTTCTTGGAGAAGATCTCCTTGATACCCAGCAGCGCCAGCTTAATCAGCGGGATAATGCCGACCAGGAAGATCACGTCACCGGGCATACGCATCCAACCCATCACAGCGGAAGCACCGTCGTGAATGAACGCGAAGGAACGAGCCTCGTAGTACCCTTCACCCACGGACTTGTACAGCTGAGCAATACCCAGCGGCAGCAGCGAGATGAAGGACATCCACAGCAGACCAATGTTCAGGGTCCAGAAGGAGAACTTCAGACCCTTCTCAGGCCACTTGTCCTCAGGGATCAGGTAGCGCAGACCAAACACCGCGAACGCGATTGCGAGCATACCGTACACACCCATCATGGATGCGTGTGCGTGGTTTGCGGTCAGCGCGGTACCAATCTCGAAGTAGGACACGATCGGCAGGTTAATCAGGAAGCCGAACACACCTGCGCCGAGGAAGTTCCAGAAGCCCACAGCAATCAGGAACATGACAGCCCAACGGTGCGGGAAAGGCTTGGTGCGGTTGGAGTACTGGCGAGCACCCAGCTGCATGAAGCCCCACGCCTCAACGGTCAGGAAGGTCAGCGGGATAACCTCAGCAGCCGAGAAGAACGCACCGAATGCCATCTGCTCGGAGGGGGTACCGACGAAGTAGGTGTGGTGCAGAGTACCGATCACACCACCGACGGAGTAGAGCACGGCGTCCATCATGATGATGGAGATTGCGATGCGCTCGCGGACCACGCCGAGCAGCACGAAGATGTACGCCACCATGACGGTGGTGAACAGTTCGAGGAAGTCCTCCACCCAGAGGTGAACCACCCAGAATCGCCAGAATTCGGCGACGGTCACGTGAGTACGCTGACCTGCGAGCAGGCCGACCGCGTAGAACATGGGGATGGCGAGGCCGGAGAAGAGGAACAGCCACGGCAGGGAGGTCTTCTTCGAGCCCTTCAGGCGAGCGGAGAGGGTACGCCAGACGATGACGATCCAGATGAACATACCCGCGGTGAGCAGGATCTGGAAGAATCGCGGCAGGTCCAGGAACTCCCACTGCTGCGAGAAGAAGCCGGTGAATTCCTTGGGGATGAGGCCCTTCTGAGAGAACCATTCGTTCAGCAGCGAGCCGAGGACCACGAAGACCACGGCGCCGATGAGAACATAGGTGAGCAGACCCTGCTTCTTGGGTTCGCGGCGGGTAATCAGCGGGGCGATGAAGATACCGCCCGCCAGGAACGCGCCTGCGGTCCAGAAGAGGGAGAGCTGAAGGTGCCAGGTTCGGGATACCGTGTAGGGCAGCAACTGGCCCATGTCGATACCGAAGAATCCGGTGAGTTCTTCACGGTAGTGCTCGGTGAGCGCACCCACCAGAGCCTGCAGGAGGAACAGCACCAGGATGGTTGCGAAGAGCAGGCAGGCTGCCTTCTGCGAGGGGGTCAGGCGAACTTCGTCGGGCTGACGGAAGTCGAGGACGGGTGCCTCTTCCGCGTGCCAGCCGATAGCGCGGGACCAGCGGCCGTAGATGGCGAACATCAGACCGGTACCACCGATGAGGGCAATCAGGGAGAGTGCCGACCAGACCATCAGATCCGCGGTGGGCTTGTTGTCCACGTTGGGTTCGGAGGGCCAGTT
The DNA here is from genome assembly GCF_001812085.1 of Rothia sp. HMSC065C12. NCBI lineage: Bacteria > Bacillati > Actinomycetota > Actinomycetes > Micrococcales > Micrococcaceae > Rothia > Rothia sp. HMSC065C12. The sequence goes on from NZ_KV807678.1 coordinate 158,925, forward strand.
GTTGGTGTAGGAGTAGGGCTGGTCGGGGCGGTCTGCCGCCGATGCCCATGCGGTCCAGCCGAAGAAAGCGACGATGTCGTGCAGTTCTTCGTCGTTCTTAATGGCGTTGGGGAACAGGCCCTGCGAGGTGTCACCCTTCATGAGGGTTTCACGGTAGTGCTTGAGCATGAGCTGGTAGCCCTTGGTCTCACCAGCGGACCAGGTGATGGTCTTAGTCTGCTCGTCGTACTTGTTCTCCTTGCGCCACTCGTTCTTGACGAGTTCGCGGGGGTCCTGCTTGCCCTGTTCACGGTACTCCTTGACGGCAGCATCGGTGGTCAGGCGCAGGTATTCTGCAGTGTAGTCGGGGCCGAGGTAGGCACCGTGGCCGAGGACGGATCCGTACTGCTGCAGGCCGCGTCCCTGGAACAGTTCCTGACCGTGCAGAATCTGTTCTTGGGTTGCGATAGTTTTGCCGTCGTTGCCGACGATTTTATCGGGGAGCGGCATGGAGAGTGCGTAGGTGCGCATTGCAAGGACTGCCATGATGGTGAAGCCCAGGAGCATCACAAACGCAACAGCCTGTACCCAGCCTTTTCCGGCATAGGCACCGACCGTGTCTGAGCGGCGGGCAATCTTTGCTGCCTGCGCACGCGAGACGGGTTTTGTAGCCATAGTGTATGTCTCCAGTGTGCGTGGAATTTGTAGGTGGAGTGGTCCCGACGCACATCCGCTGGAGGGGCGGCTCACTATGTTCAGGGTGAATCGTCCTTGAGGGAGGTGCGACAGCCCACCCTGCTCTCATTTTTGCATATTAAATGCGCATTTACGAAACTTTGCTGACGTAGCGTCATAATGTGACACGGCTATTTGGCGGGGAAATCAGTAATCATAAGGCGGAAAACCTGAAATATTACGTTGAGGTTGAACCCTTAGCTTCCGCGCTACCTCCCCGCCTGTAACGGGGGAGGAGGCGCCGGGGTGGAGGCTGCGCAGACTCTCTCAACCGAGGCTTTTACTCAGGCTCCTACTCGAGCTCCTGCCGGAGTTCTCGCTGAAGTCGTTGGAGGGAGGCGCATCCCAGCATGTGGAAGGGGAGAGCGGCACCCCTCACGTGCCTACACTCGGGTGTGGAATAATAAAACCCGACGCTACTAAACACAGTACAAATTTTTTGCGGCACAGGTTACCGCAGTACAGATTTTGTGCTCTTTGGCGGCGTATATTCAGAAGGGGTCACTCACCCCGCATCCACGGCGGACCGCCGCCACAGCCCGCAATCTATCGGCACCTCAGGAGAGTTCACGTGCTTCTCTACAAATCCACCCAGAAAGCAATCACCGGAATCCTGCGCACCGTCTTCCGCGCCCGCGTGACCGGACTCGAAAACTTCCCCGCCAACGGCCCGGTGATTGTCGCCTCCAACCACCTGTCCTTCCTGGACTCCATCATTATTTCTGCCATGATGCCGCGCCGCGTGGCGTTCCTCGCCAAGGCTGAGTACGTGAACACCCCCGGCCCGCGCGGCAAGATGATGAAGGCATTCTTCGAAGCCGTAGACATCATTCCTGTGAACCGCTCCGACCGTTCCGAATCGCTCAAGGCGCTCGACATTGCCCTGGAGAAGCTACAGGAGGGTAAGGTCTTCGGCATTTACCCCGAGGGCACCCGCTCCCGCGACGGCTACCTGTACCGCGGCAAGATTGGTGTGGCGTGGCTGGCGCACATGACCGGCGCCCCCGTGGTTCCGGTTGGTCTGATTGGTACCGACCGCCTGCAGAAGCCCGGCTCGAACATGATTTACCCGCGCCGCTTCACGATTCGTGTGGGCAAGCCGCTCTACTTTGAGAAGACCGGCGAGAAGATGACCGGCAAGCAGCGCCGCGTCACCACCGACACGATCATGAATGAGATTGCTCAGCTGTCCGGTCAGGCGCGAAAGCACGAGTACAACGTTTCGCCCTCAGCCGCACGTGACGCAGGCTAGGGCACGCCCCGCCTATACCGCGTAGACTTAAACCGCGCATTCACGCACCGACCCCCGCGCATTGGGGAGATGGGTGTAGGATGCGCGGTTTGTCGTATGCGCGAGCCTGAGATGACCCCGGCAGCCCAGCAGCGGCCCACACCGACCCCGGCACCCCAGCAGAAAGCCCAGTAGAGCGAGGAGAAAGTACCCATGGCAGAGCCTTCCAGCTACCGCCCCGCCCCCGGCGAAATCCCCACCGACCCGGGCGTTTACCGTTTCCGCGATGCTGACGGCCGCGTCATCTACGTGGGTAAGGCGAAGAACCTGCGCAACCGCCTCAACAGCTATTTTGCGTCCCCGCAGACGCTGAGCCCGAAGACCTACGCGATGGTGCATACGGCGGCGAGCGTGGAGTGGACTGTGGTGGCGAGCGAGATGGAGTCGCTACAGCTCGAATACACCTGGATTAAGGAGTTTTCGCCGCGCTTCAATATTGCGTTCCGCGACGATAAGTCGTACCCGTACCTGGCGATTACCGTCAATGACGTGTACCCGCGCGCCATGGTGACCCGCGGCGAGCGCCGTAAGGGCGTGCGCTATTTTGGCCCGTATTCGCAGGCGTGGGCGATTCGTGAAACCCTGGATGCGCTGCTGCGCGTGTTCCCGGTGCGCACCTGCACGAACGGCGTGTTTAACCGCGCGAAGAATAGTGGCCGCCCGTGCCTGCTCGGTTATATCGATAAGTGCGCGGCGCCGTGCGTGGGCAAGATTAGCGCCGAGGAGCACCGCGAGTTGGCGCGCGGGCTGACCCGGTTTATGGGTGGTGGCGCTGAGAAGCATATCGCCCAGTTGACCGCGGAAATGAAAGCAGCCGCAGCTGATATGGACTTTGAGCGTGCCGCGATTCTTCGTGACGATATTGCCGCGCTGACTAAGGCGTTTGAGCGTAACGCCGTGGTGCTCGGCGCGACCGTGGATGCCGACCTGTTCGCCTACGCTGAGGACGACCTGGAGGCATCCGTTCAGGTGTTCTTCGTGCGCGGCGGCAGGATCCGCGGCCAGCGCGGCTGGATCGTGGAGAAGGTCAACGACAGCACCGATGCGCAGCTCATTGAGCAGCTGATCGCGCAGGTGTACAGCGATATTGCGGCGAGCCTCGCCTCCCAGAAGGATGCCGAGAAGAGCCTGAACAGCTACGATATTCCGCGTTCTGTGCTCGTGCCGGTGGAGCCCGAGAATAAGGAGCAGCTGGCGTCCTGGCTGGCGGAGGTGCGCGGCGGGCCCGTGGAAATTAGCGTCCCGCAGCGCGGCGACAAGGCAGAGCTTATGAAGACGGTCGCCGAGAATGCGCGCCAGTCGCTGACCCTGCACAAGAGCCGCCGCGCCGGTGATTTGACCACCCGTAGCGCTTCCCTCGTGGAGCTGCAGGAGGCGCTGGAGCTACCGGACCCGCTGCTGCGCATCGAGTGCTACGACATTTCGCATGTGCAGGGCACGAACGTGGTTGCGTCCATGGTCGTCTTTGAGGACGGCATGCCCGCGAAGAACGCCTACCGCACCTACAGCATTACCGGCGACGCCGCGCGTGACGATACCGCCAGCATGTACGACGTCATTACGCGCCGCTTCAAGAGGCACCTGGCGCAGCAGGCGGAACGCGAAGCCGCGCCCGTGCACTCCGGCGAGATTGACGCCTCCACGCCCGAGCCTGCGAAGTTCGCCTACCCGCCGAACCTGGTGCTCGTGGACGGCGGCCCGCCGCAGGTGGCTGCCGCATCCGCCGCGCTGAGCGACCTGGGCATTACGGACGTGTACGTCGCCGGCATCGCTAAGCGCCTGGAGGAACTGTGGCTGCCGGACGACGACTACCCGGTCGTGCTGCCGCGCACCTCGCAGGCGCTGTACCTGGTGCAGCGCATCCGCGATGAGGCGCACCGTTTCGCTATCACCTTCCACCGTTCCAAGCGTGGTAAGGCGATGGTCGCCTCCGCCCTGGATGAGGTGCCCGGTCTGGGCGAGGTGAAGCGTTCCGCGCTGATTAAGCACTTTGGGTCGGTGGCTCAGATGAAGCAGGCGAGCGCCGAGGAGCTGACGGCGGTGCCGGGTATTGGTCCGGCGTTGGCTCAGAAGATTCTGGCGGCGCTGACCTAATCCTCTGGCTGGCGCTGGCCTAAGTGCCTGCTGGCGCTGAGTGAAGGCCCGCCCGGGGTGTGAACGCAGCACTCCGCCTCGTAATGGCGCTTAACAAACGTGTCATAATTGAAGGAAACCGTCATCATTACGAGCGCGCTATCTTCGCGCGCCCTCAACCAGTAGAGTGGAAACCGTGAGTAATAACCATCTGCGCCTATTCACCAGCGAGTCGGTGACTGAAGGCCACCCCGATAAGATTTGTGACCAGATTTCTGACGCCATCCTTGACGGCATCATCGCCCAGGACCCCGCAGCGAATGTTGCTGTGGAGACCATGGTAACCACCGGTCAGGTGCATGTTGCTGGTGAGGTGACCACCTCCAGCTACGTCGAAATCCCCTCCATCGTGCGCGAGACCATTCTGGGTATCGGCTACGATTCCTCGACCCGCGGCTTCGACGGCGAGTTCTGCGGCGTGTCCGTGTCCATTGGTGAGCAGTCCCCGGACATTAACGCCGGCGTGTACGAGTCCCTCGAGGTTCGTCAGGGTATTGCTGCTGACGAGTACGACCGCCAGGGTGCGGGAGACCAGGGCATCATGTTCGGTTACGCATCCAACGAGACGAACGTGCTGATGCCCGCCCCGATTTGGCTGGCGCACCGCCTCTCTGAGCGTCTGACCAAGGTCCGTAAGGACGGCCTGCTGACCGAGCTGCGCCCCGACGGCAAGACTCAGGTGACCCTCGGCTACGATTCGAACAACGTGCCTGTCTCCGTGGACACCGTGGTTGTTTCGAGCCAGCACACCGCAAGCTACGACCTGGCTGACCTGCGTGCAGACATTGAGAAGCACGTTATCGCACCGGTTTTGGGCAGCGTCGAGCTGGATTCCTCCAACGCCAAGTTCATTGTGAACCCCGCTGGCCGCTTCGTTCAGGGTGGTCCCGTGGGTGACGCGGGCCTGACCGGCCGCAAGATTATTGTGGACACCTACGGCGGTTCGGCTCGTCACGGTGGTGGCGCGTTCTCCGGTAAGGACCCGTCGAAGGTGGACCGTTCCGCAGCGTACGCAATGCGTTGGGTTGCGAAGAACATTGTGGGTGCCGGTCTTGCTGACCGCGCCGAGGTTCAGGTTGCGTACGCTATCGGCCAGGCAGCGCCGGTCGGTCTGTACGTTGAAACCTTCGGCACCGAGAAGGTCGACCCGATCAAGATTGAGAAGGCTGTGCGTGAGGTCTTCGACCTGCGCCCGCTGGCAATCATTAACGAACTGGATCTGCGCCGCCCGATTTACAAGAAGACCGCAGCTCACGGCCACTTCGGTCGTACCGAGCCGGAATTCACCTGGGAGCGCCTGAACCGCGTGGATGCACTGCGTTCGGCAGTGTCCTCCTCCTCCTCCTCCTAATATCTGTCAGGGTAGAGGAGCACGCTGATTCGGGTGACTCAGAGCAGTTCTGAATCGAACTCTTCAGCACCGTTGGGTGCTCAGCAGGAATCCCTGCAACAGCTTGACCTGTTGCAGGGATTTCCTGCTCTTCGTGATGCCCTGATTCCGGCTACCCCGGAGCCGGTAAACGTTGCCGCCGAGTTGGAGGCGAGCGGCGTGCCGAACCCTGTGGCGCGTGTGCGCGTGGATAGCACCCTGCCGCAGGTGGACCGCACGTTTGATTACCGCGTGCCCGCCGAGCTGAGTGAGGATGCGGTGCCCGGCGCCCGCGTGCGCGTGCTGTTCAACGGTCACGAGATGACCGGCTACATTGAGGAGCGCGCCGCCACAACCGATTGGACGCGCACTTCGCTACTGCCGCTCAAGTCGGTGCTGTCGCGTGTGCCCTCTGTTGCGCCCGAAATTTTTGCGCTTGCCGAGGCGCTTGCCGACCGTTACGCCTCCACGGTGGCGAACGTGCTGCGCCTTGCGGTGCCGCCGCGCATTGCCGCGCTGGATAAGAAGTACGCGCCTCTTCTGCCGGGTTACGAGTCGGCGTATTTGGGTGATTCTGCCCTGGTAAGCACTTCCGATGCTCCCGAGAGCGCGGATCCGGAGCATGCGGCTTCCGAGCATGTGGCTTCCGAGAGCGCGGAATCTGAGCCTGCCGCCGTCTCCGCTACCTCCAACGCTACCGACCCGTACGCGTGGCTTGCCACCCCCGGCGCGCCCGCACCCTTCGTGCTGGACCCGCCGGCGCTGAACCCGGACGCGCCGGATGCCGCCTCCGTCTTCTCCGATTACGAGAACGGCGCGGAGTTCATTGAAGATGTTGCCACCGGTGCCGCGACCCGCGCCGTGATGACGGTTCTTCCCGGCCACCTGGAGCACACGTGGGCGGATGTTTTGGCGACCGCACTCGCGGCTGCTGCTGCGAGTGGTCGCGGGGCTATTGCGGTGGTTCCGACCGCTAAGAACCTGGATCTTCTGGAGGCGGCGCTCGCCGAGCGTCTGCCGGCTGATTCGTTTGTGCGTTTGAGTTCTGATTCGACTCCGCATACTCGCTATCACGGGTTTGTGAAGGCTCGTTTGGGCCGGGTTCCGGTGGTGATTGGTACCCGCGCCGCCGCATACGCGCCGGTGGCGAACCTGGGCCTGGTGGTGTGTTGGGATGACGGCGATTCTTCGCTGGTGGAGCAGCGCGCCCCGTATTGTCATGCTCGTGATGTGTTGCTTCTGCGTGCTTCTGCTGAGAATACTGCGGCGCTGTTTGCCGGGTTCAGTATGAGTAGTGAGGCGGCGCGTCTGGTGCGTACCCGCTGGGCGTCTCATGTGCGTGCGCCGCGTGCGTTGGTGCGTGATTATTCGCCGCGTATTTTTTCGACGGGTTCGGAGTTTGAGTTGGCGCGTGACCCGTTGGCGGCGATGGCGCGTATTCCGCACTTGGCGTTTGAGCATGCTCGTCGGGCGTTGGCGCGTGGTCCTGTGTTGGTGCAGGTGGCGCGTAGCGGTTATATTCCGTCGTTTTCGTGCGAGCGTTGCCGCATGCCGGCGCGTTGTGGCGAGTGTAGTGGGCCTTTGTCGGTGGCTTCGGGTTCGTCGGTTCCGTCGTGTTCGTGGTGCGGTCATTTGGCGCAGCAGTGGCGTTGTTCTGAGTGCGGTTTTACGCATTGGCGTTATTCGGCGGCGGGTGCGACTCGTACTGCTGAGGAGCTGGGTCGTGCGTTCCCGAATGTTCCGGTGATTTCTTCGGCTGGTGACCATGTGCGCGCGTCGGTTGGTCCTGAGCCTGCGTTGGTGGTGGCGACTCCGGGTGCTGAGCCGGTGGCTTTTGGCGGCTATGCGGCGGCGCTTTTGTTGGATGCCGATAAGATGCTTCGTTTTGATTCGTTGCGTGCTCCGGAGGCGGCGTTGCGTCGCTGGCTGAATGCGGCGGCGTTGGTTCGTCCGGCGGCTCTTGAGGGTACGGTGGTGACGACTGCTTCGCCGTCGCCGGTGGAGCAGGCGCTGGTGCGTTGGGACCCTGCATGGTTTGCTCGTCAGGAGCTGGAGGAGCGCGCTCAGACGGGTCTGCCTCCGGCGGTTCGTACGGCTGCGGTGACCGGTGCGGAGGCGGATGTTCGCGCTTTCATGGAGGAGCTCTTGGGCTCTTCTGCGCTGGATGAGCGGGTGCGTGAGCAGTTGCGTATTGTGGGTCCGGTTCCTCTGGATCAGGGGTATTTTGCCTGGTCGGAGTCTCTTGAGGAGGATTCTGAGGAGGCGCCGGTTCAGGGTGATTGGCGTACCCTGATGTTCTTCTCGTACGGCATTGCTCAGCAGGTGACCCGCGAGTTGCGTGCGACGCGTGCAACGATTGCGGCGTTGAAGAAGAACGTGGGGGAGCGGCCGGTTCAGATTCGCTGTGACGGCCTGGACGTGCTGTGATTTTCTAGTCGTGCTGTAGTGTTCTAGTGAGGGGCGGTGTTTGCCCCGGGTTGGGCGTTGGCACGCGGGTTTGCGGGCGCGCTGTGCGCAGAGGCGAGGAGGTGAGAGGCATGTCGAAGGTGCCTCATCTGCTGAAGGGTAGTGCGCTGCCTGATGGTGAGCAGCGGCGGCTGGCTGAGTATGCTTCTGCGCATCCGAAGAGTGCTCTGCACCGCAAGGGACAGCACCATGATGCGGCGGTGCTGCTGCTGGTTCACGGTATCGGCTACCAGAATCACGGCGAGACGCTCGCGTATTTTGGCAAGCCGGTGGCGCATAGTGTGCAGACTCTGCTGGCGCTGAACACGGATTCTGTCGCGCTCTCCGAAGAGAACCCCGCCGCGGAGGATTCTGCGCGGGTTCGTGTTGAGGTGATTCCTGACGGCGATACCCTCCCGCTTGCCGCCGAGGTGAACCCGCTGAGCCACCACAGCGAGTTGACGTATTCGTTGACGATTGAACGCACGGAGTACCCTGCTGACCCGGTTGAGGAAAGCCCGCAGGTTGAAGAGAATTCCGTGCAGGAAGAACCCGCCGAAGCCTCCGGGCCCAAAGAATCTACAAGAATCAGTCTGCCGAAAATTGAACTTCCGAAGGTGGAGCTGCCCAAAGTGGAGTTACCCAAGGTAGAGCTACCCAAGGTAGAGCTGCCCAAGGTGGAACTTCCCAAGGTGGAGCTCCCTAAGATTGAGCTGCCGAAAATTGAGCTTCCCAAGGTAGAGCTCCCGAACATCGATTTCTCGAACATCGAGCTGCCTAATCTTGAGCTTCCGCGCCTGCCTCAGCCGAAGCCGCGCCCGGTTCGCACGGTCACTCGCCGCAGCCTCCTTTTTCAGGAGGGTTTCTGGCGGCCCAGACATTACCCGCCCGTTGAAGGAGCATTTGCCCTGGTTGGCGTCGGTTTTGCCGCTGTTTTTGATGTTTTGCTTTTACTATGAGCGCCCCGGCGCGACCTGGCGTGAGCGTGCCGGGCACCTGCTGCGTTCTACGGCGCGGTTTGTGAACGTGGCGCTGTGGCTGGTGCTGGCGGCTATGGCGCTCATGACTTTCCGTGATGCTTTTGTGGCGTCTCTGGGTACTCCGCAGGGTGCGTTTACGGGTCTGGCGGCGGTGCTCGGCCTGGGTATTGTGGGCTGGATTTTGGCTCGTCGTGCCCGTGAGCTGTGGGCGCTGGTGAAGGCTATTCCGACGCAGCTGATTCAGACGGCGACCAGCCCGGAGTCGCGCGATTTGGAGCGTATTTATGCGCGTCTGGATCGTCAGCTGGACGAGTTGAGTTCCCGTAGCGATGCGGTGGGTATTCTTGCCCATTCGCAGGGCGGCTATTTGAGCTATGAGCTTCTGCGTCGTCGTGCGGCGGCGGGTAAGAAGCCGATTCGTTTCTTCTACGGTCTGGGTAGTGGCGTGGTCCCGATTAGCATTATCGCTAGTGACCGTAACGACACTCCGGGGCACCTGGATGCTGCGGGCGGCTACCGTAACCGCGCCATGCTTCTGTGGGTGAGCGCGGTTGCGGCGTTCTGCTGGCTGGTAGAGGCGTCCCTGCTGTTTGGTCCGTACCGTTCGCTGCTGCACTATACGATGCTGGTGCCCCTGGCGTTGAGTGTGGTGCCGCTGGTTGTGAGCGTGCCGGGTACCTTCAAGGGTAGGGCGCGTATTGTCCACAAGAGTGCCCGGGAAAGCGCCTCCGCAAAAACCTCCGCAACTCCTTCCGCGAAGAGCCCGGCGGATGTGCGCCTGGTCAACCCGTACGGCACGCGCGCCTACGTGAAGTGGCTGATCCCGCTGCTCTTCGTGCACGGCGTTTTCATGCTGTACGCGGTGTTCATGCTACTGCTGGCGCAGTTGCGTGTTGAGGGCGCGGTCCCTGAGCTAACGCCCGCCTCCGTGGCGTTTTGGGGAGCGCTGATCCTGGTACTCATGATGTCGGTGCGTAGCGCCTGCCACCTGTATGTGCGCGCCTACGCGCCGATGTTGCAGGATCTTGATGTGGCTGACCGGTGCGAGATTTCCGCTCGTGGTGACAGCATTGGCAGGTCGAATATTACTCAGCCCGCTGATGTGGACGTCAGCTTTGTGACTCTGCCGGGCCCGTCGGTGAATAGTCACATGCAGTATTTTGATGCGTGCTCGCCGGTGCCGTTGATGCTTGCGCACCGCCTGGTGCCGCACATGATGCCGGAGGGTGAGCAGACGCAGAAGGCGGCGGCTTTCACCGATATTGGTGCGGAACTGAACTGCGGTTTTGCGCGCGTGAAGAAGTGGATGCGCACCATGCATTACGGGCTGTATGCGGTGCTTCTGCTGATGCTGTCGGTGCTGCTGAATGTGGCGTCGCCGGTGAGCCTGTCCGCGTTGACGGGGCTTGATACGTCGCGCCTGCATTCGGAGGGTTTTGACCGTCTGGTGGCGGATGCTCAGCAGCTGCGTGAGCAGGCGGGTTCTTCGGATCTGCTGCTGTGGATTCTGGTCGGCATTTTTGTGGTGGAGGCGCTGCTGATGATGGTGCTTTCGCCGTGGACTCAGCGGCGTTTGCAGCGTGCGTTCATGATGCGCAAGGTGGACCGCACGGGTCAGCTGAGCGAGTTCAATCCTTTGCCGATGGTGACGGCTCTTCTGGGTCTTGACGGTGAGGATGAAGACGCCGAGGATGCAGAGGAACATAACCTCGCAGGGGAGAAAAAGCCGGAGAGTAAAGCAGGGCAGAGCGCTGTAGTTTAGGGTGCTTAGGTGGTGCCGCTGGAAGGGCACCCCAGAATTTTTATGCATTCGTGTGCACCTAAGATTTGCTGGGGTTTGGGTGATTCTAATTGGCGTAGTCTCCGTATCCACGGTAATATATTCAGCACTGCGGATACTATTTCGGCGCTTGTCGAGGTGGTATTGGCAGTATCTATCACTCAACTTCGCGTACGCCTCACAACCGTGCGCACCAACGAAAGATGAATACTGGTGACTCAGACTATGATCACCCCCGCATACGAACCGGCATGCGGCGGGTCTGCTTCTGTACACAATTACGGCGTCATGCACCCGGACCCCGTGTTGCTTTCCGACATGACCAGCGCAGAACGAGGAGCTGTTTACCGCTACTTGGCGCGCTTCGCTGAGCTGGATGACGCAAAGATTTTCTACGCGTATGGTCACGCTTACGAACTGGCTCGTAAGGATGCTGAACGCGGTCTCTACGCAACTATGGCGTAGCCTGCATAATTAGCTTTGGAAATGTTGCTGCACTCTGTGTGAGTGCGGCAGCATTTCTGCTTTTCGGGCTGGCTTTCACATTGGCTTTCGGATGGGCTTTAGTTCGGTTGGGAACTCGGCGGTCCCATGCCGCTATGACGCCCCTGATTTCTTCCTGACAACCGGGGACGTGTCCACTATGGGGGCGTTCCCTGATGGTTCTTGAACATTGATTAGCTCTTGGGTAGTTTAGAGATATCACAACCACTACTGCGAAGAGACTTCCGATGATCTCCGTAGGTTCTTTTCGCGGTGTTACCTCCGGTAGCGTCTGCATTGTTGCGGTGCTGCCCTAAGAAACGCCCTAAGGAAAGGTTCTCGCCGATGAGCTTCACCAATATTGCCTATGATTACGAGCCGGAACTTGGCGATTCGGCACCGAGCCGCGACAACGGTATTACTCACCCGGACCCTGTTCTGCTGTCCTCGATGACGAAGGCTCAGCGTGGCGCGGTGTGCCGCTACCTGGCTCGTTTTGCTGAGCTGGATGACGCGAAGATTTTCTACGCGTACGGTCATGCGGATGAGCTGGCTGCGAAGGAAGCGGCTCGTACCGGTAGCTTTGCTACGGTCTAAGGATTTCTGCTTCGGTGTGATGCGGTGAGGCTGCACCTTCCGGATGCGCCCTCAGGGTGCCCGAGCTCTGCGAGGGCGGGTTCCCTGCGTCGGCGCGGAGGAAGTGTGTAGCGAACCGCCGCTGCGCATCGTTGCCGTAAGCCGTACGCACCTACCGGCGACCATGAATTGAATACGAGATTGCCGCCGCACCCTCCCGAGTTTTGGGGGAGTGCGGCGGCATTTCTTTGCCTAAAGCAGGCCCTAGAGCCCGCGCACGACCTCCAGCAGTTTGAGTGCCGAGTCGCGCCAGGAGTAGCGGCGCACATCCGACAGGCCGTCAATAATCACGCGCTCGCGAACGGCGGTGTCCTCCAGGGAGCGGATAGCCTTGACCCAGTCGGCGGCGTGTGCCTCCGGGGCACCGTCAACCGGCGCGAACACGGCGTGCGGCGCAATCTCACGGAAAATCGGGATGTCACTAATCACCGCGGGGCAACCGGCAGCCTGAGCCTCAACCACGGGCAGGCCGTAACCCTCCTCGCGGGAAGCAGTCACCAGGGCGTGCGCCTGGCGGAGCAGCTGCTGGTACTCCTCGTCGCTCACGCCGTTGTGCACCTCCACGTTCTCACCGATGAGGCGCTCGTCGGTGAGCTGCACCAGGCGCTGCGGCGGCATCTTCGACAGCAGATGCAGGCGGTAATCAGGCAGGGAACGCATCGCCAGCAGCAGGGTTTCTACGTTCTTGTACGGCATGAACGAACCCATGTACACCAGGTGCTTGACGGGCTGCTCTTCGCGGGTGGTGGCGCGTTCCAGCGCGGTCTGGCGGGAGACGACGCTACCGGGCTGCGGGGCGTTGGGCACCACGAACAGCGGCTTGGTGGTCAGCTCATGCTCACGAATCAGCGAGGCGGTCGACTCGGAAACCGTCACGACCGCGTCGCCGTGGTTGAGCAGAAAACGCTGCGGGGTGTAGGTCTTGTGGAAGAGTCGCCAGCCCACGCGCACCGGTGCGGGCAGGAACCCGGGCGGGGTCGGGTGCGAGTAGTAGATCAGGTCGTGCAGGGTGAGAATCAGCTTGAATTTGCGTCCGGTGGAGCCGATAGTCTGCATGGGGGAGAACACCACGTCCGGCGCGTACTTATTCAGCTGCAGGGCTGCGGTCGGTTCGAGCGGGCCGGTGGGCGAGCAGATCTTCACGTGCGGCAAATCCGGCAGCATCTCCAGCTGACGCTCATCGCTGATGATCATGGTCAGGTCGAGGTCGGCGGCGGCTTCGTCACCGGTGTCGATGAGGGTTTTGAGCGCGCCCAGCAGGGACGCGGTGTAGCGGCTGATGCCGTCGTGGAAGCCGATACGGGTGTATCGGGCGTCAACCATGAGTTTCATGTTGGTTCCTTACTTCTCGTTCCCTGAGTGGCCGGCGGCGAAATCGGCGATGAGTTCCGCGGCGCGGCGAGGGGTTTCGTAGTGGATGAGGTGCCCGACTTCGGGAATCATGTCCAGGCGCTCGCGGGGGCCGGCCGATGGGGCGGGCAGGTTGCGGGAGGTGAGCGTCGCGTACATGGCGCGGGCCGTTTCGGGGGTGCCCAGGTCGTCGTCTTCGGCAACGAGCATCTGCACCGGTACTCGGATGGCGGCGGCGTATTCGGCGGCGGTGTGCGTAATGGACGCTTCGTAGGCGCTGAGCACTCCGCGGCGGGAGCCGAAGGAGCCGAAGTAGGCGGCGTGCTGGCCGTTGATGAAGCGGCGCATTGCCTTGTCTTTGGTGCGCATCATGACTTCGCTGGAGGCGCGGGTAATCAGCTGCGAGCGCAGCAACGGGTAGCCAATTTTTTCGGGGAGTGCCGCGCCGGCGCGGTAGTAGAGAGATGCGAGGCGGGAGGCGACGCGCTGGCTACCTTCGAGGGCAGGCTCGCTAATCGGGTTGATGAGCGAGAGCAGTGCGAGCGAGTTCGGGTGTGCGGCGGCGAAGGCGCTGGTGACGATGGAGCCGAAGGAGTGGCCGACCAGGTGTAGCGGCAGGGGCAGTGCATCCTCGCGGGCGGGGTTAGTGTGCTTCACAAAGTCGTTTAGCCACGCCACGTACGCGTTGATGTTGTCTGCGCCCTGAGGGTCTTTGCCCTGACTGTTTTCGGGCAGGTCTGCGGAGCGGCCAAAGCCGGGCAGGTCGGGGCTGATGATGCTGACGTTCGGGATGAGCTTCAGCAGGTAGTTCGCGATGATTTCCAGGCCGTGGTGGTCGCCGCGGAAGCCGTGCACGAGTAGCACGGGGTAGGAGCCTTCGGGGAAGGTTCCGTCGTTCATGCCTTTGCCGTACTGCCAGTAGCGGGTCATGACCGCCTGCGCGCCGTCACCAATGAGGGCGTCGTGGCGGGTGCCGGGGATGAGCGGGCCGGGCACACCCTCAAGAACTGAGGTGTTGGGGGAGTCCGGGGTAACGGTGGAGGTCATGGGTACCTTTCGCGGGTTGGGTACTGGGACGGCAAAGTCCCGTTCTTAATTCTAGGGGAGAAGCCTGGAAGGGCTCTGAAACCCGCCTGCCGCATCGGTGGTTGGGCGTGTGATTGCGCAGGTGGTCGGGCGGGTGGTGCCGTCCATTTGGTAGTCGAGGCGGCCTCAACTCTGGCGCGGTGCGGGTTTCGCGTTACACTTGGAGGGTTAAGTTTTTATCAACCTGTCTTTATTTAAGGAATCGCTGTGTCTGCTCAGGTAGAGACCGAACGCAACGAAAATGCGTACGACTTCCGCGCTATGGAAGCCAAGTGGCGCCCCTACTGGGACGAAACGAAGGTTTTCCAGCCCACCGGTGACGCCCCCAAGGGCCGCAAGTATGTGCTGGATATGTTCCCGTACCCCTCCGGTGACCTTCACATGGGTCACGCGGAGGCATTCGCTATTGGTGATATGAACGCCCGCTACTTCAAGCAGTGCGGCTATGATGTTCTGCACCCGATTGGCTGGGACTCTTTCGGCCTGCCCGCTGAGAACGCAGCCATTAAGAACGACACTCACCCCAAGGAGTGGACGTACAAGAACATTGAGACTCAGGCTGAGTCCTTCAAGCGTTACGCTATTGCCGCTGACTGGAGCCGCCGCCTGCACACCTCGGACCCCGAGTACTACAAGTGGACTCAGTGGCTGTTCGAGCAGTTCTACAAGAAGGGCCTGGCGTACCGTAAGGACTCCATGGTCAACTGGTGCCCCAAGGACCAGACCGTGCTCGCGAACGAGCAGGTTGTCAACGGTGCGTGTGAGCGTTGCGGTACTACCGTGACTAAGAAGTCGCTGAACCAGTGGTACTTCAAGATCACCGACTATGCGCAGCAGCTGCTGGATGACATGGAGCAGCTGGAGGGCAAATGGCCCGACCGCGTGCTGCTCATGCAGCGTAACTGGATTGGTCGTTCTGAGGGTGCTGAGGTTCGCTTCGAGATTGAGGCGACCGAGGATCAGGCTGCTGAGTCCTTCACCGTGTTCACCACCCGCCCCGACACCCTGTACGGCGCAACCTTCATCGTGGTTGCTGCGGATGCGGCATTCGCCGAGCAGATCGTGGCACCCGAGCACAAGGCTGCCCTGGAGCAGTACCGCGAAGACATTAAGGCACTGAGCGATATTGACCGCCAGTCCTCCGACCGCGAGAAGACCGGCGTGTTCACCGGTCGCTACGCAATCAACCCGCTGACCGGCGCGAAGCTGCCCGTTTGGGCTTCTGACTACGTGCTCGCCGATTACGGTACCGGCGCGATTATGGCTGTGCCCGCGCACGACCAGCGTGACCTTGAGTTCGCCCTGAAGTTCGACCTGCCCATCGTGAAGGTCCTGGACGTTGAGGGTGCTGAGGACCCGGCTACCAGCGGTGTTGCCGCAGCTGGTGACGGCGTGCTCATCAACTCCGGTGAGCTGACCGGCCTGCCGAAGGCTGAGGCGCTCGCTAAGGCTATTGAGCTGGTTGAGGCTGCCGGCACCGGTGAGGGTAAGGTCATTTACCGTCTGCGTGACTGGCTGCTGTCCCGTCAGCGTTTCTGGGGTACCCCGATTCCGGTGATTCACTGTGAGGATTGTGGCGAGGTTCTGGTTCCTGAGGATCAGCTACCGGTGCTGCTGCCCGATAACCTGCGCGGTGAGCAGCTGGCTCCTAAGGGCCAGTCGCCTCTTGCTGCAGCCGATGACTGGGCTATCGTGCCTTGCCCGAAGTGTGGCAAGCAGGCTCGTCGCGACTCGGACACCATGGACACCTTTGTGGATTCCTCCTGGTACTTCCTGCGTTACGTTTCCCCGAACTACGACAAGGCTCCTTTCGACCCGCAGGCTATGAGCGAGTGGGGTGCCGTCGACATGTACGTGGGCGGTGTGGAGCACGCTATTCTGCACCTGCTGTACGCACGCTTCTTCACCAAGGTTGTTCGCGACCTGGGCCTGATTAAGCACGATGAGCCGTTCAAGGCGCTCATGAACCAGGGTCAGGTGCTCAACGGCGGCAAGGCAATGTCCAAGTCGCTGGGTAACGGCGTGAACCTGGGCGAGCAGCTCGACAAGTTCGGTGTGGACGCTATCCGCACCACCATGATTTTCGCGTCCCCGCCCGAGGATGACGTGGATTGGGCGGATGTTTCCCCGGCTGGTTCGCAGAAGTTCCTGGCTCGCGCGTGGCGTGTGGCTCAGGACATCACCAGCGAACCCGGCGTGGACGCAACCACCGGTGACCTGGAGCTGCAGAAGCTGATTGCTCGAACCGTGCACGAGGTTCAGGGCCTGCTGGATAACGGCAAGTTCAACGTGGTTGTTGCTAAGACCATGGAGCTTGTGAACGCTACCCGTAAGGCTATTGACTCCGGTGCTGGCGCGGCTGATCCGGCTGTCCGTAAGGCTGCTGAGACTATCGCGATTCTGCTGTCTCTGTACGCACCCTACACCGCTGAGGACATGTGGCACGCTCTCGGCCACGACACCCCGGTTCTGACCGCGGGCTTCCCCGAGGTTGACCCGGCTCTGCTGGTGGATGACACCGTCACCGCTATCGTGCAGATTAAGGGCAAGGTCAAGGCTCGCCTGGAGGTTGCGAAGGATATTTCCGAGCAGGAGCTTCAGGAGCTGGCTCTGGCGGATGCCGCTGTTCAGCGTTCGATTGGTGACGCCGAGATCCGCAAGGTGATTGTGCGTGCGCCTAAGCTCGTGAACATCGTGATCTAAGCTTTTTAGATAAAGAAGTTTCTTAGATAAAGTACAAGCCCCGCTGTGGCTTCGGTTCGTTCAACGGAACGAACCCGGAGGCGCGGCGGGGCTTTGCTGTACTGCGGTAGTGATGAGTGCCATAATGTTCAGGGAACGCTAGGAGAGGGTTCGTCATCGAATCACGCACTGACGAACCGGAAGAAGGGCCGGAATATGGAGCGAGAGAACAACGCAGAGAACCGCATTGCCGTGGTGACCGATAGCGCCGCCGCCCTCGACCCCGAGCTCGTGCAGCGCCTGAGCGCTCGCGGCAATTTTATGCTGGTTCCGATGCCGGTGACTATTCGCACGCCCGGTGCGCCGGACCGTCAGTTGCAGGATTTGACCGCCGCCGAGGTAGACGAGGCTATTATGCTCGCGCACGTGATGGGTCAGACCGTGAGCACTTCCGGGCCCGCGCCGGGTGTGTTCGCTGATGTGTATGACGAGCTGGCGTCGCGCGGTTTTACGCACGTAATCTCTGTGCACCTGTCCGGTGAGCTTTCGGGCACGGTGGAGGCGGCACGCACCGGCGCCCGCCTGAGCCGCCTGGGTTCCGAGGGCGTGAGCGTGGTGGATAGCCGCACGGTCGCCGGCGCCTACGGTCACGCGGTGGTGCGCGCCCTGGAGGTGCTGAACTCTGCATCCTCTGATTCTGTTCCGAGCCATGACGACCCGAGCTCTGACTATCCGACTGCGGTGCAGCTGGTGGACTACATTCAGTCCGTCTGCGAGCAGTCTACGCTCTACTTCTATATCCCGACCCTGGATGCTCTGCGCCGCGGCGGTCGTGTTTCTCCGGCGTTGGCGATGGTGGGTCAGATGTTCCAGATCAAGCCGATTGGCACGATTACCGAGGGCAAGCTGGCGTATGTGGAGCGTCCCCGCACGGCGGCGCGCGCCCTGGAGCGCCTGGTGGAGGTGACGGTGCAGGCCTGCCGCGAGCATCGGCATGCGGCGGCGCTCAGCTCTGCTTCCGTGGGCTCTACTGCCGCCGACCCCGCTAACTCTTCTCTTAGTGCAACCCCGCGCGGTGAGGTGGTTGCGGTGCATCATGTGGGTAATGCGGCGCAGGCGGTGCAGCTGTATGAGCAGGTTCAGCAGATGCTGGGGGAGAGCTCCCTGGGTCATGATTCTGTCACTTCTTCGGCGCCGGAGTTTTTGGTGAGCGCGCTGCCGCCGGTACTGTCTGCTCATTCGGGCCTGGGCGCTGTGGCGCTGGTCGTTTATTAGGATCGTGTACTAGCCACCTATCCGGTGTGCTCAAAGTTCGTCCCGTGTAACATGTCCCCGCGCCTCGGGCGACACGAAACACGACACGAAAACTGTGTGCCGGGGGTGTTTTTACCCCGTTTTGGGCTGTGGTGTGTCTTACGTTGGGGTCGTCTGTTTTCGCGTGAGAATTTGCACTGCCCGTGAGTTCACGGGGCCTCTTTGAAAGCCATTCGCAAGTGAAAGGGTATTTTTTACCCTCACATTTTGCCTTGATATGGCGCGGTTTTCGACAAATGTGCGTTTCATGTGTGTTTATGTTGCCGTGACCGTATCGCAACATTTTCTAAGCATGAACACAACGCAAACCAACAGAAAACAACGGGTTTTTGCCGGTTTTTATGGCACAACTCACAAAAATTTCTCGATAGAACACACCAAAACACACACAAACTAGGGTAGGATTATTACCAACAACGGCGGAACGCACCGGGCAACATAGAGCACGGACGAATCCGACTAAACCAGAGCCCACAAGGCATCGGATTTGTACACCGCCACCAACGCACTGACAAGGAGATACTCCAGTGACTGTACGCGTAGCAATCAACGGCTTCGGCCGCATCGGCCGCACCTTCTTCCGCGCAGCTCAGACCGAGGGCGTCGGCTTCGAGATCGTCGCAATCAACGACCTCACCGATGTTGAGACCCTGGCACACCTGCTCAAGTACGACTCCATCATGGGTCGCTTCAACGCAGAGGTTGAGGTCAAGGAAGGCGCGCTGGTTGTTGACGGCAAGGAAATCAAGATCCTCGCTGAGCGTGACCCCCAGAACCTCCCCTGGAAGGACCTGGGCGTTGACGTAGTCCTCGAGTCCACCGGTTTCTTCACCGAAGGCAGCAAGGCAAAGGCACACATCGAGGCTGGCGCTAAGAAGGTTATCCTCTCCGCTCCCGGTAAGAACATCGACGGCACCTTCGTCATGGGCGTGAACGACGACCAGTACGACGCAGCTAACCACCACATCGTCTCCAACGCATCCTGCACCACCAACTGCCTCGCTCCGATGGCTAAGGTCCTGAACGACGCATTCGGCATCAAGCAGGGTCTGATGACCACCATCCACGCATACACCGCTGACCAGCGTCTGCAGGATGCTCCCCACCGCGACCTGCGCCGTGCACGTGCAGCAGCTGTGAACATGGTCCCCACCTCCACCGGTGCAGCAGCAGCTGTTGGCCTGGTTCTGCCTGAGCTGAAGGGTAAGCTGGACGGCTTCGCAGTTCGCGTTCCCACCATCACCGGCTCCATCACCGACCTGACCTTCACCGCTGAGCGCGAGGTCACCGTTGAGGAAGTCAACGCAGCAGTCAAGGCAGCAGCTGAGGGCCCCATGAAGGGCATCATCAAGTACAACGAGGATCCCATCGTGTCCAAGGACATCGAGGGTGAGCCCATCTCCACCGTCTTCGACGCACCGCTGACCAAGGTCATCGGCGACCAGGTGAAGGTTATCGCTTGGTACGACAACGAGTACGGCTACGTTGCACGCCTCGTGATGTTCACCAACAAGGTTGTGGCATCCCTCTAAGCCCCAATAGGCTTACGACGCTCACCGAGTGTAAGCGTCACCCCGCGTAACTAACGCATAGTGAACCCCGGCACCACCGCATCAAGCGGGGGAGTCGGGGTTTGCTGTACCAAGACTCTTTTGTAAGGGTCTTGAATAAACCTCTTAAAAACGTATAAACATACTATTTTCCGTCGCTCTTTTTGGGTCAAAAATACTGTAAGAAAATAGGTTTTAGGGAGTGCGAATATCCGCGATATTCTGCGGAAAAACACCATATAAAAGCTATTTTTTAGGCTGTCAAACACCCTATTATTCGGTATGATGGAAACGGTATATAAACCCACCTATCCAGGAGGAATTCCTATGGCTAAGGCACTGTCCGAACTGCTCGAAGAAGGCGTCGCAGGCCGCCACGTTCTCGTCCGTTCCGACCTGAACGTACCCCTGAAGGACGGCGTTGTCACCGACGACGGTCGCGTCCGCGCATCCCTGCCCGTCATTGAGAAGCTTGCCAAGGCTGGCGCACGCGTTATCGTGACCGCACACCTGGGCCGCCCCAAGGGCAAGGTCGACCCCCAGTACTCCATCGCACCGGCAGCTGCACGCCTGGCCGAGCTGGCATCCGTGCCCGTGAAGGTTGCAACCGACCTGGTAGGCGAGGACGCAAAGGCTAAGGCAGCAGCCCTGGCTGACGGCGAAGTTCTGGTCGTCGAAAACGTCCGCTACGACGCACGCGAGACCTCCAAGGATGACGCAGAGCGCGGCGAATTCGCTGACGAGCTGGTCGCACTGACCGGCGAGAACGGCGCATACGTGAACGACGCATTCGGTGCAGTTCACCGCAAGCACGCTTCCGTCTACGACGTTGCTAAGCGTCTGCCCGCATACCTGGGTGACCTGGTGAAGAAGGAAGTTGACGTTCTGGCTAAGACCCTGAACGACCCCGAGCGTCCCTTCGTTGTGGTCATGGGTGGCGCTAAGGTTTCCGACAAGCTCGCCGTGATTGACAACCTGATCGGTAAGGCTGACACCATCCTCATTGGTGGCGGTATGGGATACACCTTCGCATATGCACAGGGCTACGAGGTTGGCCAGTCGCTGCTGGAGAAGGACCAGGTCGACAACGTTCTGCGTTACCTGAAGGAAGCTCCCGAGAAGGGCACCGAGATCATCACCGCAGTGGACGTTGTCTGGTCTGACGCATTCTCCGCTGACGCTAACACCGAGGTCCGCCCGATTGAGGACCTGACCGGCGGCAAGCTGGGTGCAGAGGCTGAGGGCCTGGACATTGGCCCCAAGACCGCTGAGATTTTCGCTGAGAAGATCAAGGGTGCAAAGACCATCTTCTGGAACGGCCCCGTTGGCGTGTTCGAGATTGCTCCCTTCGCTGAGGGTACCCGCGCAGTGGCTCAGGCTATCGTTGAGTCTGACGCGTTCTCCATCATTGGTGGTGGCGACTCCGCTTCTGCAGTCCGTAACCTGGGCTTCAAGGATGAGCAGTTCGGCCACATCTCCACCGGTGGTGGCGCTTCCCTCGAGTACATTGAGGGTAAGACCCTGCCCGGCCTGGAGGCACTGGGCGCCTAATCTGGCGCGGCTCATCTGACTCTACGTACAGTAGCGCAGAGTTTTAGCGTAAGAAACCCCTGTCGGGGCGGTATTTCGGTACCGTTCCGGCGGGGGTTTCTGCATGCCCGCTCATGCCCGGATAATCCTGCGCGGGCAGGGGTGGGGCTGTTTCCTGGCTATATGCTGTGGATTCCCTGGGTTTGGTGACTCTAACCGGGAGGGATAGAGGTAGCTTTACTAGACTAGAAATGTAGAGGTTCCCGGCGCTCACCGGGCGGTACCTATACGGTTACTGCGGGGGAGCGAAGCAGGGGGCGCACGCACCTCCACAGGCAAACAAATACAGACAAGCGAATACAGGCGGGCGAAGAAGCCCAGCCGTTGAACCCAGCCACCCGAGCAGCCCAGAACCGCCTCGGCAGCTCGTGAAAACGGCAACTAGTGAACATCGAATCCAAGGAGGGAAAGAATGACCGTCAACACTCAAGCGCTCTTTGACGAAAAAGACTACACCGGAACATACCCGTACGTTGCCGATGGCGTGATTGGACCCTACACACCCGCAAACCGGGACCACCCCGCCTACTCGGCACCCGCCCCGGGCGTGAGGTACAGGCCGAGGCACTATGCGGCGAGGAACCTGCGCCCCTACCTGGGCTACTACTACGCCTGCCAAAACTACATGATTCTCGCCTCGGAACCGGCAGTTCTGAGGATGGACAATATCAGCGAAGAAATGTTTTTCCCCGCCATTCAGGACCTCTACGAAGAAGGTAAAGGCTGGGTCATTACCCCTAACCCCCAGATTCTGACCATGAACCTGCTGGAGGGGCAGCCGCGCCTCATCGACGAGACGCTAAAAATTGTGGAATGGAACGTGCGGTTCGATATCCTTCCCGAAGTTCAGGTGTACCGCAAAGACACGAACCAGGTGTACCCCATCACTGATTTTGATACGCGCGGCCTGATCCGTGACGGCGCAATCCACGGGACTCTACGCACACAATTCACGAATGAGTGGAGGCCCGTCCAATTCATTCCAGAAAATAGCCTGAGCTAGAGGAGGGGAGAGAAGCATGACGAATAACTTTGGCGGACCCGGATATAACCGATCTGGATATAACGAGCAACGAGCGCTCATGAGGTCTGTGATTACTCGCGCCAAGTTTATACGAGCTGGCGTGTTCGCTGGTGCCGCCCTCGTTGCGGTGGCTTTTGGTTGGGGTACTAAACTGCTCAACGGGACGGGTTCGGAGTCTCAAGCCGATAAGAAGCGTGACCAGGAATTTGTGCGCCTGGAACCCACGGAAAAGTACGATGAGCTCCGTACCTTGGGGACCTCTTCCGGGCCGTTGGTTTACACGGCGTTTGAGCGTAAGGGTCGCTTCATTCCTGCCACCGAGGCGCAGGCGGCGCAGAACGTGCCGTACCCTATTCAACAGCCCGGAATGGATAACTACGACCGCGCTGGCCTGTACGCGTTCTTGGCGTACTACTTCGCGTCGATGAATTACTTCTACCACACGGGCGATACGGAGCCTCTTTCTAAGGTCACGGACCCGGAAAAGGTGCTGCACCCCGAAATTCTTCGCCTGTACAGGGAGAAGCGCGGATGGGTTATTT
Organism: Rothia sp. HMSC065C12; assembly: GCF_001812085.1. Lineage (NCBI taxonomy): Bacteria > Bacillati > Actinomycetota > Actinomycetes > Micrococcales > Micrococcaceae > Rothia > Rothia sp. HMSC065C12. The sequence goes on from NZ_KV807678.1 coordinate 181,894, forward strand.
CGGCTGACAAGAACGTGCTGAGCGCCAACGTTGTTGATGATCTTATTGCGGGTGAGAAACCTAAAAATACGAGCCGAAATATCCTGGTGAGCACCCTGTACACGAATAAGGCTACGAACCTCGCGTTTTATGTTAAGGAGACGGGCGAGAAGCAGGATATTCACAAATATTTGAGGTACCTGGGGCGTTTCTCGCTGGCTGTGGAGCATCTGCGCGGGCAGTGGGTGATTGTGGCTGACCGCGACGGCTACAGCATCCGCAACACCTACGAGCCGATCTACCCGCAAGGATTCGGGCAGCTGTAGCTTCCAACAAACCGAGGAAGCGCATCCGCAGGGGAAGTCGATATGAGGCTTCCCCTGCACCCGTTTAAATGGCTACAGAACCCGCAAAATGGCAAGGGCCGAAAGAAACCAATGAGCGCGGGGTGAGAATAGTCAAGGCACAGCATAAAACCGCGCCGAACCAGTGAAAATATGCCGCCAACCCTCTAAAATAGAAAAGGAAAATTCCGAACAACAACCCCGCACGGCATACCGCGCGGGAAAGCTAAGGAGCGAACTATGTCGCGTAAGCCCCTCATCGCAGGCAACTGGAAGATGAACCTCAACCACGCAGAGGCAGTCACCCTCGTCCAGAAGCTCGCATGGACCCTCGACGACGCAAACTTCAACTTCTCCGCAACCGAAGTAGCCGTCTTCCCGCCCTTCACCGACATCCGCTCCGTGCAGACCCTCGTCGAAGGCGACAAGCTGGACATCCTCTACGGCGGCCAGGACCTCTCCGTCCACGACTCCGGCGCATACACCGGCGAAATCTCCGGCGCATTCCTCTCCAAGCTCGGCGCAACCTTCGTGCTCGTCGGCCACTCCGAGCGCCGCACCTACCACCACGAAAGCGACGAGCTGTGCGCAGCAAAGGTTCAGGCAGCATACAAGCACGGCCTGACCCCCGTCCTCTGCGTCGGTGAGCCCCTCGAAATTCGCGAAGCAGGCACCCACGTCGAGTACACCCTCGAGCAGCTGCGCGGCTCCATCGCAGGTCTGACCGCAGAGCAGGCAGAGACCCTCGTCATCGCATACGAGCCCGTCTGGGCAATCGGCACCGGCAAGGTCGCAACCGCAGACGACGCGCAGGAAATGTCCGCAGCAATCCGCGCAGAAATCGCTAAGCTCTACTCCGCAGACGTTGCAGAGAAGGTCCGCGTTCTCTACGGCGGCTCCGTCAAGTCCTCCTCCGCACCCTCCATCATGGGCAAGGAAGACGTGGACGGCGTGCTCGTCGGCGGCGCATCCCTGCAGGCTGACGAATTCGCAGCAATCGCACGCTTCGACGCATAAAACCCCGACGCACCACAGCGTCTCATAGCGTTACAGCGCCCGGCGGGTACCCACCCGACCGGGCGCTGAACCATTTAACCGCCACCGGAGATAGCGGTTGACGTACGAGGCGGGCGTAAGAGCCGGGTGCATGAGTCAGGCGTAAGAGGAGGGTGTATGAGGCGGGGGAGAAGAGCCGGGCGCGTTCGCCCCTAACCACAAAACCCGCCCAAAACACGCCGACTCCGCGGTTCGCCCCGTACACTTAACGGCATGTTCAGCTTTGGTTTTTCCCTGGTCATCGCAGCCCTCGTCGGCATGATCCTCTACAGCTACCTGCGCAACCGCAAAGTGAGTGCCCCGCGCCTACCCGGCAACGACGGCGGCAACATCGGCTACGCAGGCGGCGCAGAATACCAGGAACCCTCGCCCGAATACCAGTACTTCGAGAGCCGCCGAGAAGCATTCCTCGACCAGCTCTACAGCCGCACCTCCTCACCGGAAATCCCCGTCACCCTCACCCTGCGCGACTGGGTAGACCAGGGCTTCTACGCTGAAGGAGGCGCCTACTGGGCAGCCGCGCAGCAGTTCACCTACTACCTCATCGACGGCGGATATGTGCGCGCCTACGACACCGAAGGCGACGAACTCACCGCCCAGCGTGTGCTCACCGACCGCCCCGCAGCACTGCAGCTGACCCCCAGCGAATACCAGCGCCGCAGTAACCGCGCCGCGTAAAAAGCCGCCTCAACGTGACCGAATGGCGGCTGTAGCGTATAGTTAAACCCGTCTGTCTGCGCCCCGCAGCCCAGGCACCCCACCAGAAGACAACGAAGGAAGGTCCCCATGGACGTCATCATGAACGTACTCATGGTCATCATCGCCATCACCAGCGTGATCGCAGTAATGCTTGTGCTGCTCAACCGCGGTCAGGGCGGCGGCCTCTCCGACATGTTCGGCGGCGGTATGACCAACTCCCTGAACTCCTCCGGTATGGCGTCCAAGAACCTGATCCGCCTGACCGTCACCGTGATCGTCATCTGGGTTATCGCAGTGGTCCTGTACGGCCTGGCAATGCGCTTCAACGGCCAGATCGTCGTCTAGCCAGCCTCTACCAGAGCCCACGCCCACCCCATCGCGGGTGAGCGACAAGAGCTTCTCCCCGGCACTTCTCAACCGAGAATGCCGGGGATTTTTTATGCACCAAACGGCAATGACGAAAGCGGTAGCGGGGCGCGAATCTTTACGGCATGATAGGACGTATACACCACATACGAAAGGCAAAGAAGCCATGAGCGCCTACACCCTCGACTACACGTACACCGCCCCGTCAGCCCTCATCGACGGCGCCGACTCCCGCGCGCTCAGCCTCGCCACCAGCGGCGGCAGCACCCCCGAAGGTGCCGCCTCCCACCCGTACTTCTTCTCCGGGTTCCTCGAACGAGCAGACGTCTACGCCACCGCACTACTGGTCGTCGCCCGGGTCGCCCGCACCCGCTTCTACGTACCGCCCAGCTCCCTCGCCGGAGCCCTACGCGCCGCAGACCCCGTCGTCACCAGCACCGCCGAAGGCCTACGCTTCGAATCCTTCAGCGCCTGCTGCGGAGTGTACGCGCGCCTCGACGTTGACTCGAGCGCGCTCGACGCCAGCCACAGCGCCGTAGGCGTCACCAACGTAGACGTCAACCCGCCCCTGCGCGCCGCGCTCGCCTCCCTCAGGGCAGGGGAGCCCATCCACCTGAACGTCGGCGACGACGGGCTGCTCACCACCACCCTTGACGGCTCCGTCATGGAAGAAAAAGTGCCGCTGCCCATCCGCTGGCTCAAGGGCTTTGCAGAAACGCAGATGCTCTCATCCCGCATGAGCCCCGTGCACAGCCTGGACGCTGCCGCCGCCCGAACCTTCATCCACTCCCTGCCGCGTAACTCCAGCACCAAGGCGGTCCTGTGGGCGACCCGCGCGGTGCGTTCCCTGCGGCTTGCCACCCGCGCCACCGCCGGATCTGTATGCGTGGCGGGCCCCGAGCGTCTGCGCGTGCTTGAGCCGCTCATCCGCCACATTCAGCGCCTGGACGCGTACAGTGAGCCCGTGACCGCTGGTAACGCGCCCGTGCCCAGTGTGTGGGTGGCGCACCTGCCCGGCGCACGCCTGAGCATTGGTTTGAGCCCCGAAAAGTCACGCGGATTCTCCGGTGAGGGATCCGTGCTGCAGGCGCTGTCTAACCCGAACACCGCGCAGAATGCTGACATGCTCAGCGTGCTGCTTTCCTTCGAGCCGCGCATTGACGTGCCCGTCATGTCTGCCCGCGCAGGCCTGGATGAGGCGGCAACACGCGACGCCCTCGCCCTGCTGGCTTCCTCCGGTCAGGTTGGTTTTGACGCGCATGCTGGCGAGTATTTCCACCGCCCGCTGCCCGTGCATCCGGAGGCGCTGACCGCCATGCACCCGCGCCTGGTCGGCGCGAAAAAGCTTGCCGACTCCGGCGCTATTGAGCGGGTCGGTGCGGGGGAGCACGGCACCGGCGAGTACAGTGTGCGCAGCGGCGCGAACACGTACACCGTGGTGCTGCCCGCCGACCCGTACGCCGTGGAGGGGTACCTCTGCTCCTGCCCCTGGTGGTTGAAGTACCGCGGTACGCGCGGCCCCTGCAAGCACGCGCTGGCGGTCAGTATTCTCTACCGCGAACACGCCGCCGGCTAGACACACCACGCACCGCACTAAAAGACGACGCCCCAAAAGCTCGCTTCAGCTTCCTTCCGAAAGACCATCATGAGCAAACGCCCCGAAACGCACACCTTCCCCGAAGGTGTCATCACCGAGCCGCTTCCCGGTGAAGTCATTTACCCGCTCCTCAGGCAGCAGAAAACCTGGAGCGACATCATGCACTTCAACCGCAACCTCGCCAACATCCTGGCGGTCGGCGGCACCCTCGAACAGATTTACCGCCGCTGGCAGTACTTCGACATCACCACCACCCCCTACGGCTCCCAGCTCGGTAAAAACACGCCCGGAACCGTCACGCAGGACCGTGTTAAAGCCTACGCAGAGTTCGGCTGGTTCACCGGAGGTGTTGCCATGCGCCTAGCTGAGCTCTACGGCGGGGCGCACCTCGAACACAACGAGGAATACTACACCGCCCTCATCAACTGCGACCGTGAGCTGATTCTCCCGCTGCTGCGCGAGGACGAACAGCTCCGTGAAGAGCTCATCTGGGGCATGCTCGCCGTCGAAGGTAACCGGGATGTATCCCTCACCCAGCGCGACTCCTACAAGCCCGGGCAGAAGGACAACAACCCCGGCTGGTCCTGCGCCCTCATCGAAGCCAGCGAAACCGGGCTGATTAGCCGTGAACGCCTCATTGACGCGCTCCTGAGCTCCCTCATGAGCGACTTCCCGGCGTACCGGGTCGGCTGGTTCTCACGCCTGGTCACCGGACTCAAACTCACCGCCGAAGAAATCGCGGCACGTCAGAGCGAATTTCTGACGCTTTTCTCCTCGCCCATCGGCCCGAGCGTAACCCTCGGTGTGCAGCATATTCACCGCCTCTGGAGCAAAAACCCGCAGGCGCTGGACGCCACCGCCTTCGCCTACGCGGCACCCGCCGTATGCGCCGGAACCAAAGCAAACGCACTCAAAATCCTGATCATGCTCCAGGCGCTGTACCGGGCGGGCACCCTCGATGCTGCCGCCTGCGAAGATGCGGTAGTCATGGCGCTCAGCCACGCCCACGCGCAGGTGCAGGCTGCCGCCCTTAAACACCTCGAAGAATGGGTGCAGGCAGGCGCTGCAGACGATACGAGCGCCGACGCTGTCGTGTTTGCCGAGCGTGCCCGCGAACTCTACCGCGACTACCGCTCCCAGCTCGATCCGCTGGTTGTGGCGCAGATTCAGGAAGAGGGCTCGCCGCTACTTGAAGAAGCACAGAACACCGGCCAGGGGAATAGCCGGGGGAGCGGTACCGAAAGCACCGCCCTCACTGAAGCCGCTGATATTAAGGCCGCCGCCGCGGAGGCGCTCGCCGCCTCCCGCGCCGTAATCCACCGGTACTGGGACACCCCCGTGCGCCCCGTGACCGCATCCGACGTGCAAGAACGCGCCCGTGCGCTCCTGCACCACCAGGTCGCGCCCTGCGCCACCCCCGATACGCTCAACGAAGCAGACCACCCCGAAACGCACGCCGGATGCGAGCTGGAGCTGGAACTACTCACCGCCTACCTGCTCAGCGCCGACGGCACCGCGCAGAGCCCAAACCTGCTCGAACAGCTTGTTCCTATCTGCCTGAAAAAGCTGAACCACTGGGGTTTGGAGTGGTTCGACATGCGCGCGCACATGACGGTTCTTGCAGCCGCCGGGAAGCTGCGTGAGCGCCCGAAGGCATCGGAGATGACCCCGAAGGAAGACCCCGGTACGGTGCCGAACCTGCACACCATGTACTCCCGCCACGCCGCGTTCTTCAGCACCGGATTCAAGGACGCCCTCGGCGTGCTACAAAGCAGGCAGAGCTACACGCCGCTTGCCACCCCTGAACTGTTCGGCGGGTGGGTGCATCCGGATACCCTGGTGCGCCGGTACGCCAAGAACCTGGCTGATGGAGCCCCCATCCTGCGCCAGGATTTCACGGCGGCGCTACTGCGTGTGCGCGTGCCGGAGGTGCTACCTCCGTACGCTACCGACGAGCAGCGACAGGACGCACAGAGCCGCCGGGCTGAGGCGCTGACCCTGCTTGAAAGCCTCGAAGAGCAATACGTGAAGAACGCTCAGGAGGACGCTCCGCGCTCTGCTCCTACCCAGATTCGCGTGCTCCGCTCCGCACTCGACGGCACCCTCGCCACCGGGCGCGTCAACCCCTACCTGGAATCCATCACGGTAGCTCAGCGGGAAAAGAGCTGGGGCCTTCAGCTGAACGGGGTGGCGCACGGTGCTTCCACCCCCGAGCTGAACGCTTTCCGCGGACTTGCCACCGCCCACCACGACGAAGAAGGACAGTACGCCCTGCTCTACCCCTCGCGGGCAGAACCGCTGGCTTTCTACTGCGCTAGTAGCAATTGGTACATCTTGGATCACAGCGCCTTCGACCGGAGCCTGTATTTGGCGTTGGCGGCACACCCCGGCGTGTGGGGTCCCGCCTGCGCGTTCGTGTTCGCCGCGGGCTTCTCGGAGCAGCGTGTCGAAATTCGTTCCCTCGCCGTGGAAATCATGCACCGCGTGCTGGACGATCAGCTCAGCCTTGAGGATGCTACCGCAGGCTTCGTGAACTTTGTGCCGCTGGCGATGCTGAACCGTTGGGCGCTCGCCCTCACCGACTTCGCCCAGCTGGATGCGCGGGCGGCGGTGCGCTTCTTCGCGCGCCTCATACCGCACCTGGATACCGGGGCGAACTCGCTCGGTAAGCTGCTGGGCGCCTTCAGCCAGGCGTTGGCAACTCTCGACCCTGCCACCCGTGCGCAGCTCGTGGATGAGCCGCTGCGTGGCTGGTTGGGTACGCTGACCGGTTCTTCGCAGAAGGCGCGGTACGCCCGGAATATCCTCAACCAGGTGCAGGGCTAACCGCCCCGCCCGCACCCGTTCAAACCCTCCGTTCAACTCTTCCCAACCATTCACCATCAACTCCGAAAGCAGGTACCAATGACTGATACCGCCCAGCCGCACAACCCTAACGAGCGCAGCGCCAGCGAGCATAACGCAGGGGAGCGCACCCTCGAAGAGCGCCGTGCCGCCCTCAAAGCCCTTATGGCGGCAGAATCAACTGACGTGCAGGAATACCACGCCGTCATCACCGGCGCCACCGAGGAGGAACGCGCCTCCCTCGCCCGAACCTTCACCCCCAAGAGCGTCATCGGTAGCGACCACATTAACCGCACCCCGCTCGCCGCATACGTTGCCGGGGCGCTCGTGCGCACCCCCGACGGTGACCCGTGGGAATACCACCGTTCCGCCGGCCGCGCCATGCGCACCCTGCTCTGGGAGGGGCGCCCGGATCAGCAGCTGATTGACGCGTTCCTGCTCGGCGCCACCGAACGCCCCGACGAGTGGATTCTGCGTTTCATTGAGGGCCTGCCGAACTCTTGGGCGCGCTCGAAGAAGATCTGGGAAACCTGCTACATGCTGCTTCGTGCCCGTAATCTGAGCTGCGATGCCCCCGAATACCTGGTCCTTTTCCTGCACGAGGCCCTGCCCTGCGTGAAGAAGGGCAGCGCCAGTAATCACGCCCAGCTCAAGACCTTCTTCACCCGTGACATGACCCTGCTCGACCAGGAATTCTGGGCGGTCTTCCGCACCGAAGGGGTGCTCTTCAAGGGCTACGGCAACTACATGGGTGAAAGCGCGGAACTCTGCCGCCTCATGGGCGAATACTTCGACATCCGCGACGAGATTCTGGACGCCCTGCTACGCGGCCTGACCAGCGATTTCAGCGCATTCAACTCGGCTGCGTTCCACTCCGTCTACACCGATTTGCAGCCCACCGACGCAGAAAACCGGGCACGCTTCGGGCAGCTCATGGCTGTCCTCACCGCAGAGCCCAGCGCCTCCGTCGGATTCGCCCAGACCATGCTGCAGAACGTGCTCAAAGCCTGCGCACCCGCCGCCCTGCAGAAGACCCCCGATCTGCAACCCCTCGAACAGCTTGACCTGGAACAGCTCATCGACGCACTCGGCGCGAACCTCTACCGCACCGAAAAGAAGATTCAGCGCGGTGCCCTGCGCCTGCTCAAGCTCATCGCCACCCAGTACGCCGGCGTGAGCAAAGCCAAGCGTAAGAAGGCGCAAACCGCCGAGCAGGTGGCGCTCGCCAACTATATTGCTGATCGCGTCCTCGAAGCCTACGAGGTGCTACCCCTGGAACTGCGCGGTGCCGCTGAAGCCTGCCTACCCGAAGACCGCCTCCCCATGGCGGAAGAGGCGGAGGGGGCGGGCGCCTCCGTAGAGGTGCCGCCGGTGCTGTTGCCCGGTACCCCGCGCCATGAGTCGTTCACCCCCATTGCGGATCTGGACGAGTTCTGCGCCCTGCTGATCGAGGAATCGAACACCACCTCCGGCCGTGTGGCGGGGGAGAAGAGCCCCCGCGCTACTGGTGAGAACCTGGTGCGTCTTTACCACTTTGCAGCAACTGGGCAGCTGGCACCGGTGGATCAGCAGCAGCTTCGTACCCTGCGCAAGATTGCCAGCGAATATTACTACAACAACGTTGCGTGCATGCCTGTTCTCCGCGCAGTATTGAAAGCTAACGCCGAGGCCATGGGGTGCAAATCCTGGGGGCTACCCGAGCTGACGCCGCTCCTGCAGTATTCCGACCGTAGTGAGATGGTTGCACGAGCTCGCCCGAGTAACGCGCTCTTGAGCAAGGAAGAGATGATACGTCTAACTATTCAGAATAAACACCATCTCTGGAATGCTGACTACAAGCCGTTGAAGGGTTACCGTGACCTCTATGAGATCTTCCGCGAGCAGATGCGTGCCGTCGCCGCCGGGGGAGAGTACCGCACGGACGGACGCACAGTGAGCCTGCTGAGCGCACCACTACCCGCCCGTCAGCTTACCTACAGTGACTGGACTTATCGCGCTGTTTCTGGCCTGGATATGCCCTGGAGCGGCCTCAACCGTGGTCTCGACAATGATCGAGTCTGGGAGTACCAGGAGGCCAGCAGGTCGGGTCGTCTTCGCGAGGCAGGTTTCGAAAACTTTAACGTTGAGGAATTCGTGAAGTACCAGCCCATGTGGCAGGTCAAGGGCGACATCGCGGATACCGTGGATGAGGCGCGCGAGGCCCTGAGCCACTCAACCGCTGGCATGAGCCCCGAGGAAGCCATCGCCTACGAGGTGTTAAACACCGCGTTCATTCCCTTCGTGTACCTACTGAATCTCGATAGCGTCGATGGGTGGCGGGGCGACTATATTATCGTGCTCACCGAGTGGTCCTCCTGGCTACTTCAGAACAACCCGGACCTGCTCTCTGCATACTTCCTGTTCGCCGCTTCGCAGTGCATTGAGGAGAAGACCGTCACCCCCGTCCCCGTGCTCATGCGCGCGCTGAGGGAGTCCACTGTGCAGGTGGGCGCCCCGACCTGCACCCTGCTCGGCTATGTGGCGAGCGCGAAAAATCCTGAGTACCGTCTGGCAGCGGCAGAAGCCATTGCGGCACTTTTTGAGGCGGGCCTGCTGGATACAGGAACCTTCGCGGAGACCCTGAAGTGGGCACTGGAGGACGGGATGGTCCTTGCGAACCGCCTGGTGGCGACCCTGCGTGAGGTGTCGGCTATTAGTCCGCTGGCGGGTTGGCGTGTGCTGCAGGTTCTGCGCCTGCTGCTGCCGATGGTCGGTGAGCTGACGAAGGGCGGCGACTATGTGCGCCTGGCGGTGGAGCTTGCCGAACTGTACGGCACGCCGGTTGAGATTCCCGCCGAGCTGGAGCCAAAGACGAAGGGCTCCACGGTGCTGGCGAAAGCGCTACGCGCCCTGGCTGCCGTGCCTGCCCGCAAGACGGAGGAGGCGCTTGCCGCCCGCGAAGCCGCGCTTGCGCTACTGGGTGAGAGCGGTGCCTAATACTGTGCCTGAAAGCGTGCATCCTGCGGCGCCTGCGTGGAGCGCCGAATACCTGCAGGAGTTCCTGTGGCGTATTGTGCCGGGTCGTTCCATGCGCTCTATGGATGATGAGGTGATTGCCAAGTTTTTCAGGGAGCATCCGGAACACTGGGAAAAAATCTGGGCGCTGTTTACCGTGGAGGGCGCCCTGCCCTCGAATGGTCTAGCACTCTGGTTTATTTATGATGCGCAGCTGACCATCTGCGGTCATGATTTCCTCGTGTATTTGGCGGAGCGTTTTCCACAGTATCGCGCCCGGATTGAGCAGGAGTGCGTTCAGGCGTTGCTGCGTGATTATGCGCCGCAGAACGCCCGCGTTTTCTCGCGTTCCTTTGAGGCTCTGACGGCGGTTCCGAAGGGGCTGCGCGGTGCTGAACGTAAGCAGGCTTTGGCGGCTCAGGCGCAATCCTATGCTCGGCACGGTGCGCTGATTCCGGCGTTGTTGGCTTCGCCGGTGGCGACCACGGCTGCTGTGGGCGCGCAGATGCTGCAGAGTGTTCTGCAGGTCTGCGCGCCGTCTGGCGGTTCTGCCCCTGCCGGTCAGGTGCCGCTGACTGCTGGTGAGCTTCAAGCCCTGGTGGCGGAGGCGCTACCTGCCGCCGCGCAGTTGCTGTTCCGGCGTGAGAAGAAGCTGATGACTGCCGGTTTGAAGGTGCTTGAGTTGAGTGTCCGGGCGGTACCGGAACGTGCCGGGGAGGTGTCTGCTTACGCGCAGGATGCTGTGGAGGTTCTTCCTCTGGAGCTGCGCGATCGCGCGCAGAAGCTGTGCCCTGACACTGTGCCTGCACAGCCTAGTTCGATTCAGCCTGCCTCAGATCAGCCGCCCCGTAGTGTGCGGATTCCGGATGTCCCTGCCCTTGGGCTCTCAGCATCGGAGGTGAATGCCGCCCTCAACGCGGCGCCGCAGGCGGGGCGCGCCTCCGAAGCTACCCGGGATGCTATTCGCAACGACCGGGACTGCGAAGAGCTGCTGTTCGCCCTCTACCACCTCAACGAGAGGGAGCAGTCTGCCCGCCGCATCCCGGCGCTGCTGAACTACCTGCATCGGGCGCATCAGGAGGGGCGAGTCATTGAGTTCAGTCCCGCTTTTCAGAAGCATCTGCGTCGTTACCTGAGCCGTGCCTGGCATGACGTTTGCGACCAATTGCGCTACCTCGCCTACCGGCTGCTGGTCCAGCATGTGCACGCCGCAGACCCTGACCCGCAGGCAGCACTCACCGAGCACACGGGTCGTTTTCAGGGTGCTGATTTTCATTTCAGGGGGTACCCGCGTAAGGGTAGCGAATATTGGGCGTACCGGTCGCCGACGGCGCTGTTCCACGAGCAGCTTCGCGTTGCGTTCGGGGATCAGCCCTATAGTAGCGAGGGCGCGGCTGGGCAGGGCTTTGCGCCTCTGCTGGCTGAGCCGCTGCCTGCGGTGGAGCGTTCTTTTGAGCGCACGGTGATTCGTTTCAAGTCGTACCGTGAGGCGTTTCCGAAGGTTCTGCACGGCGAGTATGAGGTGAATGATTCCACCTATGAGCTGTGGCGGGGGCCGGGGGGGGAGCTAGCCACGGAGCGGAGTACGTTCACGGCGGCGGCATACACGGTGGCTGGTGCCTGTGTGGAGTATCCGGGGCGTTCCCTGGAACATGCCGAGGTGCCGTCTGTTGCCCTAGTATGCGGCTGGTACGCCTGGGCGATGCGCCACAACCCGGACCTTCTGGCGGCGCAGTATAAGCCGCTGCTGAGCGTGTATCAGTTCTCTCGCCTTCACGGTTTTGAGGAGGTTCTGCAGACGCTCGGTGCGGCGGAGCGTGCTCTGGGCATGCCGTCGTATAACTTCCTGGCGTGGGCTTCTGTAGTGCACGCCCCGGAGCGTCGCGCGTTGACGGCGGAGACGATTGCCTCCCTCATTGACCGCGGCAACTGGGATGCGCACCTTTTCGCCCGCGAGCTCGGGTACCTCCTGGAGCACGGCTGGTTCGGGGTGAATCGCCTGGTGCAGACGCTGAACGATGCCGCTTCGCTGAGCCCCTTGGCGGGGTGGTCTGTCTTCCAGACGGTGCGCCGGATCCTTCCGTTGGCTCCGCAGGTGGGTCAGGGCGCGTCCCTTGTGAAGCTTGCCGTTGAGCTTGCCGAACTGTACGGTACGCCGGTTGAGATTCCCGCGGTCCTGGAACCGAAGATGAAGGGCTCCACGGTGCTGGCGAAAGCGCTACGTGCCCTGGTTGCGGTGACCCCGCGCGTGACGGAGGAGGCGCTTGCCGCCCGCGAGGCCGCGCTCACTCTGCTCGGGGAGTCCTAGCCCGCAAACCTACCTGCCGGTGATGCTACTTGCCCCTTAGCTAGAGCCTCACCGGCGGGTAGAAACCCCCGAGCATGCTTCGGTGACGAAACGGCTTGACCGCCGTCGCGGGGCGGGAGTACTCTATAAGTAATGGCGGATCATGAAGAGTCCTACTTTCTGAAATATCTTTTCTTATATTTATCGGATTCTTCGCTTCCCGCCATTTTTCTTTTAATCCCCCGTTCCCACGCGGCTGACAGATAATCGGCTAGCAGATAAGCAAGCAACCGATCAACAAACAACGGATAAGTGCCGCCCAAGCTCCGCAACACGTAATGGTCGGTTGCCCCGCGAATACACACCCTCGCAGGTCACCGATGACCAAACCCCGCGACAACCCGCGCCCACGCCGCTACGATAAGAACATAGACACACCACCGACGGTGACAGCCGGGTGAGACCAACGGAAAGGACGACCCGTGACCACTCCCTACGACGCATCCCCCTACCTGCAGGAATCACCCTACCTCAACGAATCCGCCTACCTTCACGGCGAAGCGCCCGAGGGCCTCAGCCCCCTCGTGCGCCTCATCCTGATGCGCCGCTACGGCGTGTACGTCTTCACCGACCTGTACGGCCCCTACTACCGCTCGAACTACTCGAGCATTAACGAGCTGCACCACTCCGGCGCATTCGACACCGACCTGGGACGAGTATCCGTCCTGAGCAATTGCGGTCTGACCCTCAGCCCTGAGTCCCTCGCCCAGGCGCTGAACGCCAGCGCCAACGAATTCGCCCTGTTCGCAACTATCTGGTCCTACGAATACGGGTACCGCCCCGGCCGCGTGTTCCGCCGCGACTTTGATCTGCGCGCCCTGACGCTCACTGACGAGCAGCGCTACACCGAGCAGATCATGCACTACCTCTCCAACCCGTACTACAACCCGGACGGCACCGAGCGAATCCTTGGCGGCCTGCCCGAGAACTACGTGCCCTACGAGTGGCAGCAGCCGATGAGCCGCTCCAACTTCACCAGCATGGAACGCAACCGCCGACCCCTGCAGATGGTCAGCGGCGTGCAGAACGCCCTGATTATGGCGGGTGCCCTCTACCAGCAGCTGCTCGGTCAGCAGCAGGCGTACAACCAGACCGACCAGCGCGATCTGGTGGCGCTGCGCCGTTTCCTCGCCCAGCATGACGCGTTGCCGGCTGCCCGACCGGAGAACAGCAGCCGCGAGAACCGCGTGTTCATCGCCGCCTGCCTGCACCCCGAAGACGCTGAGCACCTGCGCACCATGAAGGAGGCACTCGCCCTCGCCGCCGCCTACTCGCGTCTGCGTTACAACGGCACGGTGGGGGACCTGAGCCTGAGCATCGCGCCGCGCCTGAAGCTGCGCCGTAACGAACGCACCCGCATCGCGCACCTGCTCAACCGGGTACTGGAGGCTGACCCGGTTGGTGCCCGCTACGACAGCGCACCCGCCGCCGAAATGTACAAGCGCCTCGTCAAGGCGGTTCACCCCGGCGACTACCCGTCGCTGACCGCGCTGAGCCGCTGGGCTGACGACCTGTACCGCGGCGAGGTGTACAGCTTCGAATCGCTGGTGGACCGCGCCTACGCAACCCGGGATGCGCAGAACGTGGCACGTCTGCTCTCGACCCGCCCCGGCGTGTTTGCACGCCAGCTGGTGCGCGCCCTGGATGCTTTCGAAGCGCCCCGCTACGGCATTGATACCGCGCCGAGCCCCGGCCAGCAGATCATCTTTGACGCGTTTGCCGCCGTGGCGCCGCGTGTTTCCGCGCCCATCCTGGTGCAGATCCGCAACCTGGTGACCCTGCAGCGTAACGCGCTCGCGAACCCGCCCAAGGAGCGCCCCGCCAACCCGGTGGCGGTGCAGGAGGACCGGGAGATGGCTGACTATGCGCGCCGCACCCCGGAGGGCGTCGCGAGGGTTCAGAACCTCATGCAGAACGCGGGCATCCCGAACCCGCTGGGCTCGTTCTTTGACCGTAACGCCGGCCTGTCTAACCCGCACACCTCTGTCCCCGAGAGCCCACGAAACACTCAGCGTGCCGCGGCTTCCACTCAGAAGGCTCAGCCTGCCGCCCCGCAGCGCATGAACCTGTCCAAGACCGGTATCGCCACCATGATTCCGGCGCGCGAGTACAGCCCGGCGGTGCTGGACCTGCTGGAGCGCCTGGTCGAGATTGGTCTGTCCGGCCGTCTTGCCGAGACCAGCATCTACCTGCCCGAGCAGGTGGGCGATACAATCATGCCGCTGAACACCCGCAGCGCCCGCCCCTCCCTGGACGGTATGGGCCGCTACAACACCTCCACGGTGCATCTGCCGCCCACCGGCGTGATCCGCCTCTTCTGCTTCTGGGATGAGGGCGTGGACATTGACCTGTCGCTGATGATGTTCGATGCCGAAGGCAACTACATGGACAAGATTAGCTACTGGTCGCAGACCGTGAAGAACAGCCAGGGCGCCATTTACGCGCACCACTCCGGCGACATTACCGACGGTACCGGCGGCGCCTGGGAGTACATCGACATTGAGGCGCGCAAGGCGCTCAAGGCGGAGGTGTGCTACCTCGTGCCGGTGGTGCAGCTGTACTCCGGTTTCGGGAAGACACACACCCTGGCCGCGGTGAACGACCTGCAGGCGGGCTTCATGGTGGTTCCCGCCGTGGGCGTGGGTGAGGTGCACGAGGTGAGCCAGGTGCACACCAAGTTCACCTTGCGCGCTGAGAGCCGCGGCGTGCTGCCGTTCATCGTGGACCTGCAGAACCGCGACCCGTACGACATTCCCGATGAGACCGACGCCATCGTGAAGGTGACGGATATCGGTCTTGCCCGCGGCATTAACGTGTTGCAGTCCGGCGCGAATATCACCGCCGTGCGTGAGCACTTTGACTGGGCGCAGCCCATGACGGTGCGCGAGTACCTGCAGTTGACCGGCGCGAAGCTCACCCCGAGCCCTGAGGAGGCGCAGCAGGTGCTGGAGGCGACGGTTCCGTCGCTGGCGGCACTGTACGTGGGCTTTGAGAGCGAAGCGGAGGAGGCCCAGGAACAGGAGCCGCAGGAACAGGATGGGTAGAATCCTGCCGCTGCTGAACAGTAGGCGGGCGTAGCAAGAGTGGAGCCCCGGATAGTCGAAACTATCCGGGGCTCCACTCTTTTGTCATGTCATAACATTTTGGAATCTTCGTTGGATGATGAAGATGTACTGGCTTACTTAGGCGACTGCTTCGAGCTGTTGGCTCACGTACTGGTTCAGGCTCTGGTGAGAAAGCGCTGCCTGCTGAACCAGACGACGATGCAATTGCGGTGAAACACGCAAGTTGAATCGTCCTGAGAAGGAACGCAGAGAGAACGGTTCGGGTGCCTCGCGGCCGTCTTCTTCAAGAATTTCGAGGGTGTCGGCGACGACTTCTCGGATACCTGCGAATGCCTCGGTAGAGGTCGGTGCCAGGTATGAGAGGCTGGGAAATTCGGCGACGGTTCCGACGAATTCCTGGTCATCTTCAGACCACTCGACGCGGTAGGTGTAGAGCTCTTGGCGGGGGAGAGCGTTAGTCATCGTTATTCTCCAATTTTCGAATGGCTGCTAGAACCTGCTTAACTTGGTATTTCTTTGCTTTACCAGAGTTTCCCTGCTGAATGTTGACAATAGGGTCACCATGCCAGGGCGTGCTGTAGTAGTGGTGAGAACCGCGGATACGCGGCGCTCCAAAGAAATGGGTGCATACCTTTTGAAGTTGAGTGAAAGTAACGTTTTGAGGGCTGGCGGCCATCTTCGCGACTAAATCTTCAATACTCGGCATACTTCATGGTACCACTTCTAGTACCATTTCGGGCTGGTTTAAAAACCATAGAGAAAAGCCCCGGATAGTCGAAACTATCCGGGGCTCTACTCTTTTGTTGATGCAGTTCAGAACCGAACCTTACGGGCGGTTCTCAGGAGCCAGCGACTCCTCGGTTGCAAAAATCAGGGTCTGCTTCTTACCGCGTGCACCCACCGCCGGGGTTTCCAACAGCAACTCCGCGTTCAGGTCCTCAGCGTCCAGCTTCGCGCCAGCCAGAAGGCGGCTGGTCGCAGCCTGCTTATCCTCACCGGTGATGAGGAAGAACACGTGACGCGAATTATTGATAATCGGCAGGGTCACCGACACGCGCTCAGCCGGCGGCTTCGGCGAATCAGAAACCATCACGGTCACAGCCTTACCGCCCTCAACCGGGTCCTCCGGCAGACCGGTACCCAACAGAACCTGCTTACGGCCCGGGAACAGGGACGCAATATGACCGTCCGGGCCCATGCCCAACAGGGTGATGTCAAAGACCGGTGCGGGCCACTGGCCGCCACCACCACCGCAGCCTCCGCCGCCGCATCCGCAACCACCTGCGGGCTCAGTAGCCTCAGCGTCAAAGTCTTCGAGAGTGGTCTCTTCGATGGACTGCTCGGGTGCGGAAGAGCCGCAACCGCCGCCACCACAACCACAGCCGCCGGAGCCGCCGTGTTCGTGACCCGCGCCGCCACCGTGACCGCCAGCCAGCGGCAGTTCGGTTGCGCCCTCGGGCATCTGCACGCTCACAGCCGGTGCAGAACCGGCGTAATCACGCATCTCAAAGGCGTAGTGCTCAGCTGCAGCTTCCAGGCCGGTGAAAATATCGGACGGGCCCATGCGGTGCACATTGCCCACGACCAGGCCGTGCGACAGCAGGGGAGCGAGCAGCACCTCAATAGCCTGACCGTCATTACGTTCGGGGCTACGCTCGGGCACGTAACGCTCATCGGAGAACCAGAAGTGCACGCGGGACCAGTCGATATCCTTCACGCGCTCGTTCTCAGCCCACGCCTTCAAAGTGGCGATACCCATGGTGCCGCCGGTCAGCGAAATGTGGGCGATTGTGCGCTCAGAGAGCACGTGCTCAATGATGTCGAGGATGCGGGACACCGCGTCCGCTGCGAGAGCGTCGCGGGTCGGGTGCGCCACCAGGGTGGGGGTGGATGCGCCCATGTTCTGAATCTTAGGCATCGAAAACCTCCGGGTATTCTTCGAGATCCAGCATGTCTTCAGGCTGGCAGGTATCGTCCACGAGGGTGACGGTGCACAGCGCCTGCTTCAGCACGTCACCGTAGGTGTCGTCCGGGTCGAGGCGGCGCAGCTCCTCAGAGATGCACTCGGCGAGGGTACGCACCGGCAGCGCAATCTGCTGATCGGGCGCGTACGGGGTGGAGATGGTTGCCACGGAAATGCCGGGGCGGAACATCGTCACCGAACCGTCTTCACGCTCAATGCTGACGCGGTACAGGCCGCGGTTTGCCGCGCCAATGGTGGCGAGGTGCACGGGTGCTTCAAGCTTCCAGCCGAGCCACGTACCGAGTAGCACCACGGACGGGGACTTGCTCGAACCCCACACAACCACGCGGCGCACGGGGGAGGAAGGCATCTGCTCCATGAGCGCTGCCAGCTGGGTGCGCCACAGGGTGAGGCGCGTCCATGCCAGGTCGGTGTCGCCTGCACGGAATACGTCGGTGAGCTTACGCAGCGCTTCCTTCGGGTCGTCGGCGCGTGCAGAGTCGGTAATGCGACGCTGCGCGATACGACCGATGGAGTGCTGTGCCGGGTTCTCGGGTACCGAGTGCGGCCACCAGACCACAATCGGGGAGTCCGGCAG
The DNA here is from genome assembly GCF_001812085.1 of Rothia sp. HMSC065C12. Lineage (NCBI taxonomy): Bacteria > Bacillati > Actinomycetota > Actinomycetes > Micrococcales > Micrococcaceae > Rothia > Rothia sp. HMSC065C12. The sequence goes on from NZ_KV807678.1 coordinate 199,746, forward strand.
CAGCAGACCGGAGATCAGTGCTTCGGTCGGGCGGGATGCGCTACCCCAGCCGCGCAGAACAATCATCTCGGATGCGCCGGTGTCGCCGCCGAGGTGGATTTCTGCATCCAGCTGGTCGGGGTCGAGCGGGTCGTGGGAGATGTGCACAATAATGCGGCTCGGGTGTTCGTGGGAGGCACGAATTGCGGCGCGCATTGCTTCGCGGGAGTGGCCCTTTTCCGCGAGAACAACGAGGGTGAGTACTCGTCCGCTGCTGAGGCTACCGTTGGCGGCAGTCAGGTGGCTCAGTTCCTTATTGATGGCGGAAACGGTGGTGTTATGCAGGTGCGAGATCACGGGCGCCTCCAAGCGCGGTTGTCACGCTCAAGCATCTCGTGTGCTGAACGCGGACCCCACGAACCGGACTCGTAGGGTTCAGGCTTAATGCGGTTTTCTTCCCAGTACTCTTCGAAGGGGTCGAGGATCTTCCAGGAGAGCTCGACTTCTTCGTGGCGGGGGAACAGCGGCGGCTCGCCGAGCAGAACGTCCAGGATGAGACGCTCGTAGGCTTCGGGGGACTCTTCGGTGAAGGAGTGGCCGTAGCCGAAGTCCATGTTGACGTCGCGGATTTCCATCTGGGTGCCGGGCACCTTCGCGGAGAATCGGATGGTCATGCCTTCGTCGGGCTGCACGCGGATGACGATGGCGTTCTGGCCGACCTGCGGGTTTTCACGTTCGCCGAAGAGACGGTCGGAGGACTTCTTGAAGACCACGGCGATTTCGGTGACTCGGCGGCCCAGGCGCTTGCCGGCGCGCAGGTAGAAGGGGGTGCCTTCCCAGCGGCGGTTTGCGATGGACACCTTCAGCGCTGCGAAGGTTTCGGTGCGGGAGTCTGCGGGGATGTCGTTCTCGTCGAAGAAGCCGTTGACGTGCTCGCCGCCCTGGTAGCCTGCGGCGTACTGGCCGAGCGCGAAGGAGTTCGGCAGGTCGTCGATACGGACTGCTTCGAGGACCTTCGCCTTCTCGGCGCGCAGGTGCTTAGCGTCGAGGCTGAGGGGCTCTTCCATAGCGGTGAGGGCGAGCAGCTGCAGCAGGTGGTTCTGGATGACGTCGCGGGCCGCACCCACGCCGTCGTAGTAGCCTGCGCGGGAGCCGATGCCGATGTCTTCAGCCATGGTGATCTGGACGTGATCCACGTAGTGGGAGTTCCAGAGGGGCTCGAACATCTGGTTGGAGAAACGCATCGCCAGGATGTTCTGAACGGTTTCCTTGCCCAGGTAGTGGTCGATGCGGAACACGGCGTCGGGCGGGAAGACTGCCTCCACGATGGAGTTCAGTTCGCGTGCGCTCTCAAGGTTGTGGCCGAAGGGCTTCTCAATGACCACGCGGCGCCAACCGTCGACGGGGTTGACGGTGTCGTTATCGCGCGATGCGAGGTCGTGTTCGGCGAGCTTGGTGAGGACCTGCTCGAATGCCTTCGGGGGGATGGAGAGGTAGAAGGCGTGGTTGCCGTGAGCGCCACGCTCGTCGAGTTCGGCGAGGGTGCTCTTGAGTTGTTCATAGGCTGCGTCGTCGTTGAAGGCACCTTCAACGAATCGCATGCCCTGCTGGAACTGGTTCCATACGTCCTCGCGGAAGGGGGTGCGGGCGTTTGCCTCAACAGATTCACGCACATAGGCGCGGAAGTCGTCATCGCTCCAGGGGCGGCGGCCGAAGCCGACGAGGCCGAAGCTCGGCGGGAGCAAACCGCGGTTCATGAGGTCATACACTGCCGGAAGCAGCTTCTTGCGGGCCAGGTCACCGGTTACGCCAAAGAAGACGAGCGCGGACGGCCCCGCAATGCGGGTAATGCGGCGGTCGCGAGTGTCCCTGAGAGGGTTCGCTTCATGACCGATAGTCACAATATATTCCTTTGATTGCCTTGGTTGGTTCGTGCGGCGCGCGGTTCGTACCTTGTCGCGCGGAGGCGATGCCGCATTCTGGAAGGTGTGTACCCTGTATTGTACCGGTTTTGACGGGATTGTCTCAGTGGCACCCTAATTCGCCGAGATTCCCCGAACGGTGAAGCTCTGGCGGGAACCCCGGCGGATTAGGATGCGGTGCCGCGGTGCGCATCGGGCGGTGCACACCGGGAACGCATTGGTCATGCGCTATATTTCAGCGGCTGCTGAACTTCAGTGGCTTCCGAATTTCAGCAGCTATAGATTCGGCTGTGTCGCCTAGTTCTACTTAGCCTGCTCGAGTGCTTCGCGGACGGTCTGCAGCAGCTCTTCCCAAGAGACGTCGAACTTGGACAGGCCCTCAACCTCGAGCTTCTCCACGACCTCCGCGTAGGAGACGTAAGCGGAGATAGCGTCCAGAACCTCATTCGCTTCGGAGTAGTTCGGAACGATGGTGTTGCCGGTAACCTCGCCGTGGTCGGCAACAGCGTTCAGGGTTGCCTCGGGCATGGTGTTCACGGTGTTGGGTGCGACCAGGCCGGTGACGTACAGGGTGTCCGGCAGGGACGGGTCCTTCACGCCGGTGGATGCCCACAGCGGGCGCTGTACGTTCGCGCCGTGTGCCTGCAGACGTGCCCAACGCTCGGAGGAGAACATTTCCTCGAACACCTCGTAGGCGAGGCGTGCGTTTGCCAGGCCTGCCTTGCCCTTGAGCTGCACAGCGTCGCCGCCGGCAGCTTCGAGGCGCGCATCGATTTCGGTGTCTACGCGGGAGACGAAGAAGGATGCGACCGAGTGGATGGTGGACAGGTCCTTACCGTTCTCCAGCGCCTGCTCCAGGCCGAGCATGTAGGCGTTGATGACCTCGCGGTAGCGGGTCAGAGAGAAGATCAGGGTCACGTTCACGCTGATGCCAGCAGCCAGGGTCTCCGCGATGGGGCGCAGGCCTTCCTGGGTTGCGGGGATCTTAATCATGACGTTTTCGCGGCCCACGCGCTTGTAGAGTTCACGTGCCATCTTGGCGGTGCCTTCGGCATCGCGTGCCAGGCGGGGGTCAACCTCGATGGAGACGCGGCCGTCAAAACCGTTGGACGCCTTGTAGACGGGTGCGAACACATCGCAGGCTGCGCGTACGTCGTCGCAGGTTGCGGCGAAGACTGCCTCTTCAACGCTTGCGCCGGCGGCGGCAAGCTCACGCATCTGCTCAGCGTATGCGGCGCCCTTGGAGAGCGCGCCAGCGAAGATGGTGGGGTTGGTGGTCACACCGACGACGTTGTGGGTCTTGATGAGTTCGGCAAGGTTGCCGCTGGTCAGACGCTCACGGGAGAGGTCGTCAAGCCAGATGGAGACACCGGCGTCGGAAAGCTTCTGAGTGGACTCAGACATGTGAAAACCTACGATTCTTTGTCGAAATTGAAATTTGAGATATCAGTGAAATCTTCTGGGCGGCGGGAGGCTCCGGCTGAGCGGTCAGCCGGAGCCTACCTGTTGCGTCCGCACCCCACCCGTACAGGGGGAGCGCAGTGTGCGCGGCAGTTACCGCGGCGTTGTTATTGCCTACTTAGCGGCCTCGATGGAATCCTTAGCGGCGGCCACGACAGCCTCCGCGGTGATACCGAATTCGCGGTACAGGGTCTTCGCATCGGCGGATGCACCGAAGTGCTCGATGGATACGGCGCGGCCGGCGGTGCCGAGCAGGTCGTACCAGCTCATCGCCAGGCCAGCCTCGACGGAGACGCGGGCTGCAACCGAGGAGGGCAGAACCGACTCGCGGTACTCTGCGTCCTGCTCAGCGAACCACTCACGCGAAGGCATAGAAACCACGCGGGCCGCGATACCCTGCTCAGCGAGGGTTGCGCGAGCCTGAACAGCGAGCTCAACCTCGGAACCGGTAGCGATCAGGATGACATCCGGGGTGCCCTCGGTGTCAGCCATGATGTAGCCGCCGCGTGCGGTGCCCTCAGCGGAAGCGAACTTCTCACCCTCAGCGTCTGCGTGCACGTCTTCACGAGCCCAGACGGGCAGGTTCTGACGGGAGAGCACGAGGCCTGCGGGGCGGTCGGACTTCTCCAGGATGGTGCGCCATGCGACGGCGGTTTCGTTAGCGTCCGCGGGGCGAACCACGTCGAAGCCGGGGATAGCGCGCAGGGAGGAGAGGTGCTCAATCGGCTGGTGGGTGGGGCCGTCCTCGCCCACACCGATGGAGTCGTGGGTCCACACATACAGTGCGGGAACACCCATCAGCGCGGAGAGGCGAACAGCCGGGCGCTGGTAGTCGGAGAACACGAAGAAGGTGCCCGAGAACGCGCGGGTCGGGGAGGAGAGCACGATGCCGTTGACGATTGCTGCGGCAGCCTGCTCACGAATACCGAAGTGCAACACGCGGCCGTAGGGGCTGCCGGTCCAGTCTTCGGTGCTGCGCGATGCCGGGTTGAAGGACTCCGCGCCCTTGATGGTGGTCAGGTTCGAACCGGCGAGGTCAGCGGAGCCGCCCCACAGTTCGGGGAAGGTCTCAGCGATAGCGTTGATGACGGTGCCGGATGCCGCGCGGGTTGCCACGGAGGTGCCAGCCTCGAACACGGGGAAGGCAGCCTTGTAGTCTGCGGGCAGTTCGCCTGCGACGAGGCGCTTGTACAGTTCGGCGCGCTCGGGGTTAGCCTTGGCCCATGCCTCGAACTTCTCGTCCCATGCCTTGTGCGTAGCGGCGCCGCGCTCGACAAGCTGGCGGGTGTGTGCCAGGACGTTCTCCTCGATGAAGAAGCTCTTGGCGGGGTCGAAGCCGAGCAGTTCCTTGGTTGCGGCAACCTCTTCGGCGCCGAGCTTGGAGCCGTGCACTGCGCCGGTGTTCTGCTTGGTGGGTGCAGGGTAGCCGATGATGGTGCGCAGCTCAATGAAGGAGGGCTTGTCGGTGACAGCCTTCGCACGCTCAATAGCGGCGTACAGTTCTGCAACGTCCTCAACGTAGTCGCCGGTGCGGGTCCAGTCCACGCGCTGAACATCCCAGCCGTAGGACTCGTAGCGCTTTGCCACGTCCTCGGTGAAGGCAACGTCGGTGTCTTCCTCAATGGAGATGTGGTTGCGGTCCCAGACGACGATCAGGTTGCCGAGCTCCTGGTGACCTGCGAGCGCGCACGCCTCGGCGGTGACGCCTTCCTGCACGTCACCTTCGGAGGCGATGACGTAGACGTGGTGGTCGAAGGGGGAGGTGCCCGGTGCTGCTTCGGGGTCGAACATGCCGCGCATACGGCGCTGTGCGTAGGCGAAACCAACGGCGGATGCCAGGCCCTGGCCGAGCGGGCCGGTGGTGATTTCTACGCCCTTGGTGTGCTTGTATTCGGGGTGGCCGGGGGTGAGGGCACCCCAGGTGCGCAGGGCTTCCAGGTCCTTCATTTCGAGACCGTAGCCGCCGAGGAACAGCTGAGTGTACAGGGTGAGGGAGGTGTGGCCGGGGGAGAGGATGAAGCGGTCACGGCCTTCCCAACGGTCGTCGGAGGGATCCTGGTTCATGACCTTCTGGAAGAGCAGGTAGGCGACCGGCGCCAGGCTCATTGCGGTGCCGGGGTGACCGGATCCGACCTTTTCTACGGCGTCTGCGGCGAGGATACGTGCGGTATCTACGGCGCGCTGGTCGGTTTCTGTCCACTGGAAGTTCTCTGCCACGTGGGTGTCCTTTCACAACGTGAGTGGATGCGCCAGCAGGCTTGTGCTAGCGCGCTGTCCGTCGGGTGTAACGTGCCTTCGGGGGCGCTTATTCCCGCGCCGGTAGGTGACCGGGTAGGTACCAGGGTAGGTGCGGGGCGTCCGGAGAGTTGTTTCGACCCTTTCGTTTTAACAGGATAGTTCACTGGGCGGAAGTATCCGGTGTGTGAATGCAGACATTCACAGGGTGATACGGGGCTGAGATGGAGAAAAAGCGACGCTACAACGCGGGCTCTGCGGATTTCGCGGTGCACGTTTGAGCTGTGTTTCTGAGCTATGCGCTGAATATTGTTCAGTAACGTAACAATTTTTGTGTAAGTGGTGAAGCTCATGTTAAGGTTGAGCAGGAAGGTTGCAGACCGAAACAGTGGTTGGGTCGGTCTGCATCTCGGTGATTGAAGCCCCTCCTCTGCGTAAGAACCATTGATTATCTTACTGTGGTGGTGAGATAAAAGGTTCTGGAGGAGGGTGCTTTCTTTTAGTCTCTGACCGTGCACTTTGTGCGTGATTGAGGCTAAAGGTTTGTGTTATATGAATGGGCGCCGGATATGGTCGGAAACATATCCGGCGCCCGCCTTTTTAACCTGCAGTTGCTTTAGCTGTATGCGCGAAAAGCGCTGCCTGCCAGGTTGATACTAGTCAGACCACTTGAACTTGCGCGAGGCAATAAACCCAATGACCACGGTCCACACGATGAGTACCCAGTGCGGGTCGGCGAGCCACTGATGCTGAATGAAGTTGCCGCGCAACGCGTCACCCAGAGCCGCTGAGGGCGACCACGCCACGATTCCGGCGTACCAGTCGGGGAAGGACTTCAACGGGAACACCACGCCGCCGGCACCGGCAAGAATCACCCAGGCAATATTCACGATGGCGAGGGTCGCCTCCGCGCGCACCGTACCGGCAATGAGCAGACCCAGCGCCGTAAACGCGCCGGCACCCATGAGCATCGTGATGATGGAGCGCGAGACGGCGATAGCGTCCGGGCGCCAGCCCAGACCGTACCCGAGCGCCGCAACCAGCGTGAACTGAATCGCCACGACCACCAGCACCGCAATGCACTTGCCCATGATCAGACCGTTACGGCCCAGGGGAGTGGTCGCAAGGAACCGCAGCACGCCGTAGCGGCGATCAAAACCGGTGGCAATGCCCTGACCGGACAGCGCCGTAGAAATCACGCAGAGCGCCAGAACGCCGGGGACCGCCGCATCCATGCGGGATACTCCCACCGAGTTCGCGTACTCATCAATCAGACCGGTGAACCGCAGGGCGATAAGCGCCATGACGGGAAAAATAATGTTGAGCATCAGCTGTTCGCCGTTGCGGAGCATCGCCATCGTCTCGTAGCGGCCCTGCTCAATGACGCGCACGAGCGGGTAGTTCGCGCGCGGGGGAATGTACTCCTCGTCTTCGTCAATAGAAGAGACCCTGGGGCGGGTGTCCGCGGCGTGTTCTTCCATTCGGCGTTCTTCCGCCCGGCTCTCTTCTGCCTGAAGTTCTGCTCGCTTGTTGTTAGTGCGTGCGGTGTTGCTCATCGGATATCACGTCCTGAAATGTCGAGGAAGACATCCTCAAGAGTCTTCGGTTCCATGGTGAGAGAAATCGGCATGAGGTAACGTTCGGCGAGCGCTGAGGTGAACGCCGCCAGATGCTCGGGGCGTAGCGCGCCGACCAGCTCATACTCACCGGGCACGGAGGGGGCGCCGTCACGAGCCGGGGTGTAGGGCACCTTCTCGATGAGCTCCACACCGGCACGCAGATGCGCGGGCAGCAGCTGCTCGCGGGTGGGGGTGGGTGCATCCAGCGTGTACTGCAGGCGGTTCATGCCGTCGCTGGCGATGAGCTCGGAGACGGTGCCTTCCTGAACCGTGGTGCCGTTTTCAATGATGTACACGTAGTCGGCGAGCTTCTGTGCGTCGTCAATCAGGTGCGTGGTGAGCACGATTGCGGTGCCGAGTTCACGCTGTTCACGAATGATGTCGAAGACGACGTTGCGGGATTGCGGATCCAAACCCGCGGAGGGCTCGTCGAGGAAGAGCACATCCGGGCGTCCAATGAGGGCGGCGGCGAGGGAGACACGCTGCTTCTGACCACCCGAGAGGCGGCGAATCGTGGTGCCGTTGAAGGCATCAATGCCGAGGCGTTCTGCAAGCTCTTCAACCGGGTACGGGTCGGTGTACATGGTCGAGATGTGCTCGAGTAGCGGAATGGGGTGCATGGCGTTGGGCAGGCCGCCGTCCTGGAGCATAATGCCGACCTTGGCGCGCAGCTCCGGGTCTGCCTGCAGCGGGTTTTCTCCGAGCAGGCGCACGGTACCACGGGTGGGTTTGAGCAGACCCTGGGCGCAGGCGAGGGTCGTGGTTTTACCGGCACCGTTGGCTCCGAGTAGGACGACCACCTCACCGGGGAAGACGCGCAGGTTGACCTTGTTGACGGCGCGGTAGAGCCCGCTGGCGGTGAGCCGTTCGGGGTATTTGGTGCGGAAGGCGCGTGAGGGTTTGAACTCTTTGATGAGGTCTTTAATAGTGAGCGCCGGTTCTTCGGCGACGATGCGTCGTCGTGCGGTGGGGGAGGCGCTGGGCTCCGTGTGGTGCTCAGCGTGTGCCGTTGGCACGGCGGATGCACGCCCCGGGTGGTCCTGCTGGCCCGCGGTGGTGGTCTCCATAGACAGTCACTTTCGATTTTTTCGAGGATGAGCGTGTGTGCCCCTTCATCTTATGCCCTAACTCACGTTTAAGGCACACTCATCATGACCCAAAAGTTCGCTTTAAGGTAGAAAAGCTAGCAAGTAGGGGTACCTAACTAGCCAAAGAAAAACTAATTAGGACATACTTTACTTGTGTATTCCGTGAATAAGACCCCTCAGCGCGCCTCAATGAACGAGGCGCAGACCCGAAACGGCACCCGAACCGCCGCCTCGGGCTCTACTGGTGCTTCCAGTACAAAGTCCTCCGCGGCACGCACATCCAAGCGCAAAGCCGAGGCAGAAGAACGCACCAGGGACCGCGTCCTGCGCGAAGTCCTCAACAACGGCCCCGTATCCGCAGCAACCCTCGGTGAGCTCCTCAGCCTCACCCCCGCAGCGGTACGCCGCCACCTCGACGCCCTCGAATCCAACAACATGATCGAGGTCGCGCCCATCAAAAAGCACGGCGCCGGAGCTGGACGACCCGCCCGCCGCTACGTGATTGCCCCCCAGGGCCACGAACGCCTCGGCAACGACTACCTCATCATCGCCCGCGACGCCCTGCAAATGCTCCGCGACACGGTTGGGCAGGAAGCCCTCGAAGCTTTCGCCTCCGCCCGCGCCGCAGAAATGGAAGCCCGCTACCGACCCGTCGTAGAAGCCGCCGGTGATGACGTGGCAGCCAGTGCGCAGGCGCTCGCAGAGGCAATGAGCAAGGACGGTTTCGTGGCGACCGCTCAGGTCACCGCGCCTCCTGCAGGACGAACCGTTCCCGAGCATTTTCTGGCAAGTATTCAGCTCTGTCAGGGTCACTGCCCGGTACGTGACCTCGCTGGAGACTTCCAGGTGTTCTGTGAGCAGGAAACCGGGATTATTTCTGACCTGCTCGGCGTTGATGTCCGTAGGCTTTCAACCATGGCTTCGGGTGCTCACGTGTGTACCACGCACGTGCCCCTGAACCGCGTCACCGCCGAGGGTGAGAAGAACGCAGAAGAATCCTAGAGAAACTTATTCCTAGAGAAACCTTCCGCGTAACGCTTACCGCAGTACCTCGCGGCGCACCCGGATGAACCCCTCAAGGGTGCGACCCGCACGCTGGAACCCGCCCGCCCCACGTTGCGTTAAACGCCGTGGTCGAGCGCGGCATCAGCCCCCAAAAAACTACCGCGCCTGCAACCGGCAGGTGGCGGAGAGAAATGTAATAACCATCGAAGAAAGGCCGTAATGACTGAGAAAGTTGGGCAGAACGCCAACGACACCGTCATTTCAGAGATCCTGGAGATGAACCCCGAACTCGAGGGCATTGGCAACTACGAGTACGGTTGGGCAGACTCCGACGAAGCAGGCCAGGTAGCAAAGCGCGGCCTGGACGAGAACGTCGTGCGCGACATCTCTGCGAAGAAGAACGAACCCCAGTGGATGCTGGACATGCGTCTGAAGGCGCTGAAGTTCTTCGAGCGTAAGCCCATGCCCACCTGGGGTGCGGATCTTTCCGAAATCGACTTCGACAACATCAAGTACTTCGTGCGCTCGACCGAGGGTCAGGCGGCTTCTTGGGAGGAACTGCCCGAGGACATCCGCACCACCTACGAGCGTCTGGGCATTCCCGAGGCGGAGCGTAACTCGCTGGTCGCGGGTGTGGCTGCACAGTACGAGTCTGAGGTCGTGTACCACCAGATCCGTGAGGACCTGGAGAAGCAGGGCGTGATCTTCGTCGACACCGACACCGGTCTGCGCGAATACCCCGAACTGTTCAAGGAATACTTCGGCTCCATCATCCCGATTGGTGACAACAAGTTCTCCGCACTGAACACCGCCGTATGGTCCGGTGGCTCCTTCGTGTACGTTCCCCCGGGAGTTCACGTGGAGATCCCGCTGCAGGCGTACTTCCGCATTAACACCGAGAACATGGGCCAGTTCGAACGCACCCTGATTATTGCGGACGAAGACTCCTACGTTCACTACATTGAGGGTTGCACCGCCCCCATCTACAAGTCCGACTCCCTGCACTCCGCAGTGGTTGAGATTGTGCTGAAGAAGAACGCACGCGTTCGCTACACCACCATCCAGAACTGGTCGAACAACGTCTACAACCTGGTGACCAAGCGCGCGGTTGCGCACGAGGGCGCCACCATGGAATGGGTGGACGGCAATATCGGTTCGAAGGTCACCCAGAAGTACCCGGCTGTTTACATGGTCGGCGAGCACGCTAAGGGTGAGACCCTGTCCATCGCATTCGCGGGTGAGGGTCAGCACCAGGACACCGGTTCGAAGATGGTTCACATTGCACCGAACACCTCCTCGACCATTGTGTCCAAGTCCGTGGCACGTAACGGCGGCCGCAGCGCATACCGCGGCCTGGTTCAGGTTCGTGAGGGCGCTAAGCACTCCAAGTCCTCCGTGGTCTGTGACGCACTGCTGGTGGACACCATCTCCCGCTCCGACACCTACCCCTACGTGGATGTCCGCGAGGACGATGTGACCATGGGTCACGAGGCGACCGTTTCCCGCGTCTCCGAGGACCAGCTGTTCTACCTGATGCAGCGCGGCCTGAGCGAAGAAGAAGCAATGGCAATGATTGTCCGCGGCTTCGTTGAGCCCATCGCACGTGAGCTGCCGATGGAGTACGCACTCGAACTGAACCGCCTGATCGAACTTCAGATGGAAGGATCTGTGGGCTAATGCCGACCAACGAAGAAACCCTGGGTTACCACTCCCCGATCATCCCCGGCATGGACCAGGAGGGCGAGAAGCTCGCCACCGAGTTCGCCCACGATGACACCCTGTACCGTGCCACCGAGGCACACCACCAGGGCTCCAACCCGAACAACATTCAGAAGGTACTCGAAGCATCCCGTGCAGAGCGTAAGACCTCCTACAACGTGGAGGACTTCGCGCCCCTGACCGGTCGTGAAGAGGACTGGCGCTTCACCCCGCTGAAGCGTCTGGGTGGCCTGCACCTGGAGAAGCTGACCGGCACCGCACCGGCACCGCAGATCACTGCACCCGAGCAGGTTCAGGTTGAGACCGTCTCCCGTGAGGATGCACGCATCGGCTCCGCAGGTATCCCCGAGGACCGTGTGGCAGCGAACGCGTGGTCCAGCTTCTCCGAGGCAACCGTGGTGACCATCCCCGCCGAAGCTGAACTGGCTGAGCACGTGGAAATCGACATCACCGGCACCGGCAACGAGGCAGCCGCGCAGCACATCGTGATTGAGGCTAAGCCCTTCTCGAAGGCTGTTGTGGTTCTGCGCCACACCGGCTCCACCATCCTGGCACAGAACGTTGAGTTCGTGGTGAACGACGAGGCTGAGCTGAACGTTGTTTCCGTGCAGCAGTGGGCTGACGACGCAATCCACACCTCCGCACACTACGCTAAGCTGGGCCGCAACGCACGCTTCAAGCACGTTGTGGTGTCCCTCGGCGGCGACCTGGTGCGCGTGACCCCCTCCACCAAGTTCACCGCTCCCGGCGCTGAGACTGAAATGTACGGCCTGTACTTCGTAGACGCAGGTCAGCACATTGAGTCCCGCCTGTTCGTGGACCACTCCGTACCCAACTGCAAGTCCCGCGTGACCTACAAGGGCGCGCTGCAGGGCAAGGGTGCGCACTCCGTATGGGTTGGTGACGTTCTGATTGGTAAGGATGCAGAAGGCACCGACACCTACGAGCTGAACCGTAACCTGCTGCTGGAAGTTGGCCCCCGCGCCGACTCCGTGCCGAACCTGGAGATTGAGACCGGCCTGATTGAGGGCGCCGGCCACGCATCCACCACCGGCCAGCTCGATGAGCAGCACCTGTGGTACCTGCAGGCTCGCGGTATTCCGGAGGCTGAGGCACGCCGTCTGGTCGTGCGCGGCTTCCTGAATGAGATCATTCAGCAGATTCGTGTTCCCGAACTTGAAGAGCAGCTCACCGAGGCCCTTGAGGCAGAGCTCGCCCTCAGCAACAACTAAGCTTTACCAGGAGAAATCAATGTCTACTCTTGAAATCAAGGACCTTCACGTCTCGGTTATCCTCGACGACGAAACCACCAAGCCCATCCTGAAGGGCGTTAACCTGACCATCAACTCGGGCGAGATTCACGCAATCATGGGCCCGAACGGTTCCGGTAAGTCCACTCTGGCTTCCACCATTGCTGGCCACCCCAAGTACCAGGTTGACTCCGGTCAGATCCTGCTCGACGGTGAGGACATCACCGAGATGAGCGTGGACGAGCGTGCACGCGCAGGCCTGTTCCTGGCTATGCAGTACCCGGTTGAGATCCCCGGTGTGACCATGTCCAACTTCCTGCGCTCCGCAAAGACCGCTGTGGACGGCAAGGCTCCCTCCCTGCGTACCTGGACCAAGGACGTTAAGGAAGCCATGAAGAACCTGGAGATTGACCCCGACTTCATCGCACGTAACGTGAACGAGGGCTTCTCCGGCGGTGAGAAGAAGCGCCACGAGATCCTTCAGCTGGAGCTGCTCAAGCCCAAGTTCGGCATCCTGGACGAGACCGACTCCGGTCTGGACGTTGACGCACTGAAGATCGTGTCTGAGGGCGTGAACCGTGCGCACGAGGCTAACGACATGGGCGTCATGCTGATTACCCACTACACCCGCATCCTGCGCTACATCAAGCCGCAGTTCGTGCACGTGTTCGTGGACGGCAAGATGGTTGACCAGGGCGGCCCCGAGCTGGCTGACCGCCTGGAAGAAGAGGGCTACGTTTCTTACGTGGGTAAGAAGTAAGCTTCTTCTCCTACCGGATTCTGACAGAAAGATAGGACTATGACTGAGACTGTGCAGGGTCGTGTTCCTCAGGAAGAGATTGAGGAAGCCCTCAAGGAGGTCATTGACCCGGAGCTCGGCGTCAATATTGTTGACCTCGGTCTGCTCTACGGTCTGCGCTGGGATGAGGATGGAACCCTCATTCTGGACCTGACTCTGACCACCGCAGCCTGCCCGCTGCAGGAGGTTATTGAGGAGCAGGTTCAGAGCAACCTGGATAACCTGGTTGATTCTTGGCGTGTGAACTGGGTTTGGATGCCGCCGTGGGGTCCGGAGCGTATTACTGAGGACGGCCGCGATATGATGCGCGCGCTGGGCTTCAACATCTAAGCTCCTGACTCGCAGATAAGGTACCCGCCCGGTGCGGAAGGTGTAAGCCTTCGGCACCGGGCGGGTACTTTTATGCTTTCTGGGTTTTACATTTTCTGGGAGAGGCGAATCTGTCGGGGGACTGGGGCAAAAAGAACCCCCGCCTTCGTACCGTATATGCGGTGGAGGCGGGGGTCCCTTCTGCTTAGCTATGACGAGGGTTTTAGGCGTCTACCTAGTCGTCCAGGTGCAGCAGCTTCAGCGAGTATTCGTACTTGATCATCAGGGTCGAGCGGGTCGGCTCCGGCAGCAGAGCCAGACGGCGCGGGTCAGTATTATCCGCGACATCGGCAAGCTTCACCAGGCGAGCCAAATCATTCACACGCACCCTACCCAGGTACGCCTCGTAGGATTCGCCGGGGCGGCGGGTCAAGGCATCAATCGCATCCACAATACGCGCCGAGAAGTAACGGGCCAGATATGCGAGGGAAACGCCGGTATCCTCCACCGTGTCGTGCAGCAACGCCACAATCTGAGCCTCAGTCTTCAGTTCCTCCAAAGACGAATCGGGATGAGTGGCTGCAGCCATTTCAGACACAAGCTTACGTGCCCCAAGAGCCACACGGCGAGGGTGGGAGATGTAGGGCCAGCCGTTACGATCAGTCTGCCCCTCATGCGCCTTGTCAGCGATGCTGTCTGCCAGGCGAACCATCTCTTTGTAGTAGTTATTCGACATGAGAACCTCCGTTGGTTTAGACTCCTGCGAGTTGACGGCACCCGCGACCGTGCCGGTACGTTGCGCTAAGCCGATACGGAACGGTAGCTGGTACCAACACTCTACGCCAGCTGTGGGGCGGCGGTGGCGGAACTCGCCCAAAACACCCTTAATACGTCAAATATGACGCGCAGAAGAAGAACACAGGGCGTTTTTCCTTCTGAACTTGTGGGTTTGGTGCCCTTTCTGCCGTGTATCTGCAGTTGGTAACAGGCATTCAGAAGGCGCCCCGCACCTCCGCGAAAGTGTCCGCTGCACCCTTTGGCGCCGCCCAGCGTAACCCGCCCAAAATCTCATATGGTGGCAAAAAATTTCTGTCTTTTTCTGGCGAAAATCGGTGCACAAACCGCCCAACACTAAGGCAGTTTAAGCGTGTTTAGCACACACCGATACACACTCATCAAACGAAAAAATCGCGCGCCCTCCGCGCCCTGCTAAAACCTTCAAAAACCCGTATTTTTGTGCGAAAATACGCGATAAACTGGGGGCAACCAAACATCGGAGAACACCATGGCAGAGCTCTACGAGCGCTTCGTCGCTTTGTATCCCTACCCACACGAGCGAATCCGCCACGGCGCCCCACGAGCCGAACTTAACCGGCGATACCTCGAACACCTCTACGAGGGCAAGAACCGGGGAACAACCCCCATCGTGGTTGCCCTCGACCCGACCCTACTCGGGACCATTGAGAATAACGTCTCCCTGCGCACCTCAACGCCCGTGCAGAACATCACCGCCGACACCGTCAAGCGGTACGCACACGAGCTCATCACCGACCAGCATCGTTACCTGGATCAAGTCGGTGTAGAAGTCGCCGCGCACGAGGCGTTCCGGCAGCTGAACGAGAGCGCCTACCTGCAAACCTACCGCCGTCTCATGGAAAACGGCGAACTCGGTGAAGACGATATCGGCATGCCGCTGAAGGCGGAGTACCCATTCGAACTGACCGCCGGCATCATCAATGAGAAGGTCAAAGCTACCGACATTGACAGCGCCGCGGAACTGCTCATCATGGACCTGCCGCTGCGGGATGTATCCGGGGTATTTGCCTACCTGCCCTTTGGCGGGTGGGATTCCAGCCCCAGCCCCGAGGCGATGCTGTCCATTGCCCGCTACTGGTTTGAACGTGACGACGCCTACCCGGCTGTTATTGCCTCGGACTTTATCGAGTTCTACACGCCGGTACCGGTCACGACCCGCCGCGACGCCGAAATCCTGGCGGTCGAGCACACGATGGTTTCCTCGGCGATGCCGGTGCGTGTCTACCGCGGCTTCGACAAGCTTGTGGAGGCACTCTACGGTCAGCACGACTGGTACCTGTGGTGGGAGCAGCTCCCGGCGGTGCTCCTCATTGAAACGCCCTAAACCAGCCTAAGCTAGGCGAGTAAAGCGAAGGGGCGGGATGAACCTACATGGTTCGTCCCGCCCCTCTCACGTGTCTGCGCTATTTCAGTTCGTCCACGTGCCGCGCCCGCAAAGCACGAGCGGTCGCCGTCGCGTAATCAACCGCCTGCACCACCCACGGAATCAGCAGCCGCCAATACATGCGCTTGGGCAGGTTACGCGCAACCGCCGCCCTGCGCAACGCACCCCAACGGTCCATGAGCGCCGGAATCGACCGGACCATCAACGCAATCAGCAGACCCAGACGCTCGGGAGAAAGACCCACGAAACGCAACGGCGAACACAGCCTCACAAAGCCGTCAATCAGAACCGGCAGGGGAGTGCTCACCAGCAGAGTACGGGACGCGTAGAAAGCCGTCAGCATAGTCGCGATAGCATCCACGCCGGAGGCGTACTGCCCTGTGAAGACGTAATAAGCGACCATGATCAGTAGCAGCAGAGACAGCGTGCGAACCACCAGCCACAGCTGGGAGGCGGGTACGCCAGCCCATAGAGCGCACAGCGTGGAGGCAATCAGCGCCACCAGCGCCACCTGCCAGCCGGTCACCGCCAACAGCAGAAACAGCCCAAAGAAGAGCGTGCCCTTGAGCCATAGCGGCACCCGATGCACCGGCGTGTTCAACGGCTGGTAGAAACCCACCAGCAGAGTACCGGGGTTGAAATCCGAGCCCTGAGAGGCGGGGCGAGGATTCACGCGCGGCGTGTTAGCGCCCATGCGCGCCTCCTGCCGAATCCAGACCTTCGGTAGCGCCTTCGTTGGGGAACCCTTCGGCACACCAGGTGCGGTACTGCTGTACCAGCTGCACCGCATCCCCCTGAGCGAGCAAACGGCCATCATGAATAATCACGGCTTCATCGCAGGACGCCGCCAAATCCAGGTCATGCGTGCTGAGCACCAGCATCTGATCCAGCGACTCCAAATGCTTCAGTAGCCGCGCGCGATTGCGCAAATCCAGCAGGGTGGTCGGCTCATCGAGCAGAAGAATCTGCGGGCGCGCCGCCAGCACGCTGGTGAGAGCGACCAGCTGCTTTTCGCCTCCTGAGAGGGTGAAAACGCTCTGGTTTTCAAGGTGTTCGAGGCCGCGCTCGCGGAGCAGTTCACGAATCCGTTCGAGGCGCTGCTCACCGCTGAGGGCACTACCTTCAACGGCGGCGGCACGGCGCAGGCTCAGGTCAATATCTTCGGCAACGGTGGGCATAATCAGCTGCGCCTCCGGCTGGGCGAAGAGCATGCCCACACCCTCAAAAGCGCCCTGGGAATGACCGCGAGCGCCCGTCGAGCCGCGGCTCGGCGCATCCAGGGTGTCGACACCGTTCACACGCACAATACCTTCATCCGGGTGGGTGAGCCCGTTAAAAAGCCCTAGCAGGGTCGACTTGCCGCTACCGTTCAGGCCCAGCACCGCGGTGCGCTTCGCCGTGAACCGCAGGCTCACATCCTTGAGGATACGGCGATGCCCGCCTTCGGGCAGCTCGGTGAAAACACTCACCGATTCAAGCTCAAGGGCGGGCATGCTGGTAGAGGCGCTCACCGCCTGCTCGCCTTGCACCTGCTGCGGTGCAGGCTGGCGCGTGGAGCGGCGAAAAAACATAGCTATCCTCTCGTGTGGCACATCGTGTGCCTTTAACGCTGGGTAGAAGCCAGGGACGGGAAGGCGCGGCGTACCGACAAACCAACCAGAACCGCGATCGTGGACTTTACCAGATCCCAGGGAACGAATACCATTGCCGCGCTGAATGCGGCGTCAAAAGTCATGTGGGCGTTCACCATCATACCGGCGATACCGCAGGCGGTCAGAACCACAAAACCGCAGAAGTTCGCGACCAGAGCCATGAGGAAGGTTGCACCAACCGAACGGGTGTTGCGGGTGAACAGGTAGGCGAGGGTACCGGCAATAGCGGCGAAGGGCAGGAAGCCGAGCAGGTAGCCGGCACTCGGGGAGGCGAGCGTACCCAAGCCGGCGCCGCCCTTAGCGAAGATGGGCAGGCCAGCGAAACCAACCAGCAGGTACAGCGCCACGGAGGCGGTGGCACGCTTGCCGCCGAGCACCTGAGCGGTGATGTAAATGCCGAGGGTCTGGAAGGTGAAGGGAACCGCAACGCCGCCCAAGCTGACGGCGGGCATGATGGCGAGCGCGGCGATGAAGCCCGCGAACACTGCGATGAGGGAGAGGTCGGTGGCGAGGGAGGTCTTTGCCGCTACGTTACGGCGCGGTGCCTGGGTTGCCTGGGGTGCCTGAGCTGATTCGCGCACGGAATCGGTCATTGGGGTGGTACTCCTTTGGTACGTATTGCTCTGCAGATTTTTCTACAGAGTTGAGGGTAGCGGTGGTTGACTGCTTGTCACAACCCAATTTTTGAACAATGTTCTACGAATAGTGTTCGGTATGTATCGTACACCGCACACCATGAAAACAAAAGGTGCCCCACATGCGCACTCGGCACGCCTGCACTAAAATTGATGAGGTGCTCTGCGTGCTCGCCGCTTCTAACCCGGCAAATCCCGCCTACCGAGCACTATCAACCCACACACCAGACCGCCATCCGGAAAGGCACCCATGATTGCTGTACAGAACCTCGAATTGCGTGCAGGCGCGCGCCTGCTCATGGAAGAGGTCACCTTCCGCATCGATAAGGGCGACAAGATTGGTCTGGTGGGCCGCAACGGTGCCGGTAAGACCACTATGACTAAGGTGCTTGCCGGTCTGACCCTGCCCGCTGACGGTACGGTTACCCGCAGCGGTACTATCGGCTACCTTCCGCAGGACCCGAAGGTGGATGACATGAGCCAGCTGGCGCGTGACCGTATCCTTTCGGCGCGTGGCCTGGATGGTGTGGCGCGTAAGATGCGTCAGGCGCAGGACGATATGGCGAGTGAGGACCCGGCGGTGCGCGCTAAGGGTATGCGCCGCTACGACCGTCTTGAGGCTGAGTTCATTGCCGGCGGCGGCTACGCGGCTGAGTCGGAGGCGGCGGTTATCACCTCCAACCTGGACCTGCCGGAGCGTGTGCTTGCCCAGCCGCTGTCAACTCTGTCGGGTGGTCAGCGTCGCCGTGTGGAGCTGGCGCGTATTCTCTTCTCCAATGCAGACACCATGCTGCTGGATGAGCCGACCAACCACCTGGATGCCGACTCGATTCTGTGGCTGCGCGACTTCTTGAAGAACTTCTCGGGCGGCCTGATGGTCATTAGCCACGATGTTGACCTGATGGAGCTGGTCGTCAACCGCGTCTTCTACCTGGACGCGAACCGCTGCGTGATTGACCAGTACAACATGGGCTGGAAGAACTACCTGACTCAGCGTGAGCAGGATGAGCACCGCCGCAAGCGTGAGCGTGCGAATGCACAGAAGAAGGCAAATGCTCTGATGGAGCAAGCGAATAAGATGCGCGCGAAGGCGACGAAGGCTGTTGCCGCTCAGCAGATGATTAAGCGTGCTGAGAAGCTTCTGCGTGGCCTGGAGGAGGAGCGCCAGAGCGATAAGGTTGCGGCGATTCGCTTCCCGGACCCGGCGCCGTGCGGTAAGACGCCGCTCTCTGCCCAGGGGCTGTCGAAGTCCTATGGCTCTTTGGAGATTTTCACGGACGTTGATTTGGCGATTGACCGCGGTTCGCGCGTGGTGGTGCTGGGCCTGAACGGTGCCGGTAAGACCACTCTGCTGCGCATGCTGGCTGGTTCCACTCAGCCTGATACGGGTGAGGTCGTGTACGGTCACGGCGCGAAGCTGGGCTATTTTGCGCAGGAACACGAAATTCTTGATGGTGACCGCACTGTCTTTGAGAACATGAAGTCCGCTGCGCCGGATCTGGACGACACCCGCGTGCGCACGATTCTGGGTTCGTTCCTGTTCTCCGGTGATGACGTGGATAAGCCTGCCGGTGTGCTTTCCGGTGGCGAGAAGACCCGTCTGTCCCTGGCGACCCTGGTGGCGTCGAGTGCGAACGTGCTGCTGCTCGATGAGCCGACCAACAACCTGGACCCCGCCTCTCGCGAGGAGATTCTGAACGCGTTGAAGGCGTACCAGGGCGCTATTGTGATGGTTTCTCACGATGAGGGTGCAGTGGAGGCGCTGGATCCTGAGCGTGTGCTGCTTCTGCCGGATGCGGTGGAGGATTTGTGGTCGAAGGATTACCAGGATCTGATTTCGCTGGCGTAAAGGCTGGCATAAAGCAATATTCACCGACATAAAAGCATGGGGGAGGCTCCGGTGCCGTGTGGCGCCGGGGCCTCTTTGCGTGTCTTGTGTGTATCGCGCGTTGTTTTATTGTGCGCGTTGTTCTATTGTCCGGGGCGTATTGTCTGGGGCGTATTTCTATGTTCTGAAGATGCGTTGCGGAAGATTTTGTCGGTATTTTTTCGCGTGAATAGTGCCGAAAATGTGACCTGACCCGTGGGATTGTATTGTTTTCTGATTATATGTGGTGTTATTGCGTTCCCGTGCATGGGAACTGTGGGTTCTGGCACACGAAACTTGCGGCGTATTTGACGGAAAATAATGTTGCCTTGTGGGTTTTCCCGAGGGAAAGAAAAGCTCTCAGGCGATATTTCAGGGGGTCTGTGTGGGCTTTTTGAATTTTTCATGTGTCTCTACATACATTGTGGGAAAAATGGTAGAAACCCAACATGCATGGGGCGTAGACTTATAACTGTTCCCGCCATTGCGAGGACGCAAATGCGAAACATTAGGGCTCACTACCGATGGTGAGCTAACGCGGGGGAGAAGAGATTCCCGCCCGCTCACGAAGGAGAACTGCCAATGCACAACACTGAGTTCGAGAAGTACCCCACCTCTGGTGAAGAGAACGTTGAGGTTGACGTCTTCTGGCCCATCCAGGACGCTTAATCTCTCACCCCGATAGGTCGGGATAAGGATTAGAAAAGCGCCCCGCTGCTTCCGTAGGGAAGTGACGGGGCGCTTTGCTGTCCTCGGTGAGAATTTAGTTATGCGGCACGTTATGCGGCGTGAATACCCAGCCCGAACATTTGCAGAGGGTATTCGGTAAAGCCCATCATGGCTGCCGCGTACCAGGCGACGTACCCGGTCAGTGCTAGGACGAGTGCCTTCTCGCGTACGCTGCCGGCATCACCCAGGATCGGCAGTGCCATGTAGCCGCTCTTTTTCCATAGGGGGGACGCCACCAGAGGTTTGATAACAATGGGGTAGAGGGGCAGCAGTCCGCGGGTTGTCAGCAGGTCGCCAATGAGGTGAATGGTGGCGCCGACCGAAATAGCCCAGGGGAGCAGTGCCAGCGAATCAGTCGTGTAGGCGGCGTACCCGAGGGCGACGGCACCGATCCATCCACCCGGTGCGCCGAGCACGCGCAATGCCAGGCCGCCCGAGAATGCGGCAAGAAGCAGTGAAGCCCAGGGGATTCCGTTGTAGCTCAGGTTGGCGCTGAAATAGGCAATTGCCCAGAAAGCTACCAGACCCAAAATGGAGTGCGTTCCCTTGCGATGTCCGCCGCTGACTGCCCCGACAATGCGTGCTACCCAGCGTGAAATGGGCGGGATGGAGTTGGCGATACTGCCGTTGTGGTGGTCAATATCCGGTAGCATGCCCGCACCGGCGCACGCCAGGGTGGTCACGATGAGGGTGGGGGTATCGGGAACCTGCACCACTCCCGTCTCGACGAGCACTAGCCAGCCAGCTGCGGCGCTGACGGTGTGCGAATAGCCCATCATGGGGAGGTGCCTCCTTGAATGCGATTGCCCTGCGAGTGTGGTTGCCTGGGTGCCGGGATGTTCACTCGAACCAATTAGAACAAATATAGCATATATCGAAATTACTTTCGATAGACTGGGTTATTACTCAAGCGGCGCCACCTCAAGTGGCACTACCCCTTAAAGGGCAGAGTCTGCTTCCAGAACTCACGCTCGCGCAGGTAATTCTCCAGCCAGCCCACGTGCTCGGAGCACGCCAACCAGATCTTGCGGCGCTCGGGGGCGTGCACCTTCGGGTTGTTCCAGAGCAACTGAAATTCTGCCGCCTGCTGGCAGCCCTTGCGGGAGCACTTGGCGTACTCGGGCTGTGCATCCTGAGAAAGTGAACCGAGCAGATCCATGTCTTCTTATCCTTACTATTGCGCCTCGACGTGCGGTGTTATTCCGTGCCCGCGCGACCGGGCAGAAAAGGGGTGCGGGCTGTTCCGCTTCAGATAGTGTACGCGTCCGATGAGGCATGTAAAAGAAGGGGAGCAGGTGTTCAGTGTTCAAGAGTGGAGTGTAGCCTGCGGCACCTTTGCGCTAAAACGCGGTAAAATAGGGTTTGTCTGTCCATCCGTCCACACCCCAACCGCGTAGCCGCTGCATCGGCTCTGATCGTGAGGGGTCGACTCATCAAGGAAGCTCATGAGCGAGAACACTCCCAAGACCGTGCTGGTCACCGGCGGCAACCGAGGCATCGGCTACGAAATTGCCAAGGAATTCCAGGCAGCAGGACACAACGTCTGCATCACCTACCGTAGCGGTGAAGCCCCCGAAGAATTTTTCGCCGTCAAGGCAGATGTACGCGATGCCGACAGCATTAACGAAGCATTCAAGGAAATTGAAGCAGAGTTCGGCCCCGTGGAGGTGCTGGTCGCCAACGCAGGTATCACCCGCGACATGCTGCTGATGCGCATGAAGGAATCCGACTTCACCGACGTGGTCGACACCAACCTCACCGGTTCTTTCCGTGTGGTTCAGCGCGCCATCAAGGGCATGCTGAAGCTCAAGCGCGGCCGCATCATCCTGGTTTCCTCCGTGGTGGGTCTGTACGGTTCCCCCGGCCAGGTCAACTACTCCGCATCTAAGGCTGCACTGGTCGGTATGGCACGCTCCATCACCCGTGAGCTGGGCGGCCGTAACATCACCGCTAACGTGGTGGCACCGGGCTTCATTAACACCGCAATGACCGAGGTTCTGCCCGAGGAAACCAAGAAGAACTACCTGGCGTCCATCCCCGCTGGTCGTTTCGCGGAGGCGGAAGAGGTCGCTCGCGTGATTCGCTGGCTCGCATCCGATGAGGCTAGCTACATTTCTGGCGCTGTCATCCCCGTTGATGGCGGCCTGGGCATGGGTCACTAACCCCACCCCGTACGGACTGCACGAAGCGCCCGAACGTGGGCGCACCCTTTCTAGACTTTAAGGACATAAAACTATGGCACAGCTGACCGGCAAGACCATCATCATTACCGGCTCCTCCCGCGGCGTTGGCGCAGACACCGCACAGATTCTCGCCGCTGAGGGCGCGAACATTGTGGTGAACTACCGCTCCAAGGCACCGCGCGCGAACAAGATCGTCAAGGCTATTGAAGAGGCTGGCGGCAAGGCAATTGCAGTGCAGGCTGACGTGACCAACAATGATGACCTGCAGAACCTCGTCAACACCGCCGTGGAGACCTTCGGTTCCCTGGACTACCTGATTCTGAACGCTTCGGGTGGCATGGAAACCGGCATGGGCGAAGACTACGCAATGCGCCTGAACCGTGACGCACAGCTGAACCTGGCACGCCTGGCTGCAGAAAAGATGCCCGAAGGCGCACGCATCGTGTTCGTGACCAGCCACCAGGCGCACTTCATCCGCGAGGTTGAGACCATGGACGAGTACAAGCCCGTCGCAGAGTCCAAGCGCGCAGGCGAAGACGCACTGATTGCCGAGATTCCCGCACTTTCCGAGAAGGGTATCTCCCTGGTCGTCGTGTCCGCTGACATGATTGAAGGCACCGTCACCGCAACCCTGCTGAACCGCCTGCACCCCGGCGCTATTGAGCAGCGCCGCGAGACCGCCGGCAAGCTCTACACCGTCAACGAGTTCGCGCAGGAAATCGCGAAGATGGTCACCGCAGACGTTGAGACCGGCCACGTTGAGCTGGTCGGTGGCGCACGCGGCTTCATCGACTAATAACTTCAGCTGCTATAGGTGCCGTTGCGGATGCGCCCGCCCCTCTGACAAGGTACATTTGATCAGGCGCGCCGCCCCTGACGCGGCGGCACCTATAGCCCATAAGGCTTCGCGCGAGGAACCCAATGTGGGGTACCCGCGCACTATGCGCCAACCGCTCCGATAACCCGGCACGGGTTGCGGGGTGGGGGCGCATCCCATCCATCTAACTCACTGGAAGAAGAACCATGAGCACCGTACTCAACCTTCAGAATGTCTCCGTGATTCGCGGCGGCCGCAAGATTCTCAACGACGTTTCCTGGACTGTGAACGAAGGTGAACGCTGGGTTGTTCTGGGCCCCAACGGCGCCGGTAAGTCCACTCTGCTGTCGGTTGCGGCAGCCCGCCTGCACCCGACCAGCGGCGAGGTTGAAATCCTTGACGAGACCCTCGGCGCTGTTGACGTGTTCGACCTGCGCCCGCGCATTGGTCTGTCCTCCGGTGCTTCGGCAAACCAGATTCCCGCCAACGAGAAGGTTTCCGACGTTGTCGTGACCGCAGCGTACGCTGTATCCGGCCGCTGGAAGGAAGAATACGACGTCATGGACGACGAGCGCGCCACCGAGCTGCTGGCTGAATGGGGTGTCGACACCCTCGCTGACCGCACCTTCGGCTCCCTCTCCGACGGCGAGCGTAAGCGTGCACTGATTGCCCGCGCCCTCATGACCGACCCCGAACTGCTGCTGCTGGACGAGCCCGGCGCAGGCATGGACATCTCCGGCCGTGAGGACCTGGTCGAGCGTCTGACCGCACTTGCCGCCGACCCCTACGCACCGGCTACCGTGCTCATCACCCACCACCTCGAGGAAATCCCGGCGGGCTTCACCCACGCCCTGCTGGTCCGTGACGGTGGCGTGGTCGCCGCCGGCCCGATCCTGTCCACCATTACCGAGGCGAACCTCGCAGCAACCTACGACATGGACCTGGCTCTGACCGTCACCTCCGCGGGTCGTTACTCCGCGTTCAAGCGCGCATGAGCCGTGCCCCGAAGCAGCTGAGCGCCGAACAGATCGCTGAGCGTGCCGAGCGTGTCTACGCCATCGAGTCGGTCACTGCTCTGGCGCAGGCACCCGAGCAGGCTTTGCGCTACTACACGCAGCTGACCGATGTGAAGCTCCGTAGCGCCATGGAATCGCAGTGGGGTATTTACATTGCGGAGTCTTCCAAAGTGATTCGTCGTGCGCTCGCTGCCGGTCATCAGCCCGTTTCTTTCCTGATGAGTGAGAAGTGGGCTGATGATTTGGCGGATGTTTTGCGCGCCCATCCTGACACTCCCGCGTATGTGGGTAGTGAGGAGCAGCTGGAGCAGGTGACCGGTTTTCATCTGCATCGTGGTGCGTTGGCGGCGATGGCTCGTCCTGCGCCGCAGCTTCTGGAGCAGTTGCTGCAGGGTGCCTCTCGCGTGGCAATCCTGGAAGATATTGTGGACCACACGAATGTGGGAGCTATTTTCCGTTCGGCTGCCGCGCTGAACGTGGATGCTGTACTGGTGACTCCGCGGTGCGCTGATCCGCTGTATCGCCGCTCGATTCGCGTGTCGATGGGTACCGTTTTTCAGGTGCCGTGGGCTCGCCTAGAGTCGTGGCCTGCAGACCTGCAGGCCCTGCACGAGCTGGGCTTTAAGAGCGCAGCGCTCGCACTGGAAGAGGACTCGCTGACCCTGGAGGAGCTGTCTGCCCGCCGGGATGAGAAGCTTGCGCTGATTCTGGGCACGGAGGGGCACGGACTGTCGCCCCGCACCCTGGCTGCGTGTGACGATACGGTGATGATTCCGATGTCGCACGGCGTGGATTCTTTGAATGTTGCGGCGGCGAGTGCCGTGGCGTTCTGGGAGACCCGCCCGCGTTCATAACCTGAGTTCTCACCTGATTCTTAACCCGCGTGAGTGCCTTCTGGGGGTGCCCTTGCGGTGTGCGGGTTGGCGCCTGCGAGGGAACGTACTGGGATTTAATCCGTGAAGGTGGTACCCTTAATGGGTTGTGCGCGCCCTATGCGGGCACAATGGTGATGCGCTCTGAGATTTTCTCGATAGCTGCACATCGAAAAACCTACTCCATCTATATAAGGGCTACTGGCAAAATCCAGTAGCAGAAGAAGGTAATCAATGAAGGCAGAAATCCACCCGGACTACAACCTGGTTCTGTTCCGCGACCTCGCATCCGGCAAGGTCTTCCTGACCCGTTCCACCATGACCTCGGACAAGACCGAGGAGTGGGAAGACGGCAACGAGTACCCGATCGTCGAGGTTGAAATCTCGTCCGAGTCGCACCCGTTCTACACCGGTAAGCAGCGCATCATGGACTCCGCAGGTCGCGTCGAGCGCTTCAACGCACGCTTCGCAAACTTCGGCAAGAAGTAAATCTTCTTTTCAGGTTTTGCTTTATAGCGAAATCAATGCCCCGTTCTCCTTGGTTTTCAGGGAGGCGGGGCATTGTGCGTTCTGGCGCCTGTAGTCGCAAGTTTGGCGCGAACGTGAGGAAAGTTGTGAGGAAAGTTGTAACGTAAAACCTTTCGTGCGCCGGTGCGTAGACCAGCTGACGGCGTTACAATGGGAAAGTATTTTGCGAGCTGTGCATTTTCTGTGCTTTTCAGTGCCGCCCCATATCGGCGGGTTATTTCCGGCTCTCTATTTTAGAGACTTCGCTGGATGCGCTGTGCACCTCGCGTATCACCACCTCAAACAAAGGACAACTTAATGAGCGACGCTCACTCTGAACCGTCGCAGAAGAAGAAATGGGTCAAGCGTATTCTGCTGATCCTGCTGATTCTTCTGCTGGTTATTACCCTCGGTATTGGTTTCTTTATCTGGCGTGCTGGCCACACCTGGGATAGCAAGACCGAGAAGTTTGACTCCATCACTAAGGTGGATGAAGACCTCAGCAAAATTAAGGAGCAGCTTGGCGAGGCTAAGAAGCTCAACGTGACGGAGCTGAAGGCTCCGACCGTCACCAACTCGAATACCGGCAAGAACGGCTCCGATGCTGCTGCGGCTCTTGCAGCTAACGCGAGCGATCACGATAAGGACGGCGACGGCATCTTGGATGACGGTTACAGCTACAATGTCGTGAAGGGTCCGGGTAAGAACATCCTGCTGCTCGGTAGCGATACCCGTTCCGGTTCTGAAGCAGCTCAGGTGAGCGGCTCCCGTGCAGATAGCATCATGCTTGCTCACATCCCTGCCGATGGTAAGGGCGTGTACCTGGTTTCGATTATGCGTGATACCTGGGTGAATATCCCCGGTTACGGTTCGGCAAAGATTAACGCGGCGCTGAACTATGGCGGTATTTCTCTGCAGGTGGCGACCGTTGAGAACCTGCTGGGTATCAAGATTGATCACGTGGCAGAGATCGAGTTCGAGGGCTTCAAGGCTCTGGTGAATTCTGTTAATGGCGTGGATGTCCAGGTACCTTTCGACTTCGATATCAATGCGTGGTCTTTCAAGCAGGGTATGCAGCATATGGATGGTGGTGCGGCTCTTGCGTTCGTTCGTGCTCGCTACCCGTTCGCTGACGGCGACTACCAGCGTGTTCGTAACCAGCGTGCGTTCCTGCGCGGTCTGTACAGCACGATGAAGTCTAAGGGTGCACTGGAGAATGTGGGCTCTTTCCAGTCTGCTGTTGAGTCTATTGCTGGTTATATGCGTGTTGACTCTGGCCTGGACGCGGCGCAGATTGCCCAGATTGCGGCTCCGGTGCTGACTAGCGGTGATACCACGATGCGTATGACCACCCTGCCGAACGCAGGCCCGGGTTGGTCCTACGACGGTCAGTCGATTGTTATCGTGAACCAGGCTGCGAATGCTAACCTGTCCTATGCTTTGCAGCATGACAGCATGGATCAGTTCATGGCGACTTACGGCCAGGACTAAGATCTGACTCCTTGCGGGGGTGAAAGCTGATGAGGCTTTCGCCCCCGCTGGTTTTTAACTGTTCCCGAAAAGCTGTCGGAATGTAGATACCTGGAAGTACCTCGTTGGCGCTTAGAGAGCTGCTGGGGCGCACAAAAGGGCGGCTACCTCACCGTGATGGTGGGGTAGCCGCCCCATTCGTACCGTGCTCTTAGAGGGAGTTAGGCTTTCGAATCGGCTTCTTCTGCTTCCTCGGCAGATTCTTCCTCTTCGTACTCATCGTATTCGTCGTAGTCTTCGTAGTAGGGCTGGCGGCCAAAATAGAATGCTACAGCCGCGATAGCGCCACCCAGGATTGCGATGAGGATGCCAAGCATCGGGGTCCACAGCATTGAAATTAGGCCGGCGACCAGAACGGCGAGGCCTGCACCCTTGATCAGGTTCAGCAGACGGTCACGTTCGTTCGGCTCGTAGTATTCCTCTTCCTCAATGCTGTATTCGATGACAGGCTTCTCCGCGGCGGGTTCGCTACGGGTCGGCTCGGCGGGTGCCGAAGAACCACCGGTCAGGGAGCTCATGAAACCGCGACGCTTCTTCGGAGCCTGCTGAGCGGAGGACTCCAGGTAGTGGCGCTCACCTTCGGTGGGCACGAATGCGGCGGGCACATCGTACTCTTCACCCACCGGCAGCAGAGCCGGAACGTTGTTGGGCAGGGTCTCATACCATTCCTGCGGAATATCGGCGGGGCGTGCAGCCTGAACGGTCAGGGACAGCTCAAGGGTGTTGCCGCGAATCGTACCCCACGCGCTGGTGAGGCGGTCGTTCTCGAATGCGTAACGAATCACGGGGGCGAGCTGCTCAGACATCTGGGTGCTCAGGCGGCCCACGAGCTTGCGGTCGTGGCGTACCTCAACACTGTCAACGAAACGGCCGTCGGAGGTCTTCAGCTGGTTAGCTTCCAGGGTCAGAATGACGCGACCCTCACCGCTGGGCGGCAGGATGCTGTGCAGGTATTCGGAGTGTTCCTTCTCATCAAGCACCTTCATCGACGGGCCCTGGGGTAGCAGGGTCGCGCGAGTCGGTGCGTCGTTGAGGGGGAAGAGCGAGCTAGGAGCGGACAGCGAGAGCACACCGGTGCTCTTCACTCGCATGTTACCGCTCTCGGTGCGAACCGCCACGGCGGAAAGCTGCAGATGCGCAATAGGCTCGTAACCGGAGGCGACCACGCGGGTAATGGAATCCCAGTACGCGGCGGAGTCCTCCACGCTCATGCGGCCCACCTTGAATTCGTCAATGTAGACGGCAATGCTATTGGGCTCGTAGGGGTTATCCGGTTCGGGAACGAGGCGCGCTTCACCGTACCAGATACGTTCACGGTCGATGTGCAGTTCCTCAAAGATTTGGAGGGTTTCTGCTTCGTAGTAATCATCGGTGACAATGTCAACGCTACCGCGGTCACCGAGTGCGTAATCGACCACTGAAAACTCCTTCTGATGTGTCTAAGCGAGCGGATACCTAGTCTATTCTCTCATGCTTTCAGTGTGGACAGCTCACAAAAACGGGTGACATTTATCTGTCTTTTAGCACCGGGTGCATATAGTTTTGTGCCCTGGTGAAACTGCCCCGGTAATAAGTGCCCTTGTCAGTATGTGAACCACTGTATGAGGGAAATATTTAGACGGCATACCGCCGCTATGAATTCTATAGATGAGCCAGAAAAAGACCACCGCCCGGCGCGTCCCGGTACGTTACCGGGGGCGTGCCGAACGGCAGTCTCTCAAAGAGGCTAGAGAACCTAGCGGGGGAGAGCGGAACCTAGTCTAGATACCGGCTCACACCCCGCCACAAGCCCTCAAACCATGCAGCTTAGTCCTGCAGGGAGGCGTTGAACTTCTGAGCCACAATCGAACGGTGGCCGTGATCCTGAGCCTCCAGAACCAGACGACGCAGAGCCGAAGGAGCCTCGGGGTTCGCCTCCAGCCACTTCTGAGCCAGCGCAACGGAGGGGTTACCCTCAACGCCCAGACCCTCGGTGGAGCCGGTGTTGTACGGAGCCTTCGGGTACAGGCCACGCACAATGCGGGTCGCCATACCAATCGAACGGGACGCCCAAATGGGCAGCAGAGCCTCAAAGTAGGAGTCGTAGTAGGACTCACGCAACTCAACCGGACCGCGAGCAAAACCGTTAATGGTCGAAGCCAGAGCGTCGTTCGACAGCGACTCGTCTTCCATGATGGTCTTGTACGCGGCAGCCTTACGCTCAGCAGAGGGCAGGGCAGCAATCGCGTACGCGTAACCATTCGAAGAGATCGAGGAGGGGCTGTACTTCGCCGCACGGTCCAGATCCTCAACGGTCACCAGGTCGCGGCTTGCGAGCGCACCCAGTGCACTCCAACCCAGGTTCTGGTCGTAAGGAATGCCGGTTGCGTCAGCAATATCGCCGGTGGTGTCTTCGAAAGCACCGCGGGCAATATCGCGGCAGAGCTCTTCACCCTTGGTCGCGTTGGTGGAGACCGAAATCAGGGCGCGCAGCAGAATCAGCTGCTCGTCGGAGCCGGGCTTAGCCTGCGCCAGTGCGGCTGCGAATGCGTCGTAGAGAGCGTCGTAGAGACGCTCGCGGCCGGTGGGTGCGGAGAAGGTTGCGATAGCGACCTGTGCGTTGTTGACCATGGTGCCCAGCAGGGATGCGCTCGGTTCCTTGGAGACGTTGCGTACGACTGCGTCGACGTAGGTGGTGACGGGCAGGCGTGCATCGCGCACGTTCTCCCAGAGGGAGCCCCAGATGAGGCCGCGGGAGAGCGCGGATTCGAGGGTGGAGACACCTTCGATAGCTGCCTGCAGGCCGTCTTCGTCGGTCAGGGCGACCTTGGCGTAGGTGTGGTCTTCTGCGTTGAGCATGAGCAGGTCAGCTTCGCCAACGAGCTTCTTCTGCTCGTCGGTGAGCTCCACGTGGTGCTCGGAGACGGGCTCTGCCGGGTACTCGAGGGAGAGCAGGCCGGTGGAGGTAAGCTTGCCGTCGGTCAGCGCGAAGGTTTCCAGCTTTGCCACGTGGGGGCGGCCCAGACCTGCGGGCTGCTGTGCGGGCAGTTCCTGAGTGAGAATCAGGTCGGTGAGCTGGCCGTCTTCGCCGTAGACACGCTTGGTGCCCAGTGCGGACACGCCGGAGGTCTGCAGCCATGCGTTAGCCCATGCCTGCATGTCGCGGCCGGACACCTCGTTGAGTACCTGCAGGAAGTCGTTCAGGGAGGTGTTGCCCCACTCGAAGCGCTTGAAGTACACGCGTGCTGCCTCGATGAAGGTGTCGAAGCCGACGTAGGCGACCAGCTGCTTGAGCACGGATGCGCCCTTTGCGTAGGTGATGCCGTCGAAGTTCTGCGATGCTGCTTCCAGGTGGGGGATGTCAGCGACGATGGGGTGGGTGGTGGGCAGCTGGTCCTGCATGTATGCCCATGCCTTGCGGTTGTTCGCGAAGGTGACCCATGCGTCGTTGAAGTTGTTGGCTTCCTTAGCGCCGAGGGTGCCCATGAAGTCTGCGAAGGATTCCTTGAGCCACAGGTCGTCCCACCACTTCATGGTGACGAGGTCGCCGAACCACATGTGTGCCATTTCGTGGCAGATAGTGTTGGTGCGGCCTTCGAGGTCGTCCTCGGTTGCGCCGGAGACGAAGATGTAGTCTTCGGTGAAGGTGACCAGGCCGGGGTTCTCCATTGCGCCGATGTTGTATTCGGGGACGAATGCCTGTTCGTACTTGGGGTACGGGTAGGGGTAGTCGAAGAGGTCCTGGAAGAAGTCCAGGCCGTTTTTGGTGACCTTGAAGATGTGGTCGTAGTCGAAGTGCGGCTTGAGGGACTGGCGGCAGTAGACGACCAGGGGAATGTTACCGCTGTTGACCTTGCTCTTGGGCTTGTAGGTGGTGGTTGCGGTGAAGTATTCGCCGGCAACGATTGCGGTGATGTAGGTGGAGATCTTTGCGGTGGGGGAGAAGACTCGCTTGGTGATGGAGTCGTCGGTGGGGTCTACGATCTGGGATTCGAGTACGCCGTTGGAGCTGACGACCCAGTCCTTGGGCGCGGTGATGCGGAAGTTGAAGACTGCCTTCAGGTCGGGCTGCTCGAAGTTCGGGAAGACTCGGCGGCAGTCGGAGGGCTCGTACTGGGTGTACAGGTAGACGCGACCGTCGGAGGGGTCGAAGTAGCGGTGCATACCTTCGCCGGAGCGGGAGTAGTAGGAGCGACCGTGGATGGTGAGTACGTTTTCTGCCTGCAGGTTGGGCAGGGTGATGCGTGCGCCGTTGACGGCATCTGCCAGGGTCAGTTCGGTGCCGTTGAGCTTAACGGAGTCGACACTGTGGTGGATGTAGTCGATGAAGGTTTCTGCACCGGGGGTGTTGCAGGAGAATCGGACGGTGGTGACGGTGGGGTAGGACTCGAATTCGGGGTCCTTGGCGTTAGTCAGGTCGACATGCACGTCGTAGGTGTCGACACTGATGAGAGCCGAACGTTCTGCGGCTTCTTCGCGGGAGAGGTTCTCATTATTCATGCTCTTTATTCTAGTCGTTATGACCGAAAATATGGCAGTCGAATGGGCGTGCCGGTCATATTACTCAAGGTGCGAGAAGATCACCGGGGGTGGGGAACCAACCAACCTCTAATATGTGATGCAGAACATATGCTTTCGATTTGCGGAGTGTTCAGAAAGTCCGTATAGTATTACGTGTTGCTTCGAACGGCACCGAAAGGAAAACGTTCGAAAGTCACCTGCGCGGGTGGCGGAATAGGCAGACGCGCTAGCTTGAGGTGCTAGTCCTCGTATTAGAGGGTGGGGGTTCAAGTCCCCCCTCGCGCACAGATAATCCCCGGTTCTTCGGAACCGGGGATTTTTGTATGCTCGGTTGTATGTCCGGTAAAAAGCACGCAAAAAATAGTGGGGTGAGGCTCCTTGAAAGAACCTCACCCCACCTAGCTACGCTAAGGAAGCTAGAAGAACAGCTGCATCAGCTGAAACTGAACGAATCAGTATCGTTCGAAGAGATTACTCAGCCAGACGCTCCGGGTCGGTGGTGACCAGAATCTTCACGGCGGTCTCATTGTGGTGGATCAGGGTGTCGAAGCCCTTGTCAATCAGGTCTTCCACAGCAATCTTGCCGGTGATGAAGGGCTTGAGGTCAATCTTGCCGGACTCAACGAGCTTGATGGTCTCCGGGTGGGAGTTCACGTATGCGATGGTACCGCGGATATCGAGCTCCTTGAGCACAATCTTCTGAACATCCAGGGAAGCGGGCTTACCCCAAATGGAGACGATGACGACCTTACCGGTGGGCTTGAGGGCATCCAGGATCAGGTCCAGTGCGGGCTGAACGGAGGTGCACTCGAACGCGATGTCGGCGCCACGGCCGTCGGTCAGCTTGTGAATCTCAGCCAGAACGTCGGTCTCTGCGGGGGAGAAAGCGTAATCAGCAACACCGGAGTCCAGAGCCTTCTGGCGACGCAGCGGGGACAGCTCGGAGATAATAACCTTAGCGCCCTTAGCCTTCAGAACTGCGGAGGTCAGCAGACCGATGGGGCCAGCACCGGTAACCAGTGCGAATGCGCCCTCTTCGAACTCGCCTGCACGCTCAACAGCGTGGTAGCCAACGCTCAGGGGCTCAATCAGTGCAGCCTCGTCCAGGGGAATGTTGTTAGGAATCTTGTGAACCCAGCGGCGCTTGACGGCAACCTTCTCGGACAGACCGCCACCGCGACCTGCCAGACCGATGAAGTTCATGTCCTTGGACAGGTGATAGTCCTTGGAGTCGGGGCCGGTGTAAACGTCATCACGAATGATGTAGGGCTCGACGACAACGTGGTCGCCAACCTGCAGGTCGTCTACGCCTTCGCCCAGTGCCTCAACAACACCGGAGAATTCGTGACCGAGGGTGACGGGGGAGTCCTCACCAGAAATGGGGTGGGGATGACCGTGCTGGGGGCAGAAGATGGGGCCGTCAAGGTATTCGTGCAGGTCGGTACCGCAAATACCGCACCATGCGACCTTGACCAGAACCTCGCCCGCAGCGGCTTCGGGTGCGGGGATGTCTTCAATGCGGATGTCGTTACGGTCGTAGAAGCGTGCTGCCTTCATGGGATGGAGCTCCTTAGCGTGGTTGTGGCGCTCACAGCGGTGTGTGCTTGCCGGTACGGTTCGCATCCATGGGTCTGTCACAGCGTTGACAGAGGCCCAAACGACATGGTTTGGACCGGTTGTGAACTGTCCTGCCGGCATTCGCATCGCTAGCGCCGGATGGTGATGGGTGCGGCTGGATTGTCGCTCCCATGTGCTTAACGCTACTCCACTGAATCAAAGATTCCTAGGATATATACAAATTTTCTTTTATGTGACACAAATTTCTTTTTGGGCGTTTTCGACTCCATCACGCCTGAGCATCTAGCGCCCGGCGAGCGCAGACGGTAGCGTAGAAGCATGACTGACGCGAACGCACAGGGCACCGCCGCCCACACCCAGCCCACTTCTGACAGCTCCGGTCGAACGGCACCGAACCGACCCGCCGCAATAACCCGCCACTACGACGCGCCCGACGCTGATTGCGTGCGCGGTAGCGAGTACTCCGAAATCCTCGCCCTCGAAACCGAGCAGCGTAAGCATGCCGCTGAGCACCGCCGCAAGCGCGGGCACGCGCATCCTGAGCGGGAACATGCCGACCACGGTCAGCCCGAGCAGGAACGTAGCCACGGCGAGCGCCACGGTCATGGAAAGGGCCACGGTCACCGCCTCGACGAAGACAGCGGGCTGGCGCATATTCGCCGCGACCTCGCCGAATCCGTAGCCACCCGCGCAGACTCCCTGACCTCAATTCTCAAGGCGATTCACGCGCACCCCGAGACTGCCTACGAGGAGTATTTCGCCTCCCGCACGCTCGTTGATGCGGTCCGCGAAGCCTACCCGAACCTCAGCATCGAGTACCCCGCCTTCGGCCTGGATACCGCCTTCAAGGTGGAGCTCACCAGCGCCGACTACGACCCCACCAAACACCGCACCATCGCGATTCTCTCCGAATATGACGCGCTACCGGGCATCGGTCACGGCTGCGGCCACAACGTCATCGCGGTATCCGGGCTGGGCGCTTTCCTTGCCCTAGCGGATGCGCTCGCTACCGGCCCCGAGGCGTTCAGCGGCAGGATCCTCTACTACGGCACGCCCGCCGAGGAATCCGACGCCGGTAAGGAGCTGATGGCACGCGCCGGCGCGTTCGAGCGGGTGGATGCCGCCATCATGGTGCACCCCTACTTTATGGATGTGGCTGATCAGGCGTGGTTGGGTCGCCGCGAATGCCGCGTGACTTATACGGGCGTGAGTGCGCATGCTTCCTCGCATCCGTTTATGGGTCGTAACGCACTGGATGCGGCGAATTTGGCGTATCAGGGCCTGGGGTTGTTGCGTCAGCAGATTCCCGGTTCTGACCGTATTCACGCGATTATTGACCACGGCGGGGACGCCCCGAATCTGATTCCTGCCTCCGCGAGCCTGCATATTAATATCCGTTCTAAGTACGCGCCGACTTTGCGTGCGCTGTCGCGACGGGTTGAGGAGGTGCTGCGCGGTGCGGCGCTCATGGCTGGCGTGAGTGCGGAGGTGACGTGGGATTCTTCGCCGATGACCATGCCGGTGCGTACGAACCGCCCGCTGTTGAAGCGTTGGGTTTCGGCTCAGCGTTCGGTGGGTCGCCACCCGTACCCGCCCGGAACGGTCAGTGACACCCTGGCGGCTTCTACTGATTTCGGTAATGTGAGCCTGCGCGTGCCCGGTATTCACCCGCTGATTCAGATTGCGCCCGAGGGTACCGGTATGCACACGGTGGAGTTCGCGCACTGTGCTGACACTCCGGCGGCTGTGGATGCTGCCCTGGATGCGGCGTTCGGTTTGGCGTCTGTGGCTTTGGACTTCCTGGTCGACGACGATCTGGCGGATGCTGTTCGTGCTGATTTTGAGGCTTCCGGCGGTGCCGTGGATGTGGAGGGCTACTTTAGCAGCATGTGAGCTTGCTCAAAAGGTCAGAACGTCATTATTTGGTTTTGTGAGTGAAAAACACCCCTCATAGCCCATAAAGTCACCAGCACCCATCGAAAAAAGCAAAATATCCCAACACAAAACGCAAAATCTGCGGCATAATAGAAAGTAACGAAGCAAGCTCACCGGGGAAGAACGCCCATCTAAGGAAATTCAACCCCGCGGCACACACCCGCTTCCCCATAAACCACGCGAGAATCCTCTCGCACCACACGGATAACTCTCACGAAAGAGGGCATACAGCAATGAACGGTGTCAACAACCCCACCAAGCTCGGCGTCATCGGTGCAGGCGGCGTCGGTAGCGCAACCGCATACGCAGCTATGGTCCGCGGCTCCGCAGACGAAATCGTCCTGTACGACATCGACGGCAAGCGCGCACACGCTGAAGCACTGGACATCGCACACGGCGCAATGTTCGCACACGAAGCAACCGTAACCGGTGGCGACGACATCGAGCTGTTGCGCGACTGCGACATGGTCATCATCACCGCAGGTGCTCGCCAGAAGCCGGGTCAGCCCCGCCTCGAACTGGCAGGCGCAAACGTCGCAATCCTCGAGAAGCTGCTGCCGAACATTCTGTCCGTAGCACCCAACGCAATCATCATGCTCGTCACCAACCCCTGTGACGTTCTCACCGTTGTGGCTCAGAAGATTACCGGCCTGCCCGCAAACCGCGTGCTGTCCTCCGGTACCGTTCTGGACTCCTCCCGCCTGCGTTGGCTGATTGCTAACAAGGCTGGCGTCTCCATCAAGAGCGTTCACGCAAACGTTGTTGGCGAGCACGGCGACTCCGAGTTCCCCGTCTGGTCCGCAGCAAA
This sequence comes from Rothia sp. HMSC065C12, assembly GCF_001812085.1. Classification (NCBI taxonomy): domain Bacteria; kingdom Bacillati; phylum Actinomycetota; class Actinomycetes; order Micrococcales; family Micrococcaceae; genus Rothia; species Rothia sp. HMSC065C12. The sequence goes on from NZ_KV807678.1 coordinate 235,961, forward strand.
CATCGGTATGGTTCCCCTGACCGAGTGGGAGCAGGACGGCAAGCCCGTCTTCACCGAAGAGGTCCGTGCAGAATTGGCAACCGAAGCTATGCGCGCAGCATACAAGGTCATCGAGGGCAAGGGTTCCACCAACTACGCAATCGGTATCTCCGGCGCACGTATCGCTGAGGCATTCCTCGGCGGCCAGAACGCAGTGCTGCCCGTCTCCACCACCATTGCAGGCGAGCTGTACGGCTTCAAGGACGTTGCACTGTCCCTGCCCACCATCGTCAACCGTGAGGGCATCCAGCGCGTGCTCGAGGTTCCCATGAACGAGGCTGAGCTGGCACAGCTGAAGGCATCCGCTGAGGCAATCCGCGCATCCGCAGCATCCCTGGGCTTCTAAAACCCCGGCTTCTCATTCTCTCGGGCTCAACCCGTAAGAAGCAAACATTCAGTAGGTGCAGCGTCAAGCTGAGCTAACCGACAGAAGAACCCGCCGCACCCGGCACCCGCCTCTTGAGGGGTAGGGGACCTGGGGACGGCGGGTTCGCTGTGTCTGTAAGGTTTTTATGCGGGGTTTGATGCGCCGCGTGCTGCTTGGCTTGACCAATCTGGCTTGCCGAGCCTGACTCGACCAACCTGGGCTTACCGCTCTGGCTTTGGTGTTCTCTTCACGGCACCGAATTTACCCGCTGATTTACCTGCCGCACCCGTTCATAGTTCCGCGTTTAAACCGCCGCATGACCGCCCGGCGCACACCATCGGCCTGTAGGTAGTAGAATAAATGGCATGAGCATTGATCCTCGCACCGAACTCACCCGCCTCCTTGACGCGCTGGAGGCGCACCTGACCGCCGTCGTCAACCGAACCGGCGAGCACGACTCTGCCGTCGATGAGGCATACGTAGAAATCGCCAACGCCTTCGAAGCCTACGAAGATGCCCTCTTCGAGGCGTACAACGAGGTCACCCCCTTGAGCGTCTACGGTGATGAAGACGAGGATGACCTTGAAGAAATCCTCGACGATGAAGACGACATCGACGACGATATTGAGTACGAGGACTAAATAGCGCCTCGCCCATACGTTACGGACCGACCCCTGACCGGTACCCCTACGCGGGGTAATACGGCAGGGGTCGAACCGTACCCACAACACCCGCGTAGATCTTGCCCTCAGCGCTTACTGCCTTCAGCGCCCGCCGAAAACCCACCCGCCTAATACCCACCGAGCATGCACCGAGAACGGAGACACCCGTGAGCGAACCCCGCACCTGGCGCGACGCCGCCCTCATCCTCCGCACCCAAAAACTCGGCGAAACCGACCGCATCATCATCATGCTCACCCGCGACGGAGGAATCACCCACGCCGTCGCCAAAGCCGTACGCAAACCCACCTCCAAATTCGGTGGACGACTCGAACCGTTCATGCACACCGACCTGTCCTTCAGCCGCGGCAGAACCAACCTGCACACCATCACCCAGGCGGCAACCCTGCACGCCTACACCGCACCCATCATGGCGAACTACGATGCGTACACGTGCGCCTCCACCATCGCCGAACTGGCAGAAGCACTCACCAAAGACACCGACAGCACCGCCGACATTTACACCCTCACCCACGGGGCGCTTGCCGCGCTCGCGCACGGGCAGCACGTGCCGCAGAGGATTCTGACCCGCTACCTAGCACGCAGTATGAACGCCGCTGGCTGGCCGCTCATCGGGGAGAACTGCACCCGATGCGGCAACCCGCTCGTGAACTCCGATAACCGGGGCGATAACGGGGCAGACAGTAGCACCCCCGGCGCTACAAGCGGAAGCGGCAGGTACATTGCCTTCCACACCGCCCACACCTACGGGCACCACACGGTCCTCTGCCCTCAGTGTGCACCCACCACCGACACGCCCCTAACCGGCCTGCGTGCCGAAGAGCTCGGCTATGCGCTCGCTACCGCATCGGCGGATCCGCGCGCCTGGGCGACTATTGACGCAGCACCGGTGCCGGTCGCCTCCAAAATTCTGGGACTCTACCTGAAAACCACCCAAAACCTGCTCGAACACCCCCTGAAAACGGCGAGCGCCCTCGAAGCAGAAATTCCTGCATCGTAAAAGATGCACGCCGATGCGTCAAACATGGGCCAACCAGGACGCAAAATAACCCCCGAAGCACCCGCCCATGCGCGCTGTGTCACGGTAAAATAGCTAACAGCACGCCAGGTTTATATCTGGCGCATATCTAGGCAAACGACCCCGGGGGAGAACCCGCCAGGGAAGAAAGGCACACATGGCACGCACCCAGCCCGTACCCCCGCCCGCACACCCCACCGGGGCAACCCCGCCGCCGATCCCGAAGAAGTTCATTCCGCAGCACGTCGCCGTCGTCATGGACGGTAACGGACGCTGGGCAAACGAACGCGGCCTGCCCCGCACCGAGGGCCACCGCGCCGGCGAGGCGGCACTGCTGGACGTTGTCGCGGGCGCTATCGAAATGGGCATCCCGTACGTGACCGCCTACGCGTTCTCCACCGAAAACTGGAAGCGCTCACCCAGCGAAGTCGCGTTCATCATGCGTTTCTCCACCGAGGTGCTGCAGCGTCAGCTGGCAACCCTCAAAACCTGGGGTGTGCGCATCCGCTGGGCTGGCCGCCGACCCAAGCTGTGGAAGAACGTCATCGAAGAGCTCGAACACTGCGAGCGCGAAACCATCGACAACACCGTCTGCACCCTCACCATGTGCGTGAACTACGGCGGCCGCGCAGAAATCGCTGACGCGGCGGCAGCTATCGCAGCGGACGCTGTGGCGGGCAAGATCAAGCCCGGCAACATTACCGAAAAGACCATCCAGAAGTACCTGGACGAGCCCGACCTGCCCGACGTTGACCTGTTCCTGCGTTCCTCCGGTGAGCAGCGCATCTCGAACTTCCTGCTGTGGCAGAGCGCCTACGCCGAGATGATTTTCATGAACGTGCTCTGGCCCGACGTTGACCGCCGCACCCTCTGGGAAGCTGTCGAAGAGTATGCGCGCCGCGACCGCCGCTACGGTGGCGCAGTCGACGCCGTCGCCAACGACAAGTAGCGGCCCGGCATACAGTCCCGGATCATAGCCCCATAAACCACCCACACCCTCCAACACTAGGGAGAACAAATGCGCATCTACCCGACCTTCTTCAACATCTTCTTCAAGGGCATGGACCCCGAGAAGGCACACCACGTCGGCTTCTGGGGCGTTCAGACCCTGCGCAACGTCGGCATCACCCGCGCGCTGCGCAAGTACTTCCAGCCCGCCCCCGAACTGGCAACTACCGTCATGGGTATTACTTTCCCCTCGCCGTTCGGCCTGGCTGCAGGCTTCGACAAGGGCGGTAAGGGTATTGCCGCGCTGGCTGGTATCGGCTTCGGCCACGTCGAGATCGGCACCATCACCGGTCAGGCGCAGCCCGGCAACCCGCAGCCGCGTCTCTTCCGCCTCGTGGAAGATAAGGCGGTCATCAACCGCATGGGCTTCAACAATGACGGTGCCGCAGCGGCAGGCCCGCGCGTAGCCGCAGCCCGCGCAGACCTCGAAACCGAATACCGCGGCGCTGTACGCCCGGTTATCGGCGTGAACATCGGCAAGACCAAGGTCGTTGAGCTCGAGAACGCTATCGAGGATTACCTGATTTCTACCCGCACCCTGGCACCGCAGGCAGACTACCTGGTCGTCAACGTTTCCTCCCCGAACACTCCGGGTCTGCGCACCCTGCAGGCTATCGAGTCGCTGCGCCCGCTACTGGCTGCCGTGCGTGAAGAGGCAGACCGCGTATGCCCCAACCGCCACGTACCGCTGACCGTGAAGATCGCGCCGGATCTGGTCGATGAGGACGTGATCGAGGTGGCAGCCCTGGCTAAGGAGCTGAAGCTGGACGGCATCATCGCAACCAACACCACCATCGCCCGCGACGGCCTGGGCCTGACCAGCGACATGACCAAGGTCAAGGAAATCGGTGCCGGCGGCCTTTCCGGTGCGCCGCTGAAGCCGCGCTCCCTGGAGGTGCTGCGCCTGCTCAAGCGCGAAATTGGAGACGACCTCGCCATCATCTCCGTTGGCGGCGTGACCACCGCTGAGGATGTGCAGGAGCGCCTGGACGCTGGCGCTGACCTGGTGCAGGGCTACACCGCGTTCCTGTATGAGGGTCCGCTCTGGGCGGCACACATTAACCGTGGCCTGGTGAAGCTGCGCCGCGCTCGCCGCTAGAAGGTTTACGCCCCGCCGGGTGACTGGCGGGGGAGGGAGCCTCACGCTCCCGGCGTGCTGAAAGGGGGCACCGTTCTCTACCCGTAGGGGGTGGAGGCGGTGCCCCTTTTGTGTGCCCTCTATTCAGCCGAAAAGCCACATGTGTTTCGAAAAGCCACCAAAGAAGTAGCTTTTCGAAACACATGTGGCTTCTGAGCGTATAAGTGCGCGCTCGCGCATAATGGAGATAAGCGGGAGACCATGCACTACAACGATGTGGAGGACCAACCATGAACCCCAACATGCTAAACCGCCGCTCAATGCTGACCGGAGGCACACTCATCAGCCTCAGCACCCTACTCGCCGCCTGCGTGCCACACGACATCACAACTGCAGGAGACGGATCCACCGCCTCCGGCAAGCCTGCCACCAACAGCAGCCCAAGCAGTAGCGCCGGCAACAACGCCGGTAACGACGAATACCGCAAAGCAGATGCCAAAGGCCCCGCCCAAAACGTCCCCAAACCCAACGCCCCCGAAAACGGATACCGCGCAAAGACCCCCGACGGCATCCTCAAAACCATGGACGCCTGGAACCAATGGATCAACTACGGCGTCCAAACCGGCGACTACAGCAAAGCCCGCGAATTCCTCTCCGCCTCAAACGACGGAGAACTCAAAATCTACCGGGAAATAGAAGCGCTCTACCAGCGCGGCGGATGGGTCATCGACGGCATCGAACACTTCGAACCCGCCGGTATACCCAGGACCGACGACCATCAAACCTACTACCTGGAAACCAGCCACGAATGGGACAAACACACCGAAGTGGAACCCGACGGCCGCCAAGAAACCTGGAGCAGCGACAAGGAAGAAGAAATCTACACGTTCGCCCTCGAATACCGCGACGGTAGATGGCAGATCCTCTACTCCCGAATCGACGCCTAACCGTACCGGCGTCTAGCCGCGACATATATGTCCACGCGCAAGAGGGAAAAGACCAGCGGGCACAAAATAGGGGAGAGGCCTGAACCTTCAGGACCTCTCCCCAAGCACCTATACGGCACTAACGACTTAGTGCGGGTACTCGCCGTACTTCACCATCGGAACCGGGCGGCGCATACGACGAATCATCATCACACGGTTAAACGCATACATGCCAGAACCACGCTGAACCTCGCCGAACTTCGCAATCAGCTTCTTCTTCAGGCTGCGCCACAGAATGAAGTAGTCAACAACCCACAGAATCATCAGCGCATACATTGCGTACACGGAACCGTAATAAACCGTTGCACCAACGCTAGACGTACCCGACACACCCTGAGCAATCCAGCCACCAATAAGCAGAACCAGCAGCACAGCCAACATAAAATCGCCAAGGTTACGGCGCGCATCCACATAATCACGGATATAACGGCGCTGCGAACCACGGTCCACGGCGGGCAGGTAACGCTGATCGCCACCCATCAACGCATCATTCTGACGCTCACGAGCCTTCGCCATCGCCTCACGTTCACGAGCCTTCGCCTCCTTACGGTCACTAACAACCAGAGGCTGACGACGAGCCGCCTGCTGCTCCTTACGCGAAGGAGTAGGACGGCCCTTCTTCGGGGTGAACTTCGGATTAACCGGAGCCTGAGGCTCCTCTATAACCTGCGGCTGAACAGCTTCCGCTTCAGCCTTCTCTTTCTTACGACCAAACACCCTCCCATCATACCCGAACGGCACACACTAAACCCGCCCCCACAAGCCCACACCAGCAACTGAAACAACCCCAACCACCCGGCGGCGGCGGGTAAGGTAGGGGTAAGGTAGAAACATGACTAATGAATTCACCCACCACAGCGCCCTCAGCGACGCCGTCACCAAAAACTTCGAAGCAACCCTGCAGACCCTCACCGAGCTCGTCGCCATCCCCTCCATCGCCTGGGAATCGCACGACCTCACCCAGGTAGACCGCAGCGCCGAGGCAGTCGCCGCGCTCGCAACCAAGGCAGGCTTCAACAACGTACGCATCGAACGCGCCACCTACACCACCGCCGACGGCACCGAAAATCAGGGCATGCCCGCCGTCATCGCCTCCCGCCCCGCCGCAGAAGGCTACCCGACCATCCTGCTCTACGCCCACCACGACGTACAGCCCGCCGGCGACCTCGACCTGTGGGACACCGAACCCTTCGTCGCAACCCGCAAGGGTGACCGCCTCTACGGCCGCGGCGCAGCAGACGACAAGGCAGGCATCCTCGTGCACCTCGCCGCGCTCGCAGCCCTCAACGAAACTCTCGGCGAGGACTTCAAACTCGGTGTGAAGCTCTTCATCGAAGGCGAAGAAGAGGCAGGCTCGCCCTCCTTCGTCTCCTTCCTCAACACCTACCGTGAGGAGCTGTCCGCCGACTACATCGTGGTCGCAGACTCCGCCAACTGGCGCGCCGGCGTACCCGCACTGACCACCAGCCTGCGCGGCGTCGCATCCGGCGACATCGAAGTGCGCGTCGGTAGCCACGCCATCCACTCCGGCATGTTCGGCGGCCCCATGCTCGACGCACACACCCTCATGGCGCAGCTACTCGCCACCCTGCACGACGCCACCGGCGCCGTAGCCGTCGAAGGCCTGCACCGCGCCCCCGAACCCGAACTCGAATACGCCGAAGCAGACTTCCGCAACGACTCCGGCATCCTCGACACCGTACCCCTGGCAGGCACCGGTAGTGTTGCCTCCCGCCTGTGGACCCAGCCGGCAATCTCCGTCATCGGCATGGACATCCCCTCCATCGCAACCTCCTCCAACACCCTCGCCGTCGTATCCCGCGCACGCATCAGCACCCGCCTAGCACCCGGTGACAACCCCGAAAACGCACACCGCGCACTCGCCGAACACATCAAGGCACACGCACCCCACGGCGCCCAGGCGAACTACACCGCCGTCGACTCCGGCATGCCCTTCGCCACTGAAGTCGACGCAGACGGCGCACAAACCGCCCTCGACGCAATGCGCGCCGCATGGGACGTAGAACCCGTACAGACCGGCATGGGCGGCTCCATCCCGTTCATCTCCGACCTCAAGGACCTCTTCCCGCAGGCACAGATCCTCGTCACCGGCGTAGAAGACCCTGACACCCGCGCACACAGCGCCAACGAGTCCCTCTACATCCCGGACTTCAAGAACGCAATCCTCGCGGAGGCGCTACTGCTCAGCGCACTCGTCGCTCGCTAAACGCGCTCGCTAGGAACATCCACAAAAAGTGGGGGAGAAGGGTCACAAACCCCAACCCCCACTTTTTCGGTATCCTAGAAGCAGAATTACATGTCAAGCCCCCACACCAACACTCACGCCCCCGGCGAACTATGCACACCCTAGGTTGTACATCAAACACCCAGGCGCGTATCGTGAAGGCTAAAACGCCCACACGCACCCACACGCGGCGCACACGGGCAAACAACAAAACAAAAGGACAACACCAATGAGTGAAACCACCACCGAACTGCCGACCCACGGCGTCAACCTCACCGAAGTAGCACAGACCAAGGTCCGCACCCTCCTCGAACAGGAAGGCCGCACCGACCTGCGCCTGCGCATCGCCGTCCAGCCCGGCGGCTGCTCCGGCCTCATCTACCAGCTCTACTTCGACGAGCGCGTCCTCGACGGCGACGCAGTCCGCGACTTCGACGGCGTAGAAGTCATCGTCGACAAGATGAGCGCACCCTACCTCGACGGCTCCACCATCGACTTCGAAGACACCATCGAAAAGCAGGGCTTCTCTATCGACAACCCCAACGCAGCAGGCTCCTGCGCATGCGGTGACTCCTTCCACTAAACCGAAGACACCCCAGCGCTAAGCACCCCAAGGTGCAACACGCCTAAACAAACCCCCGTCTCGCATACTGCACCCAACCATGCAGATACGCGGCGGGGGTTTTACACTTAACACATGACTACGCACGAAATCACCTGGAAATACATCCTCAACCAGCTCGTCAAACACCAAAACCTCACCGACACCGAAGTCGCCTGGGCCATGGACCACATCATGACCGGCCAAACCGAACAGCCGATCCTCGCATCCTTCCTCACCGCCCTCCACTCCAAAGGCGAAACCCCCGAAGAACTCGGCGCACTCGCAGCCGGCATGATCGCCAAAGCCGAAACCGTCGACATCGACCCCCACGCCGTAGACATCGTCGGCACCGGCGGCGACCAGCAAAACACCGTCAACATCTCCACCATGGCGGCCCTCGTCATCGCAGGCACCGGCGCCACCGTCGTCAAACACGGCAACCGCGCCTCCACCTCCAAATCCGGCTCCGCAGACGTCCTTGAAGCCCTCGGAATCCGCCTCGACATGCCCATTCCCGCAGTCGCCGAATGCGCTCGCGAGACTGGCATCACGTTCCTGTTTGCGATGACTTTCCACCCGGCAATGCGCCACGTGGGCCCGACCCGCCGCCTGCTCGGTATTCCGACCGCGTTCAACTACCTGGGCCCCATGACGAACCCGGCTCGCGTGAAGTCCTCGGCTATCGGCGTTGCTAACCCGGTCATGGCTGAGAAGATGGCTCACGTCTTTGCGGAGCGCGGCGATCACGCCCTGATTTTCCGCGGTGATGACGGCCTGGATGAGCTGACCATCGCCACCACGAGCCGCCTGTGGGAGGCTGTCGACGGCGAACTGACCGAGTACCGTTTTGATCCGACCGAGTACGGTCTGCAGAATGCACCGCTGGAGCAGTTGCGTGGCGGCGACGCCGAGTACAATGCGGGCGTTTTCCGTGCAATTTTGGCGGGGGAGGGCGAGGCTCCGAAGAACCCGCTGCGCGCCATTCACGACGCTGTGGTGATGAACGCTGCGGCTGGCTTGGTCGCGTACCGCCCGGTCAACGGCGAAAGCTTTGAGACCCGCTTCACTCAGGCATTGGCTGATGCGCGCGAATCTATTGCATCCGGCGCAGCGGAGCGCGTGCTCAACGCGTGGGTAGAGTTCAGCTCTAAGCACGCAGAAGCGTAAAGCTCTAGAAATCGATGGCAGGCACCCGAGACGAACAGAGCGCACCGAAAGGTGTGGAGTCTCGGGTGCCTGTCGTTTAACTGGATGCACTGAGGAGCCTGAAGGCTCGGAGCATGTGAGCGAGTAGCTGAGCGCCGAGGAAGACGCAAGGCGCGTGGAGCTCAGAATAGCGGAGCGCAGAACCGCGGATGGAACAGTGTAGTCGCACTGCGGGGAGCGCACAGGTTTGATCCGTGCCAGCCTGAGCGTAGAAAGCGCCGGTGAACAGTCGGTGGGGTAGTGAAAATAGGCCTACTTTACATAATGTATATTATCGGCTTTTTAGGGAGGTCTAGAATGAACTCAAGATTCCCCATATCTAAATAAAGTCTTAACAGTTCATGTATTAACCTCACTCGGTTACCAGAACTGTCGCCAGCACTCAATCCACCTGAAATAATGGATATACCCCGCATCACGAAGGTGCTGTCGCCTCGTGTGCAGATCCAACGTCAACCACGCCGGTTGATGTACACCAAAGGAGAAAACTCGTGGATTGGCTCTTTGAGACACCCTGGACACTCTGGGTTGCACTCGCCCTCGTTTTCGCCGTCATAGAAATGCTCAGCCTCGACCTGTTCTTTCTCATGCTGGCGATTAGCGCAGGCATCACCGCAGCAATATCGCCCTTCGTGGATAACATGCTGATTCGAACCGTTATTTTCGTGGTGATCTGCCTGATTCTGGTTCTTGGTCTGCGCCCGCCGCTGCTGAAAAAGCTCAATAAATCAGCCACCGGAGCTGTCACTAATGCTGAAGCACTCGTTGGCGCTGAGGTGCGCGTCACTCAAGATGTGACTAGTGAAACTGGTTTGGTTGTACTAGCTGGCGACACCTGGACGGCGCGCACCGCCTCCGGAACGCTCGTAGCAGGATCACACGCGAGGGTACGAGCCATTGAGGGTGCTACCGCAATCGTAGAGCCTCTCCCCCATGACTAAGACCAACAAACTAAGACCCATCTGAATACCGGCTCCAAATGCCAATTCAGATGCCCTAGAACACACCATATAACTCACCGATAAGGAGAAACAATGCCTATCAGCCTTATTCTGACGGTCCTACTCATCCTCTTCGTGCTGACGATGCTCGCAAAGACCGTGCGCGTCATCCCGCAGGGACGAGCCGGCATCGTCGAACGACTGGGTAAGTTCCACGCCGTTCTCAAGCCCGGCCTGCACATCGTCATCCCCGTAGTTGACCGCGTGCTGCCCCTCATCGATCTGCGTGAACAGGTCGTTTCCTTCCCCTCGCAGTCCGTGATTACCGAAGATAACCTCGTGGTCGGCATCGACACCGTCGTGTACTTCCAGGTCACCGACCCCCAGGCTGCAACCTACGAAATCACCAACTACATTCGCGCCGTGGACGAGCTGACCAGCGCAACCCTGCGTAACGTCGTCGGTGGCCTGAACCTGGAGCAGACCCTCACCTCCCGCGACCAGATCAACGCGGAGCTGCGAGGCGTACTCGACTCCACCACCGGCCGCTGGGGCCTGCGCGTCTCCCGCGTGGACATCAAGGAAATCCAGCCCCCGGTATCCATTCAGGACTCCATGGAGAAGCAGATGCGTGCAGAGCGTGACCGCCGCGCCGCAATCCTCACCGCAGAAGGCCAGAAGCAGTCCGACATTCTGACCGCAGAAGGTGAATCCCGCGCAGCCATCCTGCGTGCAGAGGGTGAAAAGCAGGCACAGATCCTTCGTGCAGAAGGTGACGCACAGTCCGCAATCTTGCGCGCAAACGGTGAAGCAGAAGCCGTGCAGAAGGTCTTCGCAGCAATCCACGAATCCAACCCCAGCCAGCAGCTGCTCACCTACCAGTACCTGCAGACCCTGCCCAAGCTCGCCGAAGGCGACGCCAACAAGCTCTGGTTCATCCCGACCGAACTCGGCGATGCACTGCGCGGCCTGGGCAACGCATTCGGCACCCTGCCCGCATCCGACCTTGCGGACGCACCGAAGAAGCCCGCAGCAGAGGCACCCAAGAGCGCCCCGCAGGCACCCGGAAGCTACGGCATCAACGGCTAAACGCGAAATCTAACGCATAAAAAAGCGTGAATCACCAAAAATCACGCCGAATAAACACCACCACGTTGGGCGGGTGGAGACTATTACCGATATAATGGATGTTTTGTAAACGTTCGAGGGAATAGCTCTCCCCCGCCCAACGTTATGCCTAAAGCGCCAAAGAGCGCACCCGACGACACTGGAGGAAAAATGAGCGATCGTAGCCTGCGCGGTATGCGCCTGGGTTCCCAGTCGATGGAAACCGAATCGAACGTACAGCCCGCGCCCCGCCAGCGCGTCGAATACCGTACCGCTGACGGTGACCGCGTTTTCGTGACCTTCGCGGCAGAAGCAGAAATCCCCTCGGTATGGACCGCAAAGTCCGGCAAGGAAGCATACCTCGTCAACGGCGACTCCACCGCAGAGGCCGAAGAAGAGAAGCCCGCACGTACCCACTGGGATATGCTCATGGAACGCCGCAGCATCGAAGAGCTGGAAAAGACCCTGGAAGACCGCTTGGAATACTACCGCAAGCACTACGCGCTCTAAAAGCACCGTAGACATGCCGTAGAAACGCTTCAGGAGCCCGCTAAGAGCCACTTGCGCTCTGAGCGGGCTTCTCCGCTTTTTCGGCACTGGCTTCCCGTTGGTACGTGAGCCAGGAAAGAGCGCCAGAGAAAACAGAAAAGGACCGGGGCAGATACTTTTATGTATCTGCCCCGGTCCTTCGTATAAGTCTCAGAGCGAGGGACGATTACTTGCCCAGAGCCTTCTTCAGCTTCTGAATGCGGTTAGTCATGCCCCATCGAGTCACCTTAGACATGGAGTCAAAGATAATGTTGCCGTCCATCTTCGAAGCACCAATCTCACGCTCAACGAAGGTAATCGGAACCTCAACAATATTCAGGCCAGCCTGCTCAGAACGCCACGCCAGATCAACCTGGAACACGTAGCCCTTAGAGTCAATACCGTCCAGGTTCAGACGCTGCAGGGCCTCACGACGGTACGCGCGGAAACCAGCGGTAATGTCCTTGATGGAGGTGCCCAGAATCAGGCGGGTGTACAGGTTAGCGCCGCGAGAGAGAACCTGGCGGTGAGCCGGCCAGTTCTTGGTCTTGCCGCCGGGAACGTAACGCGAGCCAATAGCCAGGTCAGCGCCCGCCTCCACAGCACGAACCAGAGAAGGAAGCTGCTCAGGCTGGTGCGAGCAGTCAGCATCCATCTCAATCAGAACGTCGTAGCCTGCCTCAAGGCCCCAATCGAAGCCAGCAAGGTACGCGCCACCCAGGCCGTCCTTAACGGTGCGGTGCAGAACGTGAATCTGGGAATCCTTAGCCGACAGCTCATCAGCAATCTGGCCGGTGCCGTCGGGGCTGTTATCATCCACCACGAGAATGTCCACCTCGGGAGCTGCCTTACGAAGACGCTCTACCACGATGGGTAGGTTCTCCTTCTCGTTATACGTCGGGATGACAGTTAGAACGCGCATATTACTCCCTCACAGGTGTATATAAAACAGACCGGTAGATGTCCAGTATACCGGGTAAACATTCAAATCAATGAATTATTGAGGGGTTGAAACCCCTTAAAAAGCCTCTGACAAGCTAAAAATTAGTTACTTTCAGTGTAAATAGATTCCAGGATGGGCAGAGGCGAATCTTCATCCAACACCGGAAGCAGCGGAATGCGAGCACGAGGGTCGGTACTCCACGATGCTACGCGGGAGTCGGGTGCCTGGACCATGAGGGCTTCTACGCGCCACTGTGCTACGAATGCGGGGGTGTCAGGTGCGAACTGGCCGGTGAAGGGGTTTTCTTCGTGGGCTAGGCGGTATACGCCGCGGGTGAGGGCGGCGAAGGCGCTGCGTGCGGAGATGCCGTGTTCGTCGTTGATGAGTTCGCGGATGAGGGGCCAGGCGCCGGGTGCGTAGAGTTGGGTGTCGGATCCGAGGGCGATGGAGGTGCCGGCTGCGTTTGCGCGGCGGGCTACGGATGCCACAGATTCGCGTGCTTCTCCCCCGGCGTGTGCGAGGAGTGCTTGGACGGTGTCGTTGGCGGCTTCGTCTTCTTCGGGTTCGCAGACGCTCAGGCCCAGGTTGATGCGTGCTTCTGCTAGCTGGGTGAGGTGTTCGTCGGTGATAGGGTCCTGCGGGGTGCTGATTGCTGCGTCGAGGCGGATGGACAGCCAGGGGCGGGTTTCGCGTACGGCGAGCGCGGCGTCGGCGGCGTCGGCAAAGCTGGTGGATGCGTCGATGGAGAGTAGGAGTGCGGCGTCTTCGGCTACCTGTGCTGCTGCGGGGGCTTCGGCGGGTGCGACAAAGATGCCGACTAGCTGCAGGCCCTTGATGGCGCGTTCGCCTTCGGTGAGGGGGCGTAGTGCCTTGATGGCGCTGATGAGTTCGTCGGTTTCTACGCCGGTGGCGTTGAGGATGAGGCGGATGTCGGGTACGCCGTGTTCGGCGCTGTAGTAGCTGAGCGCGGAGACGAGGTCGGGTACGTCTTCCATGCCGGCGAGTAGGGTGTGGGTGTGGTAGCCGGCTGCGCGGTATGCCTGCAGGTAGTCGAGGATTTCGGGTGCTTCTTTGCCTGCGACCGGTGCTAGGGCGCGTGCAAAGGCGGGGGTTAGTAGGGCGCCGTCGAGTTCGGTGATGGTGGCTGATTCGTCGGCAATGGAGCGTGCCCCGGAGTCGGAACCAACCCAGCGGACGAAGCCGTCTTCGACGAGCATTGCGGTTGCGTACGGGTCGACCGGGCTGTACACGCTACCATCTACAAAAATACGGGTAGACATTAGATTCCTTTCACCTTTGAGGCGCGCCGAGGCGCACACGGGGCGGGCACTTCAATTGTGCTCGCGTAGCTTAGCTGAGCGTCTCATTTGAGTATAGAAGCACCCCCGCTGCCTGTGGTAGTTCGTTCGTCCTTAGATGAGGCGGAACTTAGATGATGCAGAACAATGCACAGTAGCGGGGGTGGTGGCCCGAGCTGGTCGGGTGCGGTGTAGCACTACGGTGCGGGTTAGACGTCGAGTGCGACTACGCCGCGGCGTACCGCCTCAATTGCTTCTTCACAGCGGGCGCGGATGACCGGGTCCAGGGAACGGATGTGCGCAATTTGGTCTAGGGCGTCCAGTACCTGCTTTGCCCAGCGTACGAAGTCGCCGGCGGCAAGGCCGGTGTCCTCGATTGCCTTTGCGAGGTGCGCGCCGTTTGCCCAGGCGTACATGGGTTCGACCAGGCCGAAGTCGCATGCGGGGGTCGGGTTGACCTTGAACTGTTCCTCGGCTGCGTTCAGGTCGGCGAGGCGCTGCGTAATCGTCGCGATGGGTGCGCGCAGGGAGGGGTGCGGGTAGTGCGCCAGGTATTCCACGGCGTCGCGCTTGCCCTGGTAGGTTAGTGCGGCGACGGTTGCCGCGATGGCGGCGGGTTCCAGGCCGTCGAGGAAGTGCGCGTCTAGGCACAGGGCGGTCAGTAGGTCGCGCTCGCCGTAGATGCGGCGCAGCGCCTGGCCGCCGGTGGTTAGCGACAGTTCGTTATCCTCGGTGCGTTCGACGTAGCCGTAGCTCTCCAGCAGACGCGCAATGCGGTTGAAGACCTGCGCAATCGTGTTGGTGCGGCGGGCAATCTGACGGCGCAACCCTTCAGTCTCAGCGTTGAGCTTCTGCCAACGCTCAGCCCAACGCATGTGGTTTGCGCGGTCGGAGCAGCCGTGGCACGGGTGGTTACGCAGCTGAGCCTGCAGAGCCTCCAGCTGCGCGTCAATACTGTTCTGACGAGCAGGGATGTTCTGCTGTGCGAGCGCACGCGGGGCGCGGCCGTCGTAGAGTGCCTGGCGCATGCGGCTTGCGGTGTCGCGGCGTTCCTTGGCGGTTTTGAGGCTTAGGCGCTTGGGGATTTTGATGCGTGAGACCGGTTCGACGGCGCCTTCGAAATCGCGGGTTGAGGCGGTGCGCTGGTGCGCGTCCTCGGTGACGATGCCGATGCGCGGGTCGGCGTGCGAATCGGAGCGGGTGATGACGACTGCGTAGCCGCGGGAGCGGCCGTGCGGAATGTAGATGATGTCGCCGGGCAGTAGCTGCTGGATGCTGTGATGTGCCTGCGCGCGGGCGTGGCGTTCGTTGCTCTTGGATGCCTTCTTTTCCAGTTCGGCGATCTGTCGGCTGAGCTGGACGTATTCGGTGAAGTCGCCCAGGTGGCATGCCATGGCTTCGCGGTAGCCTTCTAGGGCGCTTTCGTTTTTGCGTACGCGGGAGGCGACGCCCACGACCGACTTATCTGCCTGGAACTGTGCGAAGGAGGATTCCAGGATTTTGCGGGTGCGTTCGGCGCCGTAGGAGGCGATGAGGTTTGCCGCCATGTTGTAGGTGGGGCGGAATGAGGAGTTCAGCGGGTAGGTGCGGGTTGAGGCGAGGGTTGCCACGTGTTCTGGGGACATGCCGGGGCGCCACATGACGACCGCGTGGCCTTCGATGTCGATACCGCGGCGGCCGGCGCGTCCGGTCAGCTGGGTGTATTCGCCGGGGGTGATGTCTACGTGGGATTCGCCGTTGTACTTGGTGAGCTTTTCCAGGATGACGGTGCGGGCGGGCATGTTGATGCCCAGTGCGAGGGTTTCGGTGGCGAAGACCAGCTTAATCAGGCCCTGCGCGAAGAGGGTTTCTACGACCTCCTTGAATAGGGGCAGCAGGCCCGCGTGGTGCGCGGCGATACCGCGGATGAGGCCGTCACGCCATTCGTAGTAGCCGAGGGTGTTCAGGTCGCGGGTGTCCAGGTGAGCGGTTGCTTCCGCAATGTAGGCGCGGATGGTCTGCTGCTGTTCGGGGGTGGTCAGCGTGATATCGGCGGATACGCAGTGACTGACCGCGCCGTCGCAACCGGCTCGGGAGAAGATAAAGCAGATTGCGGGCAGCAGGCCCTGCTTGTCGAGGGCGCGCACCATCTCCGGACGGGTGATACGCTGCGGACGTAGAGGCTTCTGCTCACCGCGCGCATCAAAGTCCCGGTCGTTGCTGAAACGGTCACGACGGTCCGAGCGGCCGCGCTCGCCGCTGCTGAACGTCTCATTCAGCCAGCCTTCACGGCGGTGACGGAAACGTTCACGCTTGCCGCCGTAGCGTCCACGGCCCGGTGCGGAACGGAAGCCGGGGCGTAGCGCCTTCAGCTGCGGGTTCAGGCGCAGACCGGCAAGCAGCGGGTTGGCGCCCGCCTCCACGGTTGCGCCGCGCTGCTTAGCTTTCTGTGCCTTCTTCGCCTGCTTGCGGGAGAGCTTCTCCTCCGGCTCCTGGTTCTTACCCTGCGCGGAGTTGTCTTCGGGTACGAACAGGTCCACCACGCGGTGACCGACCATCATGTGCTGCCACAGGGGTACCGGGCGGTGCTCGGAAACGATAATGTCCGTGCCGCCGCGCACCGTATCCAGCCACGCGCCGAACTCCTCAACGTTCGACACCGTAGCCGACAGAGAAATGACGTTCACATGCTCGGGAAGGTGAATAATCGCCTCCTCCCACACCGCGCCACGGAAACGGTCCGCCAGGTAGTGCACCTCATCCATCACCACATAGCCCAGGCCGGTCAGCGTGGTCGAGTTGGCGTAGAGCATGTTGCGCAGCACCTCGGTGGTCATCACGACCACGGGTGCTTCCGTGTTAATGCTCGTATCGCCGGTGAGCAGACCCACGTAATCCTCACCGTACGCGCGCACAAAGTCGTGGTACTTCTGGTTGCTCAGCGCCTTAATGGGGGTCGTGTAGAACGCCTTCATGCCGCGGCGCAACGCCAGGTAGATACCGAACTCACCCACAATGGTCTTACCGGCACCGGTGGGTGCGGCAACGAGGACGGAGCGGTCCGCCTCCACGGCGGCACACGCCTGACGCTGAAAATCATCCAGCGGAAAATCAAGGGACGCCTCAAAAGCCCCGAGGGCGGTCTTCGCGTATGCGGCGCGCTCTCGGGATGCGGCGTAGGCGGCAGCGTAGTCGGTGCCGGTCTGCTCGTTAGAAGCGGTAGAAGTGTGCTGTGCGTGGTGCTTGCTCATAGTATGTCCAGTGTAACCGCTCGCCCACCGCCCACCTTCCGAAAGCATCCTGCACGGGCACTAATCCGGTATTGGCGAACAGCGAGCGCATCGGCTGCGCGGTTTCGGCGCAATATACGCTGCGTTTCTGCGGGGACGTACCGGCGGGCGTTGCAAAAATTTCGTCGGGGCGCCTCGAGACCCTTTTGTGGAATATGCGAAAGGGGCGGGGCACAGAGATTCTGTGCCCCGCCCCTTTCGGCGATGTTGCTCAAAGCGAGCTATTGAATTAGGAAGTCTTCTCGTCCTCGAAGTAACCCATCTTCGCCAGGTCTTCACTGCTGGTTGCGGTGTTCAGGCTTGCTTCATCCGAACCCTGCGCCAGCTTGGCAAGCTTGCGGTCGCGGCGCTTGTCGTTAATCATGCAGATGAGGATTGCTGCGAAGAAGAAAATCAGCAGCGGCGCCATGAGCACGAACATCATCATGATGTCGCTACCGGGTGCAGTCAGCGCTGCGATAACCGCAACGAGCACAACAACCCAACGCCAAGACTTCAGGATGGTCTTACCGCGAATCAGGCCCAGCATGTTAATGCCGACCAGAATCACAGGGATGATGAAGGCGCAGGAGAACGTCACAACGAACTTCAGGATGAAGGAGATGTACACGCCCGCGTCAATGTAGTTACTTTCGTTGACGGGGGTGAACTTCAGCAGCGCGTAGACCACGCCGGGGAGGGTGAAGTACGAAATGGCGACACCGCAGGCAAACGCGAAAATAGATGCGGTGAGGAAGCCGAAGAGATACCTCTTCTCCTTGGTGTGCAGTGCCGGCAGCAGGAATCGCAGCGCCTGGTAGAGCCAGACGGGAGAGGCGATTACCAAGCCGATGTACATACCGACCTTAAGCAGCTGGTCGAAAGGAGATGCGACGCTACCGTAGTTCAGGTTTGCGTTGCGGCCGGTTTCTGCGTTGATCTGCTGCAGGGGCGCAGAGATCATTTCGATGAAAGGCTGGTAGAGGAAGACCGTACCGATGATGGCTGCGATGACGGTTGCGATAGCCGCTTTGATGAAGCGGTCGCGGAATTCGCGCAGGTGTTCCTTGAGTTCCATGCGTGCTTCAGGATTGACTTTGCGGTTGCGCACGTCCTGGTCGGGTGTTGCCACGTGGTGTCCTCTGGGTGTCGGTGCCGTGTGTGATTCGGCTGAGGGGGTCTGGTGGGGTGTTTATGGGGTGGTGCCGCAAAACCCGTGCCGGCCGGTGGGCTGGCACGGGTTTGGTGCGTTGGGGCGGGACCGTTACTTGGTTTCGGTCTTGCCGTCCTTGCCGTTGTCTACGACCTCAGCGGTGACGACCTCTTCGCCGTCCTTCTCGCGGGGGTCCTTCTTGGAATCGTTCTTCAGGCCCTCAACTTCGGTCTTGAAGATGCGCATGGACTGGCCGAGGCTGCGTGCCATGCCGGGCAGCTTGGGTGCGCCGAAGAGGAGGACGATGAGGAGGATAACGACGATGATGGTCGCGGGGTGGCTGAAAATCTGGCCCATGGTGGTGTGCCTTTCTGTTAGAGCAGGTCTCCGATGTTTTGAGGTTGGCCGAGTCGATCTCGTCGGGAGACCCGTCGCTTGATCCGCTCAGACCTGCGTGTCTGCTTACCTTGTTCGTAGTTATTGTATGCCTCGGTGATGGGTGTGAATACCCCGAGGGTGGTGTCTCGCGGGAGTTTTCGGCTTGCGTTCGCTTGCGCTGCGTCGAATTGTCCCTCGATTGACTCGACCCAGGTTACGGTTTCGTCAAGGAGTGTGAAACCGCGAGTGAGTGCTTTGTAGGTGAACCATGCCAAATAGAGGAGCGAGCAGATGATGAGCGCGCCCCATAGCAAAATCCAGAACCACCAAGACATGAGCACCATTATACAAGTTTTAGGTTAATGTTTTGGCGCCTTAGATGGGTTTTTAGGGTGTTTTTGCTTGTGGGTGAAGTTCTATTTTTCTGCGGGCACACCTGCGGGCACACCCCTGCGGCTACTCGCTTTGAGGGTTTGCAACTGGTCAAGCAACGCCGCGCGCAGGTGCGCGGGACCGACCAGTTCGAGGGCACCTCGGTGCGCGATGACGGTGTCGAGGATGTTCTTATCGCCAGCGCCGTGGGCGTTGTTGTAGTAGTGGATACGCACGTACTGGGTGCGTGAAGCCTTCTTCACGTGGTGGGTGCTTCGACGCATGTACGTTGCGGTGAGAGTATCGAGCGGTTCACCGCTGGGAATGTGCTCGGTCGGGTGAATCCGCAACTCAGCGAACGGGTTGGTCTGAGTACTGTGCTGCTGCGCGTGCCAATGCGGAACGGTGTCACCGGTGACCGGGTGGGTACGACCCGCGCCCGCCTCGTGAATGTGGTTGATGCGGGTGAGGCGGAAGTTACGCCAGAAAGTGGGGGTCTTCTCCCCTACCTCACTATCCGTCGCCGCGCTGTCGGCAGTCTCACTGTTTCCTGCCTCGCCGGTGGCTGCGTGAGCAAAAGCCTCGGGCACATACTCGGGCACTTCTTCACCGCGCGCGGCATAGTAGCGTTCCTCAGCGGTACGGCACCACGCATGCAGATACATGTGGTCGCGGTGCAATACCAACGCATACGGGTCCACCAGACGATCTGCGGCACGCTCAGAGGTACCGTACCCAATGGTCACGGCGTTGCCGCTACTCAAGGCGGCAGTCGCCTCCTGCAACAGAGGCTCCTCCGGGGCGAAGCACAGGTGCTGCGCATAGACGGGCGCGTTCGGGTACGCGGCGGCGAGAGCCGCACGGATACTGCCCAGACGCGCATCCGCTGGGTGCAGAATATCTGCAGCAGAGAGGGTAAAGACGAGAATGGCGAGTTCAGTGTCAGTAAGGCGCGCGTAGTTCAGCAGCGTGTTCGGGGTGGCACCGCCAAAGTCCGGCAGCAGGTTAATGTAGCTGGGCTTGAGGGCGTCCGGGTCCTTGGGGTCAGAATCGAAGGGAACGGTATCTACCTGCGCGAAAATCTCGGGGATGATAGTTTTGCCGAGGGCACGGTTCTTCTCTGTGTCCACGCTGTAGAGGGCGTTGAGCTGGTTCAACGGCATGGGCTCCTCACCGTGGGCGCTCGCCCAGCGGTCGGCACGGTGCAGACCCAGGAGCAGGTCCACAAGGTCGTCGAGGGAGTTGTTGCGGTTGCGCTGGTTGATATCTGCCCAGGTGCCGGGGTCTTCAACCGTGCCACTGTGCAGGTCGGTGAGGGTGCGCAGTAGCTGCTGCTGGGCGGCGTAACTGTCACGCTGGCGGGTAGATGCAGCCTCCGATTCCTCGGGCGGCTCGATCACGCAGCTGTAGCTGGTCGCCGCCACAGCGCTATCAATCGTGCCGTACGAGGGCACGGTGAAGGGCTCCGACAGCGTGGAATCGGCGCTGACCTCGGCAACGATCAGGCTCTCTTCATAGCCCTCAATGCCCTCAAGCCAGTTCTTGGCGTTAAACGTCGCGTTGATGGGGGTCGAATCGATACGCGAGAGCATCGTGAGCTTCTGAATACGGCTGGCACGGAACGTGTACTCCTTACGCGCCGCGCTCTCAGTGTAGTAGCCGACAAAATACCAGGTACCGTAACGGTACCCAATACCGGCAACACTGACCTTCTCCTGCACGCGGGTCGCACCGGCAGCCGTCTGATAGGTGAACGTGACCGTCTTACGCTCCGCATAGGCGGTGAACAGCTCATTCAGGTGCGGGTTATCGCTAAAGTAAATGCGCTGAAGAGGCTCGCGGTAGGTGTGCAGGTTCTTCGCGCGCTGACGCTTGCCGGTCTTCGGGTCCAGGATCTTCGCGGCGGCAAGCGCCTCATCGGTGAGGTTCTCGCTGGTCAGCGCAATCTTACGCAGGATGCGGTAGGCGTCATCCTGCAATTCGGTGCCTTCCCAGCCGCGCAGGATGGTGTTGATGAGGCGGAACTCCTCAGCGGTGGGGTTCCATGCGGGCAGCTTAGCGGCGTTGCTGGTTTCGAGGCGGTAGCGCTCCCCCAGGTCCGTGGTCACGTGGGTGATGCGCGCGCCGGCATCACGCAGGGTCTGCTTGGCTCGTTCAAAGGCGCGTTCCTGGGCCTCGCTGAGGGAGCCGTTAGCGCGCGTGCTAATGCCGAGCAGGGTCAGTAGCTCGTTGCGGCTGATGCCCTGGGTTCGGGTTGCGGTATCGGGTGCCTCGGCGGCGGTGGCGAGGCGGTGAAGAGTCATGTAAAGCTGAGCTGCGGTGGACATAATTCCATCATACCGTGTGTGTTCCGCGGCACTTACTCAGCGTACGGGTACGCAAAAGCCCGGCGCCCCTCCCACAATCGGGAGAAAGCACCGGGCTACGCGTCTCTGCGCGTCTTACGTGAGAAGCGCGAAAAACGCGAGAACCTGGCTAGTCCTTAGCGGACGTCCAGCAGGTCCACCACGAAAATCAGGGACTCGCCGGGCTTAATGACCGAACCAGCGCCGCGGTCACCATACGCCATGTCGGCGGGAATCTCCAGGCGACGACGGCCGCCGACCTTCATGCCGAGCAGACCCTCATCCCAGCCGCGGATAACCTGGCCAACGCCCACCTGGAACGGCAGCGGCTCGCCGCGGTTCCAAGAAGCGTCAAACTCTTCACCGGTGGAGAATGCAACACCAACGTAGTGGGTGAGCACGCGGGAGCCGGGAACAACCTCAGCGCCTGCGCCCTCGATCAGGTCGGTAATGACCAGCTCGGTGGGGGCGTCGCCTTCGGGGAAATCGATTTCGGGCTTTTCGCGGTCGAGGTTACGCTGACCGAAAGACATGGGTGTCTCCTTTGATTGGTTCGACATACATCGAAATAGTGGGTGCGCCCGCCGCCTAAGCCGTATAGGCGGCGAGCGCTGTATAAAACACTATATAAAAATGTGGGCGCCGGGCTACTGTGCGGTAGCCGAAGCAGACGCTGCCGGGGTCGCAGAAGCGTCTGCGGTTGCCGAAGCGGACGCCTCCGCAGCAGCTGCGCTAGAAGCCGCCTGGGCACGCTGCAGGGTCTGCGGGTTCTCCTCCGCACCCAGAATATCAACCACGAACACGAGGGAGCCGGAAGGCTTGGAACCGCCGGTGTCGTTACCGTACGCCAGGTCCGCCGGGATGACCAGCTCAACACGAGAGCCGACCTTCTTGCCCTTCAGACCCTGAGTCCAGCCATTGATAACGCCCTGCAGGGAGATACCCATCGGGGTGGCGGCGTCATAGTTGCCGTCGACGACCTTACCGTCGGAGTACTGCACGCCAATGTAACGCACGTACACGGTATCGGTTTCCTTGACCTCGGCGCCCTCGCCCTCAATGAGGGTCTTAGCGGTCAGCTCGGTGACCTCCGGCTTGTTATCGGGCAGCTTGATTTCAGCCTTGCCGGTGGACTCATCCAGAGTGAAGGACGGCAGCGACGGGTCAGCCTCAACAGCCTTACCGGTTGCGTACTTGGGCAGCTTCGTCTTCACGGTGTACACCTCAACGTTGGTTGCGGCGCCGGGCGAAGCGGTCGTGGTGGTCACACCCGCAGTGCTGCGCTGCTGCAGAACGTTGGTGGTGTACGAGAAAGAACCGCCAACCTTAATCTTCTTCAGGGTTTCGTACACCTGCGGTGCAGCCTGCTTCAGCTGATCGTTAATCGGCAGCAGAATCGGCTCGCTGGAGTAAGTGGAACCGTTAAGCTTGCCGTCGGTGCCGTTGAACACGGCAGCCTCAACGAGCACGTAGTCACCATCATTGATGGAGTCGCCGTTGCCTTCCTCAATCACGTACGCGGAGGGGCTAGAAGCGGCGAAGGGAGTCGCGAAGGACGCCTCAGGCTCAGCAGTCGCGTTCTTCAGGGTGTACTGCACCTTGGACAAATCGCCATTGCTGGACTGCGCGCCACATGCGGACAGTGCAAGCGCGAGAGCAGCCGCGCTGGCACCGAAAATAGTGAGCTTAGAGCGTTTGGTCATAGTGTTATCCTCTGGGGTTTTCTGTGCGAGTGGGGCGTGTGAGTGCCCGTGTGCCACAGAACAGTTTACAGGTATAGGTTTAGCTGTTTTATGCTACGGCACGTAGCTGTGTTCAGGCTGTGTCGCGGCCGGGGTGTTCCCGAAGGCCCACAACCCCGACCGCCGGCGGGTTTCCCCTCATCAGAGAGTTTTAGCGGGTGCTATTTAGCAGGGCGGCGGGAATGCCGCCTCCTGATGCTGACGTGCCTTGCCTTCCAGCAGGGTCAGCACTTCCTTCAAGCCTTCACTGTCAGTTGCGAACGGGTCTTTACATACCAGCGTGTGCTGCGGGTAGGCGTTGAGCTTCAAGTGCACCCAATCCACGGTGAACTGCTCCCCTGCCGCAACCGCCGCATTAATGAAACGCGAACGCTGCAGAGCGCGAGTGTTCGGCGGCTGAGTCTTCGCCGCCTCCGCAGCACCCTCAGGCAGGATGCGCTTGACCGCACCGCGACGAACCAGCGCATGGAAGACACTACGCTCCGGGTCGATGTCGTGGTACGCCAAATCCAGCTGACGGATGCGGGCGCTCGCATAATCGGCAGGCTGACCAGCCGCGCGGGCGCGGGCAATATACGCATCCAGAAGCTTCTTCTTAATAGCCCAGTCAATCTCCGTGTCAATGCCACTGTAGTCGCCGGATTCGATAGCGTCCAGGGTGCGCTGCCACAGGTCCAGGGCGTATTCCACGTGGTGGTGGTGCGCGCCGTACTGCTGCACGTACTGGCGTGCCGCATCTAGGTAGTGACGCTGAACGCTCAACGCCGTGTAGTGCTTACCGTCCGTGGTTTCGAAGGTCGCGGTGCCGGTCAGATCGTGGCTGATAGCGCGCAGAGCCGCCGGAACAGACACAATATCCAGGCTCGTCACCGGGAAACGGTCCTCCAGCATGCGCAGCACCAGGTCGGTGCTGGCAATCTTCAGCAGGGTCGTCGGCTCCGCCATGTTCGAATCGCCATTAATGACGTGCATGCGGCGGAACTTCGACGCGTCCGCGTGCGGCTCGTCGCGGGTGTTAATGAGCGGGCGAGCGCGCGAGGTCGAGGTGGATGCCGCCTCCCAAATATGGTCGGCACGCTGCGAGAACGAATACGACGGAACACCCGTGCTGGACGCCGGGTCGGTCGAACCGGGCACCGGACCGCCATTCGGGTGGGTCTTACCGGCACCAACCAGAATCTGGCGAGTCACCAGGAACGGCACGAGCTGGGCAATCAGGTCGTTGAACTGCAGTTTGCGGCTGATCAGGTAGTTCTCGTGGCTGCCGTAGGAGTTGCCCGCCGAATCCACGTTGTTCTTGAACAGGTACAGTTCACCGTCGAGGGGGCGGCCCTCCGAACCTGCGAGCAGGCGCTTGCGGGCGGTACGCGCCAGATCAGCGAACAGCAGCTCACCGGCGCGTTCCTGCGCGAGTAGTTCGTCAATGCTGCAGCATTCGGCGGAGGCGTACTCGGGGTGCGAACCCACATCAAGGTAGAGCCTACCGCCGTTAGGCAGGAAGACGTTCGTTGAACGCCACTGATCCAGGACGGGCTTGAAAAGGGCGGCGGCGGACTCTTCGATGCTCAGCCGACCGAGCCCGTGCGGGACGTAGCTGAGTCCGAATTCGCTTTCAATGCCGAAAATACGGTGTTCCATGATGCTGACCCGGCGCGCAGGTGCGCCGGTTACTCGCCGCCCTTCTGGACGAAGCCGGTGACGAAGTCTTCAGCGTTCTCAGCGAGCAGGCCGTCAATTTCGTCGAGCAGGTCGTCGACCTCGCTCACGTCAGAGACAACGTGGGAGGCGGCGAGGGTCAGTTCCTGCTCCTGCTCGGCTGCGGTGGTTTCGGTCTGCTGTGCGCTGATGCGTTCGCGGCTCATGGTTCTCTCCTCAAGGGGTTTTCGGTTGTGGACAAATAAGTTTTTAGTGGGGTCGGGTGCGGGGTGTAAGGGTTTTGGTACCCGGATTCTCCTGCACCCTAACTGTGGGTTATGTGGTTTTTACTCTTCCGAATGGGGGTATTCACCCCGGGGAAGAATATGAGTTTATGTGGGTTTAGGGGTGGTGAGGTGCCACTAGCGCAGGCGGTTCAGCAGCTCATCCGAATGGTTCACCTCATCCAGCAGCGGCTCCACCTGGGCGGCACCGTACCGGGTCGGCTCCATCATCGTAAAACGAGTCAGATCCTTCGAATACCTGCCACGGCAGGACACCGTATCCCAGTTGATACCCAGAATCTCCTCCGGCCAACGCGCCATCAACGTGCCACGCAAAAACGCGCGCGTCTCACGCGGCGGCTCAGTCGTCGCACGCTCAATCTGCTCCGCAGAGAACAGCGTGCGCATGCGGCCACGCGACACCAGACGGTGATACAGGCTCTTCGACGGGTCAATATCAGCGTACTGCAAATCCAAAGCCTTCAACTTCGGATTCGCATAATCTACGCCCTGAGCGACATAACCGCGCACCAGCGCATACTTCGCCACCCAGTCCAGACAATCCGCCAGCGAGAGCGGGTTGGTTTCCAGGGCGTCCAGAACCTCGCCCCACAGGTCAAGAATCTGCGCGGTCGCAGCATCCACACCCGCCGGGTTCGACTCCTCGTGCGCACGGGATGCCTCATAGTAGGCGCGCTGAATCTGCAGGGCACTCGCCGAACCACTCGTGGACACCGGGTTCGGCAGGGTCGCCGAAGACGGCGCCAACGGCAACTGAACCGACAGCGACAAATCGTGGCTGACCGCATGCATCGCCGCCACCGGATCGGACAGGCGCACACCCGGCAGCACCGGAGCCTGCTCGCTATGCGACTCAATCAGGTTCATCACCAGCGCCGCCGTACCGAACTTCAACAGGTTTGAATAGTGCGACATGTTCGCATCCGCCGGAATCACGTGCAGACGGCGGTACTTCGACTCATCCGCATGCGGCTCATCGCGCGTGTTCACAATCGGGCGGCGAATCGTGGTCTCCAGACCAATCGTGCGCTCAAAGAAATCGGCACGCGAACTAATCTGGAAGCCAGGAACCTCACCGTGCGTACCAATACCCACACGGCCCGCACCCGTGAAAATCGCGCGGGTCGCAAAGAACGGCAGGAGCGCATCCGCAACCTGCTCGAACGGAACCTCGCGGCTAATCAGGTAGTTCTCGTGGGCGCCGTAGGACTGACCCTTCGAGTCGGTGTTGTTCTTGTACAGCTTCACCTGCGGCAAATCCTGCCCGTGGTTACCCAGCTCCACCAGCGACTCATACGCCAGCGCGTCACCGGCAGCGTCATAGAGCACCGCATCGGCGGGGGTCAGAACCTCCGGCGAGGAATACTCCGGATGCGCATGATCCACATACAGGCGCGCACCATTGGGCAGAATCGCGTTCATGGTCACGCGGTCCCAGTCCAGGCGCTCCGGGAAACCCCCGCGGCCGTGTACGCCGGCGAGCGCATCCAGGGCGCTACGCGGCTCGGCGGGCTCACCCGGTGCCTGCACGCCCGCCTCACGCATAATCTCCAGGGCGATATCTTCGCTGGTCAGCTCGGTGCGGGTGTGCGTCATCTGGCTCGAGTGGGCGGTGGAGGCGTCCTGAACCTGACCGAACGCATCACGCAGCGGCGATTCGGACTCACCCAGCCACTGACCCTCGGGGGTGGCGGTCGAGTAGTTCTCTGCCTGGCGTGCCTGCTCGGCGGTCAGCTCATCCGCCAGGGCGCGGCGCTGCAACTCCTCACGGAAGGCGGCGCCGCGGCGGAAGGCGAGCTTGGCGTAGGTGTTGACCACCAGTGCGGACAGCACGGTCGGGTTGGTGCCCGGCGCGGAGGGGGCGATGACGCCGTACTCGGTTTCTGCACCCATAATGCGGTGCACGCCGTAGCTGGGTGTGGAGTTCATGGGGTTCTCCTGAAAAAATCTATACCATCTAAAGGCTTTGGACCTGCGGTAATGCTGGGGTTGATGCGGGATAAGCGCGGGGTGTGGGCTGAGCGCACAGCTGAGTGGGCGCGCGGTTTAGCGCGGCGGCTCCACCGACACCAGACGGCCACGCACACCGGCAACGGTGAGCGCATCCTCAATATCGGGCAGCGGCGGCAAGTCCACCTGATCCTCAAACTCGGCGCGTACCGCCTCCAGCAGGTGGCGGGTACCAATACCAACGCTCGAGGCGTCCGCACCGGCGGTCAGCGCCTGCAGCTGCTCCTTAATCGCGGCCTTCTTCGCGCGGTCCACAATATTGCGAATCACCGCGCCCGACGCGAAATCGCCGCGGTACAGCGTGTGAGTGGACAGGTTCGCGCTCGCACCAGAACCAACGACCATGGAAGAATCCACGGTCGCCACAGCGTACGCCGTGGAGGGGGTGCGCGCGTACAGCTGACCTGCCGCCGCCGCAATCATCGCGGTCAGGGCGGCGCGGGTCGAACCGGCGGCAGCCACCTCCGCCGCGTCCAGGGGCAGGTCCTCGGTCAGGTACAGGCCGAAAATCTCAGCCGCACCGGCGGCGTCCGGGCGGTTAATGCGGATTTTCAGGTCGAGTCGGCCCGGGCGCATCACGGCGGCATCAATCAGGTCTTCACGGTTGGTCGCGCCAATAACGATGACGTTCTGCAGCGACTCCACACCGTCAATTTCAGCAAGCAGCTGCGGCACGATGGTCGTCTCAATATCGGAGGAACGACCCGAACCGCGCATACGGAACAGCGACTCCATCTCGTCAAAGAACACGACGACCGGGTGGCCTGCCTCCGCCTTCTCGCGTGCGGCAACGAAAATATCGCGGATCTGACGCTCCGTCTCACCGACGAACTTATCCAGCAGCTCGGGGCCCTTAATGTTCAAGAAGTAGCCGCGAGTAGCCGAACCCGGGTTCAGCGCAGCCGCACGAGCCGCCAGGGAGTTCGCCACAGCCTTAGCAATCATGGTCTTACCGTTACCGGGAGGACCGTACAGCAGAATGCCCTTGGGCGGTGCCAGGTGGTAGCGCTCAAAAATCTCGGGGTGCAGGTACGGCAGCTCCACCGCGTCGCGAATCTGCTCAATCTGCGCGCCCAGGCCACCAATCTGCTCGTAGGTGACGTCCGGAATCTCTTCCAGAACCAGCTCCTGCGAACGGGAAGCGGGAACCTGCGAGGTCAGCATGCGGGTGCGCGTGTCAAGGGTGACCGCGTCACCGGTGCGCAGCTGCTCAATGTCGAGGGAACCAGCCACACGCGCCACCTGCTGAGCACCCGAGGACGTATCAACCAGCACGCGCTGCTCATCCAGCACCTCACGCACGGTCACCACGTCACCGAAGGGTTCGGTGTCCAGGGCGAGCACCGCCTCGGTCTTGTCGTTGAGCAGCACGGTCATGCCGGGGGTCAGCGTGGACAGGTCAATGAGCGGGGACACGGGAATACGCATCATGCGGCCGCTCACCTGCACGTCCAGGTAGGTGTCAATCTCGGCGGGAGTCTTATCGTCGGCAACCTGCTCGTAGGTCATGGTCTGACCTTCATGCACCGCCAGCACAATCGCCGAATTCAGCGGCGGCATAACGTTCTGCGAGAGGGACGCGCGCAGACGCTCCACCTGGTAGCGCATGCTGGTGATCGCCTCAACGAGCTTGCGGTTCTTCTCCCCCGCACCACGAATCTGTCGGCTCATATTGTCGCGGGTTGCCTCCGCCGCGGAGAGTCGACGCAGCACGGCGTCATACTCCTGCGCGCTGACGGGCTGACTGCCGGGCAGGGAGGTCGACCCGAAAGCAGCCGAGTAGTGCGGTGCCGCGCTGGCTGCACTGTGAGCGGTGCCGTACTGGGGGGTTCCTGCCTGATCTGCAGATTCGTGGGTGGACACGGTAGCTCCTTTAGCTGTTCGTCCTAATCGGCGGCTACTCGGTGCGGGTACTGGGTGGGTATCGGGCAAGGCGAGTAGCCTGGTGAGTGCACTGCGGGGGCTCCAGGCAACGCCCGTGCCCCCGCAGGTCAAAGGTGGTTCAAATTATTCGGCGGATTCAGTCGCCTCAGCTGCTGCGCCGTTGTTCTGCTCAGACTCCATGGCGTTCTGCACGGTACCGTTTTGTTCCAGCGCAATCTCGTTCGCGCGTGCGGCGTGAGCGGCAAGGTTCTTCGCATCGCGGGCTGCGCGGCGAATCTTCTTATCGGTCACCTCACGCTCACCCACGTTCATGGGGATCCACGCGTTCATATCCTCTTCAGAGAAGTCAGTCTTGGACGCGCGACGCTTCGGTGCCAGGCGTACCGCACCGTCAGCGAGGCGACGAGCCACGACCAGGAACGCGGTGTGTGCAACCATGCGGTGGTCGGGGCGGACCGCCAGGCCCTCCACGTGCCAGCCACGCACAATGGTTTCGTCACATTCGGGTTCGGTGAAGCGGCCGTCCAGGCGCATGCCCTCAACCAGGCGGGACATCTGGGTCACGGTCGCAACATAGCAGATGAGCACGCCGCCGGGTGCGAGCGCCTCCGCCACAGCGTCCAGGCATTCCCAGGGTGCGAGCATGTCGAGTACGACGCGGTCGACGCTGCCGGGCTCTTCAACCTGCGGCAGGGTGTCCTGCAGGTCGCCGATGCTCAGCTTCCACGCCGGGTGGGGGCCGCCGAACATGGTTTCAATGTTGCCGCGGGCGACGTCTGCGAACTCTTCACGACGTTCGAAGGAGTGCACGCAACCGTAGTCGCCGACTGCACGCAGCAGCGCGATGGACAGTGCGCCGGAGCCTACGCCGGCTTCGACGACGCGTGCGCCGGGGAAGATGTCTGCCTTGACGATGATCTGGGCGGCGTCCTTGGGGTAGACAACGGCCGCGCCGCGCGGCATGGAGAGCACGAAGTCTTTGTAGAGGGGGCGCAGCGCCTGGTAGAGGATGCCGTGAGTGTTGGGGATGACGGTGCCTTCGGGTGCGCCGATGAGGTCGTCGTGCTTGAGGAAGCCCTTGTGGGAGTGGTATTCGCCGCCTTCGGCGAGGGTGATGGTGGTGATGCGGCCGCGTTCGTCAGTGATTTGGACGCGCTCGCCGGGGCGGAAGGGGCCGCGGCGGTTGATTGCGCCGGTGGGGGTGTGGGTGCCGCTGCTCACGGGGTGATTCTCCTCGGGTTTGGGTCAGTCTGTGCTGTTCGCGCTTTGCGGCGAACTGTGGACGGAAAAAGTCCTTTTCTATTTTAGCGGAGTCTGCAAATCGGCTGTGGCGCATTACCCCGCGGGCGTGATAACCGGTCATCCGGTTCTATAACCGGTTAAACACATAAGGGGTGGGTGACCCTGGAGTTATTCCAGGATCACCCACCCCCTTGTTGGGCTTATATTGCTCTCAGAAGCCCTACGCTTCCTTCTGCGCCTCGTACGTGCGAACCTCAGCTAACATCTCTGCGGCGAGCGCATCGACCGCCTCACGGTCGTACGGGCGAAGAGCATACAGCTCCTCAATGACAGACGCAGCCATCTTAGAGGACCACGCCCAGGCGTGCCGCCAGGATGTCACGCACCAGCGCGCCACCGCCGACGGTAGTGTCCGCCAGAGCCTTCACAGCCCACGCATCCACAGCCGCCAACGCCGCCGGAGCGTTCAGGTCCTCACCGAGCGCCTCACGCACAGCGGCCAGCAGCTCAACAGCCGCCTCATCGGTGACACCTTCGGAACCCTCACGGCCCTCAGCCACCGACACCGCATGACGGTACGTATCCAGGCGAGCCTTCGCGTGCTCCAGCAGCTCATCAGTCCAGAACCAATCCGAACGGTAATGCTGACCCATAATCGCCAGACGCACCGCGTTCGCATCCTCACCAGCCGCACGCAGACGCGAAACCAGCACCAGGTTGCCGCGGGACTTGCTCATCTTGTGGCCGTCCAAACCGACCATGCCGGTGTGCGCGTAATGCTTAGCGTGCGGGCGTGCAGACACAGCCCACGAATGGCCCGCACCCAAATCGTGGTGCGGGAACGTCAAGTCGTTACCGCCAGCCTGAACGGTCAGCGAACCATCCACAAAACGGCGGGCAATCATCGTGCACTCGATGTGCCAGCCGGGGCGGCCCGCGCCCAGCTCGCCGGCATCCCAGCTCGGCTCGCCCTCACGCTCAACACGCCACAGCAGCGGATCCAGTGCGTCACGCTTACCGGCACGGTTCGGGTCGCCGCCGCGCTCAGCGAAAATCTCCAGCATCTCATCACGGCTCAAGTGGCAGACCTCGCCCGGTGCCCACGAGTAGCCCTCGGCATTCGCGGGCAGCTCACGCACAGCCTTCAGATCCAGGTACACGTCACCGTCAGGATGCACCACACCCTGCTCGTCCGTGAAACCGGGCACGCGGTACGCCAGACCGCGGCGCAGCAAATCCTCAATCAGCGGGAACAGCCACTCAATGGACTCCACCACACCCACATAGTGCGCCGGCGGAATCACGTTCAGCGCCTTCATATCGGTGCGGAACAGCTCCGTCTGATCCTCAGCCAGCTCACGCCAATCAACGTTCGTCGCGGTCGCACGCTCCAGCAGCGGGTCATCCACATCGGTCACGTTCTGAACGTACGTTACCGGCACGCCCGCATCCAGCCAGGCGCGGTGCAGCAAGTCAAAAGCAACATAGGTGGAGGCGTGACCCATATGCGTCGCGTCGTACGGGGTGATACCGCAAACGTACAGGCTCGCCGCCTTATCCTCCTGAACCTGAACAATCTCACCGGCAGAAGTATCAAAAATACGCGGCAACGCAGCCTGACCGGGCAGAGTCACAGAGGCGGGGGCATCCCAAGCTCGCATGGGTTTCCTTTCCGTAAAAACGCCCACAACCGGTGGACGCGCCACACCCGCCGCCCAACCTCAAGGCATGCGGGTGCCAAAAAATCTACTCCAATAAGAATACCCGCCCGTGAGAAACTCACGGACGGGTATGTCATATCACGCTGAGGGCTAAAGCCTTAGAACGCCGAAGAAGTAGCGTTCAGAACGCCAGTGCCCAGACCAACGAAAATCAGGATACCGAGCGCAATGCGGTACCAGATGAAAATGCCGTACGACTTCGACGACACGTACTTCAGGAACCAGCCAATCATCAGGTAACCCACCACAAACGCAACCAGAGTAGCCACGATAGTCGAGGGGATACCGTAGTAGCCGGTGGCCTCCTCGCCGGTGACCACCTTGAAGGTCTTGTACAGACCGGACATGAACACGGCGGGCATCGCCAAAAGGAACGAGTAACGCGCCGCAGCCTCACGGGTGTAACCCATGAACAGACCCGCAGTAATCGTACCGCCCGAACGGGAAACACCCGGGATCAGTGCCAGCGCCTGTGCGCAACCGTACAGCAGGCCGTGACGGAAAGTCAGGTCCTTCAGCTCACGCTGCTCGCGGCCGAAACGGTCTGCAAGGCCCAGGAACACAGCAAACACAATCAGCATAGTCGCCACAATCCACAGGCTACGGAACTGCGTGTCGATGTAGTCTTCCAACAGCAGACCCAGAACACCGATAGGCAGAGAGCCAATAATAATCAGCCAACCCATGCGGGCATCCGGGTCATTGCGCGGTACACGACCGGTAAGAGCGCCAAACCATGCCTTCACAATGCGCACAATATCGCGCCAGAAAAAAATCAAGACCGCGGTCTCAGTACCCAGCTGGGTGATTGCGGTAAACGCGGCGCCCGGGTCAGCCTTCTCCGGCAGAATCTGGCCAACAATGTTCAGATGCGCCGATGACGAAATCGGCAGAAATTCGGTCAGGCCCTGAACAAAGCCCAAAATAATTGCTTGAATCCATTCCACGCATTCAAGGATACAGGAGGCTCACCCGCCCGGGGCGGTTCGCCGAAGGTGATGTGGAACCTCCGCAAACCGCCCCGTCCACACTGTGAAACGCTCAGGGTGCCGGTTCGGGCGGTACACTGCGGTGCATCCGGGGCTTATCCACGGTTCATCTATGGTTCGAGGAGGCCGCGCAAACACCTCAAATGCGCGCTCTCCGGCGCGTCGAAGGTGCGTCAGCGGCGCGTTCTCCGGCGCAAGCGTACTAGCCGCACGACCAGTCGAAAACACCAGTCTCAAAATCAAAAACAGCGCTACCGAACCCAAAATTCAGCACATCAAACTCATCGAACTCAATATAACGAGCCGTTAGACCCTCCGGCAGAGCCTGCGCATAAAAATGAGTGCCACCCAGGTGAGTACCCACCGCAATTAGCGGCTTCGCCCACTCAAACCACGCCGAATCCTCAGCGTCCCAATCGAAAGGACTCAGATAACCAGTCTGCGGGTCCACATTCTCAAACACATCACTGGGGACCTTGCCGGCATTCGGGTCATCCGTCGGAACCCACCCCACAAGAGCAGGCTTACGCTCCAGCGGCTGCTGACGATCCGCCAAAGCCCAGGCGCTGAAGCTCTCCTCCTCACCACGATGCTCACCGGGCCGGCGCACATCCTGCGGCGGCTCCGTACGGGACGAGAACTCCTCCTCACTCAGGTACAGCACCGCAAACTCAGCATCCAAAATATCGCGCAACAACAACTGATACGGATGCACCCGCGCCTGCGCATACTGCACCTCAAACGGGTCATCACTAGCAGCATTAGCAACACCCTCAGTCGCCTCATCCTCAGCGAACTGGCCATCACCGGCGAAGAAAGAGAACGCCACCACGCCCGGATACTTCTGCGCATCCGGCAGGTACTCCCCCGGCAACCTCACCGTAAAAATATGCTGCATCGGCAAACCAGTAAACGTACTGCGCGGCCACTGATCCTGCTCAATACCGGGACCAGTCGAACCCACCCAGCCCGCCTCCCACACCTCGGTGGAACCTGCAGACAGAGCAGTATCATCACCACCGCGCAACTCATAATTCCAGGCACGGACAGAAGAATCAGTGCCCGCCGCATCAACGGGGCTAAACACCATCGCGTAGCTTTTCATGAGAGTTCCTCCCTGCAGACTATTCGCCCCACAGCACGCCGATGCACACAACACCTGCGCACATTAAACGCGTAAAGGCGGGATACATACTCCCAGTATGCATCCCGCCCCCACATCATGCACGGCTAACGGTCACCCGCCAGCAGTCACCCGCAAACCTTGCACAAAGCATGTACGGCTATCGCCTACGCCTGACGCTCATCACGCAGCGCACGGTTCACGGCTGAAATCATCGCCTTCAACGCCGCACGAGTCGTCGAGTTGTCCACACCGATACCCCACAGCACGCGAGAACCAACAGCAGCCTCAACGTAGCAGGCAGCGTTAGCAGTCGACGAAGACGACATGGTGTGCTCCGAGTAATCCATCACGCGAATATCCACGCCCTCGCCCGACAGGATGTTCTGCAGAGCATCCACCGGACCGGTACCCGAAGCAGAACGAGTGTACGTGTGACCATCAATGTTCAGACCAACACGCAGAGTAGTCGCACCGGTATCAGCCGAATCAATGTTAATCGACTCAATACGGTACTTACCCCAACGCTTCTCCGTGTCGGTTGCGGGCAGGTACTCATCCGCGAAGATGTTCCACAGCTTCTGGCTGGTCATCTCGCCGCCCTCAGCGTCAGTACGAGCCTGAACAATCTTCGAGAACTCAACCTGAGCACGACGCGGCAGATCCAGACCGTGATCCTGCTTCAGCAAGTACGCCATGCCGCCCTTACCGGACTGCGAGTTCACACGAATAATCGCCTCGTAGGTACGACCCAGGTCGCGAGGATCAATCGGCAGGTACGGAACCTCCCAGTAAACCTCATCCACGGTCTTACCCGCCTCAGCAGCAGTACGCTCCAGAGCCTCAAAGCCCTTCTTAATAGCGTCCTGGTGAGAACCAGAGAACGCGGTGAACACCAGATCGCCACCATACGGCGAACGCTCGTGCACCTTCAGCTGGTTGCAGTACTCAACAGTCTTACGGATACCGTCAATATCAGAGAAATCAATCTGCGGATCCACACCCTGGGTGTACATGTTCAGGCCCAACGTCACCAGGTCAACGTTACCGGTGCGCTCGCCATTACCGAAGAGGCAACCCTCAATACGGTCAGCACCCGCCAGGTAACCCAGCTCAGCAGCAGCCACACCGGTACCGCGGTCATTGTGCGGGTGCAGCGACAGCACAATGTGCTCGCGGTGGTTCAGGTTGCGGTGCATCCACTCGACAGAGTCGGCGTACACGTTCGGGGTAGCCATCTCAACGGTAGCGGGCAGGTTCACAATCAGCTCGCGGCCGTTCTGACCAATCTCCAGCTCCTCAGCCACAGCGTTCACCACGCGAGCCGCGTACTCAAGCTCGGTGCCGGTGAAAGACTCGGGCGAGTACTCGTAGATAACCTTAGTGTCAGAAATCATCTGCTCTTCGTACTTGCGGCACAGGCGCGCACCCTGCAGGGCGATATCCAGCACGCCCTCCTGATCCTGGTTAAACACCACGCGACGCTGCAGAACGGAGGTCGAGTTGTAGAAGTGCACAATCGCCTGCGGTGCGCCCTCAATCGCCTCAAAAGTGCGGGCAATCAGATGCTCACGCGCCTGCACCAGAACCTGAATGGTCACATCCGAAGGAATGTGGCCGTCCTCAACGAGAGTGCGCACAAAATCAAAGTCAGTCTGCGACGCCGAGGGGAAACCAACCTCAATTTCCTTGTAACCCATCTTCACCAGCAGCTTGAACATTGCAAGCTTACGGTCGGTGTCCATGGGGTCAATCAGCGCCTGGTTGCCGTCACGCAGATCCACTGCGCACCAGCGCGGAGCCTTCTCAATGACCTTATCCGGCCAGGTGCGGTCCGGCAGGTCAACAACAATCTGCTCGTGGAAAGGGCGGTACTTGTGTACCGGCATGGGGCTGGGCTTCTGGTGGTTTTTCATGATGAATTCCTGTGGGTTGGTCCGTCTCGCTCTACCCCAATTGTGGGGCTCGTACCGTGCCGGGTATCGGTCCCCGGCAGCCGTGTTCAAGGCGGTGCATCAGAAAGGATGCAAAGGTGAGATGCCGCGTCAAAAAGCCGGAACGGTTGCGGCAGATTCTAGCGTGCCCCGTTCCGGCGAATAAGCAGCAGGTTCACTGCCTGGCGGGTAACCCCGCGCATGCTCTCACCGTGAATAGTCATACCTCCACGCTATCACAGCGCTCGGAGGCGGCGGCAGGGCATCCGGGAAGCCGTCCATCATCTGGAAAGAATTAACGGTAAAGGGGCGCAGCCACCATTTCTGGCGCTACGCCCCTTCACTCAAAATTCATGTATCTGCGCTATGCCCTAGCTAGAACCTAGTAGGCGAAAGCAGTCTGGCACTTGTTCTGATCAGCAGTCTGACCGGTCGCGTTACCCGCAATCGCAGCCTCCTGCTTCTCCATCGCCTCACCGGACGGGAAGTCAGTACCGATAGTCACCGACACGCCCTGAACCTCTTCGGTCGCCACCACGCGGGTCACGTTCAGCTTCGCGGCGATTTCCTTCGCCTCCGCCTCGTAACCGGTCGAGTAGAACACCGTGGTGAAGTTCGTCGGGTTAGCCGAAGTACCCGGAGTAACATTCGTGTAGCCCAGGCCCTCAATCACCGAGGCGATCGTAGCCGAACGGCCATCCAGACCGGTCGCGTTGTACACGCTCACCGGAACCGTACGATCCAGCTGAACCGGAGCGGCAGAAGTAGCCGGCGCCTCCGGAGCCTTCTCCTCCTTCAGCGACTTATCGTCACGCAGACGCTGGAACACGTTCGCAGCATCCGCAGAAACCTGCAGACGGTTCTCATCCTGGCTCCACGGCTCAGTCGGCACCGTCGCAAACACAACGTTCGACAGGTCCACGCCACCAAGAGCCGCACCAACACCCACCAGAGTGCTGATATTACCCAGGTTCTTATCCACCGTCACGTTCTGAGTAATCGCCTCAGCAATGTTAATCAGACGGCCCGGATTCGACAGAGTACCCTCGCTCTTCACCTTACGCAGCAGCGAAGACAAGAAGCCCTGCTGAGCCTGAATACGACCAATATCGGAACCATCCGAGAAGCCGTGGCGGCTACGCAAGAACGCAAGAGCCTGCTCACCCTCAACAGTAGAAGTACCCGCAGGAAGCTTCAGGCCACTGTACTCGTCATCAATCGGAGCGTCCACACACACCTGAACGCCGCCAACAACCTTCGACAGCTCCTTCACAGCGTTAAAGTCCACCAACATGAAGTGGTCAATATTCACACCGGTCAGCTTGCTAATGGTTGCCACAGTACAACCGGGGCCACCGCGAGACAGAGACTCGTTAATCTGAACGTTCTCCTCAGCCGGGTACACGGTGCCGCTCTCAGGATCAGTACACTGCGGCACATCAACCATCAGGTCACGCGGGAACGACAGCACGCTCACGTTCTTACGGTCCTTGCTGATCTGCAGCAGCATCATCACGTCCGCGCGAGCCTCAGAATTGCGGTCATCCTCATCGCCGTACGCGCCGTTATTGCCCTTACGGGTGTCGGAGCCAATCACGAGAATGTCCAAGGCGCCGTTCTCCAGGCCGTTCTTGTAATTGCTGATGTTCAGCTCCTGAGTATGCAGATTATTGCGCATACGCAGAGCCAACACGCCACCAAAGCCAACAACAATGACGAGCATGCAAGCAGTAAGCAGAGCAATCCACTTATTGCGGTTTGAAGTCATCACCGTCGTGCGCATATGACGACCGGTGCTTCGTAAACGAGGTGCCTGGGGCATACCTTTTCTCTTTCTGCCGGTGAGCAAGTGCTTTCTCAGAGTAACACTCTTCCCTATGAGCGCCGAATGAGAGTGAAAAGTTTCACCCGGAGGCATGCACATATTTCTGCAAGCCACCGGGTGAAAACTAAGGATGCGCGACCGCCCCAAGGGCAACCTCTCGGGGCTGCCTCGCAGGGCAAAATCTCAGGGCGATGCGCTCAGGAAAGCTACTAGAATCCCAGGCGGTTCAACGCACGCGCGTCAGACTGCCACTCCTTCGCAACCTTCACATGAATATTCAAATAAACGCGGGTACCGAGCAGCGCCTCAATCTGCTCACGAGCCTTCGTACCAATCCTGCGCAGGTTCGAGCCGCCCTTACCGATAATGATGTACTTCTGCGACTCGCGCTCCACATACAGGTTCACGTGCACATCCAGCAGCGGGTTATCCTCCGGGCGGCCCTCACGGAACTCCATCTCCTCAACCGTCACAGCAATCGAGTGGGGCAGCTCCTCACGCGCACCCTCCAGGGCCGCCTCACGCACCAGCTCCGCGATGAGGGTTGCCTCCGGCTCATCGGTCAGCTCACCATCCGGGTACAGCGGCGGCGACAGCGGAGTGTACTGCGCCAGCAGGTCAGCAACCGCATCCACCTGGAAATGCTTCACAGCAGACACCGGGATAATCGCAGCCCAGCCGCCCTTACCGTCAACCGGCATCGGCTCAGCGACCTCACCGGCACGGCGCTTAGCCGCAGGGCCCGAACCCTTCGCGAAAGGCACAGCATCATTCTTGCCGCCCTTACCCTTGGGGCCCTTACCTTTCTGCTTCGCACGATGCGCGGCGCGCTTAGCACGAGCCGCACGCTCAGCGCTCATGACTTCCTCGCCGAGCGCCTCAACAGCCAGCAGCTGCTCACGCAGCTCGTCGGAGTTCACGGTATCGGCCTTGGTCACAATAGCAACCACCGGCTTATTGCTCGACGCCACCAGCTGCGACGCAATGTAACGGTCACCCGGACCGATCTTCTCATTCGCCGGAATGCAGAAGCCCAGCACATCCACCTGCGAAAGAGTGCTCGCCACCAGGTCGTTCAGACGCTCACCCAGCAGAGTGCGGGGGCGGTGAATACCCGGGGTGTCCACCAGAATCAGCTGGTACTCGTCCTTGTGCACAATACCGCGGATCGTGTGGCGGGTCGTCTGCGGACGGTTCGAGGTGATAGCCACCTTCTGACCGACCATAGCGTTCGTCAGAGTAGACTTACCCGCATTCGGGCGGCCCACCAGCGACGCGAAGCCCGAACGGAAATTCTCCGGGTAGGTCGGTAGCGGGGTGCTCAAGTCCAGAGTGCTCAAATCGAGCGGGGTGTACTCCTGGTCCATTGTGTTTCTCCTTATCAAACCCCGTGCGGGGTGTATGGGGTGCCAGCCTCATCTGCCTGCGCCTTCCGGGGTGGGGCGGCCGACTCAAAGTGTGTTAGGGAAAATGCGGCGTCTATGTTCGATATCTAGCGGTTGCCGTGCTTGTCGGTGGCAGGTTCAGCCTCTGCAGCATCTCCCGGAAGATCCGGATGCGCGTGCGGCTCAGCCACAGCGGGCGGATTGGTATCCACGCTGAGGATGTCAGCAACCTCAGACTTCGGGGAATTAGACGCCGGGGAACCTTCAGCACCCTGCTGCTCATCACGAGGCGGCTCATACCACGCCTGCAACATATCCACCTGGTGGCGGCGACCCGACGAACCAATCGCACGAATATGAATGCCGTCAATCTCAATCTCAGAACCGATAATCGGCACCATGCCCAGATGCTTAGCGAGCAGACCGCCCACCGTATCAACATCTTCATCGTCGAGCTCACGACCGAAAATCTCGCCCAGCTCATCAATACCCAGACGAGCCGACAGGCGGAACGTACCGTCATCATTCAGTGTGTAATCGGGGCTCTCACGGTCGTACTCATCAGAAATGTCACCGACCAGCTCCTCGATCAAATCCTCAAGAGTAATCAGACCGGCGGTGCCGCCGTACTCGTCAACAATAATCGCCACGTGCGTGGACTCGCGCTGCATCTCACGCAGCAAATCCATGGCGCGCTTCGACTCGGGCTCAAAACGAGCCGGGCGCATCAGCTCAACCACGGTCGGCAGGGCGGTACCCTCGGGAGCCTCACCGTGCAGGATGAAGGCGCGCATCGCGTCCTTCAGGTAAAGCACGCCCAGAATCTCATCGCTCGAATCACCAATCACCGGCATACGCGAATAACCCGAACGCAGGAACAGGCTCAGCGCCTCACGCAGAGGGGTGTCACGGCTGGCGGTGAGCATGTCGGTACGCGGAACCATGAGCGAACGGATGCGGGTATCGTCCATCTCAAAGACGGACTGCACCATCTGCGCCTCGTCGTCCTCGATGGTTTCAGCGTCGGAGGCGCGGTCCAGGAACTCGCGTAGCTCCTCCTCATCGAACACACCCACCGGGGCCTCAGCCGAACGTTCCGGCGCCAGGCGCACACTGAGCTTATCGAGCAGACCGGTCGCCGGGCTCAGCAGAACCGACAGGTAGTGCACCGGGCGAGCCAGCACACGAATCGACGCGACCGGGCGGTTGCGCCCCGCGGAGCGCGCCAGCACGTGTAGCACCGGGTAGCCGACGAAGGCAACCAGCACGAGGGTCAACACGACGGCGAGCGCGTGCACCTCGACCAGGTTCAGTAGGCAGGTCATGGTGGCGAGCACCGCGGCGGCTGCGGCAATGAGGCGGGTCAGGCGAAGCGGGTGCGTGTACGCCTCGGAATCACCGTCGAGGGTGCGCTGTAGGACGCGCGCGCCGAGGGTGTCCGGGTGTGCCTCTACCGCTTCCTCAGCCTCGTTGTGCGGCAGGTAGGTGAATGCGGTTTCGGCGATTGCCGCAACCACGGTCAGGCAGAGCGCGAGAACGGCGAGGAGGGCTGTGAATAGAATGTCCACGCCGCTCCCCTAGTGTCGGGTTTCGACCGGTGCCGGGCGGCCCAGGAACTCTTCGAGGATGGAGCGCTGAATGCCGAACATTTCAGCTTCCTCTTCGGCGGTGCCGTGGTCGTAGCCGAGGCAGTGCAGAATGCCGTGGGTGGTGAGCAGGCACAGCTCGTCGAGGGTGCTGTGACCTGCATCTGCGCCCTGACGTGCGGCAACGGGCGGGCAGAGGATGATGTCGCCGAGCATGCCGCTGGAGGGGTTTTCGGGGGTTCCCGGTTCCAGCTCATCCATGGGGAAGCTCATCACGTCGGTTGCACCGGGCAGGTCCATCCATTCGATGTGCACGCGTTCCATTTCGTCTTCGTTCACAATGGCGATGGACAGGTAGGTGTCATCGGCAAGGTGCATGCGCTTGAAGGCGTGCTCGACGAGGCGGGTGAGCACCTCGGTGTCTACCGCTTCGAAAGATTCGCGGATGAAGGCGTCGGTTGCCGGGTCGGCACCGGTTGCGGGTTCTTCACAGTCGAATTCGATCTCTGCCACCGTTTAGCGTCCTTCCGGGGTGGTCTGTGCGTTGTTTGCTTCGGTGTTCTTCTCAGCGTTCTTCTCGGAGCCGCCGTTAATGCCGGCGCGGTCCAGCAGCTTCTCGGCTGCGGCCTCGATGGTGGCGCGCTTGACCTTGCGGTTGCGCTTGCGTTCCATTGCCTTCTGGTCTTCGCCCCACTGGTCGTAGGCGGACACAATGTTCGACACCAGGGTGTGGCGAACCACGTCGGAGGATTCCAGGATGCTGAAGTGAATATCCTCCACGCCCTGCAGAATATTGCGCACCTGCTTCAGACCGGAGGCCGCGCCACCGGGCAGGTCAATCTGGGTGATGTCACCGGTAATGACCATCTTCGAGCCGAAGCCCAGGCGGGTCAGGAACATCTTCATCTGCTCGGCGGTGGTGTTCTGCGCCTCGTCAAGGATGATGAATGCGTCGTTGAGGGTGCGGCCGCGCATGTACGCCAGCGGTGCGACCTCGATGGTGCCCGCCTCCATGAGCTTGGGGATGGTTTCGGGCTCGAGCATGTCGTGCAGTGCATCGTAGAGCGGGCGCAGGTACGGGTCAATCTTCTCGTTGAGGGTGCCGGGCAGGAAGCCCAGACGCTCGCCAGCCTCCACGGCGGGGCGGGTGAGGATAATGCGGTTCACTTCGTGGGTCTGCAGCGCCTGCACTGCCTTCGCCATGGCGAGGTAGGTCTTACCGGTACCCGCCGGGCCGATGCCGAAGATGACGGTGTTCGCGTCGATAGCGTCCACGTACTTCTTCTGGTTAATGGTCTTGGGGCGGATCGTGGTGCCGCGGGTGGAGAGGATGCTGGTGGACAGCGAGTGCGCCGGGTTGCTCAGTTCGTCACCGAGCATGCCCATGAGGCGGTGAATGACCTGCACGGTAATCTGCGTGTCGTGGCTGGAGAGCACGCGCAGCTCGTTCAGCAGCTTAGCGGCGGTGTTGACGGCCTCGGAGGGGCCGGTGATGAGCACGTCCAGGTCCTTGGGACGCAGGCTAATCTGCTCGAAGTAGTCCTCGATAATTGCCAGGTGCGCGTCCTGCGGGCCGAGCACGGCAATCATTTCTGCGGCGCTCTTGAAGGATACGGTGCGTGCGGTCGAGAGAGGTCGGGAGGTAGTCATATGGGCTCCTTGGCTAGTGATGTATTTACAAGTATAGATGGGTGTGATGCGCCACGCCCTGGTGGATTCCTGTCAGCGGCGCTCTACCAGCGGCCCAGCACCACGTTCAGGGTGCACATGGCAGCAGAACCGGCGGTGGAGGAACGCAGCACCTCGTCACCGAGTAGTGCCAGCTGCGCGCCGGCGTCGGTGAAGAGCTGCACTTCGCGGTCGCTGATGCCGCCTTCGGGGCCGACGAGCAGGTAGATTTCTTCGGGCAGGTTCTCTGCCTCGACAAGCTTGCGTGCCAGGGCGCTGAGGCGTTCGGTCGCCTGCTCATGCAGGATGAACACGGCGGCAGACTGCTCGGAGCCTGCAACTTCTTCGATGAGTTCCACCAGGTCGGCGGTGTTGTACAGGTCGTACACTTCGGGAATGAGTGCGCGGCGCGACTGCTTCGCCGCGGCGGTGACGGTGTTCTGCCACTTGGTGTGTGCCTTGGAGGCGCGCTCCCCCTTCCAGCGCACGATGGAGCGGTCCGCGCTCCACGGAAGCACACCGTACACGCCCAGCTCGGTCGCGGTTTCGATGGCGAGCAGGTCGCGGCCGTCCTTCGCGAGCGCCTGCACCAGGTAGATGGAGGGCACGCTGCGTTCCTCGCGCAGCTCCTGCACCTGCACGCTCACGCCGTCCGCATTGATGGAGGCGACCGTACCGAGTGCGCGGCGGCCGGTGCCGTCACCCAGGTCGATGCGTTCGCCGAGCTCAAGGCGCTTGACGAGGGCGTGCTTGCCTTCGGAGCCGCCGAGCGCGCAGGTGGCGCCGGGGGTGAGTGCGTCGTATTCTTCCGTGCTGATGTAGAAGATGGGGGCGCTCATGGTTCTCCTTGAGGGTGCGGTTTGAAAGCGTGGGTAGTGTGCGGGTGGCGTGTGAAATAGGTGCGCAGCTTAGCGCGGGCGCGTACAGCGCAGTGCTGACAGGAATGCGGCGGGTGCGGGACTCAACCCGCACCCGCCGCATCCTC
>NZ_KV807678.1:279639-311970 GCF_001812085.1 Rothia sp. HMSC065C12
GCGGGACTCAACCCGCACCCGCCGCATCCTCAGCTTGGTGTAGGGATCCTACTTGAACTGGTCCTTCAGGCGGGAGAAGAGACCACCGCGGTGCTTGACCTGCGAACCTTCGGTGAGAGATTCACCGCGCAGGGCGGCGAACTGGCGCAGCAGTTCACGCTGCTCTTCGGTCATGTCGGTGGGGGTGACCACCTGAATACGCACCAGCAGGTCGCCACGACGCTCGGTGCCGAGCACGGTTGCGCCCAGGCCGTTGAGGGTGATCACGTCACCGCTCTGAGTGCCTGCGGGGATAGCAACTTCTTGGTCGCCGTCGAAGGTCTTCAGCGGGATGGTGGTGCCCAGCGCCGCCGCGACCATGGGGATGTTCACGGTGGTGACCAGGTTGTCGCCCTCGCGGCTGAAGTACTTGTCACGCTTAACGTTCAGGTCAATGTACAGGTCGCCGTTGGGGCCACCGTACAGGCCTGCCTCGCCCTTGCCGCGCAGGCGGATACGCGCCTGGTCGTGCACGCCGGCGGGAACGTTGAAGGTCAGCGGCACGTCTTCACGTACGCGGCCCTGACCGTGACATTCAGGGCAGGGGGTCTTGATGACGGTGCCGTAGCCGTGGCAGTCGGGGCATTCGACCTGCTGCATGACGGTACCGAGGATGGACTG
This sequence comes from Rothia sp. HMSC065C12, assembly GCF_001812085.1. Classification (NCBI taxonomy): domain Bacteria; kingdom Bacillati; phylum Actinomycetota; class Actinomycetes; order Micrococcales; family Micrococcaceae; genus Rothia; species Rothia sp. HMSC065C12. The sequence goes on from NZ_KV807678.1 coordinate 280,300, forward strand.
CACGCGGCGCTGCATGAAACCGTGACCAGAGCAGGTGGTGCAGGTTTCGGGCTGGGTGCCCTCTGCGGTGCCTTCGCCGTTACAGGACTTACAGGTCACGGCGGAGCGACGCTCAATGGTCTTCTCAACACCGAACACGGCGTCCTGCAGGCTGATGGAGAGGGTAATCAGGTCGTCCTGGCCCTGACGCATGCGGGATGCGGGGCCGCGGGCACCTGCCGCGCCGCCGGTGAACATGTTCAGCAGGTCCTCGAAACCGCCGAAGCCGCTGAATCCGCCACCCGGGTAGCCGCCGCCTCCGGGGTAGCCTGCGCGGCCCTGTTCGTCGCCGGTGGTGTCATAGTTGCGGCGCTTTTCGGGGTCGGAGAGCACCTCGTAGGCGAGGGTGACGTGCTTGAATTCTTCGGCTGCGTCCTCGGAGGGGTTCACGTCGGGGTGCAGCTGGCGTGCCTTCTTTCGGTACGCCTTCTTGATCTCTTCGGGGCTGGCGTCGTTCGATACGCCGAGAGTATCGTAGTGGCTCATGCGTTTCCTTCCTCTCGAGACGATGGCGGTGCTCGATGAGTGCACCGCCAATAATGGTCGTATCAATTCTAGGGGATACTACCCCCGACCCGATACAATGGCTAGGCTGAAAGGGGGTCGCTCCCGCTATCCGCTTAATCTGCGGTGCGCTCCGAACCCCGTTTTAGTTCCCCCGCCGGTTCTGTCTCACGGTTCCGTCTGATTGTTCTGTCTCACGGTTCCGGCGCGGTCACCGCCCCTACTGGCTCTGCTGCCCCTACCGCCCCAAAGGAGAATACGTTGAGTACCCACCACTCCCCCTACGGCTGGGGTGCCCAGGATCTAAACGCCGCCCGCATGAGCCGCCAGGCGCCGGCCCCACGTAAGGTGCCGCTGCGCCGCGGCCTGCTGATTGAGGATATTAACGGCTGGGTGGGTGAGGTCGTGAAGGCTGAACGCATCGGCGGTGCCCTGTTCTTCGGACTCGAAGACGCGAAGGGTCGCGTAAAGAATTTCCCGCTGGGTCCGGGCTACCTGATTGAGGGTGAGCCCGTTGAGATTGTCGCCCCGGTGGCGGCGAAGGAGCCGAAGCGCACGATTTCTCGTTCCGGTTCTATCGCGGTGAAGAACGCCCCGGCTCGGGTGGCGCGCGCCTCCCGCATCTGGGTTGAGGGTCTGCACGACGCCGAGCTCGTGGAGAAGGTCTGGGGCCACGATCTGCGCGTTGAGGGCATTGTTGTGGAGCCGCTGCACGGCGTGGATGATCTTGCCGGCGCTATTCGTGAGTTCGCGCCGGGCCCGGGCCGCCGCCTGGGTATTCTGGTCGACCACCTGATTGAGGGCACGAAAGAGCAGCGCATTGTTGCCGAGGCGCTTGCCGTGCCGGGTGCCGCCGGGCACGTGAAGATCGTGGGTCACCCGTTCATCGATATTTGGCAGGCGGTCAAGCCCTCGGTGCTGGGTCTGAAGGCGTGGCCGCAGGTTCCGCGCGGTGAGGACTTCAAGAAGGGCACGCTGCGTCGTCTGGGTCAGCCGCACGAAACGCAAGCGGATGTGGCGCAGGCGTGGAAGCATATTCTCTCCCGCGTTGACTCATACGCTGACCTGGATCCGACGCTGCTCGGTCCGGTCGAATCGCTCATCGATTTTCTCACCGAGCCGGGTGCCTAACCACACGGAAACCCGCTATTGCGCCCCCGTCTGCGGGCGCAGGTGTGAATTTGCTCAGAACCTTTCCCTCGAGGGCATTATCCTGTGGGTTTCGTCCCCTAAAGCGGTACAATAGTTGAGTATGTGGCATTGACCCTGTGGGTTTATGTTGCACCATCACTACACTCTTAGGTCACCACCGCTCAAACGATTTGCCTCTTCGGAGGGTATTTCCACCGGCTTAGGTGATCACCACAAGAAACTTCTATCGAACCAGGATTTTCGTGACTAACGATGTTCGCCCGGCAACCGGGCCTCAGAAAACCCGTAAGATTAGCGTGATTCAGGACCGCAACCGTGCGACTTTCGCGCATTTCGGCGGCATTCTCGGCATCATCCCTTCCGCTGCGGTTTTCTACGTCAGCCGCAATAACGCGCCCTTCGCTGAGCAGGAGGCTCGCGAGGCGATGAACTTCACCCTCCTGCCCTCCATTGCTCTGGTGGCTCTGTGGGTTGTGTCGTTCCTGCCCGGCATGGGCAACATTGCCATGGTTCTGGGTGCGCTCGTGTGGCTGTTCATGGCTATTGCATCGCTGCGCGCTGGTATTGAGGTGAACCGCGGTGAGCCGTACAGCTACCGTATGAACCCGCGTCTGCTGGACCGCTTCTACTCCACCGAGAACGCAGAATCCGCAGAATCCTAAGAACTGCCGGTCCTAAACCGCGCTGATAGCTTTTACGATGAACGCCCCGCACGTTGTGTGTGGGGCGTTCTACGTTTAAGTGGGGCTTCTTTGCCTAGTGCGCGTGAATTACTGCAAATTCTACCGAATGGTGCTGTAGATAATCGTTGTTAAACGATCGTGGGCCCCTGTTACCAGGAGCCCACAACCGTATTCACTCAACTTCAGCAAAGACGAGAACACGCTGTTAGACATATACCGTCCTGCCATGACCTATTATGGCACAGCGTAACCTTCAACCACAACTTGAAATTGGGTGTTTTGGAAAATTTTTTCTCAGGAAAGTATTCGAAAAATACGCACCCTAAAAGCGGCATGAAGGAGTGGAAAATTCTTTCGGCTAGTCCAGCACAAATGCAAACAATTAGCACGCCAATGTAAGGTTTGGCGCTCCCCTAAAGTACCCCCAAACAGCCCCGAAAAATTTTTTAAAAGTTTTTTAAGACCCGCAAAAACACCCCGAAATCACCGAAATATTACGGCAATACCGGGGTGCACGCCATTCGCAGGCAGCGTCAGAGAAAAGCATCAAGTGGAGCTGCGACAGACCAGAACCGGAACGCCGCCCCGATTGAAAAGCCCCTTGTCAGACCAATGCTTCTTAGTGTTCCTCGTGCTCGTCAGAGACCTCCGGGAGCAGCTCACGGGTCACAGCGTCGCCCAGAAGTCGCCCCTTGAGGGTCAGTCGCACGTGGGCTTCAGGGTCAGGTTCAGCTTGAGAATTCAAAGCATCAGGCTCAATCAGAGCTTGAGAAACTAGCCAGCGCAACGAGGCGCCCAGCTGCGCCTCATCGTGCACCGCGAGCAGCTCGCGCATCGCCAAACCCTCACGCACACGGATCATGAGCATAATCGTCTCAAAAGCACGGGTGGCGGTGTCCAGCACCTCACGTGCCGCCGCCGGGGACTCCCCCGCACGCACCTTCTGCGCGTAGGGCACCGGGTGCTTCACGTTCCACCAGCGGGTACCGTTCACGTGCGAGTGCGCGCCGGGGCCAATGCCCCACCAGTCCTGGTTGCGCCAGTAGGCGAGGTTGTGGTCGCTGCGAGTGTCCGCGCTGCGCGAGTAGTTGGAGACCTCGTACCAGTTGTAGCCGGCTTCGGTGAGTAGCTCCTCGGCGAGCAGGTACATATCCGCCATGAGGTCTTCATCGGGCATGGTGTATTCGCCACGGCGGATCTGCGCGGCAAGCTTGGTGCCGTCCTCCACGATCAGAGAGTACGCGGAAATATGGTCCGGCTCGTAGGAAATTGCGGCGCGAACACTTTGCTCCCACTGCTGCTGGCTCTCCCCCGGCGAACCGTAAATCAGGTCCACGGACACCTGCAGGCCGACCTCCTTGGCCCAGGCGACGACCTTCGGCACGTTGGAGGGTATGTGGGTGCGGTCGAGTACCTGTAGCACCTCGGGGACGACGGATTGCATGCCGAAGGAGACGCGGGTGAAGCCACCGTCCTTGAGGGTTTGCAGGTCTTCGCGGGTGACGGAGTCGGGGTTCGCTTCGGTGGTGACTTCTGCACCCTCGACGAGGCCGAATACGTCGATGGCTGCCTGCAGGATGCGTACGAGGTCGCGGGCGGGCAGTTTGGTGGGGGTGCCACCTCCGAAGAAGACGGTGTGCATGGGGCGTTTTGCGACGCCGGAGGCTTCGAGGGTGCGGGCGGCGAAGAGGATTTCTGCGATGGCGTCGTCGGCGTAGGTGCCGAGGCCGATGCCGTCGCCGAAGTCTTCGGTGGCGTAGGTGTTGAAGTCGCAGTAGCCGCAGCGTACGGAGCAGAAGGGGATGTGTACGTAGAGGCTGAAGTCGCGGGTTTCGCATCCTGCCGCGCTGGTGGCGGGGATGCGCCCGTCGCGGGGTGCGGGGGCGCCGGTGGGCTGGGCGGGCATTCTGCCTCCTGGAACTAGGTGTAGAGGTCGGGGGGATCAAATATGGGCACCGCGCATGCGGCTACGCGGGTAGTATCAGCAGGCGGGTAGTATCAACAGACAGCGTGCAGAGAACCCGGCGGTACACGAGGCACCAGCCGGGTTCTCCACAATCAACAGGTCAGCACACAGCCGGAAAAGCTACAGCAGCGAAAGGCTACTTCTTCTTTTCCTTCTCCTCGCTCGAAGACAGTGCCGCAATGAAGGCTTCCTGAGGAACCTCCACACGACCAACCATCTTCATGCGCTTCTTGCCTTCCTTCTGCTTCTCCAGCAGCTTACGCTTACGCGAAATATCGCCACCGTAACACTTCGAAAGAACGTCCTTACGCATCGCGCGAATATTCTCGCGGGCAATAATACGCGAACCGATAGCCGCCTGAATCGGCACCTCAAACTGCTGACGAGGAATCAGCTCACGCAGCTTAGAAGTCATCATCAGGCCGTACGAGTACGCCTTATCGCGGTGAGTAATGGCGCTGAACGCATCCACCTTCTCACCCTGCAGCAGGATGTCGACCTTCACCAGGTCAGCCTCTTCCTCACCGTCGAACTTCCAGTCCAGCGACGCGTAACCGCGGGTACGGGACTTCAACTGATCGAAGAAGTCGAACACGATCTCTGCCAGGGGCAGGCGGTAACGCATCTCCACACGATCCTCGGAGAGGTAATCCATGCCGCCAATCTGGCCGCGGCGAGCCTGGCACAGCTCCATAATCGCGCCAATGTACTCGCTCGGGGCAATAATCGTACACGCCACCATGGGCTCGCGAATTGTCGCGACCTTACCCTCGGGGAACTCGCTCGGGTTGGTCACGCGCTTAGCGTTACCAGCCTCATCCACCACGTCGTAAATAACGTTCGGAGCGGTCGAAATCAGGTCCAGGTTGAACTCGCGTTCCAGGCGCTCACGCACAATCTCCAGGTGCAGCAGACCCAGGAAGCCACAGCGGAAACCGAAGCCCAGAGCAGCAGAAGTCTCCGGCTCGTAAATCAGCGCGGCATCGTTGAGCTTCAGCTTATCCAGCGCGTCACGCAGCGCCGGGTAGTCCGAACCGTCAATCGGGAACAGGCCAGAGAACACCATCGGCTTGGGGTCCTCGTAACCGCCCAGGGACTCCTGCGCAGGCTTCGCGGCGGAGGTGACAGTATCACCCACACGGGACTGACGGACATCCTTCACACCGGTAATGAGGTAACCCACCTCGCCCACGCCCAGGCCCTTCGACGGGACAGGCTCAGGGGAAATCACGCCGATTTCGAGCAGGTCATGCTCAGCGCCGGTGGACATCATCTTAATCTTCTGACGCGGCTGCAGGCTACCGTCCACAACACGCACGTAGGTAACCACGCCGCGGTACGAGTCGTACACCGAGTCAAAAATCATGGCACGCGCCGGGGCGGATGCGTCACCCTGCGGGGCGGGAATCGCCTCCACAATACGGTCCAGCAGAGCTTCAACACCCTCACCGGTCTTACCCGATACGCGCAGAACCTCGTCCGGCTCGCAACCAATCAGGTTCGCCAGCTCCTCAGCGTACTTATCGGGCTGAGCCGCGGGAAGGTCAATCTTGTTCAGCACCGGGATGATGGTCAGGTCGTTCTCCATTGCCAGGTACAGGTTCGCCAGGGTCTGAGCCTCAATACCCTGGGCGGCGTCCACGAGCAGAAGCGCACCCTCACACGCAGCCAGGGAGCGGGATACCTCATAGGTGAAGTCCACGTGGCCGGGGGTGTCAATCATGTTCAGCGCGTAGGAGGTGCCGTCAACATCCCAGGGCATGCGCACAGCCTGAGACTTAATGGTGATACCGCGTTCACGCTCAATGTCCATGCGGTCCAGGTACTGCGCCTTCATATCGCGCGGGGCAACCACGCCGGTGGCCTGCAGCATACGGTCTGCGAGGGTGGACTTACCGTGGTCAATGTGGGCGATAATGCAGAAGTTGCGAATAATCGCGGGGTCGGTCGCCGCCGGAACGGGCGGGTTCTTCGACATGGGTGCCAATCACATCATCCTTTCGAGATGCTGGCTGCGGGTATGGGCATAGTTACCTATCATTTTCCCATACCCGCGCCATATGTGCGAACGGACCTAACGTTCCGAAGAATCCTCCGCGGAATCCGCACCATCATCGGCAGGGTTTACGCCCTCGGAGGCGCCGCTGAGGGAATCCAGGTAGCCCTCAATATCCTCGGCAATCACCTCACCGGAGACAGTGCGCAGAGTCGAATCCATCTTCTGCTCAATCTCACGCACCAGCTCAACCTTCTCGTAGTCCTTCGCCATTTCTTCGGCGAGCTCCGCCTCCCACTCATCAGCATGGGTGCGCAGGCGGTCGTACTCCTCAGACTCGACCTTGATACCGAGGATGACCTCCAGCGCCTCGATCAGGCTCACGACCGCACGCGGGTTCTGCTGGTCAAAGCTCAGATACCCCGGGATGCTCATACGCAGCATGACCGAGGAGGACAGGCCGTGCTCGGCGGCGAGCGCAGACATTGCCATCGTCACCGAGGTAGAACCGGTGAAATACTCGTGCAGAATACCGGGGATTGCCGCCAGCTTCTCGTCGTAAGTGGTCAGCGTGTACGGGTACGGGCGGGTGTGCGCCACCTGATCCTCAAAGGTCTCAACGAAGATCGCGTGGTCCACGTGGAGCTTCTTCACGTACTTGAAGAAGCGGGTCATGAACCGCTGCAGGCACAGGCTCGGGGCGGGGCCGGTCACCACGAGCAGGCGCAGGTGGCGCTCCGGGATGGTGACCATGTTGTAGAACATCTTGGGCCACACCAGAACCGTGGATTCGGAGTCGTCGCTGTTCTGTAGCTGCGGGGCGACGGAAGCATAGTCGTAGAAGTCGTCCATGTCGAAGCCGGGGCTCTCATCGCACGGGTCGAACGCGCGGTGAATCACGTCGAGGGCGTCCTCACCGTTGCCCGGGGGTTCCTTCACGGAGTTGAAACCGACCAGCATGACGGTCGTGTAGTTGTCCTCCTCGGAGGATTCGCCCAGGCCCAGCTTGCCGAGCAGGCCCTTCTTCGCGGGCTGTTCGGTGGAGGCGGGCTTGGCGAAAGCGTCAAAGAGTCGGGCGGGTGGGAAGTTCGGCTGGCTCATCGTTGGTCCTTAGCTCGTGGTCGGTGGTTGTGTATCGGCGGTGCTCTCGCGTTTTCCCCGGCGCTACGTGCAACGCCGCTTAGGGCGCTCATGATAGGCGCGGGCGGTGTGCGGTACCGCCGATAGTTCCCACTATACGGGCTCCCGCGCGACCCGCAAGCGGTTTCGTCACCGGGCGGGCGCCTCCCCGAAATCTGGGCAGGGAATCCGTGCCAAGAATTGGGCATAAAGAAACCCCCTACGTTCCCCTTAGAGGAGGGGGAACACAGGGGGTCTCTGCCCTTAAACCAGAGAGGTACTTAGGTACCCCGCAAGTTTTAGAAAGCCTTGTTTACCAGCGGGGCTAACTTCCTTGATATTCCGCGGAGCTCAAGGGGTGCAACACCCATTGGTCACAATTTACTCACGATTTTCAACGGAGTCGCCAGGCTCCGCAGATACATCGTCGACGGCATCTTCATACATGCCCGGGTCGGTATTGAAGAAGGCGAGGATGTTCGGCAAAATCGCAGTTACAGCACCGGTCACCACTGCCGCCTGGTCACTCGTCCAGATGCCGAAAGCAACCAACACCGCAGAAATTGACGGGGCGAGCACGTACAACATTTTGCGGAGTGCGGCGCGCTGACGACGCGACAGGTTACGCATTATCAATCTTCTCCTCGAACTCGGTCACTGCGTCCTTCAGCTTCGCCCAGGATTCTCGCAGCTCTGAGACCTTGTCCTTCTCCAGCGGTGCGGGGACGCCCTCGATACCGTTCTCAATCTTGCCCTCCTTGATCGCGTTCACGCGGTCAATGAGGCGATCCAGCTGGTCGTACCAGCGGCCGGGGCAGGCAGTGGCGAAGAAGTCCTTATGACCGTGCACGTAGAAGGACCGGCTGTAGAAGGTCTCCAGATCGGCGATTACCTGGGCGACCGTCTCGAAGTCCTCCGGGCTCATCTCGGGTCGGCACTCGATACCAATCGAGCGCTGGTTAGCCGCCCAGTTACCTGCATGCCAGGCGATGTCCTTAATCTCGACAAGCTGGGCGCAGCGACCAGCCTCCACCACAAAATGTGCGGAGGTGCCGGGGCCGCTGGCGAAGAACTCGCACACCTTCTCGAAACGCTGGTTGTCATCACCCCAGTGGTGGATGACGATAGTATCGATGTCGTCCATGGTGCGGCTTGCCTCGGTGAACGAAGTGGCGTTCCACTCGGTGATGTCCTGATACTTCATATGAGTCTCCTTACTTATAGGGCAAAAAGGTGTGGGTGTCTTCATTAGAGACACCCACACCTTCCTTATTACTTATCCTTTTTGCCGTCTTTGCCGTCCTTACCGAGCTTCGACGTCCAAAGCTCGGCAGCGACCCATTCCGCAACCTCAGACGGCAGAGGCGGAGGCGGAGGCGGCGACCCCGACTCGATGTGATTCGAGAGGCGCGTGATGTGGGCAATCGCCATGCTCATCGCGAGGCGGGCGCGGTCAGTTGCCGCATACGCTTTCTCTTCCCTGGCGCGTGCCTCGTCCTCACGGCTACGAATATCCGTCTCCAGTGAGGCGCGAGCTGCGCTCTCCTTCTGCAGGCTTGATTCCAATTCGGCGATGCGGCGCTCAAGAGAATCAATCAGCGTCCGATTCGACTCATGTTTTGCAGCCGCTCGCCCATTCAGAAATGTCATCGCAGCTGGAATCAAGGTGCCCATCAGAACACCTCCCAGAGTCCAAATCTCGGGAGGTAAATCCCATGGGGTCATCGCACTCCTTCCCCGACCCCATCACGGTCACGACGCCACGCAGCACCGCCCTCACGCGGGGTGAAGTCCACGTCCGGGCGGCCCCAGTCACGGGGTGCCCACTCGGTGCGGTCCCATGGGAAATCCTTCACGCTGAAAGCGTTCAGCATGCTGCCGTCCACCGCTGTCGTGCTGACACGGTCAGCGAGGATTCGAGTCTTCTCCACGTCCCACGGATCAACGCCGGTGAACGCCTTCTCGGTCTGCCCGTCTTCGAAATTGAACGCGTGACAAAAAGCATTGGTGTCGGTGCCGACGATTCCGTACTTCTTCGCCGCAACAATGAGCAGTCGTGTCATCGGGTTGTATGGGAGCCCGGTCTTTGGGTTGAACCAGGGATTCACATCCGCGGCCAGGCGCCCCCACTGCCCATGCACAGGTGACGACGGCGCCTCGCTGGCCGGCGATTTACCGTCCGTCATCTGTGCCGGCCACGACGGCGGGTTCCCCTTTGACACTGCACCAAAGGTGAACGCGAGCGCGTGATTGATTTGGCCGCAGCGGACCTCGTCGATGCCCACGAAACCTAACGTGTTGTGCATGCGGGCGACAGCGGAGGAACCTAGCTGGAGCTGGGTTGCCCAGTTCTCCTGTGCGAGCTTCTTGAAACCTGGGGACATGACCGAGAAGCCACCGGATACAGCGGTCCAGCCGTCACCGTTCGCAGCCCGGTTTACCATGAAGTACTCACGGATGACGCCGGTGTGGACGTCCCAGATTGCCAGGCCTCGGTCACCAATCCTCGCAGGCTCCGCGAATTCTGGCATCGGGATCATTCCGCTGAGAATGTTCTGCGCGGCCCACGGGGTGAGCCCCACGCCTCGTGTTGCTTCCATTTTCTGGAAATGGCAGTCGGGGTGAGAGGAATCCACGAGATACGCGGGGATTGGTGACGTGCCAGCAACGGACGTGTTGGTGCCTGTCTTCACACGGGGGTTTCCAGGGAACTTCCCGTCTCCTGTCCTTCCCCACGGGTCTGGGTTGTTCCGTTCCATCCAGGCTGCCATCTCTGCCGAATTCTCGGCGAGCGGCATCTGGGAAATGTCTCGCTGCCAGACGGTGCCGGCACCGGCGTAGTTTGCGACGTCCATCAGTCCAGGGAAGACCACCTCTGGGTACTGCCGACTGCCGATGGGCTCCCATTTGCTCGTCTCAGCGTTAAATGCCTTGACTGCGAGCGCATGGCGGCGACCATCTGGATACTTGCTGAAGACGTAGGCTGTCATTAGGGTACTCGCGCTCCTCGGTCCTCACTCTGGGGGGTATCAGGTCCAAGGTAGACGCGGAATCCCCCGGTTGAGATGTTGTTGTTGGATGCGCGGATTCCGAGAACCCTACCCCGGTGCCTGTCCTCGTTCTGACTCCACTTATGAGTCACCTGCGCGCCGGACGGCGCGGTGATGGTGCAGCTCAGGTTCATAAACTCGAACCGCCAGGTGCCTACGCTGGTGCCGGCATTGACTCGCAAACCTGTTCCAGTGCCATCAACCATTGATTCCATCGATGCCTGACGGCCTGCCTCTGCCAGCCAAACCGTGTAGCTCCGACCACCGGCCACATACCTGTGGTCCTGCAGCCAGTCCAACGTCAGGCTGGGGGCAGGGGTAGTTACCTCTGCAACGTCAATCTCAATCGTTGCGTTCGGGGTGCCAGTTGTGACGAACAACTCAGATTCGGCGTTACCGGGGCCTGCGGGCTTCAACTTCAGGTCATCCGTGACAACCCACGTTCTGGGGACCTGCTTGCCGGCAAGCTCAGCCAGCGCGGTACCGTACATCCCGTATTGTGATTCAACGTCGTCTCGTCCGCCAAAGCCATTGTTCGGCTTCAGACCGAGGTTCTTCTTGCCACCCCATGCCGCGCGCTCATTCTCAGGCGGTGCCGGCACCAGCGCAGTGCCAGCCTGTCGCTTAGACGGATCCTCACTGATTGCGAGAGTACGACCCTGCAGAGAGCCGAACACGACGGGGAACTCGAGCTTGCTGCTGCTGAACACGTAGCCCGGTTCGGGGGTGGCTTCGAGCATGATTTCTCGGCGGTCCTCACCAGGAATCACATGGTCACCCGGCGCAGCCTCTACACCGTCCATCTTCCAGACCACGCCAGGCTGCTTCGGGGTCGGAATCGTAATCAGGCGGCGCTCAGGGACGACGTCAGGGAACCGCGGCACAATCGGGATAGGCGTGTTCAGATTGGACACGTCCGCATGGATGAGCGGGACACCGTATTTTTCCTTCTTTGCGGCTTCAGCATCCTTCGGGTTGAACGAAAGCCACCACCCCTGGGCGCGCGCCTGCACCTCGGGGGTCCACAGCGCCTTAATCTCCATGGGCACGTCGGTGGTGGTTCCGTCACTCATCACGACGGTAGCGCCCGTACCGGACGCGGAAGGCTCTACGCGCTTGATGCTCACGCCGTCACGACCAGGTGCGCCATCAGTGCCATCTCGGCCCGGCTGACCGTCCACACCGTCACGGCCATTCTTACCGTCAACACCATCGCGCACGGTGCGCCAGGTAAGCTGTGTTCCGTCATTCGAAGCACGCGCGAGAACCTCGCCCTGCGCGCCGCCGGCGGGGATCTTCTCCACCGGAGCGAGCGCCTGGTCAATCTGCTGCTGGACACCTTCGGCGGGCTTGCCGGTGAGGTGCCCCTGTTCGTCTGCGATGACCAGGCGGTCGAACACGACCTTGTCGTCTGCCATTAGTTCTTCTCCTTTTCTACGATTCGGGCGAGCCCGTTGCCCAGGTCCTCGGCGACCCAGTGCCGGGTCTGTGCCGGAGGCTGGTGCTGGGGTGCCTGGTTGGGGACCTCGTTGATGCTGTCCCCCGCGGCGGTGGCGAGGTTGATTTCCTGGCCAGGCTGGACGGTGAGAGGGACGCAGTCAATGATGATTTGGCGCGAGGTTGCGGTACGTGCAGAGACCTGTACGTTGTACTTGGCCGGTGCGATGAGCTGTACGCCGCGAGCGCCGCCATTGGGGTGGGTGCGGAGTACACCATTGACCAGATATCCCTTTACCTCGCATGCGGTGTATACGGTGGTGTCGTCGTGGCTCATGGAGGTTGGGGTGAAGGTGACGATTCCGGAGGTGATTGGTGCGGGCTCACCGGCGAGGAGCTGGTGGGTCGCCATGTTGGCGTACACGGTGGCGTATTTGACCGTGGTGTCAGGCATTTGCCGCCTCCTGTTCCTTCGTGTCCTCGGTATTGTCTAGGCGGATGGTGCCGGCGGTGATGTGCGCGTCGAGCAGTTCCTCACGCAGGCGGTTATTTTCCTGCGTGAGGTAGATGGTCTTCGCGAGGAGCTGGTCGCGTGTCAGCGTGCTCATGTTGGCTGTTTCCCTTTCTTTTTATGGGGCAGGTGTGCCGCGGTTGAATGGCATCAAGTACACGTCTGTCCAGACACCATCCGCGGTATCTCGCCCGATGTTGTAGATGCGCAGAAGCCCACCGCGGCGATTCACGTCGCTCATGGTGGTCACCAATGCCTGAGACCCGAACGCCTGGGCAAGGAGGAACGGCTGCTGCTCCAGCTCTGGCCAGGAGAACCGAACCTCGACCCACTTGCCAGATTCAATACGGTACGGTCCGACCGACCGCACCCACATGTTCTTCGTCATCGACCAGAGCCCGTCCAGGCGCATGTTTTTCTGAACGCGGAGACTGTCGGTAACGTTCACGCCACCCTGCGGGTCTACGAAGAACCCTCTGGTCTCCGAGTCTGATGTACCGAATGGCTTCATGCCTATATGCAGTGCACCCTGCGGGGACATGCGGATGATGCCGATAGGTGCCCGCTGAGCGGCATCCAGAGGGCGCATCTCAATGATTGATTCTCCCCCCGAGACAGGTCCCTGCGTGGTGCGGATGGTGATGCCGGCGCGATCATCGGCGGCGGTGGAGAATATTCCTCGGATGTAGTTGTCTGTTCCGCTGGCATCAATCTTCACGGTCTGTTCACCGGCGGCGTTGAACGCGCTGATGCCAGTGTTGTTGAGCTTCATGCCGCGGCGGGAATCTCGGTCAGTCTGCAACAGGGAGGCTGTCATCATCTCTGCTGCGATGTCCTCAACTCGGATACGCTGAGCGATCACCTCTGGGGTGACGATGTTCTCGATAACGGTTGCCCGCTGGAGGATCGCGTCCTCCGTGACTACCAGCTTCTTCGTCTCAGCTGACATCGCCCGCACGACTGAGGCGGCAAGCTCCTCGGTCACGTTGAGCTGTTTCACGTCGAGGGTGCCGGGGACGATGAGGTTCCTGCCGTCGAAGGGCGGGGACGGCATTTTCTTGATGCCGGCAACCGCCTTCGCAGCAACCGTGTCATCGTCCATCCCAGAGCCCGCCTCTACGGCGGCAATGCGGCGTTCCGCCTCAACAAGATTCCGCTCTGCTGCCACCAGCGTCTCGTTGGCTTTCGCCACGACTTTGGTTGCCTCTGTGAGGCGCGCGTCGAAGCTGGCGATGGTGTCTCCATCCCAGCGGCGAGCAGTGCCGCCTGTGTCCATGTACAGGGTGGCCTCTGCAGCAGTGGCAATCTTGATGCCATGAGGTGTTGATGCTGGCACACGCAGCCGGCGCATCTGCTCACGGAGCGTGTCAGCTGTGCGGGTAGGCCGCTGGTCAATATACATCACCATGCGGTACCTCCTTCTCTTAGGCGTTCTCCCACTGTGCCTGTTGGAAATCCAGTGTGACCTGTGGGCTGAGGTCGCCGTTCATCTTGATGATTCGCATGGGCCGCGTCCCGTCGGGGATGGTCTTCCAGCCAGTGAGAGTCACGTTCGCTGTGTCCCCGACGAAGAAGGAGCCCAGCGGGGTCTTTTGTGAGTTCGCGGCGAACGTCAGCGTGACCTGGTCAATCATTGCCTGGCGGGATAGGAGCTCGCCGTGTGCCTTCTGCCGCAGAACATCCGGGCTTGCCTGGTCGGCGTCGCTCATCACGTCTTCGACAAAGGGTTGGTCGCGGCGCCAGACGTTCGAGAGAATCTCGGCATGGGCGCGGGCCGTGCCCTCGCCCTCGCCGGCACCAGTGCACCAGATGCGGTGAACTAGGTTCTTGCCTGATGAGGTCACCGAAACATCCGGAACCTCCCCCAAGTCGGCGGTCGTGTCAAAGTCAGGAACCCAGTCCTGAGCAATGAACGGGTATGCTTCCGTGCCATGCACTAGGGCCCACTCGATTCGTGTCTGAGCATCGTCTGCCCAGCGCGGGCGAATCATGATGTCAGGCCCGTTGATAACCCCCGAAAGTTCCGTCCAGCGTTTACCGATAAGGTTATTCGCCAGGTTCCAGCCCTCATACGTTCGCTCACGCTCTCCCACCGTATCGCCCACCGTGCCATGCACCAGAGGTAGCGCACCGCCGGGGCGGTCCATCGCATGCGCGGCGAGCGCCCACGCAATCTCGCCGAGTGTGGTGCCTCGGTATTCCAGGGTTTGCCAGATGGTGCGTTTCTCGAAGATTGCTCGGAGGCCTTCGGCTTTGATTTCGAGGCTGGTGGTTGTTTCTTTTCCCCAGTCGGTGATTGGGCCGGCAACGATGGGGCGGGTAATTCCGTCCGCGCCGGTATAGGTGAGGAGGACTCCGCCTGAGAGGGGTTCCCACCATGTGGGGGTGATGGTGTTGAGGTGTTTCTTGTCGACGGTGAGGGATATTTCCTCTGTTTTGTTGAGCTCGATACTCCAGGAGGCGTTGTGCACGGTGATGGGCGGGCCCACTTGTCCGGTGGTGGTGTGGATCCAGTGGAGCCCGGGGGCGGTCATTGTTCCTCCTGCTGTTGGTGGTTACTCTTTGGCGACGCCGATGTCGGTGACGGTGATGACGTCGCCGGGGAACGGGAATCCGCCGTTCTCGCCGCGCACGACCCAGTACTGGTGCCCATAGGTGGTGTGGCGGACGACGTAGTGGATGCGGGGCTGGCCCTTCTGTAGGGTCTGGATTGTGGAGAAGTCTTTGGATTCCCAGATGTTGTTGAATGCACGTTCGCGCCTCAAAACCAATTTGTCGTCGATGTAGACGTCGTAGAATAGGCTGCCGGAGGCGATAACCGGGGTCACGTTCGTTTCACTGGTCGCTGTGGTCACCGTTGAGGTGAGGCGTATATCAACGGTGCGGTCGGTCGGCACGAAGAAGGTACCAGCGCCGCGGCGGAACTCGCCGAGCTTGTGCGGGGTATCTCGAGTGGTTTCGTGATGGTGGAGTACACCGAGGGAGCCACCGACAGGGCGAGAGAAAACAATGTTGCCGGCTTCCTGGGTAGCGGTAGTTGCCTTGATGTTCGCGCGAATCTCGCGCTTGGAAAGCATGACCGCGTTGGCCGGCACGGTCGCGCCGATTGCCACCTTGGACGCCACGGACCCGTTGACAGGCTCGGTCAGCTGCTGAACGTAGATGTACTCGACTCGCGCCCCGTTAGTCGGGGCGGGCTGAGTCGTAATCTGCTGCGCGGGCACCGGCACAAGCACCGCACGCCCCGGCGCGAGGTGGATACACACAGCGCCGGCGGCAATCTGATAACTCATTGCGGCGGTGCCCTTTACCTCGCAACCGCTGATAATTCCAGGCTCGGGATACTGCGCGGCAATGACTGCCTGCAAGTCATCAGGCGTCGTGCCGTTCCCGTTGCGGTCAGGTGCCATGCCAAAACCGGTAGTCATGGGTGCTCTCCTAAAGGTAGGTGTCTCGAACAATCACGTCGCACCAACCAGTGGCAGGAGCGAGCGCTTCGATGGTGGGTGCGAACCCCGATTTTGCGGGGATTGAGTGCCAGTCTCGACGGGTGAGGTCTGCGGTGTGGTCGGCGCCGTTGATGGTGACGGTGCCGCGGGCGCAGTCAATGGTGACCGGTGATGGTGTGATGACCGGGTACGGGTACTCTAGGACCCTGTCGCCGCTGGTGATTCGGACCCCAGACGACCACTCCCCTCGAATCACGTAGACGGGGTGCGCGGTGACATTCCCCTCATGGGCGATGGCTGCGGATTGAGGAGCCTGTGATCCGAAGGAGATAACCCCGCTAGGTGCCGGAGCGAAGAGGCCGAACCGCAACCCGACGTTCGCGCCGGCGGGGAATATCTGGGTCGTAACGGCCGGTCCATAGAGCCACGGTTCTGGAGCGAGGAGAGGGAGTTCGAAGTTGAACGCGGTGTCGCCTAGGTATTCGATTTTTGGGTCTCCGTCGATTCGAACCTCACAGGTGAGGAGGCCGTTGTCGGATTCGACGGAGAGTGCCCCCAGCTCACCGTCCCAGAGCAGGGATGAGGTGAACCGGGAGGCGAGTTCGCGAATGGGCAGAGCCTTCGCGATGATGGTTCCCTTGAGAGTGAGGGTACGGCCGGTACGGCGCGCCGGGTAGGAGAGCATGCCGTGCCCAATCTTGCGTTGGACATCGGCAGCCTCGACACCGGTGCCGCCGTCCCAGCCCTGCAGGTCAGTCACCCAGACCTCCAGCCCGTCATCGCTGGCTCCGTCCTCAAAGGTTGTGAGGACGAGGGAGCCATGAGCTCCGGTGAGCGTGACGCGGTGACGGTGCTGGCCAATCATCAGATCAGGACCCCTTCAAGGTTGAGATGGTGGTTAATTGCTTCTCCGACGCGGCGGCCGAATCGGTCAGGTGACATCTCGTCAGCCGCGTTGACGTGGACGTGGAGCCCACCGGATGCGGCAGCAACCGGTGCCGACCCTGCGGATGCAGAGAGTGCACGGTTGAGCGAGGATGACCGCACGCCAAGCGAGACAGAGCCACTGAGCGCGCCAGGAGTGAGTGCCGCGCTGAGCGTACCCATTCCTGCCTCTGCTGCTTCGACCGCGGCTTCGGTCATGTCCTTGACCGCATCGACAGCCACATCTGCGCCCTGGGTGATGCCCTCTGCGATACCCGCGGGAATCCAGATACCCACCTGGTCACGCATGACGCGAGACGGCGAGTGGATTCCTAGAGCAGACTTCACGAAGTCGGGTAGAGCGTTGACGACGCTCTTTGCGGCGTCAAGAACCGCGCCGGCGGCGTTACGGATGCCGTTAGCGATACCGCCGACAATATCTCGGCCGATAGAGAGCATCCGATCAGGGATGCCCCGCACCACACCAACGATGTCGGTGCCCATCGACCGGAAGAACCCGACCACGGTATTGATACCGGCGGAGACACCGTTCTTGATGCCCTCCCAAATGGTCGAGACAATCCGTCCGATACCATTCCAAGCGGCATCCCAGATGCTGCGAATCAGGTTCACGGCATTGGTGATGATGGAGCTGACGATGTTGATTGCGCCAACGACAATGCC
Organism: Rothia sp. HMSC065C12; assembly: GCF_001812085.1. Lineage (NCBI taxonomy): Bacteria > Bacillati > Actinomycetota > Actinomycetes > Micrococcales > Micrococcaceae > Rothia > Rothia sp. HMSC065C12. The sequence continues at coordinate 297,814 of NZ_KV807678.1, forward strand.
CTTGATGACTTCCCAGACGCCGGAGACAATCTGCTTGATGCCCTCCCACGCGGCAGACCAATCTCCCTTGATGATTGCGGTCACGGTCTTGATGATGCCCACGACAATGTCAAGCGCGCCCTGGACAATCGGGACGATTGCCTGCACCACGGTCGTGACCACGTTCAGGACTGCTTGGATTGCAGGCACCAGAATGTCAATCAGCGTCGTGATGAGAGGGACGATTGCCTGCACCACCGAAGCGAATACAGGAATCAGCGAGGTCACAAGGACTGCAACCACGCCAGCAACGACTCCGATGATTGTCGCGAGCACCGGAAGAAGCGCCTGGATTGCAGGCATCAACGCAGCGAGCACCTGAGTGCCCAAATCCACGACCGCCGACACAATCTGACCGAACACCGGCACCAGCTGGAGCAATATCTCCCCCAGCTGGCGGAAAATATCCATAATCTGCGGGAGCATCGCCATAACCGCAGCCCCCAGCTGAGCGAGCGCAGGCACGAGCTGAGTCATGAGCTGCTGGCCAATAGGCAACAACGCCTGAACAATCTGCGTGCCGAACTGGACAACCATCGGGATCAGCGGGGCTAGGTGCTGCCCAATCTGCCCGAGTGATTCCATCAGCGCCGCACCCATCTGCCCCAGAATCGGCAGCAGAGCCTGGATAGCGCTGCCGATTAGAGGAATGAGGCGCTCAATTACCGGCTGGACAGATTGGACGACCTGGCCAAAGACCTGGCCGGCCATCTCCGCAAATCGCTGCAGCGCAGGCATTATGATTTGGAGTGCTGGCTGAAGCGACTGAATCAGCTTCTCGCCCAGCTGGCCGATAAGGGGCAGAATCGTGTTCAGCGCGGGCTGGATTGCCTGCATAAGCTGCTGCCACATCTGGCGGCCAGTCTCAGTCTGGGTAAAGAACGTGACGAGTGCCGCGCCGGCGAGAGCCAGCGCTCCAACCACCGCCATGAGCGGGTTTGCCTTAAGTACACCCAGGAAGGACCCGAGAGCACCTGAAGTCGCCGACAGCACCGCCTTATATGCGACGGTGGCGGCGGACGCGACTTTAAGCGCGGCTGCCTTAGCTTGGAAGGCGCCGGCTCCGATTTGTGCCTCGCGGGAGAGATTAGCGACCTCTGCCGCGGTGCCGGCACCAGATGCGACAAGGCGGTATCCTTCTGCGACGGCATCGAAGGAGCTCTTGAGCTTACCCACTGCGCCGGCGGCAGTCTGGTACGACTCGAGAGCAAAGCGTCCTGCGTCGATCGCACGGCTTGCGGTGTTGTACGCACCAACAGCGCCGATAACGGCAGTCGCCATTGCTGTCACGGCTTCGGGGTTGCGGTTAATAGCGTCGGTTAGGCGACCCAGGGCGTTAGCGGCTAGGTCTGCTAGACCGGTGATTGCATCAAATGGGTTCCTTAGGTTCAGTGCGCTGGCGCTGGCGCCACCGAATGCACGGACGAGTTTCTGCAGCGCAGTCGCGATGGCTAAGATGATTTCTTCGAACCTGTACCATACCGTGGAGACTGCCTCCCCGAGCGGCGGCAGGATAGCGCCGAGCGTCTTTCCTACGCTCATCACGAGCCCGCCAATAGACGGGCCAACGATAGATGTCCAGTGTGAGATTACCTGGACTGCGTATTCCATCGCACTGCCGAGCTTCTCGCCGATAGTCTTACCCATCGCTTCGACAGGCTTCATCCACTGCTGGAATGAGAGGAAGAACTTGGTGAGCGTCGGGTAGACACCAGATAGGATATTCGCACCGAATCGACCTAGTGCAGCCTGCGCGTTGGCGAACGCGCCAGGTAGCGTGTTGCCCATCTCGAACGCGACGTTACCTGCGGCGGAGGTCATCGCCTTCTCGAATTGGTCGAAGCCGATTTTGCCGTCCGAGGCCATCTTGAAGACCTCATCTGCCGTCACGCCAAGCTGCTTAGCGAGCGCCTGGTAGATTGGGATTCCTCGGTCTGCGACCTGGGCGAGGACGTCGTTCTGTGCCTTTCCGGTAGACGCGACCTTGTTATAAATCGCGCCCATTTCCTCCATACTGGAGCCTGACGCCGCAGCCGAGTTCGAGACGGACTTAAGGACGGCTTCGAGCTGCTCACCCGGCTGAATACCCGATGCCACCGCACCAGCAGCAGCGGTCGCCGCCGCGTCCAGACCGAAAGCTGTGCCCTTCACGGATGCCGATGCGTTCTGCATGATGACCGACACCGCGTCAGCGTCATTGCCCAGGCCTCGAAGCTTAGCCTGGGCAACGTCAATCGCTTTCAGACGATTGAAGCCCTTACTGAAAGCGGTGCCGAGCACCGTACCCAGCGAAAGCCCTGCCAGCGCCTTCGTAACCACGCCACCGATAGCACCACCGAAGAGACGGCCGAACGCACCAGAAGCCTTACTGCCTGCTTCGCTACCGGCGCGTTCGCCCGCAGAGCCAATCTCGGAGATGATTTGCGCGCCGGCTCCCTTAGTCGATGCGATGACCGATACATAGGCCTTCGCAAGCTCGTACCCTGCCATATATGTCTCCTAGATGATGGTTGTTGAATCGGTGATGTCTGTGCCGGCGCCGGCGCGGCGCTCAGCGGCCCAGTGGCGTGCTTCATCAAGCGACATAGTGCCAGAGCCAAGCTGCTTCGTATTTCCACTCTTCACCCCTGGCCGTGGAATCGGGTCCGGTCGAGAACGGCCCTTCTGCCCGTCCTCAGTCCTCTGCCAATTTGCTTCTGCAAGACGATCAAAGATGCCGGCAAGGAGTTGATCTTGCAGCCCCCATCCTTGAGCGAGTTCCCTCATGAGGGCGGAGTTATCAGGCAGGTGTACAACCATAGCCGCGGTGAGGCGGGGACCGTAGCGAGCGAGCAGTTCAGCGAAGCGTGCTCCGTAGAACCGGATGAGGTCAATCTCGATCAGCTCGCGATGCTCCCGCAGGAGCTTCACGAGCGTCAGAAGTTTGGGTTCAGCGCATGCATAAGGTCAGTGAAGAACGTGGTGTAATCACTCATCTTTGTAATACCGGTCTCCTGGTCGCGCAGAGCTTCCATAACTTCCTTACGCTGTGATTCACCCAGTAGAGCACGGATCGCGGCAAAAATTCCTTTGGGATTCCCCTCATCCAATGCGATGAGGGATTCCATCAGCTCCGCATCGTCAAGTGCCGCGCTGTTGACTTCCCAGTCACGTCCACGCAGGTGAACGATAACTCGGTCCTGGCCACCAGCTTCCTTGTGGTCAGTGAGGTTGATTGCTGCCTTGCGCTTCTTACCCATGTGTCGTTCCTTCTGTCTGTTGTAGTTGATATCCCCGGGGCGGGCGAGGTACTAAAACCTCACCCGCCCCGGCTCTATGCATAATTACTTGCTGCCAAGATGCAGATATGCCTTTACACCCGAGCTGTCCGGGTAGCACGTGACGGTAATTTCATAGCCAATCACTTCGCCCTTGTAATTGACATCGCCGCGCTCTGTAACCTGACCATCAGGAATCGTCACGCGGATAATCTTGTCGCCGTCCAGGACGTCAAAGACTCCAGAAAAATGAGGCGACTGGTTGCCGGTCATCTTGACCAGGGAGGACGTCGCCGTGGGATCGGCGTAGTAAAGACGCAGAACTTCCTCATTAGTCTCAATCAAGGTCATTTTGAAGCTGACCTTATGGGACGTCTGAATCACACGGACAACGTCACCGTTCTGCCACGCCTTAATCTCCGTGGTGTCAGAGTCAATCGTCTGCGCCACACCATCATCAGAAATGTAGCCAAGATCCTTAAACTTCTGATCTACAGGTGCAGACGCGCCATTCGGCAGAGGCGTCTTCAACGGGCCGGTGTAGAAAGCGCCGTTGATGCCCACGCGCACATTGGCTGCAATGTTCGCCATTGGGGTTCCTTTCGTTGAGGTTATTTCAATGTGTCAACGACAGCGCCGCGGCAGATGGCCTGCCAGTTCTGTCGAAAACGGGGAACGTCGGCGTCGGGGTCTGGCATCCACACGATTCCACCCAATGGAGAGATGGAGTAGATGAGAACCTCATCGCTGACGTTGTTCTTCGTTGCACGCAGATACGCGCTTGCCTGCTCAGCGAGCGCGGCTGCTTCCCTTTCCCGTTCTGCCCACATGTCGAGGATCATTGACCGTGATGCGTGGGTGACTGATTTGTCGTCGCCGCCTGATGGGGTGATGACGATGAATTTATCGGGACGGGGATTGGGCACACGTGCGACGTAGACAGGCACGTTGAGGTGGGTGGTGAGGATGCTGCGTATGCGGCTATAGACGTCTCCGTATTGGATGACTTCAGCTGCCACTATTTGCTACCTCCCCACCCTCCGACTGCCTTTGATAGTGCGCCGTTCTTTGCTTCGGCGCGCATGCCAGCCTTCCCGTTTGGCCAGACGCGGGCGACCGCCGTTTTGGGTCCTGCCTTGACTCCTGATGAGAAACCGGCGCCGGCGGCGTTACGGATTTCTCCCGCCTTGGCGGAGAGGATTGCTTGCATCTCGGGTGAGGTGCGGAGAGCATAGAAGCCCGCCAGGTTAAGCTCGACTTTCGCTTTTCCCATATATCTACCCTTCTACTCGTTGTAGGTTGATTCGGTAGCCGGCAGGGAAGCCAAACGGTCCATGGGTGAAGTCTTCGGGGTAGCCGATGGCCTCGTAGGTTTCGCCGTCGATGACGACGTGGTCGCCAGGGCGTGCGAACCCGGTCGCCGCGTAGAGGTCTAGGTCTCGGCGGGTGCCTGTACCGATGTCTCTGATTTCTGCGTCAGGTGACGGCGGCGCCCAGCCGAAGACCTCGACCTCTATCGGGTCGGCCCACACGGAGTGTTTGGTACCCCAGCTGTCCTCTGCGTCCTCAATCCTCGCCAAGTGCTGAATAAGGAATCGCTGAGTAAGCCACATTTGGACCCTCCCGCCGGTTGCTGAGCATGTCGTAGGTGCTGAATGTCTGCGTGCCGATACCCAGCAGCTTCTTGTCCGCCTTGGTCAGGTATAGGTCGCCGTTCGGGTTAGCAAACGTTACCTGCTGGTTGAACGGTCCAGCTGTCTGAGACAGAGACGACGCTCCGTCGATGAGTTGGCCCGCAGACATGCTGCGCTTGACCATGCGGCATGCGACGATTGCGATTGCGTCCGGATCGAGGTCTTCCCACTTCGGGGCAACCGCTCGGATGTACACGCCTGCGTCCTCCAGGAGCACCTCTGCGTGAGAGTCTGCTCCTGGAGGCATGTCAGGCCAGCGAGCGCGCAGGTCGTCGGCAGTCAGCTGTGGGAATCCGTGGACTGCCATTGCGTCTCCTACAGGGTGTACTTGACGAAGTTGGCGGCGTCTGCGATTGCCCAGCCGAATTCAGCCTCGGCGCGAATTGCGACGAGATTGTTCTCAAACAGAGAGACGAGCTCGCCGTTGATGGTCACAGCCGATTCGGTGGAGATGTCGAAGTTGATACCGCCGACGGTGCCCCAGATTGCCTTCGACCAGTCGCCGCCAATGCCGATTACTGAGCCGGCTGCGGTGCCATTTGCGACGGTGTCCGAGAACGCTGCGGGGCGACCGAGTACAGATCCGGAGCGGACGGTGGATGCGGTGCCGTTGATGGGGTCAGCGATGAACAAAGGGCGACCGTTGACGTCCACACTCGCGTTGAAGATGGGTTCGGTCACGTCGTCGAAGACGAAGCCCGTCAGCTTCTTCTTATCTTTGACCAGCAGGTCCAAACCCGCGTTGACGTCAGCAAAAACGCCGCCCTTTGCAGAGGCGTTGGTGCCAATCTTGACAGCCTTGGTAGTCGCTGCGAGGTGGGTACCTGCGCCGAAGGGGCTGTTGGTGCCGTGGATAACGGCTGCGTCGAACGCCTTTGCGAACGCCTCTGCGATGTCTGCGCGCAGAATCTCGACGTAGTTTGCCGGGTTCGCGCGAATCACTTCGGCAGAGACCACTGCGATAGCAGTAAGCTTCTTCGGGGTCATGGTCTTCAGGCCCATGCCGTTCTTCGTGACGTGCTTCTTCGCGCTCTCTGCGGTCCAGCTAGCAGTCGGCTTCTCGGTCACCATCGGGACTTCGATGCCACGTTCGGACAGCGGCACCTGGCGAGCCAGACGCTGGACGACGGACGATCGGCGCGCCTCTTCAAAATATGCCTGAGCCAGGTCCGGCTTGATGAAGCCTGACAGGTCGCTCAGCTTAGTAGCGGCGGTAATTGCCATGAGCTACTTTCCTTTCTAAGGGTTGGTTTAGTTGATTCCAAGCGCGGTTTTCAACCCCTCTACGAGCGGGTCGCCGTTCAGCGCAACTGAAGAGGGTTCCCCCTCGGTGCGAATCACTGTGCGAGGTGCCGCCGGCTTGGTAGCTAGAAGACTCTGCAGCTGTGTCGCATGCTCTTCGAGAGCTTCCTTCGTCTCGCCTCGGAGTGCGTCAGCAGGTACCCCGTATTCAGTGGCGATTGCGTCACGCCACGAGCGGACCTCGTTTGCGTGGGTGAGCTCTGCAATCTTTGCCTCGGCAGCCTCCGCGCGAGCGGTGAGCTCTTCAACGGTGCCAGCCTTTTCCTTGAGGTCGGCATAGTCTGCGTACTTTGCGCGTTCACGGCGGAGGCGGTCAGCGAGCACGCTGTTGAGCTGTTCCTGCGAGGTGATGGGGGTGAACCCGGTGGCTTCGCTGGCCTGTACCTCGGTGGTGACGTTCTCGACATTGTCGGTCATTGAGTCTCCTTAACAGAACCGTCCCGTGGAGCGGGGTGCTTCACGGGACGTTAAATATGTGGTTATCCAGGCTAAGCCCCGCCTGTTGGGGGAAATCTTAGGTATAGGTTGCCCCCGCACCTGCAGTGGTACGGGGGCAACCTATTGTCTATCTAAAGGCCTGGGTTTTTGGGGATAAGAACCTCACCAGCTGCGGTGCGCTCATCATACTCGCGTGCGATAGTACGCATTTGGACATGCGACCCTCGCTTAAAGCGCTCCTCGAGGACCCATTGGCGTTTCATGGCTTCAGCCTTATTAGCTGGTACCGGCGGCGTAATCTTAGTTACGCAGAATGTAATGGGGTCGCTCAGTGTCGGAGGAGCTAGAAGGGATTTTTCAGGTTCCATACGAGTATTCTACTTCACCCCCCTACTAACTCTGCAAGCACGGTCCAGGTACCGTTTCTCTCCCACGTATCAAGGATTTTTATTTTACTCATCCTTGGTAGCAGAACTTCCCCTTGTGCATATTGTGAATGATTCCACAACGGAGCCGCTGTTGAGCCAGCCCTTATGAGAACTCGGAGGGACACTCTCTGCTCATCATCCACATACACTAGCTTTGAGACCGAAGAAGCCATATACGGCTTTACGTCAATCACAGTCCCAGGCAAAGAGAACAGCTCTTCAGCAGTCTTGACGCCCAACCCAGAGATTGGGTGCGCCCGTTCCACCGTGTAGTCCTCCTCAGCAACAGCAGCGGCAATCGCCGCGTCCAGAGCATCCACGACTTGCTGAAGGGCTCCATCAGGATCTGTTCGGCGACCAAGCAAAAACTCCTGCACCGCTCGATACATGGGTAACTTGTTGCTGTACTCTTCTTCAGCCCAGGCACGTAATGCGCGGACTGCCTCGCCCGAGTACCATGCTTGAATTTTGTTTGCCCAGACAGCACGTGGCTCCAGGGGCGAACCGTCCCATGTCTCTGTATCAACCCGAGGCCGCAGCTTCTGTCTGCCGCCTTTGGAACGTACAAGCTCTGGGAACATCGCTTCAAACTGGCTAATGATTTGCTTCTCGCGAGATCTTTCATTACCCGGCCAGGAAGCTCCTTGTGCCTCTAGCATCAGTTCTGCGGCCTTCCACTTTTCAAGGTAAGCCCCTGGATCATACCCGCTGATTTTTATGGTGCTGTCACCCCATGATGGGACGACCATGCACCGGCAATGCGGATGGAAGCGCTTCGTGGCGCCGGCAGAATCAGCGGACCTGTAGACAAAGCCCTTCGACGCCAACATGATGCAGAAACCACATTCTCTATTGCCGCGAGGTACGCGGGCAAATCGCGGGCGGTGAGGGTCTTTGTCCCCCGAAATGCGGATGCTACGACGGGCGCTATCCACGATTCGTTCATCGGCCAGATTTTTCAGTCGGCTCCTGAGCTTTACCAGCCCCTCATCTTTTTCTGCCGACTGCGCTACAACCTTCTGCACCATCTCTGAAATTTCGTCGGTGCTGTACCCTTCAAACAGTGCCCCAGTGTATTCCGCTAGTTCAAGGTCTGCAGCGGCACGGCGGGACAGATACCATTCCCGGCCAATTTCTGCAGCTGCCAGGCCGAACTTCTCGAGCACGGCCATGAGTGCTACCTCAGCTGCGGAGGCAGTCGCATCAGGCGTCTTGTCCGCCGCAGCCATGAGCTTCTCGAAGGTCGCAACGCCTGAATGTGCAATCTGTTCTAGCTGCCGAGTGAACGAGTTAATCTCTCGACGTGCCTGCTCCGCGTTGGTCATCCATCCCTCGCTCTATTCCGCTAAATTTCGCTCTCTTCAGTGGCCTGAGCCGCATTTTTCGCGCGGGCAGTCTCGGCTTGATATCGTGCCGCTTCCATCTCAAGCCTCGAAGCCTCAATCATCTGCTCACCTAGCGAATCTGCGGTGGCACGAGCCTGGGCGAGCCGCTTATCCGCCATAAGGCGCTCAATGGCGGCTTGGTCGTAGCCGAGCTTCTCCAGGATGACAGGAGACTCAGACAACCATGGAAGCATCTGCACTTGCTTCAGGACTGCATCTGCCGCGGCCGCGTCAGACGTATGCACAACGGGCGCAAAATGTGGACGGACTTTAGACAGCCCCTCCATCTCATCGAGCGACGAAGTGCCCTCACGAAGAAGGACGCTCACAATCGCAAGCTGAGTTAGCGCGCTCTTGAACCCACGGATGCATCGTTCTGCTGCGAGGCGTAGCGGGTCGCGCTGGGACTGAATCGCCGAATCCGACGCGGGATTATCCGAAGGAAAACCCAATTCATCGAGCGGAATCTGGGACTCTGCAGCCAGCAGGGATGCCCACTGGCGGAGCTGGTCGGTATGCGGCTGCATCGACAGCTGGGAGAACTGCGTGATCTGCGGCAGGTTGCCGTCCTCATCACGTGAGACAGCGAGCATCTTCGAGACAATCGCGTCCCATTTAGAGGCGGCGAGCGCCTCCGGGTCAGCACCCAGGATTGCGCGCTGCGGGGTGGCGTAGAACTCTGCGCCGACCTCGCTACGAACGATAGTGCGCACCGCCGAATCGGTCAGGGACATGACGGCACGGCTGATACGCGAGCGCCCAAAGGGGCGGCGCAGGTCAGCGCCAACCGTCACGGCGACCATGAGCGGGCGCCCGGTCGGGTTAGGTACGCTCTGAGCGGTGTACTCGTCATTCTCCGAGCGGCGGACTGTAACGGTCTTGTCGGGGAGGTAGACGATGAATTCCTTCGGGTTGATCTCGCCCATCTCGTTGGTGTCTACCTGCGTGATTGACAAGCCGGCGGCGAGACGGCGGGTTCGCTGGTCCCAGATGCCGGTTGCCCAGTGCGCTGACTTCGGGAGCCACAGAATCTCTGGCTCGCCTGCTGCAGTATCGCCCTGGGTAATCGTTAGGAAGGCACACGAGTGGATGAGTGCGCTGGAAACGGTCTGCGCGAATGCTTCCTTGAAGTCGTTCGCGTCCACGAGGTCGTTCAGGTCGAACGGGTCGTCCTCTTCGCCGGGGGCAACGAACCCCTCAAATTTGAGACGGTCAGCGAGCACGTCCACGGTCTTTGCCGGCCAGCCCAGAACCGAGCCGATATTCTTCAGCTGCGGGGGGATGGAGATCCCCAGGTCCTTCAGGCCAATCCTCTGGTCGTAGTAATTCTGACGCACGCGGTTGCGTGAGCGCTTTGCGGTCAGCTGCTCCTGCATCTTCGAGATGAGAGCCAGTTCTGCCTCGGTGAAGACTGCATGGGTTGCTTCAGTCTCAGGCAGAGATGAAAAACTCATACTGTGATTACCTGCCTTCTTGCGGGATTTCGTCGGGTAGTACGTGCGGCCCAATAAGCCAACGTGGCGGCTTCAAACATCGTGACGCTACCGCCTTCTGCCGCTTGCCAGCCGAAGCCGCCGCGGTTGCCGATTTTACGGCGTGTGCACGAGAGCACCTGCTGGGTTAGCTCGGGCTGATTGCTGTGCGCGAGGTCCTTACCAATGACTGCTTGGTCTACCATTGCGTGAGCAACGATGATCTGATCCAGCGAAGGCTGCCAGATGAGTGTCTTGGATTTCACGCCAGCCTCACGGAGCGCGTTCACCAGGTAGCCGACGCCGGCCTTGCCATCGATGACAATCTGGGCGGCGCGTGAGGCGTGTTCAGCGAGGAAGTCTACGAGCCATCCGGTGCCATTGGCCAGAGGCTCGGATTGCAGGCCCTCGATGAAGATTGGGCCGCCGGTATCCGGGCGGCGCGCTACAGCGAGCGCGACTTCCATGCCGTCGGGAGAGAATCGCACACCGAAGACGGTGCGACCTTCCTGGGGTGCTTCGCCCTCGCATGCGTGCCAAGCTTCAGGTGTGAAGGCTGACTGGGTTGCTGCGGCTTCGTCCCAGATGCCGAGTGCCTCACGCCTGAACGAATCTGGTGTGAGGTTCTTTCGCATGCGCTCGATTGCGACAGCGCTGACTCGGGTCGGGTATGAGGGGTTTGCCTTAGCCCACTGCTTCTTATCGTCGGCTCGGGCTCCGGGGTCTGCAGCGCACTCGACATATAACTTGTCCTTATCCCCCGCGAGCGACTCGGCACGGTGACGGGTGAACACCTCGCTCGGGTCGGTCGGCTTTGGCGGCGTGCCCATCATCAGCACCAAGCCGTTCGTGGCAGCATTGGTTGCAGGGAGCATGTCGTCCAATGCCTTCTCGGTGAGAATCTGCGCCTCATCAAGCACAATGACGTCCACTTTTGCGAAGCCGCGACCAAAGCCGCTTTCACGAGCGCCGAAGAGAATTCGTGAACCATTCGCGAACTCTACGGCTTCCTGACCGGCGCCGCGGCGGACATGGGAGATGAACGGGGCAACTGCCGGGCGGGCCGCAATGCCCTGCATGGACTGGAACGTCTCGTTGTGGGTGCGAGCGCGGTGCGCTGACCAGAGAACGAGCGTCTTCGGGGAAGCGATGCAGGCGGCGAAGATGAAGCCGGCAATCATGTGGGTTTTACCGACCTGTCGAGGCAGACTCAGCGCGGCGCCACCCACGCCTGCGGCGTAGAACCCGTCCTTGCGTTTTGCGAAGATGAGCTTGCCAATATCAATCTGCCAGGGGTCGAGTGGGTAGCTCATCTTGATGAGTTGCCGAGCGATGGACGGCCAGCCGGTCGAGACAATCCCCTCAGGTACTTTGAGCTGTGCGGCGACCTCAGAGAGTGGACGGGTCGAAGGGGGCATCTTCCGCATGGTGCGCTCCTTCAATCTCTGCCTCTGCCCCGTACTGCTGCTCTAGCTGTTCGAGTTCCTCGATGTCTTTGTCGAGGTCTTGGAATCGGCGTGCGAGAGCTGCGAGGTCACGGGCCAGTGTGTTGGGGTTGTCGATGTGCGCGGCGAGTTTGCTGCGCAGAGCACGGAGCCTGTCGAGGCGGGTGCCGGTTGCGGTGGCATGAGAAAGGGAGCCAGCCTCGACGGCGGCTCCCTCGAAATCGATAGGTTCGAGCTGCTTAGGCTTGCCTTTACTCAAGGTATCACTCCTTGTCGAACCGTATTATGTGGAAATTTGCTGTGGATATATCGCTATCGCCGGAGGGCGCGAACTCACCCTCCGGGGGAGGGGGTACCCCCCTGGTCCTGTTTGCTTCAGGTGGTTTGCCCCGGTTGATGATGTCCCCCTTGTAGCGGTGAGAGGTCACCGGTTGGGGTGGATGGTTGGGGCTAAAGAATCAGCGTTGTTTTCGGTCGAATCGGTTCAGCGATTCTGATTGTCTTGCGAGCTTGAGAGCGTTTGCCTCCAAGCTTTCCGCCGAGTCGCTGGTTGCATTGGCGGCAGATGACGCGAACGTTTTCCGCTACATCTTTGCCACCTTCAGCGTGAGCTGTCACGTGGTCAAGCTCAGGACTATTCGGTTGCTTACTCCGATGCCAGTCGTAGGCAACGAAACAAATAGGACAGCGCATGTCGCCGCGCTCGAAAGCTGCGGCGAGTTCCTTCTTCCGGAGGGTCTTCCAGCGAGCGGTGCCGGTGCGGCTGGTCGCCATTGCTTCCTCCTTCTTCCACTCTTCAGTTGTAGCTTGCGGGCTGGTACCTGGTGGGGGAGGCTGTTTGCCTTCCCTCCTCCCCCACCAGAGGAAGAATCCGACACGATTGAACATGTCTCCCGCATCATTACCACCCCCCCCTGCTAGGCAGAGGACACACCAGTGGTAAGCGGGATAGTCTAGCGTCATCATCCCCCCTTGTGCAACCACCCCCGTTACACACCAGAGGACAGTCTAACCAGCGTCTCCTCCTCCTCATCCGCAGACAGCAGATTCCACAGGAAAGCACGCGGCCAGATTGCCGAGCAGGCAGAACATTCGACACGCTGTACCTGCTCCCCCTCGATGTCCCAGACAGCAATCAAGCAGGGCTTCTGCACCGTCGCCCCGAATTCATCTCGACAGATTCGGAGCTTCTGATGGCAGACGGGGCACGCACGGTCTATCGGAGTGCGGCGTGTCGGTTGCAGGTACTCCTGAATCTTTGACACCCACTCGCTCCACTCCTCCCCAATCCAGACCAGAACAGGAAGACTTACATGAGCGAGGTGAGGGAGCACAGCACGCATAGTGGCAGCTGGAGATTTCCCCGCCGGCACCCCAACAGCTGCCGCAGTCTCCGCAGCAGAGTGACCAACCGCAGTCCACAAATCCAACGCCGCAACATCCAAGGGCGAGCGCGAGCCAGAGGACGACGGCCCCTTCCCGTGCTCCGCACCCTGCTCAGTGACAGCCTGCCGAAGCTGATCTAGCAACGCCATTTCCAACGGAGCATCTTCGAGTGCCTCTGCAGGCTCCCCCATATCCTCAGCTCGAACATGGGCAAAGGCCAAGACATTCAGGATGGCTCGCACCCGGCGGCGCATCTCGACGGTATCTTGCTCAGTCATTGACTCAGTTCCTTCACGATTGCGGTCCACATGTCCGGTCTCCACACTCCAGCATCCTGGCCAGCTGAAGCGAGCGCGTCGAGCCACTGGATTTGTGCTGCGGAGACTCGCCCCTTCATGGTCTTCAATTCTCTGAATAGGGTTCGCCGCTTGATGGGGTGGACGAGTACCAGGTCCGGGAATCCAGCCGGCGAGCGGCGGGAGTCATGGGGGTGGTAGTGCATCCATCCCAGGCGGGTTGCCAGGGTGATGATTGCTGATTGGAATTGAGCTTCAGTCATGGTTCGTGCGGTAAGCATCAAATAGTCTTGTGCTTTCACTTCTACCTCCTGGTTCGGCGGGGTCGAGCTCGGCGATGACGAGGGCGTCTCGAATCTGAAGTGGTTAGGTTCTTATCGGCTTTACCGTCCCGTCCCGACCCGGCATATCCGAATCCGTCACCCTCCTGATTCAAATCGATTCGGAGTAATTGGGAGGAATTCGCCGCCTGAGTCCCAGCGGAAGGGTCAGTTACAGGGGCACTCTGCTCGCTACCGCGAGCGGTGCCCTGCCCGTTCCCGTCCCGTCCCGACCCGGCGGATTCGAATCCGACACCCTCCTGATTCAAATCACCTCCCAATTCCTCCCAATCCTGTGAGGGGCCTTGAGAGGTGGTTTTGGGTACGACGAAATGGTCGTTGTGGCTTTCCTCAGTCGCCGGTGCACCGGTGACTGAGGTGGGCTCTTCAACGACCTCTGCAGCGGATGCTTGCTCAGCGAGGGCAAGTTCGGCTGCATCGATTTGCGCAGAGAATTCGTCAATCATCTGCTGCGCACTGATGGTCGGCAAAGAGCTGTTGGTGTGCACCACAGGCAAGGGTTCATCAATAACCTGCGAACCAGTGCCCTGGCTCCGGGAGAACTCTCTTACCTGCGAGTCGGTCTGCGACTGCACCACAGGCAAGGGTTCATCAATAACCTGCGAACCATCACCATTACCAGTGCCCTGGTTCTGGATCTGACTCCGGGAGAACTCTCTTACCTGCGAGGTGGC
>NZ_KV807678.1:312070-343533 GCF_001812085.1 Rothia sp. HMSC065C12
TCCGGGAGAACTCTCTTACCTGCGAGGTGGCCACGACCGACCTACCAACCGGCTTAGCAGACGGAGCAGATGCCTTAGTAGGCACCCCATTCTCAGTCAGCCAAGCCGCGCTCTTCGCTGAAAAATACGGCGTCTTCGGGGCAGGTAGAAGATCTACCGCCCAACCAGCATTGTCCTTGCGGGACGAGTTGCAGCTTCGACACGCCACGACCATATCCTCCGGAGTTTCTGCAGGAACTCCAGGATTCAAATGGTCATAGGTCGCGCCACGGCCGCCCTTCTGGTTACCCCAGTAAACGACGTTGCCGCACCAACGACATGCATCGCCGTCGCGAGCACGAATCGGCACAATCAACGCACCGTTACGGGTGTCATTACGCCGCCTGTTTTCCCAATCAATCTCCTCTCGTAGGCGCATATGGAACAGGTCTTCATCGTCCACCAGTTTGTAGGCGATACGCCCATCCTCCAGCGGTACCTGATCCGTCAGGTACCCGCAGAACATCGCATCAGCAATGAATTTATCTGCTGCATCTGGACTGCCCGTGAACTTCAAAATGGAACCGCGCTCAACGACATAATCAGTCTTGAACGCCGCAGCCTCAACAGCCAAAGCAAGCACCTGGCCAAACAGCGACCACATAGACTGCATGCTCGCGCCAGGAATCTCCAGCGCTCGCCACACAATACGATGCTGAGCGGCTGTGTCAGATACTTTCAGCCAAGGCATGAGGGGGGCTCCTTGCGGTGGTAGTAGTGTAGATCATCGTTCTCTACATCTGTGTCAAAATCATCAGAAACCTGCTAATTAGTGATGGGGTTCTCAATGGCGGCATCCACCAAATCCTCATACATGAGGTCAAGCAGGTGCTGGATTTGGGACATGCGCTCGCGTACCTGGCGCTGGCGCTTGCCGAGGTTTGCGTTGCGCAGTGCGGCGGGGGTGAACGGGGCGAGGCTCTTCTTCGCCTCTTCAACGCGGCCGAGTACCTCTGCTGATTCCTGCGGCGCTTCAGCAGCTTCATCGGCGAGCGCCGGCGGCTTGGCAAGCGTTATAGGGAGCGTTGGTTCGTCCTTGGGGTCGGCGCCATGTGCCGCGGTGGTGAGTGCTTCGGCGTGCTGGGTTCGGCGTTCTGCTTCGAGGGTGCTGATCTGGTCGATTGCGTCTCGAAGGCGCGGGTAGCTGTCGCTGTCGCGCTTCATGCTCATGGAGCGCTGCAGGAGCCCTTCAGCGACCAGGTAGGTTACGGCGCGGGTTGCTTTGCCGCCGCCGAGGTCTTCGCGCCACTTCCGCTTCCATTTGGCGGAGACGCCGATGAGGAGGCTGCCTTTGGCGAGTGCTCCGATTGCTTCTGCGAGGTCTGCATTGTGGACCCAGATGCGGTCGTCGATGTAGAGGTGGCGGATGGGGGTGCCGTTGATGGTGAGGTCTCGGTCTGGGTTGGCGATTGGGTGGTAGCGGTTCATGGTGTGTCCTTGGGGTGTGGGTGCTTATTCGGCGTAGTTGGTGTCGTCGTGGGAGCTGGCGTGAAGCTTGGCTTCTTCGCAGAGCTCTTCAAATGCGTCTTGGAGGACCAGGGAGTTGAGTGACTCAACGGCTTTGGTGTTTCTCTGCTTGCAGGTGTCGCATGTGATACGGAAGCATCTGCCGATGATTTCCCGGTTTCGGGTGAGCTGTAGGACTTCGACGGTGAAGGGGAAGCCTTCGTGTTCGTGGTGTTCTTGCATCGGTGTTTCTTCCTTAGCTGATGATGGTGTAGGTTGCCCAGAGCATCTTGCTGCGGGGGTAGCCGCCGGTGTAGAGGTAGACGTCGCCGCCGGGGTGTACGTCGAAGGTGCTGCAGGCTCGGGAGGCGAGCGCGGTGGCGACTGCGTCGATAACGGCTTTGTTGCGTGCTTTTTCGCCGTGGCGGCCGTCCCAGTAGGCGTGGGTGTGGATGATGTCTTGTTCGCCGGCGGCGGTGGGGTGGGCGAATTCGATTGCGATTTTGTGGCTTGCCATGGTGGTGTTTCCTTGGGGTGTGGTGGTGGGGTCCCCCCGCCGCCGGTGTGGCTACTGTAGGAAAAGAGTGGCGGCGGGGGAAGCTGTGGGGGTTAGATGTTGATGGAGGTTGTCATCATTGCGCGGTAGCGGGCTTTGCCTGCTGCGCGGTTGCGTTGCCAGACTTCGACGTCTGAGGCCTTGTACCATAGGCGGCCGTCATCGTCGCGAGCTGAGGGGCGGAGGCGGATGCCGGCGGCTCGGACGGCAGTGCCTGAGTAGGTTCGGACGGTGCTGACTTTGATGCCTGCTGCGGCGGCTACCTGGCTTTCAGAGACGAGCTTTGTCTCTGGGTTGCAGGCTTCGAACATGGTCTTGTGCGGGAGGTCAAGCTTGTTGGTCATGGGTGGTGTTTCCTTGGATGGGTAGGCGCTTCTTGCGCCAGTGGATTGCTTGCATGTGGCGGCGGCAGAGCTGTTTGGAAGCGGCGCGTTTCTCTAGCCATGCCTCGACGTCTGAGGGCTTGTACCAGTAGCGCCCGTTGAAATCGCCTTTGGCTACTGGACGGAGGCGAGCAGTAACGGCGGCTTTGATGGAGTCACCTGCGTAGCCTCGGAGCGTGGTCTCTTTGATTCCTGCTTCACGCGCCACGGTTTCGGCTGGGAGCAGGTGCTTGCCAGGGTTTGCCTTCAACCATTCGGTGAGGCTAGGCAGGTCACTCAGCGTTGATTTAGCCATTGGGCTCCCCTTGGTTGTGGTCGTGGACAAAGCTGGCGGTGAGGATTGCGGGGCCGACAGGGATGAGCGAGACAACGAACACGACGGCCCGGAGACCAATGTCTTCTTGTGCGGTGCCGATTCCAATGATGATGATGGTGGCGAGCACGCAGGCCCAGACGAGGGCTTTAGCGGTGCGGATAGTGCGGTCGGTGGTCATGACGATTGGCCCCTTTATCTAACGATGACGATCAGAAACAGGATTATGTACGCCAGGATGGCGGAGGCGGAGACCCCGATAAGGAGCCGGCCGAACCACATGAGGTCGTCGCGGACCTCATCGACAGCGGCGCGCGTAAGGTTCAGCTCTCGGTTCAGATTCGTCTGCTTGGCGTGAAGCTTCTTTGTGTAGCGGTCAAGCTGGGCGAGCGCCTGGCGCTGGTCCTTGCCGGCGCCTTGCAGGATTCCGACTGCGGTTTCGGTTTCGGTGAGCTTGCGTTCGTTCTCGACGATGCATTGCATTGCGAATCCGACGTTTGCGTTCACATCCCGTGAGTGCTGTTCGACTCGCCCGTTGAGGTGGTCGGTGAGGCGGCGGGTCTCGCAGAGTTCGTCCTGGAGGCACGCGACGCTGGTGTCGAGGCTGTCGATGTCGGTGCGGACCTGGTCGTGGTTGTCGATGATTGTCTGGATGGCGGTGTGGCGGTGGTTGCGGCCTGCTGCGCGGTCGCGTTTGGTCTTGGGGTTGGGGTTGGTCATGGTGTGTCCTTCCTAGTTGGTGTGGGGCGGGTGGTTAGGATTGTGGGTATGGATTCACAATTGCTTTCAAATCTTTCTTTCTGGGTGTCGGTTTTTGCGGCGGTCTCATCTTTTGTCTTCGCGTTGTTGTCGTGGTTCCACTCCTACGGATCAAAGAAAGCGAGGGATAAGGCGGAGGCGGCGCATCAGGCGGCACTAGAGATGCGTGATGCCGCGGTTCGTGCTGCTGAGGCTGCGGAGGAACGTGCCCGGCAAGCGGAGAAGTCGCTCAAGCAGATGGAACAAATCGTTGCTGAAGAGCAGAAGCAGTCCGAGTCTCAGGCCGAGATTGCGTCTCACCTATGGAGGCCCGTATTTGAGCTGACTTGGGACAGAGGTGATACCTACCTGTTGAGCAACGTCACTGGTGAACCTGTCGAGGTTCTTGAGGTGGCGAATCTCGATAAGTTCGTCCGCTGCGACCAGGTCCAGCAGGTGTTCCGCCCCGGCGAGTCGCTACGCATCTTCATGCTGGGTGCTTCCGGTAAGCCGTTGCCGTCGAACCTAGAGCTTCGAATCCGTGGGGTCGATGAGGTCGTCCCCGTCCCGATTCGCCGATAGCTCGCGCTCTTTTTCCTTTTCTTCTCGAGCATCTTTGAGCATCCCGAAGTAGAACATTCCGGAGACGATAGCGCCGGCAACGCTGATGAAGAGGCAGATGGCGGTGAATACGAGGTTGAACTGGTCGGGTTCCATTAGTGTTGTCCTTCCGGGGTGGTTAGAGAAGCTGTGAGACTTGGCTGCGGCGGTGGCGCATCAGGTGCTCAGCGAGGCGGGTGATGCAGTGCTCTACCGCTTCATCTGAGAACTGAAGCTTGTCCCAGTCCTTGATCTGGTCGGCGGTGAGCGTGTCATGCAGTGTCACGCCGCAGTCAATGGGGCATGGAATGTGGATGTTCACGCGCGCCTTGAACAACTCGTTTTCGTGCAAGGTGGGTCGCAGCTCCGGCCGGATGCTGTTCCTGCGGTCCCAGCAGATGCGGGCGGCGTCCAAGCACTTGGTCGCGTGAGCTACCAGCTCCACCCAGAAATCAGGGTGCGCAGTCTTGACGTGTTCGGCTGCGGCGGTACCCATGGTGCGGGCGATGTTGTTGGGGTCCAGCTCCGCGTAGACTTCCTGGCATGCCCCGCAGTGGAGTGCGGGCGCCTTCTTACCGCGGAGGCGCGGGTCTCGGTTGTGGACGGTGAGGTGCCGTGCCCACCAGATGGTGCGGGCGTGCTCTGTGGCGAGCGCTTCGGCGGGGGTTAGGTGTTTCTCGTTCATTGGTGTTTCCTGACGGGTTAGACGATGAAGCCTTCGACGGTCACTTCCTTGATGTAGCCGTCGTGGGCCATAGTGATTGACGCTTTGGTGCTTCTGAATTCCATCTCTCGGCTGAGGTCGTGAATAGCCTGCCGAAGCTCCCTAACGGCTTTTGAGTCCAGCCGATTCTCCTGCGGAGCTGCTGGCAATTCCCTACGTGGGTCGTTCCAATCCATTGGTGTTTCCTTAGTTGGTGGTGTGGGTGACGGGGAGCTTTGAAAGCCAAGCCGTCACTGCTGCACTGGTGTAGTAGATGCGTCCCCCGCTTCGGATGTATGCGGGGCCTGTCCGGGCTTTACGCCAGGCGGCTAGAGTTCGTGACGAGAGGCCGAGGTTGTCGGCAAGCTCTTCGGGACTCCAGACCGTGAGCGCGTTATCGGGGATAGTCAGCACTTCGTGTTCCTATTTATATCGGTATGTTCATATTTAAGAACAGTCGGGTAAAAAAATTAGCTGACCGCTGTGAACTCGTGGAGATGCTCACGATAAAACCACTCTGGCTCAACGCCGAGTATTGTCGCGATGTTCCAGAGCTCAGTAGCTCGAATCGGCGCATTGTGATTCTCGAGTGCCGACAGTCGAGCTCGACTAATTCCTGCTCGACTGGCTACGTCGGTTCGAGTGAGTTTAGTTTTGGCGAGGGCAAGCGATAGGTTCTCCGCAAGGATTTCGCCAATCTGTCGGGTGCTCATGGCCACCTTCCTTTCTTGGTGTTGCAATAATCTTACGTTCATATTTAGGAACAAGTCAAGCCAAAAATGAAAAATTTTTAGAAAATATGGATTTTTTTAGATTTTGCATGTAATGTAAAGGCATGGCAGAGAATAAGAAAAAGGTCGGAAATCGGCGCGGCACCGGCCCCGCGAACCGTTTTAGTCAGCTCCTTAATGCTGAGCTTCGCGCTATTGTTGCATACCGCCGCATGACCCTGCGTGAACTTGAGGAAGCTGCTGGTGTCAGTAAGGCAAGGCTTTCGATGGCGCTAAACCAAGACTCCTCACCGCTCAACACTAACGAATTCGAGCAGATCTGTCGGGCTCTAGAGGTAGACCCTGCTGATATATGTGCCCGTGCCGAAGCTGCACGCAAGAAAGAAGAAGCAGCTTCTCTTGTTTCTGATAAGGATCTGGCAGAGGCAATCCTCGCGCGAGCCGAAGCAGCAACCAAGGCAGGCTACGCCCTCGCCGCACACCCCGCAGACAAGGTCATCACCGAAGACAACCACAGCGCATAACCAGCGCACAATCACCGATTCACTCATGACTTCAATAAATACATACGACTACGACCCAGAACGCCACGCCGCGAGCCTGGGTATCCGCATCGTCGAAGCTCAACCGCCAGCCGGTACACTCGCCCTCTGGGATGAGCAGAGCAGGACCATACTCACCGCCCCCGGGCTCCTGTGGCGACAGCGACGATGCGTCATAGCCCACGAGCTCGCCCACGCAATCAACGGAGACGAACACTCCCCCATGGACGACGTCGCCTCCACCAAACGCGAGCGCCGCGCCGACACCGTTGCCGCCGGCTGGCTCCTGCAGCCACATGCTGTGCGTACAGCGTTGGCGGTTGCTCCTGATTCTTTGCCTGCTGCGGCGGCTGAGCTTGAGGTGACTGAGCGTATCCTCTCGGCTTGGTTGTGGGAGCATAGCAAACGGGGCGGTCTGGATAGCTAGTCCAGTCCGCCCCGTCTGTGCATCATCAATCAATATAAGGAGATAAGCGCTTAGATCCGTCTGATGCTTGTTCACTCACACAACAAGGATTTCGACTCAGCTTTACGCCCTTGCAGGTTTCCGCCTCGTAGTTATCGGTTATTGCGGGAGCAGTGTAGCGTCACGCGGCGAGCGCGGCAAGAGCCTCACGGTGTCGGCGTGTCGTGGTGCAGTGCGGTGGTTTTGGGCAAAGAGATAACCGCCCCCTACTGTATCCGGCAATAGGAGGCGGTTCCTGTGCAGTCCGTGCTGAAGGTCTGCTCGAACGAGATGGCCGAGTCTAGCGTCATCTGCGGGCGAGCGCAAGTGAAAGGAGGCGAGGGTGGTTAGGGACCCTCTTCCGGTGGGGACCCATGGGGTTCTCAAGCTGACTAAGCTACGCCCTGGTGTTTGGCGTGCCCGTGCGTCGTATCGTGATTGGCGGGGTGTGCGGCGTGACGTGACGGCGCAGGGACCTACTAAGGCGGCGGCTGAGCTGAAGCTTAAATCGAAGTTGGCGGCGTTGCCGGCTTCGGGTGCGAGCCTGAGCGGTACCACTACGTTGAAGGTCGCGCTGGACAGGTGGCTTGGTGGGCTCGATGGGCTGGCGCAGAACACGTTGCGTAATTACACGTTGTGGTCTGGGCAGGTTGCCGGCGCCTTGGGCTCGCTTCGTTTGAATGAGGTGACGGCTGGTCGTCTCGACTCCTATCTGGCATCGGTGAAGGCTCCAACTAGTCGCTACAACCAGAGGCTGGTTCTGAAAATGGCACTAGATGAGGCTGTGCGACTCGGAGCACTCCCCCACAACCCCGTGCTGGCGACCCGCACCGTCAAGGGCAAAAAGAAGCAGGTGCGAGCGCTTGATCTGGAGCAGGTGAAGGTTCTTCGGTTGCTGGTGGCTGCGCTTGAGTCTACGCCGACCTATGACGGGTGGATGCCTGACTTGGTGGATGTTCTGCTCGGTACTGGTTGCCGTTGGGGTGAGGGTGCCGGGCTCCGCTGGGAGGATGTGGATCTGGATTCTGGCACGGTGACGGTGCGTGGCACGCTGATTCAAGGTAAGGGGTGGCAGGCGGATACGAAGACGCACGAGCCGCGTACCCTGCAGGTGCCGCGGTTTGTTCTTGATGTCCTGCGGAGGCGGCGCTCAGAGGCCCGTGAAGGTGCCGTGTTCGTGTTTGAGCAGGGCGGGGCTCCACTTGCCTATAACTCTGCGCGTAACTGGCTGGTGCGGGCGGTGAGGGGCTCTGAGCTGGAGTGGGTGACCTGGCATGTCCTCCGGAAGACTACGGCAACGTTCTTGGACGAGCGGCTTGGTTTGGCTGAGGCGTCTCTGCAGCTTGGTCATGCGTCGGAGGCGCAGACGTTGACTGCGTATGTGGCGCGCCAGTCGCAGGCGGTCTTTGCTGATGCGCTGGAGGGGCTGGCGGGGTCGTAGATTGGTCACAATTTACTCCCAATTTTGAAACCCCTCTAGACTGTATCCAGACTGTCATTAGTTGCAGGCAAACAGAAAAAAGACGCCCCCGAAACCCCTTGTCAATAAGGGATTTCGGGGGCATCTGCCCTAGTCAAGCCCATAAGCGGGCTTGAGTCTCAAGACTAGAAAGCCTTGTTTACCAGCGCAGCAAGACCGGACTTCTTGTTTGCAGCGGTCTTCTTGTGCAGAACACCCTTGGAAACAGCCTTGTCCAGCTTACGGTTCACAAAACGCAGAGCCTCAACAGCTGCTTCCTGGTTCTGTGCCTCAACAGCAGCCTTGACCTTGCGGGTCGCGGTCTTCAGCTCGGACTTTACAGCGTTGTTACGCAGGCGAGCCTTCTCGTTGGTGAGGATACGCTTCTTCTGAGACTTAATGTTAGCCACAATTAAACTTTCTGTTTTGTCTTATTGGTCGGTGAGGGCGACGCTGGCCGATCATCGACTGAGCGGCGTGGGGATGCCTATGGCAACCGGCCAGCAGTGCCCGATGACCATCGGACACTCAACCACACATAATACCAGATGAACAGCCTCCACGACAGACCCTCGCGGAGAGAAAAATACTGTGAAAACCGCTACACGCAGCCTCCACATCCGGCGCAGATAATCGGCACCAGTCGCCGGTGAAACTACCGGCACAGGATGTTAGCCGTTATGGCGAGTCCACGCACGCTCAATCAGGCGGAACGTATCCTCCGGCATAATCGCACCCTCACGGCGCATCGAATCCGGGCGAACACGAATCACACGGTTCAGCTTCACCTCAGAAGCGCGGCCCTGTGGATCCCACGGACCCGAACCAATATCAAGGTAGTTCGAATCGGCGTGCTCACGGTTATTGTGGTCCTTGCTGGTCATCATCAGCGCCAGCAGGTACTCACCGTCACGACCCACCAGAAGCACCGGGCGGTCCTTACCCTGCGAGTGGTCCTCCTCGAAGGGAACCCACGTCCACACGATTTCACCCGGGTCAGCGTCGCCGTCCAGGGAGGGCGAGTACTCAAAGTTGATCATGTCGCGGTAATCGCCCGGGTAATCCGAACCGTCGGATGCGACGGTCGGAGCCGGTGCGGAAGGCTTAGGTGCCGAGGAAGACTTCGAGGCGCTCGGCTTAGGCGCCGAAGAGCCGGAGGTACGAGCCTCACGCTGACGAGATTCATCCTTGCGGGACTCACTCTTCTGGGAGGACTCGGAGCCGCCCTTAGACGCAGTAGCGTCGTTGAGGGCATCCTCTGCCGCCTTCTGCAGGAAGGGCAGCAGGGCAAAGAAAATTTTCTTCAGAATTTCGAGCATGGGCTCTATTATGCACTACAGGCGCGGAGGTAGAGCAATCGCCAAAACAGCCTGCTCCACCGCATACACCGCGTCCTGCGACTCACCCTTCAGCTGGGCGTCCGCATCAGCTAGAAGCTGCACAATATGCGCCAACTGGGCGCCGGTAAAACGGCGGCCGTCACGCTGAGCCTGCTCAACCTGCCACGGTGACATACCCACCTCACGCGCCAGCTCGTTAGCGCTCATACGCACGTGGTGCACACGCGCAATATTGCGGATACGCATGGCGAGCGCACCCAGCATCGGAATCGGCTCCGTGCCGGTGGCGAGGGAGTGGCGGAGCAGACGCAGAGCCTCCGGGGCGTTACCGGAAATCGCGGCGTCACTCACGCGGAATGCGGTGACTTCGGTGCGGCCGCCGTAGTAGCGGTTCACAGCCTCTTCGGTGATTTCGCCGGGTACGTCTGAGAGCAGCTGCTGGCATGCGGCGGCAAGCTCCGCAGTGTCGGAGGCGGCGGCCGTCAGCAACGCCAGGGCGCCGCCGGTAATCGGGCGCTGAGCTGCGGCGAACTCCCCCGCCAAGAACTCGCTCTTCTCACGGTCGGTCTTGAGCGCCTTGCAGTTGATGAGCACGAACTGGGAGCGCACCAGGTCGATGAGCTTCTTGCCGCGGTTACCGCCCGAGTGGTTCAGAATGAGCATGATGTCCGGCTCGGGGGCGTTCAGGTAGGCGAGCGTATCGGTCAAAAACTCGTCGCTCATGGAGGCGAGGTTCTCAACCTCAATGATCTTTGCCGAACCGAACAGGGAGGGCGAAGCGTGCAGGATCAGCTCCCCCGCCGTGTAGGTGGCGGCGTTAATCTGAACGCGGTCCACCTCCGGGTGGATGCTGCGGAACAGCTCACGCAGGCGTGCCGCAGCGCGGGAAGCAAAGTACTCTTCGGGGCCGTAGAGCATGACGGCGGATGCCGGGGTGACGGTACGCCACGCGGTGTCGAGGGCGGGGCCGCCCCGGCGGGCGTAGCCTCGGGAACCACCACGCTGGGTTGAACGCTTACGCTCGGACACGCTTATCACTCGCCTTTATCTGCAGGGTACGGGCTGAACTCGAACCCGCTGCGTGCGGGGGTGCCGCGCGGGTAGAGTCTCGAGTATCCATCATAGCGTTTTCTTCTCAGATGCCTCCTAGCGGTGGTTAGGGGTAGTCGGTCAGGGTTAGATGCCCGCAGTGAGTCGGTTAGGAACGGGCGGGCTGATCGGGGCGCTGATAGGAGGGCGCGGTGCGCGGTACCACCCGCAAATACTGCCGGTGCGTGACCGCGCGGTAGCGGCGCGCATCCACCCACCACAGGGCTATGCTCAACGCCAGCACGCAGAGGGCGCTCCACACCACCGCCGGGACGCTCGAACCGGGCTCCCACGGGTTACCCGGCGCATGCGCGGCAGTGTGTGCCGCCCACTCGATGCCCTGCGCGGCAAGACCACCGGCGCGAAGACACAGATCCGCCGCAGTGGGCAAACCCAGGAGCATGAATCCGAGCGCAACCAGCCCGGCGAGCATACTCAGCGGCGCCAAAGGAGCGGCAACCAGATTCGCCGGAACCGAGTAGAGCGGCACTTTACCGCTCATCGCCAAAATCAGCGGGGTGCACCACAGGGATGCCACGATGGGCGCGGCGAGCATTTCCGCGCAGAACACCGGCATGATGCGCATGAGCAGGCGAATCAGCGGCGGGCCCAGCAGGATCAGCGCGGAGGTTGCCGTCACCGACAGGGCGAACCCCATATCCACGGCGAGGTGCGGGGCGGCAAGCAGACACATCAGTACCGTTGTTTGCAGCGCCGCCAAGGACTGGCGACCCGAACCGCGCAGCATCGCGTAAGCACCGAGCAGACCCATGGCGAGGGAACGAATGACGGAACCCTCAGAGTCCAGCAGCATGGCGTAGGCGAGCACCGCCGCGACCCCGCACAGCACCATGACGCGGTGCGGAATGGCGAGGGTGCTCAGCCGGTGCACGAGAGGCGGCAGAGCGTGGGCATTTGGCGGGGTAGATTGCTGACGCTGGGCAAGTTGATGGGGTCGGGCGGGGCGGCGAGAACGACCCGTGCCTCTCCCCCGCAACCGCTGCATCCAGGAACGGAACAGCAGGTATGCGCTAGCGAAACGGTACGGACGAATCGCCAGCACCAGCCGGTACGCACCCAAAAACACAATGGCAATATTCGCCCCGGACACCGCTGTAATATGGCTGAGCCCGCTGAGCTTATACTCCTCCCGCGCGGTGGAACTCATCAGCGAATCATCCCCGTAGGCGGTACCCAAAACCAGTGCCGCCGACTCCGTGCCGAGGGTCTCCAGGGCGCGGGTACGCAGATGCTCCTTGAGCGTGGACAGGTACGGCTCCGCCGCCGTCTGGGCGGTAGCGTTCGACCCGGCACCGGAGGCGGGGGCAGGAAAAATAGTTGCGCCGCTCAGCTTCGCCGTGGAACCGTTGAACTCCACCGTGCCGAGGGCGGTTACCCTCATGCCCGGATAAATCGCCCGCGAGCGCACGGTACCGCTCCCCTGGTGCTGAGCGACCGAACTCGCTGCCGAACGTGCCTCCGGGCGCTGCGCGGTACTCTTTGCCGAACCGTCACACCGGTACACGCGCACCCGCTCATTCACCAGCGCACGCACGCTCCGCCCCTGAATTTCCTCCAGCTTAATAACCACCAGAGTAGTGCGCGGATCCACGCGGCGAACCTGCTCCACCGTGCCATTCAGACGAAGCGAAGCACCCTGCGCCTGCTGTAGCGTGGCGCGGGATGCATCCACCCCCGTAGCGCACAAAAGCACCGCCTGAACCGTGACAATACATGCCAGGAAAACCAGCTGACCGGTCGTGCGAAAGAGCAGGCTGTAGGGCATCACCGCACGCGGCGGGAAGAAGAGCAGAATCGCCAGGCACCCCAGCAGGGCAATGAGCACGCACGCCAGCGGATGCACCACCCGCCACGTGCCCACGGTCAGCGCCGCCGCGGTAAAAGCCCACAGCGCCAGCACCGTAAAACTCAGGCGAAGGTCCAGGTGAATGAGGCTTCCCTGGGCGCGCAGCTCCTGCTCATCACGGCGGGTACGCCACCGTTCAGCACCGATGCTCCAGCGGTAGCGGGTACGGTCATACGCCGTAGCCGCAGACCGGGTGAGGCGCCGGGTGAGGTGCAAGCTACCGGGAAAGAGCTCCCGCTCCCCTGCGTGCTGGCGGTTCTGCTGTCGGTTCGGCCTGCGGTTCTGCAAGCGATTCTGCCGGGGCATTAGACCGTCACCAGCGGACGCAGATTCTCCAGCATCGACGGGCCAATGCCGGGCACCGCATCCAGCTCATCCACGCTACGGAAACCGCCGTGCGCCTCACGCCAGGCAATAATGCGCTGAGCCATTGCCGGACCAATACGCGGCAGGGTCTGTAGCTCCTCAGCGGTGGCGGTGTTAATGTTCACCGGGGTTGAGCCCTTCTGCGCGCTGCCTGCAGGAGTTAGCGTGCGTGCAGGCTGAGGCTGAGTGCCACCCTGCGAAGCGCCGTTCTGCGATGCACCATTCGCCGCGTTACCCTGACCCGCATTCGCCGTGCCACCGTTGGGCTGAATCTGCGCCGGAGCAGCCGTCTCACCACGATGCGGCACATAAATCTGCACCCCGTCACTGAGCGCACCGGCAAGATTCACGCGGTCCAGGTCAGCATCCGCGGCGGCACCGGAGGCGGCAGCAATCGCATCCACGGCACGCCCCTGCGCGGGCAGCGTGTACACGCCGGGGTTGTTCACGGCACCCGCCACGTGCACCCGCACGGTAGCCTCACCGGAGGCGCCACCCTGCGCAGATTCACTCGGGTTAGCGCCCGGCTGAGCGGTGGACTGAGCACCGGGGCTCTGCTGGGCGCCCACCGCCTGCACCGATTCGGCGGAAGCACTCGGGGAGGCGACCTGCTCGGCACGCGGCGCCGCCGAAAACTGGGTCACACCCCACACCACAGCAACCAACGCCAATACCGCCACCAGAAGCAGCACGCGCGGCGACAAGCCCCAACGGGTACTGCGGGTGGTGCCGGGCTGATCAGCCTGCTCCCACTCCGCCCAATCGTCCACCTCGTTCCAATCGGGCTGCTGATCCCAGTCAGCCCAACCATTCGACTCCGGCTGGGATGCCGCGGACTCGGCAGGTGTTTCTTCGGCAGGCGCCTCCGCGGGCGTTACCTCAGTTGAGATTGCCAGCGGCACGGTGTCCTCAGCATCCGGCGCACCGTTCTTGCGGGCGCGCGGGCTACGGTAGAGGCTGTTCATCAGGGAGCGGGCGCTACGCTGCGCGCCGCCCTGCTGGGGTGCGTTGTCTTGCGCTGCGCCGTTGTTCGGCACAGCGCTCGGGCTCTGCAGGTGGTTCTGCTCGTGGTTGGGGGTCATGCTCGTCATACCCCTACCCTAGGCTCACGCGCGCGAACGCACGAGCGCGAACAAAGAACCTGTGGATAACTCCCCTCGTACAGCGAGAAAGAAGCCATCCACAGGCTCATTTTTGAAAAATATGCGGTTTTTATTCAAAAACGGCGGGTTCGGGTTTGTCATAAAACCGTCACAAACACCTCAGCCACACACCTAGCCACACGCGCAGTCAGCCCCGCGCAAGACCAGAATTTAGTCCTCGCCTAGTCCTCGCGCGGCAGCTCAGTACCCGGAACGCCCAGCTCCGAAGCACGCTTATCAGCCATCACCAGCAGACGGCGAATACGGCCCGCAATCGCGTCCTTCGTCATCGGCGGATCAGCCAGACGACCCAGCTCATCCAACGACGCGTGCTTATGCAGCACACGCAGCTCACCGGCATAGCGCAGATGATCCGGCGCCTCATGACCCAGAATCTGCAGGGCACGCTCCACGCGGGCGCTCGCCGCAACAGCCGCCTGGGCGCTACGGCGCAGGTTCGCATCATCAAAATTCGCAAGGCGGTTCGCGGTCGCACGAACCTCCTTGCGGGTGCGCGCCTCACGCCACGTGGTCAGGGTGCCAGTCGCACCCATACGCTCCAACAGCTGCGAAATGGTCTCGCCGTCACGGACCACCACGCGGTCGGTGCCGCGCACCTCACGTGCCTTCGCGATAATGTCCAGGCGACGAGCCGCACCCACCAGCGCGAGCGCCGCCTCCGGGCCGGGGCAGGTAATCTCCAGTGAGGAGGAACGACCCGGCTCAGTCAGCGAACCGTGCGCCAGGAACGCACCGCGCATGACCGCCTCGGCGTCCTGCAGGGAGCCGTTCACCACGGCCGGCGGCAGGCCACGCACCGGGCGACCACGCAAATCCAGCAGACCGGTCTGGCGAGCCAGCGCCTCGCCGCCGTGATCCACACGCACAATGTAGCGGCCGCCTCGACGCAGGCCACCACCGCTGACGCTGGTCAGCTCAGAGTCGTGGCCGTAAATCTCCGCGATGGTGCGGCGCATGCGGTGGGCGGTTGCCTCGTGGTCGACCTCAGACTCCACCACGATTCGCCCCGAGACAATGTGCAGGCCTCCGGTAAAACGCAGAATCGTAGAGATTTCTGCCTTACGAGCAGAGACTTTCGTTGCCTCGTAGTTGGCGAGTTCGTCCTTGACGAGCGTGGTTAATGCCATGAACAGGTCCTTCTAGGCGTAGTGTTTAAAGTCTATAAATTCGGTAAAAAGGGCACACCAAAATAGCAGCCGCAACGGTGATTCTAGGAGCTCAGCTCAAACGCTTCGTTATACGCAGCCGCAAGCTTCAGCGGGTCGTGCACATTCGGCTGGGAGCTCGAACGCAGGTGTGCCCACACAACCTTCGCACCCATCGCAGAGGCCTCACGCTCCAGCTCGGAACGGTGATCAGCCTGCATGTCAGCGTCAGCAATCACCGCGTCAAGGTGAAGCTTCGGGGCGTACTGGCGCAACAAATCCAAGTGCGTTGCCGGGGTGAAGCCGACCGTCTCCTTATCGTCGGAGAGGTTCATGACCACGCAGCGGCGCGCCTCCGTGCGGATAATCGCCTCACGCTGAGCATCCAACAGCAGATGCGGCAGAACCGACGTACGCCACGAACCCGGACCCAAAACAATCCAGTCGGATTCTTCAATAGCGGAGAGCGCCTCCGGGCAAGGACGCGCATTTGCGGGAGATAGACCAATATCGTGAACCCGCTCCTCCTTCGAGAGGTTCACCTGGCCGACCACCTTCACGCGCTCAATACCGCCACCGTTATGCTCACGCAGCACGGTACCGTAAATGACCATCGGATCCAGCGCCATCGGCAACACGCGGCCGCGCGCATTCAGCAGGGCACCCGCCCAGTCCAGGCCGGCAACCGGGTCATCCAGCAGCTGCCAGAGAGTAGCAATCAGCAGGTTACCGAGAGCATGGTAATCCAGCGGGAACTCACCCTCATACCCCTCAGGCGCGCTAAAACGATGCTGCATCACATCACGCCACGTGCGACCCCAATCGGTGTCATCACACAGCGCGGAAAGCGCCATACGCAAATCTCCGGGAGGGAGAATACCCATCTCCTCACGCAAACGACCCGACGAGCCGCCATCGTCAGCAACCGTCACAACGGCCGTCAAATCAGGCGTGACGTGGCGAAGCGCAGACAGGGAACCGTACAGCCCGTGGCCGCCGCCCATCGCCGTGACCTTCGGCGAACGGTGCGTGGTCTTCAACAGGCGCAAAGCCTGAGTCGGCAGAGCCGGCAGGCGCGGAATACCCTGAGTGTCATAATTGGTCGAATGGGTGGACATAGTAATACCTCACATACCCGGAAGGAATGGTATGCCGGCCCCACGGTGTGCGGGGCCGGACGGCGGCTAATGAAACACGACGCGGTGGTTGGGACGCGCCGGGCGGAACTTACTCGCGGCCCTTGTCACGGTGCTGAACATTCACGTTCAGCTCACCGAAAGCAGAGAGACGACGAGCCAGTTCCTCCGTCACAGCCACGGAACGGTGCTTACCACCGGTGCAGCCAATTGCGATGGTGGCGTAGTACTTACCCTCACGGCGGTAGCCCTCAAGCACGGGGCGAAGAGCCGCAAGGTAGTTGCTGATGAATTCCTCGGTGCCTGCGTGCTCCAGCACGTAGTCGCGCACCGGGGCGTCCTGACCGGTCAGGGGGCGCAGCTCCGGAACCCAGTGCGGGTTCGGGATGAAACGCATATCAGCCATGTAGTTAGCGTCCGAAGGCGCACCGTACTTGAAGCCGAAGCTCATCACGGTCAGGTTCAGCTTCTTATCCGCACCCTCAGCGAACATTTCACGCACGGTACGAGCCAGCTCGTGAACGTTCATGCCGGTGGTGTCAATGGTGCGGTCAGAAGCGAGGCGCAGGCCTTCAAAGAGAGTGCGTTCAGCGCGGATGCCGTCGAGGACGCGGCCCTCACCCTGCAGCGGGTGCGGGCGGCGCTGAGCCTCGTAGCGGGCAATAATGGTTTCGTCCTTGGCGTCAAGGAAGAGCATGGAAAAGTCAATATCGGACTTGCGCAGAGTCTCAATCGCAGCGGGAAGATCGGAGAACAGTGCGCGGGCGCGAACGTCAATGCCGAGCGCCACCTTCGGCACTCGCGCACCGTCACGGGTCACCAGCTCAGCCAGGGAACCGAGCATCTGCGGCGGGATGTTATCGATAACGTACCAGCCCTCATCCTCCAGTACGTTTGCGACAGTGCTGCGGCCTGCACCGGAAATACCGGTGATCACCAGAATCTGAGGGCGCTCCTCACTCTGGGCGGACTGTACCGTGGCGGGCTTGCTCTGATTCTCGGGCATGGTGCTTCTTCCCCTTCAACGCGAAATACTCTCTATGCCATGATACAAGACCTTTATCTGACGGTTCAGGGGTACGGTCAGAAATTTCACCACTATGACAGAAATATGAGACGCTCCCCCCAGTGGAACCTCGGAAGGAACCCCAGAAGAAAGAAACCCGCATCACAAGTGCTTGCGCATAATGCTCCCCGAGGGGTCTACAGAAGGAGGCGGGCGGCAGAGCCGTAAGGGTACAGCAGAGTCGTAAAGGTACAGCAAAGCCCGCACGATACCTCCCACAGGAAGTACCGCACGGGCTCCACACTATAAACGCTCCGAAACTCTACGCGGATGCGCCAGTTGCCTTAGCCAGAAAGCTCAGGCAGGAAAGCCGCCACATGCTCCAACAGACGCACAGACAGCTCCTTCTTCGAACCGGAGAACACCGGCGCCTCATCATTCAGAGTCGACAGCAGCGTAATCGTGTTATCGTCCGTGCCGAAACCACGATTCACACCCACCGTATTGACCGCCAAGAAGTCCGTGCCCTTACGCTGCAGCTTCTCACGACCCAGCTCCAACGGAGTCTTCTCCGCCGAACCGGTCTCCGCCGCAAAACCAACAATGAGCTTCGGACCGAGGGTGCTCTCCCCCGTCTCACGAGCCTGCTGGCGGCGCACCACGACCTCACGCAGAATATCCGGGTTGCGCACCAGCTGAATCACCGGCGCATCCTCAGAATCTGCGCTCTTCTTAATCTTGAACTCGGCAAACTCGGCGGGCCTAAAATCAGCCACCGCCGCAGACATGATCAGCACATCCGCCGCCGCGCTCGCCTCAAGGGTCGCCTCACGCAGCTCCAGGGCGCTCACCACGCGGGTCACCTGCACACCCTCCGGCGCGGGAACCTCAAGGTTCGCACCGATCAGGTGCACGGTCGCGCCCAGATCGCGTGCCGCCTCCGCGAGCGCCACGCCCTGCTTGCCGGTCGAACGGTTGCCGAGGAAGCGTACCGGGTCCAGTGCCTCACGGGTGCCGCCAGCGGTAATGACCACGAGGCGGCCGGCCAGAGGACCACGCAGCGATTCGGATGCGCCAGTTGCCTGGCTGGGTTCACCCTGGCCTGCATCAACCTGCCCCAGCAGCGCCGAAGTCAGCGTCGCCGCACGCGCCGCCGCCATACGCTCCTGCTCCGTACCCGTGTACAGGGGCTCAGTCGGCGCGTAACCGGGCGTGTACACCGGGTGCACCTGACCCTTCGGGAAGCGGGCAATCACATCCAGCGCGACCGCGAAAATGTCCTCCGGCTCAGGCATGCGGCCCGGACCAGAATCCGGGCCCGTCAAACGCCCAATCGCAGGCTCAATCACGTGATAACCCCACGAACGCAGAGTCTGCACATTCGCCTGAGTCGCCGGATGCTCCCACATCTGGGTGTGCATCGCCGGCGCCAAAATCACCGGCGCGTGCGTCGTCAACACCGTAGAGGACAGCAAATCATCCGCACGACCAGCCGCCAAACGAGCCAGCAAATCAGCGGTCGCCGGGGCAATCACCACAGCATCAGCCTGCTCAGCCTGACGCACGTGGTTCACCTCCGGCACGCGGTCAAACACGTCCGTTGAGACGGGGTTGCCGCTCAGCGCCTCCAGAGTGGGAACACCCACGAACTTCGTCGCGTTCGGGGTGGGCATGGCGATTACCTCGTCGCCATCCTTCGCAAAAAGACGAAGGAGCATCGCCGCCTTATACGCAGCAATGCCCCCTCCAATACCAACGATAATGCGCATGGTACGTCAAAGAATCCTTGTAGAAGCAGATTACTCAGCGGACTCGTCGAGGATAACCTCTTCGATAGCAATAACCTCTTCGCTACCTGCGGGGATGTACTCCTCCTCGATAGCGCCAGAGAACTCAGCCGCGCTGAAATCAATCACAGCGGACAGGTCCTCGGGAACCGGGTAGCCGTCCTCATCGAACTTAGCGTCCGGGCGGTGCTCCGCCACAACACGGTCAGCAATGATTTCACGCATTGCCACCGACAGGGACTTCTCGTTCGACTCAGCGTCAACCAGCGGGCCAACGTGCGCAGCAGTATTGTCCTGCAGGTTAGCGTAGTACGCGTTAATCTGGCGTGCACGGCGGGCACCGAAAATCACCAGGCCGTACTTGGACTCCGCCTTCTCAATCAGCGCGTCAGCGCTGGGGCTCACGATGCCCTCGGGAGCGACACCGTCAACGAAGTTGTAGTCCTCGTGTTCCTTGATTTCGTTTGCCACTAAAAACTCCAAATAGCTTGATGGAATGTACGTACCGAACGCCCCCGTACACCGTTCGCGCTATGGCGCAAACCGGGCGCACTGAGGGCACGGTCAAAACTAAAGAACTATTCTACCCTCTCAACGGCTAAAACGCACGTACCAGCCTGGACAAAAAATGTCAGCCCATACAAAAAGGTGGGGGCCCGAAGAAAACTCTTCGAAACCCCCACCTTTCACAACGCCTCACGGCAGAACTACAGGTCGGAAGAAACTCTAGCCCCACCGCAAACGCAAAGCATGCAGATTAGGCGGCGCCAATCAGCTCAGCAATCTCCTTCGCTGCACGCTCAACAGAGTCGTTGACGACCGTGACGTCAAATTCCTTCTCAGCAGCCAGCTCAACCTTCGCGGTTTCAAGGCGACGAGCTTGCTCCTGCTCACTCTCGGTACCTCGACCCACCAGACGCGACACCAGCTCATCCCAGCTCGGAGGAGCCAAGAAAATCAGGCGAGCATCCGGCATGGTCTCGCGAATCTGGCGAGCACCCTGCAGGTCAATCTCAAGGATCACCGGGCGGCCAGCATCCAGAGCCTCCTGAACCTTAGCGCGCGGAGTACCGTACTTGTTCTTACCGTGTACCACAGCGTACTCAAGCATCTGACCGTCAGCAATCATCTGGTCAAACTCTTCCATCGAAACGAAATAGTAGTGAGTACCGTCAACCTCACCGGGGCGAGGATCACGAGTGGTAGCGGAAACAGAGAACCACACGTTCGGGTAGTTCTCACGAATGTACTGGCACACCGTACCCTTGCCAACAGCAGTGGGGCCAGCCAGTACGGTGAGAGTCGGCTGAGACATAGCTTCCTTACTGTGCCTTCATCGGCTGAAGGCACGATGTGTTAGGACTGAGAAGACTCGGAAGACTGACCAGCAGTCTTACGACGTGCACGGTTCAAATACCGCGAATTACGGTTGAAGTACTCCACCATCTTGCGACGCTGGTGTACACCAAGGCCGCCAAGGCGGCGAGTCGGTGCAATATGAAGTTCTTCAATGATGCGTTCAGCGCGAACGGCACCAATGCCCGGAAGTGCGCGCAGCATCTGCCCCACCGGCATTTTAGCCAGTGCAGGGTCGGAATCGACCATATCGAGCACCTGACGCACGGAAAGTTCACGTTCACTCAGTGCACGCTTAATTTCCTGGCGGTGTGCTCGGGCAAGTACTGCCTTCTCGCGGGCGGAGGCGCGCGCATCCTCAGTTAGCGGAGTCAGCGGCATGGTTGGGTCCCCCATTTCTGCGAGTTATAGAATTTTACTTATCAACTAATGTAACACGGATAGCACGAGAACCCTCGTTCCACCCGCGGCACTCCCCCTCGCACCAACAATGCGTCTACGCACGTCAGCACGTAAATATCAGGGAGTACCCCTATAGCATAGCGGAGTATTCGCCCTATCAAAAGCGGAACCGCGGGCGTGAGTCTTGACGGAAACACACTCCCCCACTACAGAGGTGAGAAAACTCGCATCGGCGCGAGTGTGCGGCGGCAAAATTATGCATGCGGATGTACCCAAAAATTGCGATAAAACAGGCAAAAGGGGCGCGCACCCTGAGCAGACCCTCAACAGAATCCACCCGGAGCACACGCCCCTCACACAACACGCGAACTACGCGCCGCGAGCCGCCAACAGGTCATCACGAGCCGCCTGCGCAGCCTGAGCCAAACCCTCAACCGACGGGCCAGCAGCCAGCACGCCACGGCTGGAATTCACCAGCACCTGCGACTCCACACCCGCGAACACACGGTACAGGTCAGCGGCCGAGGCACCCTGAGCGCCGTAACCGGGCGACAGAATCGGGCCGTTGAAGGAACCCAGGTCAATACCCAGGTCAACCAGCGCCTGGCCGACGGTCGCACCGACCACCAGGCCGCACGGGCCCATCTGCTCCCACTGGCGGGAAGCATTCTCAGCGGTAGCCGCAGCGATAATACGCTTAGCCACAGCGCCCTCAGACTCACCGGAATGACCAGACTCCGACGCGCCCACGTGCTGAACGCTCTTACCCTCAGGGTTCGAGGTTAACGCCAACACGAACGTGCCGCGGTCATTCTCATCCGCCAAATCCAGCGCCGGACGCAGCGACTCAAAACCCAGATACGGGCTCAAAGTCACCGAATCGGTACCCAGCGGCGAAGACGAGCCGAGCCACGCATCCGCGTACGCCTTCATGGTCGAACCAATATCGCCGCGCTTAGCGTCAGCAACAATCAGCACACCATCAGCGGCAGCGCGGGCAAACAGCGCCTCCAGCACAGCAAGACCAGCCGAACCGTGACGCTCAAACAGCGCCACCTGAGGTTTCAACGCCGCCGCAAACGGGGCGCAACCCTCATAGACCGCTTCAGTAAAAGCAGCCAGGCCGGCAGCGGAATCCTCAAGACCCCACTGCTCCAGCAGGTTCGGATGCGGGTCAATACCCACACACAGCGGGCCGCGCTCCGCCATCGCCTTCGCCAGACGATCACCAAAAGCAGCGGACATTACGCCTCGCCACCCTCGGAACGAGCATCCACAGCGGCAGCCAGCTGAACGCCGTGCTCCTGCAGGCTCATGATGTCCCAGCTGTGCTCACGCAGAGCATTAATCGCCTGAACAGCCGCAGCGAACTCAGAAATGGTAGTCATGACCGGGCAGCCCACCGAAACCGCAGCGGCACGAATCTCGTAACCATCGCTACGAGCAGCACCACCGGCAGGGGTGTTCAGAATCAAGTCAATGTCACCGTTGCGGACCATGTCCACAATCGAGTGGTCGCCATTCGCCTCAGCGAACTTCGAAGCCACAATCACCGAGTTCAGGCCGTTACGGCGCAGAATCTCAGCGGTACCACCGGTCGAAACGATCTCAAAGCCCAGCGACTCCAGCATCTTCGCGTAAATAATGACGTTACGCTTATCGTGGTTAGCCACCGAAATGAACACCTTACCGGAGGTCGGCAGCGGCGAACCAGCACCAGCCTGAGCCTTCGCGAACGCGGTGTCATAGTGCTTATCCAGACCCATGACCTCACCGGTCGAACGCATCTCCGGGCTCAGCAGCGAATCCACCACAACACCCTCCGGGGTGCGGAAACGAGCGAACGGCAGAACCGCAGCCTTCACAGCAATCGCAGTCTCCTCAGGCAGGGATGCGCCATCCATGTTCGACGGCAGGTAGCCCTCAGCCTTCAGCTCCGCAATGCTCTTACCCAGACCAATCAGCACAGCAGCCTTAGCCATCTGCACGCCGGTAGCCTTCGACACGAACGGAACAGTACGAGACGCACGCGGGTTCGCTTCAATCACGTACAGGTTCTCAGACACGTACGCGAACTGAATGTTAATCAGGCCGCGCACACCGGTGCCGCGAGCAATCTTCTCGGTAGCGTCCTTCACCTTCGCGATGATGTCCGGGCCGAGAGTAATCGGAGGCAGAGTACAGGAGGAGTCACCCGAGTGAATACCGGCTTCCTCAATGTGCTCCATGACGCCGCCCAAGTACAGCTCCTCGCCGTCAAACAGGGCGTCAACGTCAATCTCGATAGCGTCCTCAAGGAACTTGTCAATCAGAGCAGGCTGCGAAGGCGAAACCTCGGTAGCGTTCTCCAGGTAGCGTGCCAGGTTCGCCTCGTCATAGACGATCTCCATGCCACGGCCGCCCAGCACGTACGAGGGGCGAACCAGAACCGGGTAACCAATCTCATCAGCGATGCGCTTAGCACCCTCGAAAGTGAACGCGGTACCGTTCTTGGGCGAAATCAGGCCGCCCTCCTCCAGCACGCGAGAGAACTCGCCGCGGTCCTCAGCCAGGTCAATAGCCTCGGGGGTGGTGCCCAGAATCGGCACGCCAGCATCCTTCAGGGCACGAGCCAGCTTCAGCGGAGTCTGACCGCCCAGCTGAACGAACACGCCCATCAGACCGCCGGTACGACGCTCCGACTCAACAATCTCAAGCACATCCTCAAGGGTGAGCGGCTCAAAGTACAGGCGAGTCGAAATATCGTAGTCAGTCGAAACAGTCTCAGGGTTGCAGTTAACCATGACAGTCTCGTAACCGAGCGAACGCAGCACCAGCGAAGCGTGCACACAGGAGTAGTCAAACTCAATACCCTGACCGATACGGTTCGGGCCCGAACCCAGAATCATAATCGAGGGCTTCTCGTGGTGCGCAACCTCATCCTCCAGGTCGTAGGAGGAGTAGTGGTACGGAGTGAACGCCTCAAACTCGGCAGCACAGGTGTCAACAGTCTTGAAGACCGGGCGGATACCCAGAGCGTGGCGAACACCGCGCACAACATCCTCAGAAGAGCCGATAATCTCAGCAATCTGAGCGTCCGAGAAACCGTGACGCTTAGCCAGCTTCAAGGTCTCCGGGTCAAGGTTGTCACGCTTAGCGTGAACCACGCCGGCAACCTCATTCAGCAGCACCAGCTGATCCAGGAACCACGGGTCAATCTTGGTCGCCTCGTGCAGCTGCTCCACGGTAGCGCCAGCCAGCAGAGCCTGCTGAACCTGGTAAATACGCTGAGTGGTCGCAACCTTAGTCTTCTCAATCAGCTCAGCCAGCTCAGCCTCAGACAGGGACAGCGGCTTGAACGAGAAGGACGCACCCTTCTGCTCCAGCGAACGCATCGCCTTCTGCAGAGCCTCAGTGAAGTTACGGCCCAGAGCCATAGCCTCGCCAACACTCTTCATGGTGGTGGTCAGGGTCGGGTCAGCAGCCGGGAACTTCTCAAACGCGAAGCGCGGAACCTTCACAACCACGTAATCGAGGGTCGGCTCGAAGGACGCCGGGGTCTTCTGGGTGATATCGTTCGGAATCTCATCCAGGGTGTAACCCAGAGACAGCTTGGTCGCAATCTTCGCAATCGGGAAGCCGGTAGCCTTCGACGCGAGCGCCGAAGAACGAGACACACGCGGGTTCATCTCAATGACGATGATGCGGCCGGTCTTCGGGTCGATCGCGAACTGGATGTTACAACCACCGGTGTCCACGCCAACCTCACGAATCACGTTGATCGCGATGTCGCGCAGCTTCTGGAACTCACGGTCGGTCAGGGTCAGTGCGGGTGCCACGGTGATGGAGTCACCGGTGTGCACGCCCACGGGGTCGAAGTTTTCGATGGAGCAGACGACCACGACGTTGTCGTTGGTGTCACGCATCATCTCCAGCTCGTATTCCTTCCAGCCGAGGATGGACTCCTCCAGCAGGACCTCGCTGGTCGGCGAGTACTGAATACCGGCGCCGGCAATACGGTAGAGGTCTTCCTCGTTGTACGCCATACCCGAGCCGAGACCACCCATGGTGAAGGAGGGGCGAACCACCATCGGGTAGCCCAGCTCCTTAGCGGCTTCCAGCGCCTCCGGCATGGAGTGAACAATCACCGAGCGTGCAGACTCGCCGCCGGCGCGCTCCAC
Source organism: Rothia sp. HMSC065C12 (assembly GCF_001812085.1). NCBI lineage: Bacteria > Bacillati > Actinomycetota > Actinomycetes > Micrococcales > Micrococcaceae > Rothia > Rothia sp. HMSC065C12. Next base: position 336,843 of record NZ_KV807678.1, read on the forward strand.
CACGCCCTTGAACGCTTCACGGTCCTCACCGAGGTTAATCGCCTCAATGTTCGCGCCGATCAGCTCAACATTGTACTTGGAGAGCACGCCGCGCTCATCCAGGGAGATAGCCGCGTTCAGCGCGGTCTGACCACCCAGGGTCGGCAGGATTGCGTCCGGCTTTTCCTTCTCGATGATCTTCTCAATCACCTCGGGGGTGATGGGTTCAATGTAGGTGGCGTCCGCGAACTCGGGGTCGGTCATGATGGTTGCCGGGTTCGAGTTCACGAGGATGACGCGCACGCCCTCCTCCTTCAGCACGCGCAGCGCCTGAGTGCCGGAGTAGTCAAATTCCGCTGCCTGACCGATGACGATGGGGCCGGAACCGATGACGAGGACGCTATTAAGGTCAGTACGACGAGGCATTTATGCTTCCTTTGCAGTCTTGGTTGCGACCATCAGGTCGATGAAACGGTCAAAGAGGTAGGCGGAATCGTGCGGGCCCGCGGCAGCCTCGGGGTGGTACTGCACGGAGAACGCGGGGATATCCTTACAGGTCAGGCCCTCAACCACGTTGTCGTTCAGACCCACGTGGGAGACCATGACCTGACCGAACTCGGCGTTCGGTGCGGTCACGTAGTCGCCAATCGGCGCGTCCACAGCGAAGCCGTGGTTATGCGCGGTGATTTCAACCTTGCCGGTGGTCTTGTCCATGACCGGCTGGTTGATGCCGCGGTGGCCGAAGGGCAGCTTGTAGGTGCCGAAGCCCAGGGCGCGGCCGAGCAGCTGGTTACCGAAGCAGATGCCGAAGAACGGGGTGCCCTTACGCAGCACGCCCTGCAGCAGCTCAACCTGCTCGTCAGCGGTTGCCGGGTCACCGGGGCCGTTGGAGAAGAACACGCCGTCGGGGTTGTGGGAGTAGATGTCCTCGAGGGTTGCGCTTGCGGGCAGCACGTGCACGCGCACGCCACGCTCAGCGAAACGCTGCGGGGTCATCGCCTTAATGCCCAGGTCCAGGGCGACGATGGTTGCGACCGGAGGTGCGAACCAGTTGAACTGGTGCGGCTCAACGGTGTAGGCGGTGTCAACCGAAACGGAGTCAGCGAGCTTACGGCCTGCCATCGGCTCGGAGGCGCGCACCTCCTCCAGCAGTTCAGCTTCGGGGCGTTCTGCGTGCTCACCGGAGAACACGCCCGCACGCATCGAACCGCTCGAACGCAGGCGGCGGGTCAGGGCGCGAGTGTCAATGCCCTGAATACCGACGATGCCCTGCTCGATGAGCTCTTCGTCGAGGGTGCGCTCAGAACGCCAGTTGGATGCCACGCGTGCTGCGTCGCGAACCACGTAGCCGGCAACCCAAATCTTGCGGGACTCAGCGTCGGTGGTGTTCACGCCGGTGTTGCCGATATGGGGAGCGGTCTGAACCACAATCTGACCCGCGTAGGAGGGGTCGGTCAGGGTTTCCTGGTAGCCGGTCATACCGGTCGAGAAAACCGCCTCGCCCAGGGACGCGCCGGTTGCGCCGTAGCCGTAGCCGCGGTAGACGGTGCCGTCCTCCAGGACGAGCAGCGCGCGGTCCGTACGCAGGGCGCCGGATCGTGTCATGTCAGTCATGCTCTTCTTCCTTTTCTCTGGTGTTCTCCCCCGCTTCCTGTACGGCCTCTACCGTGCAGGTTCCGGGGTAGTCTATGGTGCCTTCGGCGGGTGTTCGCCTGACCTCAGGCAAAATCTTGGGTGTGGGTGCGCCGGGATACTGCACCGCGATATTGCGCTGGGATATTGCGCCGGGATTTAGGCTTCCGGTTCTGCCGCCCACTTCTCGGGTGCATCCACCGCGTTCGGGGCGATGCGGCGCAGCTCTCGCAGTACCGCCTGCTTGTCCTCGGCGTAGCGGGTGCGGAAGCCGGTCTGCACGCGGTGACCGTCCAGGGTCCAACCAATCACGACCAGGCCGTTCTTCTCCACAACCTTACCCGCCATACCGCGGTCGGTGGTGATGACTGCGAGCTTCTTCGCCGGAATCCACAGGTCCTTCGCGCCGTTACGGGTGAAGATGATGCTGTCCGGGTAAATCAGCAGGGTGGACTTGCTCTTGAAGCCGAGCGAATCGAAACCCACGCGGTCCAGCCAGTTACCGAAAATCGTGGTGCTGACGTACTCGCCCTCGAAAGCGGCGTCAGCGGTCATACCCTCGTAGCGTTCGGGAACTTCCTTGAGGGAGCCGAACATGTTCGCCTGGCGTGCCAGGCGCGAGCGCCATCCGTGCCACATGCCGTAGATGCACAGGGCAACCAGTGCGATGCAGATGACGGCGGTCAGGAACTTTCCCACGAAGGTTCTCTCTTTCGGTTGGGGTCTCGGTCGATGATCTCGGCCTGGGTTGGTGGGGTTGGGGGCGGTACTCCCGGCGCGGTTGAACCTCCCGGCGAGGCGGTGGCAGGCGCGAACCTACCACCGCCAGGCACGGTCACCACGTACGTTCGCCTCGCGGGTTTAGCGGCGCGGGGTTGCCAGCTCGCCGTTCAGCACGGTCGGGTGGCCAGCGTAGAAGGTTGCACGGATCGAGCCGGGCACCTCCATGTCGCGGTAGGGGTTGTTCTTACCCTTGGTTGCCTGCTCCTCCGGCTTGATGACGCGGGTTGCCTTCGGGTCGACCAGCACAATGTTTGCCGGTTCTCCTTCGGCAAGCGGGCGGCCCTGCTCGTGGTCCAGGCGACCGATCTTCGCGGGCTGCTCGGAGAGGATACGTGCCACGTCGCGCCAGGTAATCATGCCGGTGTCGACCAGGGTCATCTGAATGATAGACAGTGCCTGCTCCAGGCCGGTCATACCGTTCGCGGCGCACGCCCACTCGCATTCCTTGGTCTCTGCCGGGTGCGGTGCGTGGTCGGTACCAATCACGTCGATGATGCCGTCAGCAACAGCCTGACGCAGCGCCATGACGTCCTCTTCGGTGCGCAGCGGCGGGTTCACCTTGAAGATCGGGTCGTAGGTGCGTGCGGTCTCGTCGGTGAGCAGCAGGTGGTGCGGGGTTGCCTCCGCGGTCACCTTCACGCCGCGGGACTTAGCCCAGCGCACAACCTCAATGGAGCCCTTGGTGGACAGGTGGCAGATGTGCAGCTTGGAGTCCAGGTGCTCAGCCAGCAGCACGTCGCGGGCGATAATTGCCTCTTCAGCGACGGCGGGCCAGCCGGCCAGGCCCAGGTCAGCGGACACCTTACCTTCGTTCATCTGGGCGCCTTCGGTCAGGCGCGGCTCCTGCGCGTGCTGCGCAATAACGCCGTCGAAGGTCTTGACGTATTCGAGGGCGCGGCGCATCACGGCGGGGTCGTACACGCACATGCCGTCGTCAGAGAACACGCGCACGTTCGCGGTGGAGTTCGCCATGCCGCCAATGTCGGAGAGGCGCTCGCCCTTCAGGCCCAGGGTTACTGCGCCGATGGGCTGCACGCGGCACCATGCGGATTCCTTGCCGAGGCGGTCAACCTGCTCAACGACTGCAGCGGTGTCTGCCACGGGCATGGAGTTTGCCATGGCGAACACTGCGGTGTAGCCGCCCAGGGCTGCTGCGCGGGTGCCGGTCTCGACGGTTTCGGATGCCTCGTAGCCGGGCTGACGCAGGTGGGTGTGGATGTCGACCAGGCCGGGCAGCGCCACCTGGCCTGCCGCCTCGACGACCTGTGCATCCGCGGCGTCAATGTTCTCTGCGATGCGGCTAATCACGCCGTCCTCGATGAGGATGTCGGCGACCTTTTCGCCGTAGAGGCTTGCGCCCTTGATCAGGTACTTGCTCATGGTGTTGGTTCCTCTCGTTAGGAAGGTCGTTTAGGATTCGTCGCCGGCGTAGAGCTTGGCGCTGGAGCCGTCGGTCAGAAGCAGGTAGAGCACCGCCATGCGCAGCGCCACGCCGTTGCTGACCTGGCGCAGGACCCAGGAGTTGGTGGCGTCGGCGGCTTCGGTGCAGATTTCCAGGCCGCGGTTCATGGGGCCCGGGTGCAGGATCGCGACCGGCTGCGGCTGTGCCTGCAGGGTTGCGAAGCGTTCGGCGGTCAGGCCCCACAGCTCGGTGTACTCCTCTGCGGAGGGGAAGTACGCGGCGTTCATGCGTTCCTTCTGGATGCGCAGCAGCATGACGGCGTCGGGGTTGGTGGCGATGGCTTCGTCAAAGTCGTGGAAGATTTCCACGCCGGCTTCTTCAACCCAGGAGGCGGTGTTCAGCGGCAGCAGGGTCGGCGGTGCGACGAAGACGACCTGCGCGCCGAGGGTGGTTAGCAGCCAGAGGTTGGAGCGTGCCACGCGCGAGTGCAGGATGTCGCCGACGATGAGAACACGCATGCCGGACAGGTCGGTGCCACGGGGGCTGTCGAGGCCGTCGCGTTCTGCCTTGTACTGGCGCAGGGATACGGCGTCGAGCAGTGCCTGGGTGGGGTGTGCGTGGGTGCCGTCGCCCGCGTTGAGTACGGGGATGTCGGTCCAGCCTGCCTCGGCGAGGCGCTGCGGCGCGCCGGATGCCGAGTGGCGGATCACGAACGCGTCTGCGGCAATCGCCTTGAGGGTCTGCGCGGTGTCCTTGAGCGACTCGCCCTTAGACACGGAGGAGCCAGATGCGGAGAAGTTGGTGACGGCGGCGCCCAGGCGCTTCTCTGCGGCTTCGAAGGAGAGGCGGGTTCGGGTGGAGTCCTCGAAGAAGAGGTTGACGACGGTCTTGCCGTTGAGCACGTTGAGGGTGCGGTTTTCGGCTTTGACCTGCGCCATGTAGTCGGCGACGTCAAGGATTTCGATGGCTTCTTCGCGGGTTAGTTCGCGGGTGTCGAGCAGATGCTTCATGAGAGCCCTCCCAGCTGGATAATGTCAACTCGGTCTGTTGCGTTGTCGGTTTCAGTTAGTACGACGCGCACGGTTTCGCTGGCGCTGGTGGGCAGGTTTTTGCCCACGTGGTCGGCGCGGATGGGTAGTTGCCGGTGTCCGCGGTCTACGAGGACTGCCAGGCGTACGAGGGCGGGTCGTCCGTGGGCGTTGAGTGCGTCGAGGGCGGCGCGTACGGTGCGGCCGGAGTAGAGGACGTCGTCAACGAGGACTACGGTTTTGCCTTCAATGCCGATGGTGGGCATGATGCTTTCCCCTGCGGTGTCTGGGGAGGTGGTGCCGCCGGTTCGCTGGTCGTCGCGGTAGGCGGTGATGTCCAGGGCGCCGATTCGTGTTTCTGCGGTGAAGTTCGGCTCGATGGCTTGGATGCGGGCTGCGAGTCGTACGGCGAGGGGCACGCCGCGGGAGCGGATGCCGATGAGTACGAGGTTTTCTACGCCTTTATTGGTTTCAATAATTTCGTAGGCGATGCGGGTGAGGGCGCGGCGGATTTCGTCCTCGCTGAGGATGGTGCGGCCGACGGTGGTCGCGTCCTCCAAGGTGCTTTGAGGGGTTGCCAAATGGGGGGCTGCGGTTAGATTTCGCCCCTGATTCGCGCCGGATGTGGGTACAGTTGACCCAGGCATAGCCGTCTCCTTCCCCGCCTCACGGGACGGATTTAAAGGTTTTGTGCTTCTAGTAGGGTACCACAGTTCACAGGCTACGTTCAGGTTCGGCGAGAGACCGCTCACGGTGGGAGGGACACAGCGATGAGGCACGTACCGTGTCCCTTATCTGCGCTGCAACAAGCAGGCTCTCAACAAAATGAACAAATAATACGCTGGAGTGTGTGCTCCGTGGATATATGTTAGGGTAATGGCATCAACCGATAACATTCCGCTGAATTCCACACGTTGCTGTATGGATAATTCTGCGGTTTACACAACCACACACCAGAAAAGAACTAACAATGATGTTTAACCGTAGTTCTATTGCCGCGCTTTCTGCGGCAATGATGCTCACCCTGTCCGCTTGTTCCGGTGGTGCGCAGGTCAGCGCAGAATCGAGCGCTTCCACCTCCGCGAGCGCTGAGTCGGCAAGCGCGGAAGCTTCTGCAACTCCCACTCCTTCGCCCACTCCGACGGGTTATGAGCCCGTGCTGATTCGTGCGAACGTTGATCTGGATAACCCGTCGAAGGAAGCAGCAGATGCGACCCTCAAGGCTGCATACGATGCGTTGGAACAGTACCGACGTGTTTGGAATGCATGGATGCATGGGAGCCTGGAGCACACGAGTGATGAAGAGCTGCTCCGATACGTGGATAAATCCTTCCTGGAAGACACAAAGGAGGAAGTGGAGAATATTCAAAAGTTCACAGAAGAAAACCACGGTCCTATCAAGGGCGAAATTGCCTTCAATAACATCGATCCAGTCACCTATGGAACCATGCACGACGATGGTTCTGTCTCATACAACACCGGCGCAACCATCACGTTCTGTGAAGACTGGAGTAACGTTCGCTCTGCTGAGGGTAAGAAATTTAAGGACCCTCAACTAACGCGACGGGTCTTTGTTCTTCGCCGTTCTGAAGATAATGCGTTTGTTGTTGTCAAATCTGAGACCCTTCATTACGGTTGCGGAGACGAAGCAGACGCTACGAGCGAGGCGACCGCATCCGCTCAAAGCGAGTAGTGATACTAAACGAGGCGCATACCGGACACGCAGGGCGGGGGCTCCGTCCTCAAGGCGCTCAGCGCCGCAGAGGGGGCACTCCCCCGCCCGCGTTGTCCGGTGTGCTTCCAACAGTCACCATTTCCATAGCCGTCTTTATCGGCACAACCACACACCAGAAAAGAACTAACAATG
>NZ_KV807678.1:343633-363081 GCF_001812085.1 Rothia sp. HMSC065C12
GCAATGATGCTCACCCTGTCCGCTTGTTCCGGCGGCGCGCAGGTCAACGCAGAATCGAGTGCTTCCACCTCCGCGAGCACTGAATCGGCAAGCACTGAAGCTTCTGTAACTCCCACTGCTACTCCTTCGCCCACCCCGACCGGTCCGTCTGGCTCCGAAATCGAACTGATTTACGCGAGCATGGACGTGAACCGCAACTCGCAGGAAGCCGCTGAGGCAACCGATAAAGCTGCGCACGCCGCATTGGAGCAGCATTTCCGTCTTTGGAATGCCTGGAGGCACGGGGATATCGAACACACCAGCGATGAGGAGCTGGTCCGGTACGTACATAAAGACGTGCTCGAAAGCGTGAAGAAGACTGTGGAGAATTTTTATGAGCTCTCTCAGGAAGCTCCCGCGAACGGCGATATTATCTTCCGTGATGCTAAGACAAAAGAGATTTACGGAAGCATCAAGGATGACGGGTCACGCGTATACAATACCGGCGTGGTTATCACCTACTGTGAAGACTGGAGTGATCTTCGCCGGGTAGATGGTGAGAAAGTTGATTCACCTCTGCAGACGCGAGAAATCACTTTTATTCGTCGCGCAGAGGATGGTGCGTTCGTTATTGCCAAGATGCGAACCGTACATAAAGGTTGCGACAACCAAGCAAACGCTACGAGCGAGGCGATCGCATCCGCTCAAAGCGAGTAGCTAATACTGCACGAGGCGCATACCGGGCACGCAGGGCGGGGGCTCCGTCCTCAAGGCGCTCAGCGCCGCAGAGGGGGCACTCCCCCGCCCGCGTTGTCCGGTGAAGCCTCGAACGTTAACCCTACCCACGGGCTCCAGTGCACCTCCCGACATATCTCAGCCGGTACCACCGAACCCAGCGAGCGCACTCCAACCCCTGCAAGCGCATCCGGCTCAGCATCCCAAACCCGAGCACACGACAAACGCAACCTAGACACAGAAAACCCCCGCCGTCCTGTAGCGAACTACAGCACGGCGGGGGTTTCACGTACGCTCCCTGCGGGCGCATCCTCAACGGCAGCAAACCAACCAGCTACAAGCCAGCAGGCCGCGGCGGGACGTCTTACGCGAGCAGGGTCGGCTTCACCTGACGGAGCTTATCCAGCAGACCGTTCACGAACTTCGGAGATTCATTCGTGGACAGCACACGCGCCAGACCGACAGCCTCAGAAATTGCGACAGCATCCGGAACTTCATCATTGTACAGAAGCTCCCAAGTGCCAATACGCAGCACGGCACGGTCCACAGCGGGCATACGCTCGAAGGACCAGTCACGGGCGTAAGTCTCCACAAACTCGCGGATCTCTTCGTCGTGGTCGCGGACGCCACGAATGATTTCCTCAGAGTAAGCAGAGATCTGCGCTACCGTGTACAGTCGGCGGCGGCGGAGTACCTCAATATAATCTTCGTTGCGCTGATCCGCCTCGAAGAGCACTTCGAGGGCGCGCAATCGGGCTTTCGTACGCGAATTCATTAGTCGTTCACGCGACCGAGGTACTCACCGGTGCGGGTGTCAACCTTGACCTTGGTGCCGGTCTCCAGGAACAGGGGAACCTGGATCTCGTAGCCGGTCTCAACGGTTGCGGGCTTGGTGCCGCCGGTGGAGCGGTCGCCCTGCAGGCCGGGCTCGGTGTAGGTGATTTCGAGGACCACGGATGCGGGCAGCTCGATGTACAGGGGGCTACCCTCGTGCATTGCGATGGTTGCGGTCTGGGACTCGAGCATGTAGTTTGCTGCGTCGCCAACAACGGTTGCGGGAACGTTGATCTGGTCGTAGGTCTTCATGTCCATGAAGACGTAGTCGTCGCCGTCCTGGTACAGGTACTGGTAGTCGGAGCGGTCAACGGTTGCGGTCTCAATCTTAGCGCCAGCGTTAAAGGTACGGTCGACGACCTTGCCGGAGGTAACGTTGCGCAGCTTGGTGCGGACGAACGCGCCACCCTTACCGGGCTTAACGTGCTGGAACTCAACGACGGACCAGAGGTTGCCGTCAATCTTCAGGACGGCGCCGTTCTTAATATCGGTAGTGGATGCCATGGGGCTCTCCTTCGTGTCATCGACGCTCACGCCGTAGTGGTACCCGGCGAGGCGCTAAGTTTTCAATGAGCAAAAATATGTCCCGTACATTCTACAGGATGCGCACGAATTTGCCTAGCAGGGGCGCCACAGTTTTTCTGTGGCACCCCGCCCGGCTGGCGCGTATTAGCAAATACGTACCGAGTGCATCCGGTGAATGTACGGGACCCGTCACCTACTCGGTAATCTCCTGGTAGGTCATGTACAGGATCGAGTCGTCCGGCACCTCGTAGACGCGCGGGCGAGCCAAACCGTCAAGAATGATGAAGCGCAGCAGGTTGCCGCGTGCCTTCTTGTCGCGGCGCATTGCTTCGAGCAGCTGGGGCCATGCGTCTGCCTTGTAGGAGGTGGGCAGGCCCAGGGATTCGAGGATGCGGCGGGTGCGTGCCACGAGTTCTTCGTCAGCGTGGCCGGTTGCTAGCGCCAGTTCGGCGGCGTAGACCATGCCGACGGACACTGCCGCGCCGTGACGCCACTGGTAGCGTTCGTTACGTTCGATGGCGTGGGCGAGGGTGTGGCCGTAGTTCAGGATTTCGCGGCGGCCGGATTCGCGCAGGTCCTCGGAGACAACCTCCGCCTTCACGCGCACGCTGCGTTCAATGAGTTCACGCATCACGGCGGACTGCGAGTCGCGTACGGCGTCCGGGTTCGCCTCGATCAGGTCAAGGATTTCGGGGTCTGCGATGAAGCCGCACTTGACGACCTCACCCATGCCGGTCAGCAACTCGTGCTCAGGCAAGGTGCGCAGGGTGCCGATCTCGCAGAGCACGGCGGCGGGCGGCCAGAACGCGCCGACCAGGTTCTTACCCTCGGCGGTGTTGATGCCAGTCTTGCCGCCCACGGCAGCGTCCACCATGCCGAGCAGGGTGGTCGGAATGTGGATGACGCGCACGCCGCGCAGCCAGGTTGCCGCGACAAATCCGGCAACGTCGGTAATGGCGCCGCCGCCCACGGAGATGATCGCGTCGGTGCGGGTGAAGTCGTTCTGACCGAGCACCTGCCAGCAGAACGCCGCCACCTGGTAGTGCTTTGCCTCCTCAGCGTCCGGAATTTCGGCGCTGAACGATTCGTAGCCCATGGCACGCAGGTCTTCCATGACCAGCTCACCGGTGGAACGCAGGGCACGCGGGTGAATCACGAGCACCTTCTTGGTGCGGTTGCCCAGAATTTCGGGGATTTTACCGAGCAGGTTGTGGCCGATGAGAACCTCATAGTTCTCACGCGGGGAACTGCCGGTCACCGGGATGCGGGTAATATCTTCCGCGCCGGAGGCACCGAAAGTGGGGGTGGGCTGAGTGCTCATCATGTGTCCTTTCACAGGTGAAGGGTTATGCTTGGGGGCGCTGCGCGCGGGAGGCGCGGGTTGCGGTCACGTACGCCTGGATTTCGGCGGTCATCTCGGTGATGGGGCGGCCGCCTCGTGCGTCCAGGGTGAAGTGCGCCAGCTCTTCGTATCGGCTGCGGCGACGCTCAAAAATGTCGGTCCACCGCTCCACCGGGTTCGGTTGCAGCAGCGGGCGGGTCTTATTGCCGGTAATGCGCGGGGTGACGGTCTCGGCGTCAACCAGGATGTACACCACACACTCGTCCTTGAGCAGCTCCGCGACCGAGTCGGTCATGGGCGCGCCACCGCCCAGGGAGAACACCGTGTTGCGGTACACGGGCGAGGTGAGGACCTCTTCGATGGTTTTGCGTTCGAGCTCGCGGAAGTACGCCTCACCGAAAATTTCGAAGATTTCGGAGACTTCGCCGTAGCGTTCCACGATGAGCTGGTCGGCGTCGAGGAACTCGTAGCCGTAAAAACGCGCCAGGTGCGTACCAATGTAGGTCTTACCTGCCGCCATGGGGCCAATGAGCACGATGGGTCGGGAGCGTTCCGCAAAGTTCTCGTGCATTTCACGCACCTGCTGCGGGTGGATGCGAGCGCCGCCGGCGGACTCGTCTTCTGCGAGCGCCTCTGCGGAGATTTCTTCCGGCGCGCCCAGTTCTTCCAGCGCAACGGGCTCTTCCGGCATGCAAGCTTCTGCGGGCGCGGCGGGTGCATTGGCTACTGCGGGCGCGGCAACCTGAACCTTGCCGAACAGCGCCGGAGTCGGACGAACCGGCTTGGCGGGTTCAGCCGCAGGCACAGCTACAGGGGCTGCGGGAACAGAAGCGCTCTCCCCCGCCGCAGGCTGAGCCTGCTTTACAGGCGCCGGCTTGGGCGCGGCAGGTTTCGGTGCAGCCGGTTTTGGAGCTGCAGGCATAGGCGCAGTCGGCTTGGGCGCTTCCGCCTTCGCGGGCTCCTTGCCGGGTTCCTCTTCGGCGGTGCCCATGCCCTGCAGGGCGCTGAGCAGCTTCAGGCGCAGGTCCTCGTCCAGGCCGAGCGCCGGGTCGGCGTCCTCAGACACCGAGGAGGCGTACAGGCGCACACCCTGCGTGCTCGCCGCGGCGGGCAGGGGCCGGGTGCCAGAACGCATCAGGTCAGCCGGGGTGGGCACGCGAGACGCCGGGCGCACAGAAGAAACTGACGCGGCAGCCTCACGCGCAACAGTCTCACGAACCTCAGCGCCTGCAGCCTCAACACTCTGCTCAGCCGTAGCAGATACACCGGATTCTGCGTCGGGTTCCGGGCGCGGCGAAGCGCCCCCTCGCGCACGCTGCGTTGCCGCAGCAATACGCGCAAGGGGGCTCGAAGCGACCGGGCGAACACCCTGCTCCACAGAAACCTCCCCGGAACCGCGACCCTTAGCGCCGCGGCCCTCAGACTCCGCCGGAAGGGGCACTACGCGTCCCAACCGGCAACGTTAGACTCCCACGCCAAAGACGCCGGAATGGCCTCCAGGTAGGAATCCATGTTGCGGCGAGTCTCACCAATCGAGTCGCCGCCGAACTTCTCCAGCGCGGCCTCGGCCAGCACCAGGGCGACCATAGCCTCCGCCACCACGCCGGCGGCGGGAACGGCGCACACGTCCGAACGCTGGTGGTGGGCGCGAGCCTCTTCACCGGTGGAAGTGTCAATGGTCTTCAGGGCCTTCGGCACGGTCGCAATGGGCTTCATTGCTACGCGCACACGCAGCAGGTCACCAATGCTCATGCCGCCCTCAATACCACCTGCACGGTTGGTATCGCGGGTTACGCCGTGCTCACCGATGGAAATCTCGTCGTGAGCGGCAGTGCCCGGGCGGTCAGCAGTCGCGAAACCGTCGCCAACCTCAACGCCCTTAATAGCCTGAATACCCATCAGTGCTGCGGCAAGGCGCGCGTCCAGGCGGCGGTCCCAGTGCACGTACGAACCCAGTCCGGGAGGCATACCGTACGCGAGTACCTCAACCACGCCGCCGAGGGTCTCGCCGTCCTTGTGCGCCTCGTCCACGCGCTGAACCATCGCGTCGGAGGTTGCCTTGTCGAAGCAGCGCAGCGGGTCAGCGTCCAGCTGCTCAACGTTGCGAGGCGAAGGCACCGGGGCGCCCTCGGGAGCGTGCACGCCACCCACAGCCACGGTGTGAGAAACCAGCTCAACACCCAGAGCCTTCAAAATCTGGGCGGCAACCACGCCAAGAGCCACGCGGGTTGCAGTCTCACGCGCGGAGGCGCGCTCCAGCACCGGGCGAGCCTCAGAGAAGTTGTACTTCTGCATACCCGCAAAATCGGCGTGACCGGGGCGCGGACGGGTCAGCGCAGCATTACGCGCACGACCCTCAATCAGCTTCGGATCCACCGGGTCGGAGCTCATCACGTCAGTCCACTTGGGCCACTCGGTGTTGGCAATCTCAATAGCGACCGGGCCGCCCTGAGTCAGGCCGTGACGCACACCGCCCAGGATGCGCACGCGGTCCTCCTCGAACTTCATGCGGGCACCGCGGCCGTAGCCGAGGCGGCGGCGAGCCAGGGCGTCACGCACCATGTCGCTGGTGAGTTCCACACCGGCGGGTACGCCCTCAATAATGCCGACGAGCGCCTCGCCGTGGGATTCTCCGGCAGTGAGCCAACGCAGAGCCATAGGTTAACCTCTTTTCATCGCACCCGCACCGCAGCGCAGGAGGAAGGAATAATAATTCTTCACGTGTATAAATAGTGTATAAAATGCCTGTTTACTGAGCGAGTGAAAGCACGCTTTTTTCACGAAACGGAAGCACGAGGCGCAAGATCAACCGCCGCGCACATCGCATTCACCAAGCCCAGTAGCTCACCCTCAGACAGGGTGCGGTCGGTAAATAGCAGCACCTGCTCCACCGCCTGGTACAGCAGCATCTCCAGGCCAGAAACCACCGTGCCGCCGTTCGCCTCCCAGGCGCTCGCCAGCACCGAAGGCCACGGGTTATACGCAACATCGAGCAGTACCGGCCGGTGCGTTGCGGAGGCGCCCTTCAGCCCGCTCAGCTGGTTCGCCCACTCATCCGCCGCATGGGCAGGAAGAGTAGACACCACCGGGTGATGGCCGCGCTCCGCAAGGTTCTGCGGCAAATCAGCCAGGGAAACCTGCTCCAGCTGAACGCCTAGGCGGTCCGCCGCCTCCTGCACGCTACCGAGCTTATGCAGCGAACGGGCGTACACGCTCACACGGGAATACCCCAGCTGATGCAGTGCGGTCAGGGCGGAAATAGCGGTCGCTCCCCCGCCCACAATCGCGGCAGAATCCTTGAGCGGCTGCGGCTCCAAACCGGCGTGGCGCAGCGCGTTCACAATGCCAATCACATCCGTGTTATCGCCCAGCACCTTCTCACCGCGCGGATACACCGTATTCACCGCACCGGTCACTCGGGCAGTCTCACTCAGCTCATCGCAATACTGGATAACTGCGGTCTTCAACGGCATCGTCACCGACAGACCCGCAATATACGGGGCGTCCTCCGTGCCGTCCGGGTGACGCACACCGTGCATAATCGCCGGCAAATCATCAGGCAGAGTATCGCGGCGATCATAACCCAAATTCTGCTCACCTAAAAAGTCATACGCGGCACGATGCAGCGCAGGCGACAGCGAATGCGCAATAGGGTGCCCCAGCACGTAGGCGCGGCGAAGATACGGGGCCTCACGGTACGGTTCAGTCTTCATCGATACTCTTTCGCTCTCAACGCTGGGGAACGCTCTCAACACTTGGGGCTTGCGGGCTTGCGGACACGCACGCCACGAACCCAAGTTCATAGGCGCACTCTACCCATTTTAAGGGACAAACCAATATTCAGGTATAGCAAAGGCGGGCACCTCCCCCACTCTCGTGGAGGCGGCACCCGCCTCAGCAAGGAACCTTCACGCCGAAGCTACCAAATCGTAGCTACCAGCTAAACCAATGAGCTACAACTTAGCTACAGCGGTTCGGGTGCTTAGAACACCACTGGTTGTACTCTTCAACGTAACGCTGGTGCTCAGCGTAAGTGCGGGAGTACTTAGTCTCACCGGAGTCCAGGTCCACAGTCACCCAGTAGTAGTACGGGTTCTTCTCAGGAGCCGCAGCAGCCTTAATCGAAGCCAGCTGCGGGGAACCAATCGGACCCTTCGGAAGACCCTTATTCGCATAAGTGTTGTACTTATTGCTCTTATCGGCCTTCTGCTCTTCAGTCAGGTGGTACGAGCGGACACCCAGACCGTAGGTCACGGTCGCATCCGACTGAATCAGACCCGAGGTCTCACCATCGGGGTTGTTCAGGCGGTTCTCAATGATGCCTGCAACCGCCACGTAGTCCTTCGGCTGAGCCTCAAGCTCCACGATGGAGGCAATGGTCAGAACCTCAAAGGTCTTCTGGTCGCCGCTCACGCCGGCTTCCTTCAGGTCAGCCTTGGTCTTATCAACCATGGTCTGAATGACCTTCTTGATGTCGGTGTCCTTCGGGAAGCGGTACTCACCCGGGTGCAACCAACCCTCAATCGAGGGGAAGTTGCTCGGCACACCGTACTGGGTGTAGTTGCTGACCGCGTCCTCAACCTGCTTGCGGGTGAACGCGCCATCGGAGCCAGAAACAATCAGGTCGATGGTCTCGCTCACGCGCTTACCCTGCGGAATCGCCAGGTACAGTACGTTGCTGTTCGCCTCGATAATGGTCGTAATCGCGCTCGAGCTGCTCATGTGCTGCTGCAGTTCGTAGGTGCCAGGCTGCAGGTACTTGCCCTTGCTCTCCTTGGTGTACACCTCAACAAACTTATCAGCATCAGCAACCACGCCCGCTGCCTCAAGCTCCTGCGCCACCTGCGCGGTGGACTGGCCAGAACGAATCGTGAAGGTCACGGTCGTACCATTGCCGCCACCCGAGTAGTCACGAGTCTTGAACGGGTCATAGCGAGTAATCAAGGCACCCGAAATGATGACCAGAGCCACCACAAACAAGGAAATAGCGCTCAGCATAACGGCGCGACGGCGGCGCTTACGCGCACGCAACGTAGCCACCGACACGATTTCCTGTTCCATCGTAATGCCGGTAATACCCTTACGTTCGTCCTCAGCCGTGGGCCTAAAGAGGTCGAGCCCGCTCTCTTCGGGATGTTTATTCTGTTCGGTCACTGAAGGTTCTCCGTTTCGTTGACGGCACCGACCGCGGTCCCTTCTGACTCGGACGGTCGGTTTTCTTCGTGGGCCGGATCGCTCACCTTGTACCCGGCTACGGACTGCCCCGCCTTGAGGGCATCCAGGCTGTACTGCAAAATGTTCACAGCCGCCACCTGGTCAACCATAGTCTTGAAATCTCGGCTGGAAACCCCAGCCTCGTGCAGTGCACGGTGAGCGCTCACGGTGGTGAGTCGCTCATCCACCAGCCAAATGTTAATGTGTGTCTTCTCTTCGGCATCCAGCTCGGAGCGCAGAGCCTGAGCGTACTCCCGAGCCATTTCCGTGGAGGGAGAATCCCCACCACGCATGGTCTTCGGAAGCCCGACGAAAACCTCCACCACCTCGTTCACCTCAATCAGCTTACGCAAAACACGGCGGTCAGAGTTCTTCTTCGCGTCGCGGCGCAGCGTCTTGAGCGGGGTGGCGAGAATACCGTCGGGGTCGCTGAGGGCGGTGCCGACGCGGGCGTTACCCACATCGACACCCATCCGCACTCCGCGCTGGAATTCTGCCATGTTTAGGCCTGAGCCTGTGCGATAGCGTCGCGGACAGCGTCCAGTGCAGCACCAATCTTGGATGCGTCCTGGCCACCACCCTGAGCGACGTCGTCCTTACCGCCGCCACCGCCGCCGAGAACACCGGCAGCGACGCGGACCAGAGCGCCAGCCTTCACGCCAGCCTCACGAGCACCCTCGTTGGTTGCCACCAGGACGACGGGGCGGCCATTAGCCACACCCACCACGGCGACAACAGCGGCCTCGGAGCCGAAGCGCGAACGCAGATCCAGAGCCAGGTCACGAACGCCGTTAGCGTCCAGTTCGCCAGCGTCATGCGCCAGAACGCGCACGGAACCGATGGTCTGTGCGTTCTCCAGCAGCTTGCCAGCCTCAGCCTGCAGCTTCTCGCGGCGCAGCTGAGCCAGTTCCTTCTCAGCAGCCTTCAGCTTAGACAGAGTCTGGTTAATCTTCTCCGGCAGATCAGCGGAAGACTGAACCTTCATCAGGCCGGTCAGCTGGTTCACCAGGGTACGCTCAGCAGCCAGGTGGTTGAAGGAGTCCAGACCCACCAGAGCCTCAACACGGCGGTTACCGGAGCCAACAGAGCTCTCGGTCAGCAGGGTCAGCGAACCAATCTCAGCGGACGAACCAACGTGGGTACCACCGCACAGCTCGCGGGAGAACTCGCCGCCGATTTCAACAACACGCACCACGTCGCCGTACTTCTCGCCGAAGAGGCTCATAGCGCCCAGAGCCTTAGCCTCAGCCAGCGGCATCTCACGAGTAATTACCTCGTGGTTATCGCGGATTGCGAGGTTAGCGACCTCTTCCACCTCACGCTTAGCGGACTCAGACAGGCCCTCGCCCCACGCGAAGTCGAAGCGCAGGTAGCCTTCCTTGTTGAAAGAGCCACGCTGAGTAGCCTC
Organism: Rothia sp. HMSC065C12; assembly: GCF_001812085.1. Lineage (NCBI taxonomy): Bacteria > Bacillati > Actinomycetota > Actinomycetes > Micrococcales > Micrococcaceae > Rothia > Rothia sp. HMSC065C12. The sequence continues at coordinate 353,671 of NZ_KV807678.1, forward strand.
GTTGCCGAGCACCTGGTGCAGGGCAGCGTGAATGATGTGGGTACCGGAGTGTGCCTTCTCACCGTCGCGGCGGCGCTGAACATCAACCTGTGCCACAACATCGGCACCGGTGTGAACCTCGCCCTCACGCACAACGGCGCGGTGAACGCTCAGGCCCTTCACGGGCTGCTGAACGTCCTGAACGTCAATGACGAAGCCGTTGCCGGTAATGACACCGGTATCAGCTGCCTGGCCACCAGCCTCCGCGTAGAACGGAGTCTCATCCAGGACAACCTCAATCTTGTCGCCAGCCTTAGCGGCGGGAACCGACACGCCGTCCACCAGGATTGCGCGCAGCTTAGTCTCAGTACGCAGCTCGGTGTAACCGGTGAAGATGGAGCCACGCTCATCCACGAGCTTACGCAGCTCGGACAGGTCAGCAAACGCACCCTTCTTCGCCTTAGCGTCAGCCTGCGCACGGTGACGCTGCTCAGCCATCAACTCGCGGAAGGACTTTTCATCCACCTTCACGCCAGCCTCAGCAGCCATCTCCAGGGTCAGGTCAATCGGGAAGCCGTAGGTGTCGTGCAGAGCAAACGCCTCAGCACCAGAAACAGCGTTAGAGCCGTCCTTCTTAGCGGCAGCAACAGCCTCTTCCAGACGCTCAGTACCGGTCTCAATGGTGTGTAGGAACGCCTTCTCCTCAGCGTACGCAATACGGGAAATACGCTCGAAGTCGTCAGCAACGTATGGGAAAGCACCCTTCATCGCATCACGCGAAGCCGGGAACAGCACGGGCAGGCAGGGCTCAGTCACACCCAGCAGACGCATCGCACGAATCGCACGGCGCATCAGACGGCGCAGAATGTAGCCGCGACCCTCGTTCGAGGGGGTCACGCCGTCAGCAATCAGCATCAGCGAGGAACGGATGTGGTCAGCCACCACGCGCATACGCACGTCATCCTCGTAGCCCTCATCCTCAGCAGACTCAGAGCCGTGGTACTTCTTACCGGACAGCTCAGAAGCAGCATCCAGAACCGGGCGGACCTGGTCGGTCTCGTAGAAGTTCTCAACACCCTGCAGCAGCATGGCAAGACGCTCAACGCCCAGACCGGTATCGATGTTCTTCTTCGGCAGATCACCCAGAATCTCGAAGTCATCCTTACCGATGCCCTCGCCACGCTGGTACTGCATGAACACGAGGTTCCAAATCTCAATGTAACGGTCGTCGTCAGCCGCCGGGCCGCCTTCCTTACCGTACGCGGGGCCACGGTCGTAGAAGATCTCCGAGTCGGGGCCTGCGGGGCCGGGCTGACCGGTGGACCAGTAGTTTTCCTTCATGCCCATACGCTGAATACGCTCAGCCGGGAAGCCCACCTTGTTGTGCCAAATGTCGAAGGCCTCATCGTCACCCTCATAAATGGTGACCCACAGGCGCTCCGGATCCAGGCCGAAACCACCCTTATCCTGAGGGGTGGTCAGCAGCTCGTAAGCAAACGGAATCGCCTGCTCCTTGAAGTAATCACCGAACGAGAAGTTACCAGCCATCTGGAAGAAGGTACCGTGACGCGCAGTCTTACCGACCTCTTCAATGTCCAGGGTGCGGATGCACTTCTGCACGCTGGTCGCGCGGGAGAACGGAGGGGTCTCACGGCCCAGGAAGTAGGGAATGAACGGCACCATACCGGCGATGGTGAACATAGCGCCGGGCTCGTTCGAAATCAGCGATGCCGAAGGCACCACAGTATGGCCGCGGGAAGCGAAGAAATCGATCCAACGCTTAGAAATCTCCTGTGAGAGCATCTCGTTCCTTAGAGTAATCTGTGCGAAATTCTAAATTAGTCTACTGACCTATGGTGCCTGCCCGAGAGCAAAATGGCTAATCGAGCCACCCTCGTACCGTGGTTTACGGGCGAAAACACCACCTTTTAAAACCTAGTTGAAGAAGCCGTCACCGAGCTGACGGTCACGCGCAATACGCTGCTCACGCGCTCGCTTCTGAGCCTCTTCCAAGGAGGCGATCTCAGCCTCCACCTCAATGAGTTCACGCTCAGCCAGACGGCGGTTCGTGGACTCAATCTCAGCCGAGCTCATCTGACGGTCCCACGTATCCAGGGAGCCAGGACGCAGATCCTGCTTCTGGCGCTCCACCTTAGCATTGAGCTCCATCTCCTTCTCCTGCATGCCCTCACGCACGCGGGCGGCGAACTCAACAGCACGCAACGCATACGGCTGCAGGGGCTTGCCAATCGGCGAATCGAAGAACTTTCCCATCTGAGACTCCGGGTTGAGGGCAAGCTCACCGTGCTCACGCATGAGCAGGGCGCTGCCGGGGGTACGCTGAGCAGGTTCAGAGGCGGAACGCCTGGAAGCGAAGTAACCAACCGCCGCGCCGGCGCCGAGCAGAAGAGCTGAACGAAGCAGACCCATTAGTTCTCACCGCCTGCAGAGTAAGAGGACTGTGCCGAACCGTACTGGCCGCCAGTGCTACCAGTGTTGGCGGTGCCGTGTGCATCGCCGGACTTACCGCCGCGGAATGCCTGACGCACACCGTACGAGAAGGAGGCAACCTTAATCAGCGGCTGACCCACAGTCGAGGTCACCAGCGAGGACAGTGCAGAAACGTTAGCGGACGCATCCGAAACGTTCGAGGTGATGTCGTCAACCTTCTCCAGCTGCTCATTGGTGGTCACCACAGTGCGGGTCACCTCTTCGATGAGGGGACCGGTGCTCTGGTTCAGCGAACGAATCGTCACGATAAGCTCATCAAACACCTTGGTCAGGCGAATAATGGGTAGCGCAAGCAGAGCCACCAGAATCGCAAAAACTCCTGCTGCAATCAGGCCCGCAATATCTCCGCCGGTCATCTATAACCCCATTCCGCTCAATGCATGATGCTTATCAATAGTCGTACAAGGCTGGACGCCACCGTGGCGTACAGTCGGATTGTGCGTACAGTTCAGGACTATATACACAGTTCAATCCCCTATTTTAGTCGAAAAATCCTTCAAGCGCCCCCTAAACTCTCATGAAACTCCCAGCGACGGAAGATTCACAGGTTCAGCGGCACCACTGCCCTGTAGTGTATATACCCCAAAAACCCGCGCGTTAAACGGGAACAACCCGCCCCCACCGAACGGTGCAGGACGGGTTGCTTCTCGAAAAATCGAGATTATGCCAGACGCGAGTAGTACTCAACGACCAGCTGCTCGTCGCAGATCACGGGGATCTCTTCGCGCTTGGGCTTGCGCTCAAGCTTTGCGTGCAGCTTCTCGATCTCAACGTTCAGGTATGCGGGAACCTCGGGCAGAACTGCCTGGTTCTCACCTGCAGCCGCAGCCTGGAAGGGGGTGGTCTTCTCAGCCTTGGGGTGAACGTGGATCAGCTGGCCGGGCTTGACGTGGAACGAGGGGCGGTCCACGCGAACGCCGTCAACCATGATGTGACGGTGAACAACCATCTGACGTGCCTGTGCAATGGTGCGGGCGAAGCCTGCACGCAGAACCAGAGCGTCGAGGCGGGTCTCGAGCAGCTCGACCATGTTCTTACCGGTCTGGCCCTCGGTACGCTTTGCCTCGAGGTACGCGCGGCGCATCTGTGCCTCGCGGATGTTGTACTGAGCGCGCAGACGCTGCTTTTCCTTCAGCTGGGTAGCGTAGTTGGAGTCAGCCTTCTTGCGGGCACGGCCGTGCTGGCCGGGGCCGTAAGGACGACGCTCGAGGTACTTTTCTGCCTTCGGGGTCAGTGCAATGCCCAGGGCACGGGACTGACGCACGGTACGGCGGGTGCGGTTGTGCTTAGCCACAATCTACCTTTCTATGTGAGGCTCCTGCACCCTCACGGATGGGGCCTCGGTCTGTTGAATACTGGCCTCCTCGGTTGACCCCGCCGGAATCCGTACGCGACCGGTTCGGTCGTTGCTGTACGGCGGTGGGGCGGAGAGCTCGGGGCAGAGTACCCCGCAGCTACATTACTGACGCTCGCACGAATGCGGGCATAGTAATTGCCAGACCCGTCAAGCTTACCGGATGCACCCGGGCTTTACCAGCCTTTTGGGAAATCTTTGGTTCAAATCACTGTGCGTGTGGGTTTTCGACACTTACCCACACGACCCCACAGGAATTATTTATGCCCGTCAGAGCTATTTAGGTGCGACTTCCCCGAAAAATTGCGGCGCTAAGATGTTGGATTGTAATCATTTCGTTATTTTTAACCTGTGTCTTTATGGGAATAGCTTGAATCAGACCCCCATATCGCCTAGACTAGAAACCATAACAAGCTTGGCGTCCGCCCTTCCGGGAAGGCCGATAGTCAAGACATCTATCACAACTCAAAACTCTGATGCGGTGCGCAGTACTACCGAGGTACTACGCACCGCTTTCTGTATGCGCTCAGCCCTATACGGCTGCTTTCCGGCCGAGGCGTGCCACTCCCCCGGCGGTCAGCACTCAAAGTAGTAGACGGCTCGATGGGAGCCACGTAAGCTAACGGGTCGTATCCTGCACCGGAGCCGCATCCAAAATACGGCGAATACGCTCACGACGCTCCGTCAACGTACGCTCAAAACCATGCTGAGTCGGCTCGTAGTACACCGTGCCGCGCAGAGTATCCGGCAGGTACTGCTGCGCCGCCACATGCCCCGGCTCATCATGCGCATACACATACCCCACGCCGTGACCAAACTGCTTAGCCCCCGCATAATGACCATCACGCAAATGCACCGGAACCTGACCCGAAGCACCCGCCCGAACATCCGCAATCGCGCGGTTAATAGCGTTATACGCGGCGTTCGACTTCGGCGCGAGCGCACAATAAATCACCGCCTGCGAGAGGATAATACGCGCCTCCGGCATGCCCACCAGCGCCACCGACTGCGCCGCAGCCGTCGCCACCTGCAGAGCCTGCGGATCAGCCAGACCAATATCCTCACTCGCCAAAATCATGATGCGACGAGCCACGAAACGCGGATCCTCGCCGCCCTCCAACATGCGCGCCAAATAGTGCACCGCGGCGTCCGCATCAGAGCCGCGCATGGACTTAATGAACGCACTCACCACGTCATAATGCTGATCACCCGAACGGTCGTAGCGGATCGCGGCGCGGTCCACCGCCTCCGTAGCATGCGCCAGGGTGATGCGCACGGGCGCGGCAGGTTCGGCCTCTTCAGCGCCGGTTTCTGCGGGGCCAGTTTCTGTAGGGGCATTTCCCGCAGCTTCAGCCTCGCTAAACGCAATCGCAGCCGCCGCCTCCAGGGAAGTCAGGGAGCGGCGAGCGTCGCCTCCAGAAACCGCCGCGAGGTGGGCGCGCGCATCCTCATCAATGACCGCCGCACCATCAAAACCGCGCGGGTCAGCCAACGCACGGTCAATCAGCCGCTCAATATCGGACTGCTCCAACGAATGAACCCGCAACAGCAGCGAGCGCGAGAGCAGCGGCGAAATAATGCTGAACGACGGGTTCTCCGTCGTAGCCGCCACCAGAATCACCCAGCGGTTCTCCACGCCGGGCAGGAGCGCATCCTGCTGAGCCTTCGTAAAACGGTGAATCTCGTCCAGGAACAGCACGGTGGTCGTGCCGTACATGTCACGGTCGAGCAGCGCCTGATCCATGACTGCGCGCACGTCCTTCACGCCCGCGGTAATCGCCGAAAGCTCCACGAACTTTCGACCCGGCGCGCGCGCAATCACATGCGCCAGAGTGGTCTTACCCGTACCCGGAGGGCCGTACAAAATCACTGACGACGGGCCAGCCGGGCCAGCATTCTCCCCCGCCAACACGCGCAAAGGCGCACCCGGAGTCAGCAGATGCTCCTGGCCGAGGACCTCATCAATCGTGCGCGGACGCATACGCACCGCCAACGGCGCACGAGACGCCGAACGGGCAGAGCGCGCACGCGACGCAGAGGCACGCGAGGAGGCGGGCTCCTCAGCGGGCGCACCAATCAGGCTCACGCGGTCCCCATCATCGGGCAACTCAAGATCAAAGAGGGAATCAGCCATAGTCTTACTCTATCGTTTCACAATCTGGAGGCGGGTACGGGGTGTGGATATACAGCTGCGGATTTAGCTCGCGGCGTGACACTACACGGGTTTTCGATAGGTTAGTGTCTTCGCCGTGGGTTTTAAACCCCGGGGCAAGGCTTTAAACCCCGGGGCAATCTACTAACCTATCGAAAGCGCCGGCCTAGAGGGTCTCACTATCGAGAATCAGGGTCACCGGGCCGTCATTGACCAGCTCCACCTGCATGTCCGCACCGAACACGCCGGTCTCCACGTGCAGGCCACGCTCACGCAGCGCCTCCACGTAGTCGTTGAACAGCGGCTCGCTCACCGCGCCGGGCGCAGCAGCCGACCAGGAGGGGCGGCGGCCCTTCTTCGCATCCCCGTACAGGGTGAACTGGCTGACCGCCAACACGGGTGCGCCCTCATCGAGTAGGGACTTCTCCCCCTCCAGCAGGCGCAGGTTCGCGGTCTTATCGGCAAGCTTCGCAATCTGTGCCGCACCGTCACCGTGCGTGATACCGACCAGCACCAGGTAGCCGGGCTGCTCAATCGCGCCGAGCGTTTCACCCGCCACGCGCACCGCCGCGCGGGTCACGCGCTGAATAACTACTCGCATCGTTCACCTTTCATCATGGAGCCGGCGTTCACCGGGCTCATGCATCTCTTTCGACACCGCTCTCGGCGGCTGGTTTAGGGGAGCCGCCTCAGAGCACGCCGCGCAGCTGCACGGCACGCAAAAACTGGTTCGCCGCCCGCGGAGTACGAAACTCAATAAAACGCTTCTGCAGATGCTGCCCGCGAGCCTCCGCCAGCAACTCCCCGACGTGCGGGTAGCTCCTCCACGTGTACCGAATCATGTTGTCCGGGTCCCGCAGAATATTCTTCAGCGGCGGCTCCACATTATCAGCCCACAGCCTCTGACCCGTCACCGCACGGCGCACCGTCCGGCGAACCACACGCCACATGACCACCGCACGGCTATAGCGCAAGTAAATCACCACATCCGCACGCTCCAGCAGGCGGCCGCGCACCTGCGGATACTGCCACTCCGTAATCCACGCAGGCCGCTCAATGAGCGCCCGAACATCCGCCTCAAAACTAGGGCGCGGAGTCCAGTTCGGACCCCAATGCAACGAGTCCATCTCCGTATGCGGAATGTCCAGGAGGCGCCCCAACCGCGCCGCGAACGTCGTCTTACCGCTACCGCTCGGGCCGGCAATCAGAATACGCATGCTCCCCTCCCCCTTTGGTTAGTACACAAATCGGCACGCACGCCAGTTGATACAAAAGGTGGGCTGCGACCCTGCACCAGCAGAATACACAGCCCACCCTCAACGGCAACCCCGGCACAACTCAACGCCCGCCGGGTTTACACCGCACAGCCCCACACCCTACGGGGCGCACGACCAAAGACTAGAGAAGATTACTCCTCGTCCTTCTTCTTCGGCTTGAAATCAACGCCAGCTTCCTTACGCTGCTCCGGAGTAATCGGTGCAGGAGCCGCAGTCAGCGGATCGAAACCATTACCGGTCTTCGGGAACGCAATAACTTCGCGGATCGAATCAACGCCAGCCAGCAGAGACACAATACGGTCCCAACCGAACGCAATACCACCCATGGGCGGTGCGCCGTACTTGAACGCATCCAGCAGGAAGCCGAACTTCTCCTGAGCCTCTTCCTCACCAATGCCCATCACAGCGAACACGCGTTCCTGCACGTCACGGCGGTGAATACGGATCGAACCGCCACCAATCTCGTTACCGTTGCAAACAATGTCGTAAGCGTACGCCAGAGCCGAACCCGGGTCAGTGTCGAAAGTATCCATGAACTCGGGCTTCGGGGAGGTGAACGCGTGGTGCACAGCAGTCCACGCGGAGTGACCCAGAGCCACGTCACCGGACTCAGTAGCCTCAGCAGAAGACTCAAACATGGGAGCGTCAACAACCCACACGAAGGACCACTCGCCGTCCTTAATCAGGCCGGTACGGTGACCAATCTCAACACGAGCAGCACCCAGCAGCGCACGGGAAGCCTTAGCCTCACCAGCAGCGAAGAAGATGCAGTCGCCGGGCTTCGCGCCGGTAGCCTCAGCCAGGCCAGCACGCTCAGCGTCGGTAATGTTCTTAGCCACGGGGCCGGTCAGCTCACCGTCCTCCTGAATGAGAACGTAAGCCAGGCCCTTAGCGCCGCGCTGCTTAGCCCACTCCTGCCAAGCGTCCAGGGTACGGCGAGGCTGGGAAGCACCACCGGGCATCACAACAGCACCCACGTAAGGAGCCTTGAACACGCGGAAAGTGGTGTCCTTGAAGTACTCGGTCAGCTCAGTCAGCTCCAGGCCGAAACGCAGGTCAGGCTTGTCCGTACCATACTTCTCCATCGCATCCTTGTAGGTCATGCGCTGAATCGGGCGGGGAACCTTCACATCAATCAGGTTCCACACAGCCTCAACGATGCGCTCGCCCAGCTCAATGATGTCTTCCTGATCAACGAACGAAGCCTCAATGTCCAGCTGAGTGAACTCAGGCTGACGGTCCGCACGGAAATCCTCGTCACGGTAGCAGCGAGCAATCTGGTAGTACTTCTCAATACCGCCCACCTGCAGCAGCTGCTTGAACAGCTGCGGGGACTGCGGCAGAGCATACCAAGAACCCGGAGCCAGACGAGCCGGCACCAGGAAGTCACGCGCACCCTCAGGGGTCGAACGGGTCAGGGTCGGGGTCTCAACCTCAATGTAGCCGTCCTCAGCCAGCAGGTTACGTGCCGCACGGTTCGCGTCCGAACGCAGACGCATGATGCGAGCCGGCTCCGGGCGGCGAAGATCCAGGTAGCGGTAGCGCAGGCGCGCCTCCTCACCCACCTCAACGTGCTCGTCAATCTGGAAAGGCAGCGGAGCGGCAGTGTTCAGCACCTCAACGGCGGACACCTCAACCTCAATCTCACCGGTAGCCAGGTTCGGGTTCTCATTACCCTCCGGGCGCTTAGTCACCAGACCGGTCACACGCAGCACATACTCGTTGCGCAGGTGCTCGAAGTCAGCCTCGTTGTGGAAAACGCACTGGGTGACGCCCTCGCGGTCACGCAGGTCAACGAAGGCGACGCCACCGTGGTCGCGGCGACGAGCCACCCAACCGGTCAGGGTAACAGTCTCTCCAATATTTGCGGCGGTCAGCTCGCCGTTGGTGTGAGTGCGAAGCACAGACATTCCTTTCATAGCGGGCACCTCACGACTATAGACAGTAGCCGGGTACACGCGGTTGATGATATGCGCACACTGCGTGCGCCTCATATATTGTATCCCCTCCGGGCAGGTCGATGGCGGGTCGGGGCAAGTCAGGCACCAGAAAATGGGGCGCGGAGGCGGGATGCGGGTAGGGCGGCAGGTTCGTGGGTGTCTGCGGTCGATAGGTTAGTGTCTTCGCCGTGGGTCTTT
>NZ_KV807678.1:363181-428531 GCF_001812085.1 Rothia sp. HMSC065C12
TTCGCCGTGGGTCTTTAACCCGGGGTGAAGGCATTACCCTATCGAAAAGCCGCTAACCTATCGAAGTATTACCGGGGAATCCACTCCGCATGCCTGTGGACAAACACTTTTTCGGTAGAATCCGCGAAGTTATCCACAGATTTCACGAACAAGCCCCACAACCTCACACAGCCTGCCAGGATAAAGCCTATGGACACCGCAACTATTCCGTGGCAACGCGTCCCAAACGTACTACCGGCTACACCAGAAATTACCCGTACCGCAGAACTACACCCATTCGTGCTGAACTCCCAGATGCTCAACTTGCGAGGAATCGGGCCGAAACGCATTCGCAAGCTAGTGGCGGAAGGGTCTCTGCAACGTATCCAGCGAGGAGCCTATATTTACACCCGCGATGCCCAAGCGCTCACCCCCGAAGAGCGGCTCACTGTACGGTGCATCGCTGCTCAGATGATGGGTCTTCAAGGGATCTTCTCACACACATCAGCCGCGGCGCTATGGGGACTTGATGTACTCTCTGCTCCCCAAATGATAAGCGTGTATAGCTGTAGTCATAGCACCTCTGACAAGGGAAGAATCACCCGGCATTACAGCGCCACCGGCCCCGAGGAAGTCACCAGGTTGCCGGGCACATCCATCATGGTTACGACGGTGGCTCGCACGCTACAGGATTGCGCTCGCACTATGCCCTTTCGGGAGGCGGTAGTCCTCGCCGACTCCATCATGCGGCGGAAACTCTTGGAACCCCACGAGGTGACTGAGATTCTACTGAACCTCACCGGGTACGGCGGCTCCGCCGGGCCTCTCCTGGCGCAGGCGGTGGATGCATCCAGCGAGTCGGCTGGTGAAAGCCTCACCCGGTGCCTACTCATGGAGCACAGGCTGCCCCTCCCCGTAACGCAGTACCCGATTTCATGCGAAGGCCGTAACTATCGAGTGGACTTCACCTGGCCCGAGGCGCGCGTCATTCTCGAGTTCGACGGCGAACAGAAATACGTGGACCACCCCGGCAGGGACCGCTACGAAGCCGCCCGCGACCGTGCTCTAACCCGCGCCGGCTGGACGGTCGTGCACCTCACGTGGGCAGACATCTTTCAGAAAGAACGGGAAGTCATCACCCACCTGCGGAAACTACTCTTGAGATAAAGCGAGGAAACGCCTCAATCGATAGGTTAGCGCCTTCACCCCGGGTTAAAGACCCACGGCGAAGACACTAACCTATCGAGAATCTGGGCTCACACAAAAGACCCGCCCGGCAGGGAGGTCAATATCCTCCCCACCAGGCGGGTACACATCCATATGCAGGCTACAGCAACCAAATTATTACAGCAGCCAGATACTACAGCGGCCAAACACCGCAGGGATTACAGGCCCTCAGCACGCACAATCTGAACGTGCAGGTCCTCAGCCGGCGGCATCCACGAAGCCGGATCAGCAGCAACCTGCTCACCCGAGCGGATATCCTTCACCTCGTGAACCGGGGCACCCGACTCATCCGACGAAATGAACCACACGAACGGAATGCCGCGCTTCTCAGCGTACTTAATCTGCTTACCGAACTTCGCCGCATTCGCAGACACCTCGCAGGCAATACCGCGGGCACGCAGCGCATCCGCAACATCATTCGCGGCCGACCAGCCCTCATCATTCGTCAAGGCAACAAACACAGCCGAAGGCACCTTACGGCTCGCCTGCGCAAAACCCTGCGACAGGATACGAGCCACCACACGAGTCACACCAATAGACAGGCCAACACCCGGGTACGTCTTCTTACCGTTCGACGCCAGCGACTCATAACGGCCGCCCGAGCAAATCGAACCCAGCGACTCGTGACCAACCAGAACAGTCTCATACACGGTGCCGGTGTAGTAGTCCAGGCCGCGAGCAATCGACAGGTCAGCCAGCACCTTACCCGGCGCACGGCGGGACGCCTCCTCAATGACCTCAGCCAGCTCAGCAAGACCCTGATCCAGCAGCTCGTGCTCCACCGAATACTTAGCAGCAAGCGCACGCACCTGCTCCACGAAGGATGCGTCCTCAGTGCGGATCTGCGCCAGCTCCAGGGCAGCAGCGGCAGCATCCGCGCTCGCACCAGCCTCAGCCTGCAGCTCCTCGGCCACGCGCTCCGGGCCAATCTTCTCCAGCTTGTCAATAGAACGCAGAACAGCCGCAGTATCAGTCAAACCCAAGCCCAGGTAGAAACCCTCAGCCAGCTTGCGGTTATTCACACGCAGCTTGAACTCAGGAATCGGCAGCTTCGACAGCGCATCAACAACAACCAGCGCCAAGGTCACGTCGTAACGGAACGGCAGCTCGCCGTCGCCAACCACGTCAATATCAGCCTGGGTGAACTCGCGGGCACGACCCTCCTGCGGACGCTCACCACGCCACACCTTCTGAATCTGGTAACGCGAGAACGGGAAATTCAGGTAACCGGCGTTCTCCACCACATAACGGGCAAACGGCACGGTCAGGTCAAAGTGCAGAGCCAGCTTTTCCTTAGCCTTCGCAGCCTCGTCCTCCTGCAGGCGAGAAATTGCGTAAACTTCCTTGTCAATCTCACCCTTGCGCAGCAGCTGCTCAATAGTCTCTACCGAACGAGTCTCAATCGGGGAGAAACCGTGCAACTCAAAAGTCTCACGCAAAGTGTCCAGAACATGATTCTCAACCAACCGCTCAGCCGGAAGATACTCGGGAAAACCAGACAGCGAAGCCTTGCGAGCCATACGCGATACTCCTTGACAAAGAACTCGACAACAAAACCCCCGGAACACCTCCGGGCATATCTACCCATCATACCAACACCCACCCCAGCACAGCACCCACTCCCCCAGCACACCCGACACAAACCCGCAGCCGGCAGGTTCGCCCACAACACAACACGACCAGACACTACTCACACACACCCCACAGAGGCTATGCTTAGGAGGTGCACACGCACACCCAAACGGGTGCCCACCACGGGGAACAGCGCAAAGGCGCCCCACCCCCAGCACCCCCGAGTGAAAGAGTTATAGCGGTGACTACCAAACCCGACGACACTGTAAACCTCGAAAAGGCACGCCAGTACGGCCGCGTCTCCGAGGACGGCCACGTCTTCGTCATTGTCGACGGCGAAGAATACGCCGTAGGCCAGCTGCCCGGCGCCTCCGAAGAAGAAGCGCTCTGCTACTTCGCCCGCAAGTTTGAAAACGTCGAGGCGCAGGTTGCCCTGCTCGAATCCCGCCTCGCCAACAACGCCCCCGCCGCAGACCTGCAGAAGGGCATCACCTCCATCGGTGCACAGATCGGTGTGCGCAACATGGTCGGTGACTACTCCGGCCTGCAGAAGCGACTCATCGCACTCGCAGAGCAGATCGCTGAACTCGGCGAAAAGCAGCAGCAGGCACGCACCGAAAACCGTGAACGCGCCCTCGCCGTCCGCGAAGAAATCGTCGCGGAAGCCGAGCAGATTGCCGGCCAGGACCCCGACCAGATCCACTGGAAGAACTCCCACTCCCGCATGAACGAACTGTTCGAAGCGTGGAAGAAGGCACAGCGCGAAATTCACCTGGCAAAGAGCGTAGAGGACGAGCTGTGGAAGCGTTTCCGTGCAGCCCGCACCACCTTCGACCGCAACCGCCGCGCACACTTCTCGCAGCTGGACGACCGCAACGCACGCATCAAGCGCGCCAAGGAAGAGCTGATTGCACGTGCGGAAGAGCTGTCCACTTCGACTGACTGGTCTGAGACTTCCCGCGTATACGGCGACCTGATGCGCGCCTGGAAGCAGGTACCCCGCGGCCACCGTCGCGAAGACGACAAGCTGTGGGCACGCTTCCGCGCGGCACAGGACGTGTTCTTCAACGCCCGCAACGAAGCCGAAGCAGCGCAGGACGCAGTCTACGCCGAAAACCTCAAGGTCAAGGAAGCACTGCTCGAAGAAGCACGCGCACTCCTGCCCGTCGAAGACATTGAGGGCGCGAAGGCAGCCTTCGAGAAGATCCTGGACCGCTGGGATGCGGCAGGCCGCGTGCCCCGCAACGACCTGCGCCGCGTCGACGGCGAGCTGCGCCGTATTCAGGACGAAATCAACGGCGCCGAAGAGGCAAAGTGGAAGCGCAACGACCCCGCCAAGGCGGCACGCGCGAACTCCCTGCTCGCACAGATCGAGGACTCCCTCGCCGAGCTGGAAGCAGAGCTCGCAGCAGCTGAAAAGGGCGGCGACTCCAAGAAGATCGCCAAGGCTAAGGAAGCTCTGGAGGCGCGCCGCGCCTGGGCAGCAACCCTGCAGGGCTTCGGCAACTAGGGTCTAGCCGACGGTCTAATTAACGCCGAGAAGCCACATGTGTTTCGAAAAGCCACCATTATCGTGGCTTCTCGAAACACATGTGGCTTCTGCGTGTCTGCGGGGGTTATATTCGCGCCTCCCACCCTATGCAGATGGAGGGCGCACCGGGTTCATGGATTTTCGATAGGTTAGTGACTTTAATGCGGGTTAAAGACCCACGGTGAAGACACTAACCTATCGAAAATCTCTGTCTAAAAAGCAGGCGGCCCCGGATGCGCCAGGTAGGCGAGAGCCGGTTATGGTTTAGGTTTTTCGGTAATGGGTTAGTGACTTTGGGCTGGGGTTTTAACCATCACTAAAGACGCTAAGTCATGACTGAAATTGCTAGGTCATGACCGGATTTTCACCGGTGCTGAGGCCCCGCCTCTGCAGAATTTGTGCCATGGTTTAGTGTCTTCGACTATGGTTTTTAACTACGACCAAAGACACTAACCTATGGCACAAATCCGCAACTCATGACCGGATCCCCATCTGTGACAGGTGGGCGGGTGGGCTACACGGCGAGCACATACATGTCGCGAAGTGCCTCTTCCGCCTCGTCGAGGGCGTATCCGCTCTGACAGAGAGCGTCGCAGCCGTTACCGTAGCGGAGGCCGGCGAGGAACTCGCGGTCGGCCACCTCCGGCAGGTACACCATGAGGTATTCGCCGTTTTCAGTGAAGAAGTCGTCAATGTTGGCGGCGTCCTGGCCGGAGTAGAAGGCGCGGAAGTCTTCGTCATTGTAGTAACCAACCGTGTACATGAGGGGCTCCTTTGGTTGCTCGGCGGAGGGGGTGAGAACGCGTCGTTGTTCTCTACCGCCAAAGGTAGGGGGTGTCCCTGACAAGATAAGGGGCTGCACCGCCCCGCGCCGGAGAAAACACCAAAAAATGTTGCGTGACGAGGGGGTTTTCTGAAGGCGCACTCCCCCGCCCACACGCTGCAAGGGAAATTCGGTCATGGGTTACGGACTTCTGCCATGGTTTTTAACTACGACAGAAGTCACTAACCTATGGTCGAAATCGACGCCGGGTAGAGGGACCGACCAGCAGAGTAAATCCGTGCCGATACCGCCCCCATAGACAGCGAGAAGCCACATGTGTTTCGAAAAGCCACCAAAGAAGTGGCTTTTCGAAACACATGTGGCTTCTGGGCGTAGAGAAGTATTTACGCCTCCGAGGGTTTCGCTCCGGTCAGGCGGTACGCCTTGTACACGCCCGTCACGTTACGGACCACGTTCAGCACGTGCTCCAGCATGAAGCGGTCACCCAGCTCCAGGGCGAAGCGGTCCACCACGGTGCGATCCTCTGAGGTGTGCACGCGCGCATCCAGAATGTTCACGCCCGACTCAGAAATCGCACGAATCAGGTCGCTCAGCAGGCCCTTACGGTCCAGCGCCTCCACCTGAATCTGCACACGGTACGTAGCGGTCGGCGAAGACGCCCACTCGACCGTGGTCACGCGCGGCTCCTCGTCAGCGTTACGCATGTTCGGGCAGTCACGGCGATGCACCGAAATACCGTTATAGCGGGTCACAATGCCGATAATGTCATCCGGCGGAACCGGGGTGCAGCAGCGCGCAATCTTCGTCAGCACACCCTCAGCACCCGGCACAATCACGCCGTTATCGCCAATCGCCTTGCGGGTCGACTTCAGCAGCGTCTCGTCAAAGTCGCTGACCTCAACCTCGGGTGCCGGCTCGTCGCCGCGGTGCACCTCAACGAGGGTGTCAATGACCTGCTTCGGCGCGATTTCGTGCTCACCAATCGCACGGTACAGTGACGCCACATCGTTCTTGTGCAGCAGCTGAGCCACCTGAGTCATGATCTCCGGGCTCATCATCTTCTGCAGCGGTAGCTCACTGTTGCGCATGCTCTTGGTGAGCATCTCGCGGCCTGCGAGCAGCGCCTCCAGGCGGCGTTCCTTCGCGAAGTACTGGCGAATCTTCGTGCGAGCGCGTGAGGAGCGAACGAACTTCAGCCAGTCCTCGCTGGGTCCGGCGTCTTCGTTCTTCGTGGTCATAATCTCCACGGTGGCGCCGGTGGGCAGGACCGTGTGCAGCGGCACGAGGCGGCCGTTGACCTTCGCGCCGACGGTGCGGTCGCCGACCTCACTGTGGATGGCGTAGGCGAAGTCCACGGGGGTGGATCCGTTGGGCAGGGCGATTGCCTCGCCGTTGGGGGTAAGGACCACGATTTCGTCGGTGTCAAGGGTGTCAGCGAGCGACTCGTAGAACTTCTCCGACTCCGGGTTGGAGTTCGAAATCTCGGCAATAGACTGCAGGATGCCGACGTTCATCATTGCCGAGGTCTGGGTGCTCGGCTCCTTCGGGTCCTTCGCGGGCGCGCCTGCGCGAGGCGCAACCTTCTCGCCGCGCGATGCCGCCTTGTAGCGCCAGTGCGCAGCCACACCGTACTCGGCCTCTTCGTGCATCTTGTAGGTGCGGATCTGAATCTCAAGCGGCAGGTTGCCCGGACCGTACACGGTCAGGTGCAGCGACTGGTAGTTGTTGTTCTTCGGGTTCTTAATGTAGTCCTTGAAACGGCCAGTCATCGACGGCCACAGGGACAGCACGTGGCCGAGCACGGTGTAGCATTCCGCCTCTTCCTCGACCATGATGCGCACGGCGAGGATGTCGTTAATCTCGTCGAAGCTGCGGCCCTTCGTCTTCATCTTCTGATGAATCGAATAGTAGTGCTTCGGGCGGCCCGTCACGGTCGCGTCGATGCCCACCTCTTTCAGGCGGTCCGTAATCTTGGTGCGCGCCTCGTTCAGGAACTTTTCGAGCGCAGGGGTGCGTTCGCCGACCATGCGCACCATCTCGGCGTAAATCTCCGGGCTCATGGCGGCGAAGGACAGGTCCTCCAGCTCCCACTTGATCGTGTTCAGGCCCAGGCGGTGCGCGAGCGGCGCGTAAATCTTCAGGGTCTCTTCTGCCTTCTTCGCGGCAGAAGCCTGCGGCACAAAACGCCAGGTGCGGGCGTTGTGCAGGCGGTCGGCAAGCTTGATGAGCAGCACGCGGATGTCCTTGCTCATGGACAGCACGAGCTTGCGGATTGTCTCAATGGAGGCGTTCTCGCCGTAGGTCATCTTGTCCAGCTTGGTCACGCCGTCGACCAGGTAGGCGACCTCCTCTCCGAACTCTTCGGTGAGCTGCTCCATCGTGTAGTCGGTGTCTTCCACCGTGTCATGCAGCAGACCCGCGGCGAGCACGGGGCCGGTTGCACCCATCTCCGCAAGAATCGCGGTCACGGCGACCGGGTGGGTGATGTACGGGTCGCCACTCTTACGCTTCTGACCCTCGTGACAGCGGTTCGCCACCTCGTAGGCGCGCTGCAGCACCTGGATGTCTTCATCCGGGTGGTAGCGGCGCACGGCACGCACGACCGGCGCAATCATCGGGGAGAAACGGATGGTACCGCCGTGCGAGTCGGAGGCTTCCATCGTGCTGCTGCGGCCACCAAAAACGAGGCGGTTAGGCACACGCCCGCTAGCAGCCATAACACGGTGCGAGCCGCGCTTCCTCTTCGCATCAGACGAATCAGTTTCAGGCAGAGGAATCGGGCCAGCGGGCCGAACCGCAGGCTTCTCGGCGGTCCCTGCGGGATTCTCAGCGTTAGCGTTCACGGCAGGTTCTGCACTCATTCCAGGCTCCTTCGGGCTCAAGATAATCAGCCGCACACTCAGGTTCCTCATCATTGAGGGCTATACCGGCCAAACCAGCTATCAGCAGGCTCAAACGCGAGCGCACAGTATCTTCACTTCTTATCCTACCCAGCGGTCTGGAACGCGCCAAACTATGCGACGTTTTAACACGCCCGAGCGCGTTTTCTGAGCGAATATCCGGGTGGATGCACGGGCACGCTAAAGGGGAGCCGACACCTTTCGGTATCGACTCCCCTATCGTTAGTAACGCCAGTAGCGCTGGCGGAACGCTGGCTAACCGTTCAGGTTCACGCGGTGAATCTCAATGGTTGCACGTGCCGGCTTCTTAGCAGGCTTCTCGGTTGCCTTCTCGTCCTCGGTCGCCTTGTCAGCAGATTCCTCAGACTTCGCAGCCTTCTCAGCCTCGGCGGGCTCCTCCGAAGAGTCACCCTCAGCCTCGTCAGCATCCTCAGCGTCCTTGAAGCTGCCGCTCTCCACCTTCGCGGTGTGCTCACGAATCTGAGCCTCACCCAAACGTAGCGAAGCATACAGCGGAGCAGACACGAACAGCGTACCGAACATGCCCACCAGAATACCCACGAACAGCGACAGGGACAGGTCCTGCAGAGTACCCGCACCCAGGATGAACGCACCAATGAACAGGATCGCGCCCACCGGCAGAACACCCACAATAGCGGTGTTAATCGAACGGACCAGAGTCTGGTTCACCGCCAGGTTAATCTGCTCGGCAAAAGTCGTGTCACGGCGTTCCAGCACATCCTCGGTGTTCTCACGGATCTTATCGAACACCACCACCGAGTCGTACAGCGAGTAGCTCAGAATCGTCAAGAAACCAATAATTGCACTCGGAGTGATCTCGAAGCCGAACGCGGCGTACAGGCCAACCGTCACCACCACGGTGAAGAACAGGCCCGCAATAGACGCCAGCGACATCTTCCAGGTGCGGAAGTAGAACGCCATACCAATCAGCGCAAGCACCACAAACGCGACCAGACCCCAGAACGCCTGACGGGTCACATCCGCACCCCAGGTCGGGCCTACAAACGAAGAGGTCACGTCATTCTCAGAGACGCCGT
This sequence comes from Rothia sp. HMSC065C12, assembly GCF_001812085.1. Lineage (NCBI taxonomy): Bacteria > Bacillati > Actinomycetota > Actinomycetes > Micrococcales > Micrococcaceae > Rothia > Rothia sp. HMSC065C12. The sequence continues at coordinate 372,233 of NZ_KV807678.1, forward strand.
AACCCTCCTGCAGAGCCGCCTTCACCTGCAGAGTCTCATCATCGCTGAGCTTGCTCATCTGGGCACGAATCGTACCCGGCGCAATATTGGTCACGCGAACATCCGAAGCGTCCTTCGCCTTCTCGTGAATAATGCGCTCACCCGTAGCAGTATCAACGTGCGCGGTCTTCGAGACCACGAACTCCGAACCGCCACGGAAATCAATACCCAGGTTGAAGCCGCCACCAATAGCCGGAATCAGAACCGAAACCGCCATCAGCACAGCCGCAAGCAGCAGCCACAGGCGGCGCTTACCCACGAAGGGGTACGAGCGGGCACCCGAATGCAGGTCATTACCGAAGCGGGCAAAAGCATTAGGTTTCACATCGGTAGCCATGCTTAGCTCTCCTTCTTCTCATCAGAAGCAGACTCGTCAGCCTCAGCGGCGGCACGCTCTGCACGGCGACGCTCAGCAATGCTCAGCTGCTTCTCCCCCGGGCTGCGGAGGCGACCGGCACCACGGTACAGCGGCGTAGCACCCAGCGACTCAGGCGACAAGCCCGAGTGGCGGTGACCCTCACCAAAGTAACGAGTATTCGCCAGCAGAGTCAGCATCGGATGGGTGAACAGGTACACGACCACAAGGTCAGCAATCGCAGTCAAACCAAGGGTGAACGCGAAGCCCTTCACCGAACCAACCGACACCACGTACAGCACCACAGCAGCCAGCAGGTTCACAGCCTTCGACGCCAAAATAGTGCGGGATGCACGCTGCCAACCGTGATTCACCGCCGACGGGATCGTGCGGCCCGCACGGATCTCATCACGGATACGCTCAAAGTAGACGATGAACGAGTCAGCCGTAGCACCAATCGCCACAATCAGACCCGCCACACCAGCCAGGGACAGGCGGTAGTTCAACGCCCAACCCAGCAGCGCAATCGCCTCATACGAAATGATGCCTGCAACAATCAGCGACATCATCGTGACAAAACCCAGCAGACGGTACTGGAACAGCGAGTACACGAACACCAGCAGCAGACCAATCAGGCCGGTCAGCAGACCCACACGCAGCTGCTCCGAACCCAGGGTCGCAGAAATCTGCTGCTCCGACTGGATCGTGAAGCTAATCGGCAGGGCACCGTACTTGAGCTGATCGGCGAGAGCCTTCGCCTCCTGCTCGGTGAAGTTACCGGTAATCTGCGGCTTACCGTCAGAAATCACTGCCTGCGACACCGGGGAAGACAGCACCTTGCCATCCAGCAGAATTGCGAAGCGGGCACGCGGATCATTTGCGTTCTTCGCACGAATCGCGTTCAGGCGAGAAGTAATGTTCTGGAACTTCTCACGAGCCTCATCGTTGAACTGAATGTTCACAGCCCAACGGCCCGTAGTCACGCCCTGACCGCTCGTCTCCTGCGAGTGGCTTGCGGTAGAAATATCGCTACCGCTCAGCTCCACAGGACCCAGAATGTACTTCTCCTGACCGTCAGTGGAGCACGCCACCATCGGCTTAGTCGGGTCAGCACTATCGGCATCCTCATTACGTGCCGCGGTGCAGTCCTTCGCCTCGTACTGCTTGTACAGCTCCGGAGTAATCCAGTTGCGGTCCGAACCGTCAGTCGGCTCCGCAGACGGCTTGGGCAGCTTATCGTCCGCAGTGCGGGCATCCTCAGCCACCGCAGTACCGGCACCAGAAAGCAGCACCGGGCGGAACGTCATATTTGCAGACGCCTGAATCAGCTGACGAGTCTCAGCGCTAATCGTTCCGGGAACCGAAACAACCACGTTATTGCCCGAGCCGAAGGAGGTGGTAACCTCCGCCTCCGAAACGCCGGCACCATCAACGCGCTGACGAATAATCTCAACCGCCTGGTTCAACTGCTCCTGGGAGACGTTCTCATCCGAAGAGCCATTGACCTTCGGAGAAAGAATCATCTGAGTACCACCCGAAAGGTCCAGGGCGAGCTTCGGTGCCCAAGAACCTCCCGCGTAGGTGGTGCCGAAAATACCGGCAGCCATAACAACCATGAGCAGGACCATCGAGAGGAGCGCCCCTCGCGCGGCTGCAAGCGGTGAACGCTTAGCCATAATGTTCCTTCTTCGTGTGAATAGTATTGAGTGTTCTACAGATTCCGTAACGCGAAAACCCGACGCCGCTCACTGGGCGCCGGGCTCATACGCGCTGAATTACTTAGCAGTATCAGAAGAGGTATCGGAAGCGGGAGCTTCGGATGCGGTAGCCTCGTACACGTCCTCGGTCAGGGGCGCTGCGGGGGCTTCCTCCTCAACGACGGCCATAATCGCGTTCAGTGCCAGGGTGATAACAACACCGTCCGCAATCTGAAGCTGCAGCTTGTTGTTCTCAAGGTCAGTGCTGACAACGGTGCCGTAGATGCCGGAACCAGTCATCACCTGGGTGCCGGGGACGAGAGACTGCTGCATTGCGCGCAGTTCCTCCATCTGCTTACGCTGACGCTTCTGGGCGGAGAACATCATCCATGCCAGCAGCGCCATCATGGCGATCATAATCAGGAGGTTAAAATCCATGGTCTCACTTTCACATCCGCACCCGTGCCGCTCACCGCGAGGGTTGAGCGTACCAGAAGGTGTGGAATCGTAGATACAGTACGTATCCATCCTACGCGAGAGCATGAGCTTTAGCGCCCCGAACCAGCGTTTTTGTGAGGTTAACCTGAGTTTTGGACTCTCTCGGCGTAATTTTATGTCGCCGGTAAAGACCAGCAGAGCCCGGCAGAGCCCATTGGAACCCGACAGCGCCTGCAGAACCGGTAGAAGAGCTACCGCGCCCGCGCAGAAGAGCTACCGCGCCCGCGCAGAAGAGCTGCCGCGCCTGCAGAAAAGCTACCGGGGCGCAGAGAAGCCCGCGGGAGGCTGATACCTCCCACGGGCTACTACTGTGTTATCAACTGATGCGGCCCTAAAGCTGATACGGATCTAGAGCTGAATCTCCGGGGCCTCCAAGCCGAGGTGCTCCCACGCCGCGGGCAGAGCCACACGACCGCGCGGAGTGCGACCAATCAGGCCCTCACGCACCAGGTACGGCTCGGCAACCGTCTCCACGGTCTCCGTCTCTTCACCCACCGCAATGGCGAGGGTGGACAGACCCACCGGGCCGCCGCCGAACTTGTGAATCAGCGCCTCCAGCACGGCGCGGTCCAGGCGGTCCAGGCCGCGCGAATCCACCTCGTACATGTCCAGCGCGGTTGCGGCATCGGTCGCGTTAATGCGGTCCACGCCGTTCACCAGCGCCCAGTCACGCACACGACGTAGCAGGCGGTTCGCAATACGCGGCGTGCCGCGGGAACGACCGGCAATCTCCGTGAAACCCTCGGAGGTAATCTGCATATCCATCAGACCCGCACTACGGCGAAGCACCAGCTCCAACTCCTCCACCGAGTAGAACTCCAGGTGGCCGGTAAAGCCGAAACGATCACGCAGAGGACCGGGCAGCAGACCCGCGCGAGTCGTCGCACCCACCAGGGTGAACTGCGGCAGCTCCAGCGGAATGGAGGTCGCACCCGCACCCTTACCGACCACAATGTCCACACGGAAATCTTCCATCGCCATGTAGAGCATTTCCTCAGCCGGGCGGCTCATACGGTGAATCTCATCCAGGAACAAAACCTCACCGGGGGTCAGCGAGGACAGAATCGCCGCCAAATCACCCGAATGCTGAATCGCCGGGCCCGAGGTGATGCGCAGCGGCGCCTCCATCTCTGCCGCAATAATCATCGCGAGAGTGGTCTTACCCAGACCGGGAGGGCCCGACAGCAGCACATGGTCGGCGCTACGGCCGCGCATCTTCGAAGCCTCCAGCACCAGGGACAGCTGCTGACGCACACGGCGCTGACCCACAAAGTCATCCAGGGACTTAGGGCGCAGTGCCGCCTCAATCATCTTCTCTTCAGGCTCTTCTTCCATCGCCACCAGGCGCTGGGCGGGAGCTGAAGACGCCTGAGTGCCGGGCACCTGACCGGGAAAATACCCGCCGGAAACCAGGGACGCCGCGGGCTGCGGCTCATAGGGATTCTGGCTCATAGAATTCTTCTTTCACAAAAGTTTGAGTGGGATACGTCGAACAGGGTGCGCCGTTTAGTGGCGGCTCACCGTGTTCTGAGTACCCAAGGAGGCGAGCACACCGCGCAGAGCCACACCCACCGGCTCAGTCTCTGCGGCAGGGTTGTGCTGCACGTAAGCGTCAATAGCGGCGGAAGCGTCCTTCTCGCTCCAGCCCAGGGAGGTGAGAGCGTCAAGCACCTGCGGCTTCCAGACAATGCCCTGGCTCAGCGGCAGCTCATCGGTCTGGCCATCGCTCAGAATCAGCTTGCCGGCAAGCTCCAGCACAATACGGCGGGCACCCTTCGGGCCAATACCGGGAACCTTCGTGAACGCCTTATCGTCACCGGTCGCCACGGCGCGCTCCACCTCAGCGGCAGTGTGAACACTCAACACCGCCAGAGCAATACGCGGACCAATACCGGAAACCGAAAGCATCATATCGAACACTTCACGCTCGGCAGGCTCCGAAAAACCGTACAGAGTCATCGACTCTTCACGCACAATCATGGTGGTCAGCACGGTAGCTTCCTCACCAGTGCGCAGCTTGGAGAGAGTACGCGCAGTAGCGTACACGAGCATGCCGAAACCGTTCACGTTAATCACCGCATGATCAAGGCCCACCTGAGCCACACGACCGGTCAGGGATGCAATCATTTCTCTCCACCTTTCAACACCGCGCCCCGAATCAGGCTCGCGGCAGTGTGAGGGCACCGGGAACTCCGGCACCCACAGAACGCACTCCCCCAATTCGACGGGGAGACACTACAAGTATATTAGAATATTTCTTCTGAAATCAAGTATATATTCGAACTTCTTAGCGAATACATGCGAGCCAGCAGGAGGCGGCACACAAGCCCACGAAGGCATCTCTAGCGGCGGCACCTCTAGCGGCGAGCGCGCGCCTCCGCCTCCATCCAGGCACGCTGCGCCGGAGTCAACGACCCGCCACGAGGCGCCTGCGCCGGGCGTGAACCCTGGTGAGTCTGCGTCTGGGCCGCCATGTTGATACCCGAACCAATGCCGCCGCCACGCCAGCCGTGACAGATCGCAATCGCTAGGGCATCAGCAGCATCGGCGGGCTTCGGCATGGAATCCAGCCCCAAAATGCGGGTCACCATGCGACCCACGGACGCCTTATCGGCCCGGCCGCTACCGGTCACCGCCGCCTTCACCTCCGAGGGGGTATGGAAGAACACCGGCACGCCGCGCATTGCCGCCGCAGAAATCACCGCACCCGAAGCGTGCGCCGTACCAATCACCGTGTTCACCTGCTCCTGAGCGAAGATACGCTCAATCGCCAGGGCATCCGGCTTATAGGTGTCGAGCCAGTGGGAGGCGGCATTGAAAATCCAGAGAATACGCTGGTCCAGAGACTCCGCCGGGATCGTGCCGGCAACACCCACGTTCACGAAGTGCGCCTTACGGTCGGCGGTCATATCAAGCATGGAGAAGCCGCAGCGGGTCAGGCCCGGGTCAACACCCATGATGCGGGTTGCACCCGGCACACGCTCCACGGCAGCGGCAGTACGGTTTTCACGCATGCTATCGCGTGCGGCAGGTTGAGCGGCGGCCATCATCTCCCCTTTCGACAAACTCCCTATAGAATCTCTAGATTCTAGCCCTTCAGAATCCTAGCACCCGGCACTGGGGCGTGCCACGAGCACGGTCATAACGAGAACAGACACCGCCCGTGAACGTCCCCAAGACGCTAAGAAGCCACTCCCCCAACCAGCCACCGCGCGGCGGCTCGGTTAAAGGAGCGGCTTCTTCAAGCATCAGATATCAGAACCTGAGTGATTACTCAGCTGTGATTACTCAGCTTCCAGCTCTGCCATAACCTCGTCAGAGACGTTAGCGTTCGAGTAGACGTTCTGAACGTCGTCGAGCTCTTCAATAGCATCTGCCAGCTTCATGAACTTCTTAGCACCCTCAGCGTCCAGGTCAACCTGCATGGTCGGGCGGAAGACCGGGTCGTCGTTGTTGTACTCCAGGCCAGCCTCGTCCAGTGCCTTACGGATCTCGGGCAGGTCGGTCGGTGCGGAAACAACGGTGAAGATATCGCTCTCGTCCAGAACCTCTTCGGCGCCTGCGTCCAGAACAGCCATCAGAACGTCGTCCTCGGTCAGACCGTCAGTCTTGGTGACCTCAGCAACGCCCTTACGCTCGAACAGGAACGCAACCGAACCCTGGTCAGCCATGGTGCCGCCGTTACGGGTCACAGCCAGGCGAACCTCAGACGCTGCACGGTTACGGTTATCAGTCAGACACTCAATGTACAGAGCGGTACCCTGCGGGCCGCGTGCTTCGTACATGATCTCGGTGTAGTCAATGGTCTCACCGGTCAGGCCAGCGCCACGCTTGATTGCGCGGTCAATGTTGTCGTTAGGAACGGAGTTCTTCTTCGCCTTCGACACAGCCAGGTCAAGAGCGGGGTTACCAGCAATATCAGCGCCGCCCATACGTGCCGCAACTTCAATTGCCTTAATGAACTTCGCGAAAGCCTTCGCGCGCTTAGCGTCGATAGCAGCCTTCTTGTGCTTAGTAGTCGCCCATTTAGAGTGACCGGACATTCGTATCTCCCTTAGTCAAAACCTCCGTGCGGGCACGGCGAAACGTCCCACGCACCGTACTGTACTCACATAACTATACCGTAGCGGAGGCGCACACCACCTCAGAAAGTGCACGCCACCACCAGGAATAGGCTAGCGGGGGCGAGACGCAGCCGAAGCGCGCGCCTTCTCCACCAGCGAGTCGTCAATCGTGTTCGGCGTGAACTCGCCAAACTTACGCTGAGCCGCCTGCTCAATCAGGTAGTCCGAAATCTTCGGGTTCTTCGGCAGCAGCGAACCGTGCAGGTAGGTGCCAATCACGTTGTGCACGCGCGCACCCTCATACGTATCGGTCACGTTGTTACCCTCACCCTTGGTGACGGTAGCCAGCGGGGTGCAGCCGGAACCCAGGTAAGTCAGGCCCGAGTGGTTCTCAAAACCAATCACGGTGCCGAACTCTTCAGACTCCTCAACAATGTTGCCGATCAGGCGGTCATCGCCGCCGACCGTGTGCGCATCAAAAATGCCGATACCCTTCAGCACCTCACCCTCACGGGTGCGGAATTCCTTGCCGAACAGCTGGTACAGGCCACAAATGACGAGCATCGGCACGCCAGCCTCAGCCAGCGAGCGCAGCGTGTCACCATTAGCGTGCAGGTCGTCCTGAATCACGGACTGACCCGAGTCCTGACCGCCGCCACCCAGAATGATGTCAACATCTTCCGGGAAAGGCTGACCGGGGTTGTGGTCCAGAATCTGCACGTCAAAGCCGTGCGCCTGCGCGCGACGAGCCAACGCCAGGGTGTTGCCCCAGTCGCCGTAAATGTTCATGTCGAGCGGGTACAGCTGCAGAATACGCAGAGTCTTACCGTTATTGGGGCCGGAGGCGGGGGTGCCCTCAAAAGTGTGAGTTGCCGTCATTAGGAAACCCTCTCAACGTCAGTGATCTTTGCGAGCTCTTCACGCAGAGCCAGCATTGCGGTGTAGGTGCAGAAAATACGCATGGGCGCGTTCCCGCTGGAGGCAATGAAGCCCTTGAGCGCATCGGCGAGGTTCTCGTTGACCTCGTCAACCTTCACGCCGTCATGCTCCAGGCGCAGCGCCATATCCCAGGCACGCACACCCGAAACCATCTGCACGCCGGTCTTCTTCAAGCTGTCGAAGTCAACATCCCACAGCCAGGACACGTCACGGCCGTCAGCGTACTGGTCGTTAATCGTGATCATGGTGGCGTAGTCGTCAGCGTTTGCGCTCGCCAGGGACAGGCGGAAACCGCTCGGGTTCTTCACCAGCAGCAGCTGCAACGGGCGGCCGTTCACGTTCAGAGTCTCACCGCGACCGAAGGCAGGGGTAATCTTCGCCAGCTCGGCGATGAGCTTATCTTCGTTGAGCTTCTCACCCATGACGGCGCGGGTCAGCGCCATAGCGCCAGCCGCGTTGAAGATGTTGTAAATGCCGTAGAGGTTGATCTCGCCGACTCGCTCCACACCCGCCAGGTCGAAGGTTGCGGAGGTGCCGGAGAACGCGGTCAGGGTGACGTCAGCCTCGGGCAGGGTCGCCTTCGCGACGGTGCCGCCGCGCATCTCATCATCCGAGGGGAAGTACGAGCGCAGGGACTCATCCAGGCCGTAATACTTGACGGTCACGCCAGGCTGCACGTTCTCAGCGAGGGAGCGGATGCGCGGGTCCTCACGGTTGAGCACCACGGTACCGGTCGTTGCGGAGGCGACGGTCGCCAACATGCGGCGGGTCGTGTCAATCTCACCGAAGCGGTCCAGCTGGTCACGCAGAACATTCAGCAGCAGAGCGTAATCGGGCTTGACGGCCTTGACGAAGTGCACGGCGTGCGCCTCGTCCAGCTCAAGCACAGCAATATCAGCGTCAAGCTTGCCGCCGAGGGTCATCTCGCCCAGCAGTGCCGCAGCGACACCGCGCACAAAGTTCGAACCGGTGCGGTTAGTGAAAACCTTCAGACCCTGAGCTTCAAGCAGCTGCACAGCCATCTTCGTGGTGGTGGTCTTACCGTTCGTGCCGGAGACAACAACCACGCCGTAGGGCAGCTTCGCGAGCTCTTCAGCGACGAAGTCGGGGTGCAATTTTTCCATGACAAGGCCGGGGAAGGCGGAGCCGCCGCCGCGAAGCTTAGTCGCGGCGCGTACGCCCTGGCCGAGAAGACGAATGAGGGGTTTGGACATGCTTACCATTTTAGTACACGCACGCCAGCGGCTGAATGGTCCGCCGGGCTCGTTCGCTCATGCCGGACGGGGCGGGGTTACTGGGGTTTTGGTGCGGGGTTTGGTTCGGGCGGGGTGGGGTTTGGTGCGGGGCTCCGGCTAGGGCGAAGCGCCGGGGGTATTAGAACAGCGAGCCCGCTTAGAAGAGCAAGCCCGCTTAGAACAGAGAACCCTGCACCCTCACCCGCGTGAACTCCTGCGCCGGCTCCACTAGCACATTCCGCCACGCGGCAGTATTCACCAGGAACGCCGCGTCAGCATCGCCGGTGTGGGCGCTCAAAAACTGACCCGCCGCGCCCGTGCAGAAGAAGCCAGCCGCCCCGCTCTCAGTACCGGAACCACCCAGACCAGATTCACAGGGCGCCAGCGGTTCGGGCGATTGCGCGCGCAGAGCCGCATACGGGCGGTTCATGGCAAGCGACGGAATCCACGGCTCATCCAGGGCGGTGAGCGGCACCTCCGGGTCGGTACACGCCAGCTCGGCGAGCGCTTCGCGGGCGCGGGCGACCGCCTCCTGATGTGCAACACGAAGCTGCGCACCGGGCAGCGGGTTCGTCCAGGCGCGGTACTTGCTCGCCACCTGCTTGACCTGCGGAATCTTCGCGAGAGCGGTCACGGCGTCTTCGGCGCGGCGAATGGCAAGGCCGTCGGGTGCAAGCGCAATGTAGGTGGCGGTGGCGACCGCCTGCTCGTCCAGGCGGCGCGGGGTCGAATGCAGGGAGCTCGTGCCGACCTTGTGCGTACCATCGGGGAAGGTCGCGATATAGAGGCGATGCTCCAGCATGGCGTAGGCGCGCATGGATTCGGTGAGCGTTCCGGGGTACAGGTGCGCGCGGTGCAGGGCGGTAAATTCGTCGCGGGCGGTGCAGCGCGGGCACTGCTGGCCACGCTGGATGCGGGTGCCCTCGGGGCAGGGTACGCGGCGGATTCCCGCGGATTCGGGGGCGGCGTCATTGCTCGTGCCGGTGGCGTAGCCGGCGCAGTAACGGTAGAGTTCCCCCTCGCTATCGCGCGGAATACGCAACCCCAGATAGGCGCCGGGAGTCAACGGAATCTGGATGCGAACCCCGCTCGGAACGCCACGCTGCGCGGGGCTTCTTTCCTGGTTAGGGGTGCTCTCTCCCTCCGCTTGAGATGCCCGGTTATGAACTCCTTCAGCACCCCCGCCGGGCACGACCGGTTCCACCTCAATGAGCGGGCGGCGGTTGGACCAGCGGATCTGCCTCCAGATGAGTAGCTGGGGCGCGCCTGCAGAATCACCGGCACCGGCACCATTACCGGCGGCGGGCGCAGCAGCAAACTCGTCGAAAGCAGTTTCAAGCAGGTTGGGGTAGTCCATAGCATTCCACTCTAGCGGGTCTGGCGGGTTCTTTCTCGTGGGTTCTTTCTCGCGGGGTGCAGCGCATCCGGGTATCACGTCTTCGGCGGCGCATCCTGGCGCAACGTCCCCGAGGGGCAAAAGCAGCGCCCTCGAAATGCAAAAAAGAGGCCAGCGTCTTTCACGCTGATCCGCACCCCCGCAGTGTTGCCGTGCGTTCACGCACGACGGGGTGGGTTCTCAGCTGAGGCGCTGACCTCTGTGGTTGAGGCAGGGCGCTTACCCTGCCAAGCCCGAAAGCGATCGGTGACCGCTATTTTTCGGTGAGCTATGCGGTGTTTCTGGAAGCCGGAAGCTTCCCCGCAGCGTCGCTGCATTTAAAACTTTGCCATATCCAATGGACATAACATCATTCAAATACGCATCGACTGCCCAATCTGCGCATTTATGACGCAGAATTTCTATGCACTAGCTGGCAAATTGAAGCAATTAGTGCAAAATTTCAAAATCACCAAGCCGCTCAGCCGGACTATCTGACGGATGAACCACGCCATCTAGCTGAGGCGGGCAAACCCCTCCGCAATAGCCACACGCATATCGTCCAGCGTGCGGGACATAGTCTTGGTGTGAGCGATAATCGGCAGGAAATTCGTATCCCCACTCCAGCGCGGCAGAATGTGCTGATGCAGGTGATCAGCAATGCCCGCACCGCCCACCTTGCCCTGATTAATGCCAATGTTGAAGCCGTCATTATGCGACACCTCGCGCAGAACCTTCATGGCGAGCTGCGTCAGCTGCGCAATCTCCATGGTTTCTGCCTCGGTCGCATCATCGTAGAACGGGATGTGGCGGTACGGGCAGACCAGCAGGTGACCGGGGTTGTACGGGTAGAGGTTGAGAATCACGAAGGCATGCTCGCCGCGATGCACAATCAGCGACTCTTCGTCACTGCGGCTGGGCGCGGTGCAGAAGGGGCAGGTCTTCTCGGTGTAGTCCTTCTGGCCACCGCTCACGTAGGCGGTGCGGTGAGGGGTCCACAGGCGCTGGAACTGGTCCGGTGCGCCGGGCAGCTCGAAGGAATCCTGCACCGAGGCTGCGGTGCCGTGCTCGGGGGTCGTGTTCTCGCTCATAGTCCCATTCTATAACCCACACGCGGCAACAGGAACGCCCCGTCCGTCATGCGTGCCAGATATGAGATAACTCCCCCGGCAGCGCGCTTAGCTGTGCTGCTTTTCCAGGTGAATGATGCGGGTGGCACCCTCAAAGGTCATGGGGAAGCTCAGCACGCCGTCCTCCATGACGAATTCCTTGGTTTCCTTATCGGAGGCGTACGGTGCGTGGCTCAGCTTCGCGTGGTCCACGTGCGAAATGTAGCTGAAGTTGCCGGTCTTCGCCTCGAAAGTGCCAGCCCAGAAGGGGGTTGCCAGCTCTTCGTGGTTCAGGTGGTAGGTGACCTCGATAATGCCGTCGTGAATGACTGCGTCCATGTAGTTCTCAAGGTTGGTAGAGTCCTGCTGAACCCAGGTGCCGTCCATGATTTTCTGCGAGCGCGCAACGGCTGCCGAGGAAGGCATGGGCGCCGCGGTGTATGCGGTCTGTTCCTGAGCATCCGGCGTATAGCTACCGGCACCCGCCGGCGCGGGGGTTTCAGTGGGCTGGGTCGCGGTAGGGTGAATCGACGGGTCCTGCGAGGTATTGACCGCCGCCTTAATTCCGGTGCTGTCGTCGCCGGGGGCGGGAACGGCGCTGGGCTCGACGGTTTCAAAAGCTGCGGGGTCAACAACCGCACTTGCGGAGGCGTTATTCGGTGCGGGTGCACACGCGGTGAGAGAGAGCGCGCCGAGTAGAGCGAGCGCGCCCAGAGTGGACTTAGGTACCACGAACGTGTCCTAACAGAGTTATGTGTTTGAGTGAGTTTGTGAGTTGAGTGGTGCCTCCCCGTGAGTGAGGTGGGGATACGACGACACCCCGTAGCGCATTGAGGCTACAGGGCGTTCGATAACCGGCACGGTAGATAGTTTATAGGCTCTGGCTAGGAGTTTCACCAGTGGCGGCCATTTTTAAAAGATAGTTTGGTCACATTAGATCTTAAGTTGAGGGGTTTTTCGCGCACACGAGCCCCAATTTGCACTCTCCACGGGCTAATTTTGCCTCGACAAGGCGAAATATCCCGCACGGTGGCGTGGGCGGCAATTTTCTTGCCTTCGTCTTGCCTTCGCGTGGGCTCGGCACCCAAACCCACCGCTTCAATAAGTATGCGGTGTGGGTTTGAGCGCCAAGCCTCAACTGAACTGTTATATCTGCGCTGCTATCTGCGCTACCGCAACCGAGCCGCTACAGCCCGGTTACTGTCCGCAGGGTATTTACGAGCGGACTACTGCTTGCGGGAACGTAGCGAGAACTTCTCACGAATAATCGTGAACGTCTGGCGGGTCTCCTCCAGCAGGGCGACCGGCTCCTGCTCGCGCACCGCAACCTCATGAGATGCCGAGGAGTCGGCAGGTTCACCAGCCCGCGCGGCGCCGGGCGCGGTGTTCGGGGTAGCCTCCGCAGAAGCTGCCGCAGCAGCACCCGGAGCGCCAGGAGTACCAGGGGCAGTAAAGCCCGCGGCGGCGCTGAAACCGGCGCGGCGTGCCGCCTCCGCATCCGAAGGAACCGGGTGCACACCGTCTTCATCCACGACCTCACGCAACGTGTAGTCGCGGGCTTCACGGCGCGCATACTCACGAGCCAGCAGGGCACGCAACTCAGAAATCTCCTGGCGAAGATCGTCCACGTCAGCCTTGGTTGCGGGGTACTCCTGCTCCTCCCTGCCACCAAACTTTTCGATAATCCAGCTGGCGAGCGCACCGGTCGCAACCGCGACCAAGCCCCCGCCGTACAGCATGACGATCACGGCGATGACCCTGCCGATACCGGTGACCGGGTAAACGTCTCCGTAGCCGACCGTGGCGAGGGTCGTGAACATCCACCAGTAGGCGGTGGGCAGGTCACGAATCATCGCGCCCGGCTCGGAGGACTCCACCGAATAGATCGACAGGGCAAACATGATGATGAAGATCGCGGTGTAGCCGAAGAGCTTCATCCCCAGTTCGGAGAGCCTCTTGTATTGGCGGTTGGCGGTCAGGTGAATCATGGCCAGGAAGCTAACGATACGCCACGCCGGCAGCAGCACGATGGCCAGGTTCATCAGGTTGTGCGTGATGAAGTAGAGTCGCCGCGGCGCCAGGTACAGGCGCACGCAGTAGTCGGCGGCGAAGAGGCCCCACAGAATCATCTGAATGATGTTGAGGTACCCGTCGTACGGCTCCTGAATACGCGTGCTCATGATGGGCGCGGCGAACGCAAGCAGGTACAGTACGGACGCCACGAACATGGGTCGGGAGGAGCGTTCCTCCCACGCCGCCAGGTTCTTCTCGCCGCGGTACTTGCTGAGCGTGCGGAACAGGCGGGTGCGCGGGGCGCGACGCGGCGGGTCCGTGACGGTGCGGGTGACCGTGCGGATGGTCGTGGTGTGCGTTTCAGGTTCGCCCGCGTCAATAATCTCGGCGGCACTATCAGGGTTACCCTGGGTGCCTGCCTTCTGGGTGCCAGCTTTCTGGTCGCCCTTGCCGTGCGGGTGATGCGTGGTGCGGGTGATGCGACGCTCCTCGCGGTGCGTACCGTCCGGCGCGTCGGTGGTGGCGTACTCTTCGACGACCTCTTCGTAGTCGTCGTCGGGGTCCAAGTCGGTGGAGTAGACGGCACGACTGCTGTCCAGGCGCATGGCATCAACGTGCAGGGCGGTTGCCCCCGCGGGGGTAGATGCGGCGGGGCTGGGCTCTGCGGGACTAGTTGCTGCACTAGTTACTGCCGGGCTAGCTTCTGCGGCGGTACTCCCCTGCTTGGCACTCTCCGGCTTGTCGTTCTCCGACTGAGCACTATCTGACTGGGTGATATTCTGCGCGACGCCTTCAGATGCGGCAGTTTCAGGGCGCACGGACGCACCCGCCGGGTTGTCCGCCTCCGATGCTGAGCCTGACGTATTGGGTGCTGTACTGCTTTCTGCCGCGTTATTTGCCTGGTTCTGTGCCGCCTTATCCATAGTGTGAATGATACTCCGCGCTGTTGCGTTTGCGTTTCTATTTCGTTGCGCTGTGACCTTTAGGTGGTGGTCTTTACGCCGGTACGGTCTTTGCACTGCGAGCATTTAACCTGACACAATATGTGGTGTACCCATCACCTCGGTTGCGCTATCCAGCTGTATTACTGCCCCGTAGCGTTGCCGCCCCGCACATCGGAGTGCCTTATGCCTTCACACACCACCTCTTTCTTCTTCCGCCTGCCGAACTCCCGTCAACTGAGCTTCCGCCGGCTGGGCACGAGCCTCTGCTTCTCCGGTGCGCTCGCCGCCACCCTGGGTGGGTGCGCCACTCTGAGTTCCTCCCCTTCTGCTTCTGCGGAGGCTTCGTCTACGCCGACTGTGGCGAGTCACGCGACGGCGCCGGTGCTTCAGGATTCTGAGGGTTTCCGCCTGTTTACGGGTCGCGGCCCCGTTGAGGAGGCGGTTTTTGAGGGCCCGGCGGCGCCCGCCTCCTATTCGTATGTGGAGTTTGAGCGTCGCGGGGAGCCGGAGGGCACGATGAAGGTTTCAGTCTCTGACGGTTCGGGTACTCAGGTTGAGGTGGTTGCTGGCGGTTCGGGTGAGGCTGCGGGCGTGTGGGTTCGTAATACGGCGAGCGCGTCTGCGCCGAGCCCTTCTAGTTCCGGTCTTTCTAGTACCGGCTCTTCTGGTTCCGCGAAGTCTGCCGGTGCGGTGAGTGTGCCGTATAGTTCGGCGCGTGTGACGGCGTCGACCTCGCAGCTGACTGATGATGCTGAGTGGATGGTGTCGGTTCGTGCAGCAGGTGTTGATTCTTCCGGTGAGTTTGTGGCGCCTGATGGCGTGCCGCTGACGAGTCAGAGCGCTGAGGTGGGCGAGATTCAGATGCAGGGCAGCCGCGGTTTTGTGCACGATACGGGCGGCGGTTCGGTTGCGGTGGAGAACCGTTCGGATGCGAAGATGACGGTGTATTGTGCGGGTGTGGATCGTAAGGAGCGTAGTGTGCCTGCGGGTGGCCGCGTGTTTGTGGAGGATTTGGGGGTGCGTGCTTCGGCGGGTTCTCCCCTGTTTTGTGGTGTGGTGACTTCTGATAGTACTGCTAGCTGGAATGTTACGGCCCTCGGCGGCCGCGCCTAACAGTTCGACGTAGTACCAATAAATCCTACACAAGGGAAAACAGGTTCTCCCTACAACGATTATCTTTTGTAACAGAGGTATATTAAGAACGGACTACCCGCCGTTATCGATCAATGGAGATACCTATGACCGCTCAGTCACCCAACCATATTCAGGTTGTAGTGCCCAAGTTCTACGAGTTCATTCCGGCTATTCTGAACTACCTGGCCGACGGCCGCGAACGCAGTAATAAGGAAATCTATGCCGCCGTTGCCAAACGTTCCGCGCTCTCTCCTGACCAGATGAAAGAGCTCATGTCGAACGGTCGACGCCTCGTGTACGTGGACCGCATTAGCTGGGGTCTCACCTACCTCAAGCAGTGGGGGGCCGTCGAATCGCCGGGCCGCGGCCGTCAGAAGATTTCAGACGAGGGCAAGAAGCTTACCGCTCAGTATCCTCAAGGTCTCCCTTCTGAGATTGTCGCGGAGATTGTTCGCAGCGTTAAGTCGAATTCCGCCTCGGAAACCCCGACTCAGCTGTCTAAGAGCGGCGCGAAGAATATCGCACCTAATGTAGCCCACAGCGCATCCGAACCGACGAACGTAGATGAGAACACTCCCCAAGAGCTCATTGATGAGAGTATTGCTCAGCTGGAGTCCGCGCTCGTGCACGATATTTTGGAGCGCGTACGTTCCATCTCTCCTAATGCTTTTGAACAACTGGTGATAGATGTTCTGCTAGCTATGGGATACGGCGGTGCCGAAGAGCGTGGTATTGTCACTCAGGCATCCCGCGATGGCGGTATCGATGGAGTTATCGACCAAGACGCACTAGGCCTGTCAAAGATTTACGTTCAGGCCAAGCGATACGGTGAAAAGAACACCGTAGGCCGACCGGCTATCCAGGAGTTTGTCGGTGCGGTACATGCAGAGGGCACACAGGGTGTTTTCATCACCTCGAGCTCTTTCACCACCGATGCTCGAGATTTCGCCAAGAAGCTCAGCGGCAGCACCTCAGTGGTCCTGGTGGATGGTGATCAGCTGGCCCGTCTTATGGTGAAGTATGGTATCGGTGTGCAGGTGGAACGAACCTACACCATCAAGAGGATTGACGAGGACTTCTTCGACGAAGCCTAAACGTTACACAAGCGTGGGGTGGAAAGCCTGTAGCTTTCTGCCCCACGTTTTCTTTTGGGTTAGCCGCTGGAATGTTACGGCCCTTGGCGGCCGCGCCTAAGAGCAGCCGCGGCGTTCAGAGTGTGGTGGGTGCGCCTCCGTAAGGCCCGGGCGTATTCCCCCGGAAAACCAGCAAATACGCGGCAAAAACGCGCATCAGCACGGTGTATAACCCACCCCCTTTATGGTGACAAGTAGTCGCCAAGCTTAGCCATAGCTAACAGGAAAAGACGGTGTTCAAGAGCAGATACTGGGATAAGGACAGCATTCACACCCTTCACCAGTAAGGAAGCAAGATCATGACCGTCGTGTCAAACACGTCCGAAGCACTCAAGTCCCCCTACGAGAACACCCTCAAGCGTCTACTCTCCGATGCGCGCGCAGAAGCCGTCGAATCCAGCGTCTCTGAACTGGAGCGCCTGGCAATCTCCCACGACGCATCCCACTACCTGCTCGTGCCCGCCGGCCTCATCCGCCCCGACTCCGCCGAAGACGTCGCCAACATCTTCCGCGCAGCCGGCGACCTCGGCCTGCCGCTGACCTTCCGCTCCGGCGGCACCTCCCTCTCCGGTCAGTCCAGCGGCGACGGCCTCATGATCGACACCCGCCGCCACTTCAAGAAAATTGAAGTCCTTGAAGACGGCAAGAAGGTTCGCGTGCAGCCCGGCGCGACCATCATGATGGTCAACAACTACCTGGCACCCTACGGCTACAAGCTCGGCCCCGACCCGGCATCCTGGTCCGCATGCACCGTCGGTGGTGTGGTTGCGAACAACTCCTCCGGTATGTCGTCGGGCACCAAGTACAACACGTACAACACCCTGGACTCCATGGTGTTCGTACTACCCAGCGGCACCATCATTGACACCGCCGAACCGGACGCTGACCAGAAGCTGCGCTCCCTCGAACCTGAACTTCACGAGGGCCTGCTACGCCTGCGTAAGCGCGTCACCGAGAACCCCGAATCCATGGCGAAGATTCGCCAGCAGTACTCCATGAAGAACACCATGGGTTACGGCCTGAACTCCCTGGTCGACTTTGAAACCCCCGTGGACATTCTGCAGCACCTGCTGATTGGTTCGGAAGGTACCCTCGGCTTCGTTGCTTCGGCAACCTACCGCACCCGCCCGATTCTGAAGAACATTTCCACCGGCCTGCTCGTGTTCAACAACCTGATTGATGCGGCGCGCTCCGTGCCCGAGCTGGTTGCTAACAAGCTGGCGACCGTGGAGCTGATGGACGCCACCAGTATTCGTGTGGGCCAGCGTACCGGCCAGGCTGCGGAGGCGCTCGCCGCCATTGACGTGAAGGACCACGCCGCTCTGCTGGTTGAGTTCCAGGGCAACTCTGAGCAGGAGCTGAACGACCTGGCTGCCGCTGCGGCACCCATGTTTAAGAACCTGCCCGTGGCTTCGCCGGTGTCGATGACCAGCAAGCTGTCTGAACGTAACGCACTGTGGGCTGCCCGCCGTGGCCTGTACACCACCGTTGCGGGTAACCGCCGTTCCGGCACTAACGCACTGCTTGAAGACGTGGTCGTGCCCGTCGAGGTTCTGGGTAACACCTGTAGCGACCTGACCAAGCTGTTCGACTCGCACGGCTACCAGGACTCCGTGATTTTCGGCCACGCGAAGGACGGTAACATCCACTTCATGCTGAACGAGCAGTTCCGCGACCCGAAGCAGTTGGACCGCTACCGCGACTTCACTGAAGAAATGGTTCAGCTGATTCTCGGTAACGAAGGCTCGCTGAAGGCTGAGCACGGTACCGGCCGTATCATGGCTCCGTTTGTGAGCCGCCAGTTCGGTGAGGAACTCTTCGACGTGATGCGCCAGATCAAGCGCCTCATTGACCCGAAGGGCTTCATGAACCCGGGCGTTCTGCTGGTTGAGCCGGGCACCGACTACGTGACCGATCTGAAGGTCGCTGAGACCGTTGAGGAAGAAGTCGACCGTTGTGTGGAGTGCGGCTACTGTGAGCCGGTCTGTCCCTCCCGTAACCTGACTTTGACCCCCCGTAAGCGTATTGTGCTGCGCCGTGAGATTGCTGCCGCTGAGGCGAACGGCGACCACGAACTCGCTGAGCGCCTGCGTAAGGAGTACGAGTACTACGGCATTGAGACCTGTGCTGTGGACGGCATGTGCCAGACCCGTTGCCCCGTGAACATCAACACCGGTGACCTGATTCGCCGCCTGCGTTCTGAGAACCAGGACAAGCTGGCCGCTACCGGCTGGAAGATCGCCGCACAGCAGTGGGGCATCATGGATAAGGTCGCCGGTAAGTCGCTGACCGTGGCGAAGAAGCTGCCGTTCCCCGTGGTGCACGGCACCACCAACATTGCCCGCAAGGTCATGGGCGACGACATGGTTCCTTCCTACAAGAAGGACCTGCCGGTCGGTGGCCCGGCACGTAAGCCGCACAAGGACGCAACCGCTGAGATTGTGTTCTTCCCCGCCTGCGTGAACTCCATGTTCGGCGGCGTGGACGGCGACGGCAAGCACGACCCGGTCAACGCAACTCAGGCGTTCATTCGCCTGTGTGAGCGTGCGGGCGTGAAGTACCGCATCCCGGACAATATTGGTGAGATGTGCTGCTCCACCCCGTGGAAGTCGAAGGGTTTCACCGACGGCTACTCGATTATGAGCGACCGTGTGCTGAAGTCCCTGTGGGAGGCTACCGACGGTGGCCGCCTGCCGGTCGTGTGTGACGCTTCGTCCTGTACTGAGGGCCTTGAGGTGATGCGCGAGAAGGTTATTAAGGCACTTGAGCACAAGATCGTGAACGGCCTGAAGCCGGGTGAACCGGACTTCTCGCGTCTGCGCATGTACGATGCGGTGCAGTTCGCTGCGGACAACATGCTGGATAAGCTGACTGTGTCTGCTCCCCTGCCGTCGGTTGCGCTGCACCCGACCTGTTCGATGACTCACCTGGGTACTCAGCCTGCGTTTGAGAAGATTGCGAACGCGATGAGTGACGACGTGTACGTGCCGAAGCACTGGGGTTGCTGTGGTTATGCGGGTGACCGCGGTATGCTGCACCCGGAGCTGACGGCGAGCGCTACGGAGGCGGAGGCTGCGGAGCTGAGCGAGCAGAAGCAGTTCGCCGCATACATTTCGGCTAACCGCACCTGTGAGCAGGGCATGACCGAGGCGACCGGCCACACCTACCAGAACGTGCTGCAGCTGCTGGAACGCACCACCCGCTAAAATGCTGAGCGCATAGCAACGGCGTAAAGAAGGGACCCGGCGGGCTATCGTATGTGATAGCCCGCCGGGTTCCTTAGTGTATATAGGGCTACGGCAAGATATTTAGAAAATCAGGCAATATACAACATTGCATTAATGGATATATAAACTCTCCACCACCATCATCTATTATTTTCACACCACAATCTAGCATTGCTTTATAAAATTTATTAACATCAGACAAATTTGATAAATTCCTAAATGTAAAATGCTTTCCTAAATCTACTATAGCTTTATCAATCACCACATTCTTAATGGATTTTTCAAAATAGGAATACACACTCCCCTTGCATGCCTGACCTTGATTATTTCCAGCATGATACATGAAATATAAATAATACCTATACATCCATAGCTGATCCGAAAACTCATTACCACACTCGCATGGATTCATATACCAAGAATCTGGATCTAAATCTTCCTTTTTTGAACATACAGGATAGTGCGCATCCCACAACGCCTTAGCCATCACTTCCGCAATCCCATCATAATTTTCATTCTTTCGATAGTAAATAATAGTGGCAAGAATCATATTGATATCATCTATTTGTGATTGAATCACGGAATGACAGATATCATTTACTGAATTCAAGTCCATCTTCTTATCATAATTAAATATAATCACCATAAGAAGATAGGAATATATTTCCTGATTTGAACCTAAATCTATGCACTCTTCAATCTTACCTTTCAAAGTATCCTTAATGCGACCAAAATATTTCTCGGCTGCATTTTCAACTTTATTTAATATTGAGTATTTTTCCCAAACCATCTTTTCAAAACCTATCTCATGCACAAGAATTTGAGAAAAATCAATAATTTTTTGCGTTATGGTTGAGTCCATGAAGGATAAATCTAATATCCTTTCAAATAGACTCATACCCGTCAGATAGTGAGGTTCAAAAAATATATCAATCAAGCATTCTCTATAATCATCCCCAAGAGCTTTCATTATAGGCTGCAGATGATACGAGTTACCTATCTGAAGAGGTCTTATGGAATTTGCAAGAACTGCAGGTATACATTTTAGGCTACCCCTATTTCCTCGCCCTTCTTCCGATACACAATAATCAATAAATTGTGAAATCTTATCCTTAACCCTCCTTTTCCCAAGATTTTTTATACTATCATCTGCTTCTTTCGGCATCTCAGGAAGAGTGTCAAAAAAAGTAAATATAGTATCTTTATTTTTATTCTCCTCAAATGGGAAGGATTCAACCTTTGTTTTCGAATCATTCAAAGACAGGGAATACTCTCTAATTTTTTCATTAAGAGACTTTTTGAAGCCTATTAGCTCCGTATCGGTATTGAAAGCAAAGACTATATCGTCAACAAATCGCGAAAATGAATACCCATTATTATTTATATCAAGCAGCATTTCATCAAACTTACACATATACACTTCAGCTATAATTCTTGTGATTAGGTTACCTGTCGGCAATCCATGCGTTTCTCCGCTTTGCGAGTTTTGAATTAATTTATCTAGTGATTTCCCAAATTTATAGTCTTTCCATTTTCTTACACGAATATTTCGCTTTGAATTGTCTTTCCCATCCAGCATCCACTCAATACTATGGGTATAAATAGAATGATAAAAATTTTGGACGTCCGTTATATATCTTTTATTCTTCCCAAACAGAAGAGTGTTTCTTAACTCCTGAGTGACAGCAAAGTTAAATACTTCACTGCTAAAAAACTTTGACATTGAATTTTTATTCTGTAGGAATATATTTGAAATCGTATCCTTTTCCTGTTCCATATAATACGCAAGGTTTCCATATGAAAAAAGGTTAATAAGTTTATATTCACGCCGTGTGTGCAGATTCTTCGGAATAGTGAAAGACATCGGAGTCGTCCATTCCTTCCGAATCTTTACCTTTCCACATTCTTCAGAAAAATAAAATTGCTTCCACTTATCTCCATTGTTGAGCCAATTATAAAATTCAGATAGATTAAATATTCCTTCATAGAACTGGTCATTACTTATATACTGTTCTTCTTTATAATTACCAGACCGGTCAATAAACTTGTTTGCCAGTGAATCAAAATAACCATATTTAATTAAACTTTCAGCACTTAATATTTTTGAATAATGCCTTTTTAGTTCTTTTTGGTACACTTCAGGAAAGATAGATATCACTGACTGCGGCTCATTGCATGAACTCATTAAATTCCTCCTTGGCAAAAAATGATAACTATAAATATCATCATGATGTTTATAGTGTTTCAGACGTCCTTATCCGAATCGTACAGTTACCGGCACTTACAACGGCAACGAATGTAAGTACCATCATTCACATTAGCACGAAGACACCCACCCGGACTAGGAAAAACTAGCCCAAGACACAGCTTTCCACGCCCTCACTCCCCTACCCTCGCCTCCTCAAGGTGCACAAAGAAACCACCCCCTCCGCAGGGGGTCTATATATGGGCTCGGTGCCAGTTCGCCAGCTTAGCTGGCCACAGTCAACTGCAGTCAGCCCGCACCGGTCGCACCTACCAGAACGTGCTACAGCTGCTGGAACGCACCACCCGCTAAAGGGCTGAGCGCCTAGCGGTATAAAGAAGGGACCCGGCGGGCTATCTGATGGATAGTCCGCCGGGTCCCTCTTTAAGGATTATTCAGCCTAATTGCTCTCACTGTTGAAGATGCGAGCATGAAGCTCCCCGTCAGCTTCAGTCACGATAATGACCGGACTGCCGCCCGCAACCTTGCATGCACGGTCGAGTACGTCAGCCTCATCTTCACCGGGAGCCACAGGGACCACCACCTGACACTCCCCTCCCGCCTTCTGCGCAGCGAGCGCAACAAGCGCCCTGTGTTCCGGGTTTCGGCGAGCAGATAGGTTGAAACGACCCGCAATACGAGCCCGCTCCTTCATCACCTCGGCGCTTGCCATACCTTCGCCCCTTTCAAAATGCACTTCAACAGCAAAGTCTACTACTTCTTCGTAAACAAACTTTGCTTCCCGAAAAACCCGGCGGGCTATCTGATGGATAGCCCGCCGGGTCCCTTTTGTCAGTTGTAGCACCTATTTTCGACTATTAAATAGTCCAATAATCAATACTGCTATCGAGATGCCGTAGAGAATTCCAAGCACTAGGTCGCTGACATTTGACACTACGTTCAAGATAATTGCCAGGATCAAGAACAGCATCCCAACAGGAACATACTTATTCGACTTCATACACTCGTGCTCCCTCAATAATCAACAGCGATACATCATTTTCAGGACCATCCAGCTACCCATTTTCTGAATGACTATGGACGTTCGCCTTACTACCACGCTAGCACTCTGGAACTAAAAACTAGCCCGCGACACAACTTTCTGCACCCAACCACGCTCCCCCACCCGCGCCTCCTCAAAGCACATAGAAACCACCCCCTCCGCAGCTTGTCGCCGTAAAGGGGGTGGTTTTCTATATAGCTAGGTTAGAAGCCTAAACCCTTACTACTCAGCAGCCTCAGTGCTGGGCTTGGGGTCTTCGTTCACGCGGTTGCGGATATCTCATAACCTGAGAAATTGGTTTTCAATGTCAAAATATGAGGTAACGGGAGGATGTGCCCAGATCTCAACGCAACGTGGATACCGGCAGTTTAATTTCTCACTGAATGTGAGGCATTTTTCACTATAGCCTTCATTCTTTCACATATTCTATGAACTCTACCCTGAGTCCAGGAAATACCTATAACAGCTAATCAAGCAACGGAAAACTGGTCTTGAAGCCAGGAAAAAGGTAGGCTACGAGAAAGCTACAAGTATTTTGGCAGAACCGTTAAATCTCATCACATCATTCATTGGATGCAATCTTATAGCACTGTGAATACTTTCGGGTATAAACCCTCTCTCTGTCTAACCCATATAAAAAGACTCAGTGGATACTAATTCCGTAGCAGTACCCACCGAGCCTTCTCATGTATTTAAAATAAAATCTTTAATATATCTTAATTGTTTTAAAATTTAACAACGTTACTCTTTCCAAAAATGTTACAGGCAGTATTCAATACAGTAGCATCTGGATTCATCATAAAAACAACAAGATTATTACGTGCTCTCGATAAAGAAACATACAATATATTCAAGGATCTGGCATATACACTATCTTTTTTGTTATTAGAGTTATGGGTTAATGCCGATTCCAGATTGTATTGCATCCAATTTCCATTATCTAAAACAACGATGACATCATCATACTCAGCCCCTTTAGTTCCATGCTGTGTAGAAAAAGGAGTCACCTCGTTCCTGTAATTCATCATAGAGCGAACCTCAGAATATTTACAGTCTTTCAGATAACGAAAACCACCATCTCCAGAAACTTTCACTTTTACATGATTATTTTTTATTCCCTCAAGTGCAGAATTTAAGCCAACATTTTTAGGAAAAATGGAGTTATGGGCGACATAATTACCAACATCTTCAATTGTCCCTCCGGTAGATAATATCTTTAGTTTACTCAACACAGTATTCAAATCCCCTTTGAACCTAGGCAAGTTATTTTTATACTTTTCCTGACCTAAAGATATTTTAAATATTCGATACAATTCGCCGTAAGAGTTATTTTCAAAAGCTGAAATAATATTTTCTACATATTCATAGAATTTGCTATATGGATCTTCCCCAGACAAAAGATTATCAGTACTGAAAATCTTATCTTCTTTACTGTAGTCACTATATATTGAATAAAGTGTATTCCAGTCTGCATTCAATGCTATTATCCTTTTTGTCAAAGCCAGGATTTTCAAGTTTTCCCCCCAGCCATTTTTATTTTGTAATATCGACACTAAGTCATTTAAGGCCCTCTTGACATCGTCAGATTCCCTATAGTAAAAAGTTGCACTCCCTGCATCATTAGATACTGCTACTTGCCTAATATCTTGTCTAACATGATTAATAACATCAACAATGCTCTTTGATGACCGATGATTCTCTTTTTTAACAATATGTTCTAGATTTTTCTTATCCGGATCAATGTACCCAACACCAGATTGATATATATTCTGCATCCAATCGCCAAAAAAACCAATAAGAACCTTATCCCCATAATGATGATTAATAATATCAAGGAGAATTTGAACAACATTTTCATTGGTATCTTGATACTCATCAACAAATATTACAGGATACATATCGACTACTACTCTCGACAGTTTTTCATATTTATCAAATAGAATCTTCGAAATAGAAATCACATCATCATGGCTTATTTTACCATCCTCTATTTTTCTATATTCTACGTACTCTATCCTCTTACCAATTAGCCTCTCTTCCAGATTATCTATCCGCCATTTATTTCCAGCCTTATTATTTATCAAAATAAGTGCCTCTTGTAACTCTTTCTGATATTTCCCAATAATAGACCATAGAAACCCATGAATTGTCGAAACATGCACACTGGTGCCAGACGAAATACGATTTTTAATCTCATCAACTGCAACATTCGTATAGGTTATGCAAGCAATCTTTTGACCAGTAGATTTGTACTGTTTGCCATTTTGATCTATGAGATAATTAAGTGATTCTATCAGAGTATATGTTTTGCCGGACCCAGCGCCCGCGTCGAGTATAAAATTCCTCTTATTTTCTATACACTTAACAATATGTTCCATTACTGTTGAGTCAGCCACTCTAAGCCCTCCTTAATATACTTAGGGACGTTCCAATCTTCAAGCATCAATATATCAAAAGCAAAGTCCGTTTTGTCGATGGAATTTGAAATTTCGTACGATACTTTTGCTAATTCTTCTTGGGTATTAATTTCCTTTATTTTTGATTTAATATTAGATTCAAAATTATTTTTCTCTGCAATTATCGTTGACAGATTGGCTTTAATAAATGCTTCCTCAAAACTTCTTCCTGCAGGATATTTTTTGTTCTCAGGGATTTGATAAGCAACCCTAATATTCATAAATACCTTATTCTCAGCTGCAAGCCCCTGCAAGTATTTAACCGTCAGCTTATCTTCACATTTTTTGTTTGGATTGTTCTCCTCGATAAACATTTTGGTAAACAATCTATTTAATGTTGAATTCGTTGTAATTGCACCCTTTAAATCTGTTTTACATTTAGATCTATTTGCGTTAGGATTTCCACTATCAATATCTGTAATAATAAGAGTAGGAACTCCAATAAATTCAAGCATCTCTTTAAATTTGAATGCATGAGCTCCGCCAGCTTCAATAATTGATACATATTCCCTATCAATTTGGGAGTTATCACCCATCTTCTTAAGCATCAACGGCATCAGAAGGCGCTCTGTTGCGCCTTCAATCATAATTACTTTATCAGCAAAGAACATATCACAAGGTCTCAACTGCATATACTTTTCTAGAAATTTTCTGTCAGATACATCTAGGTGCGAGAAACACACACTCATATCTTTAACTTCAGTTTTCAGAGTACCCTCATGCGTATTTACCCTAAAATATCTAATTCCACTAAATCCACTTTCTGCAATTATATGCGAAGAATGAGTTGTAATAACTATCTGAATAGATATATTCTTCAGACCTTTGTCTTCAATAAACTGTGAAACATATTTTATAAATATTTCCTGCATCTGTGGATGTAAATGAGCCTCTGGTTCCTCTATGAAGATTAGATTGGTTCCCGCTACCGGCTCAGAATTTCTGATGTTTTCTAGAAAAAATGATAATTGAAGCACAGTGTAGATAAGCTTCGAGTATCCCAGACCATTGTGGCTTTCCGAAAATTCACTAAATTCATCACTATACATAACTTTAGCATTACCATCCATGAAATTATCAAATCTTATAGAAGATACAACCTTTAGAGTTGGAAGAATATTACTATTGTATCCAAATTTTCCCAAATCACCGATGATTGAACTAAATATATTTTTATATTGTTCATCATGAATCTTAGATATACTATTAATTCCCTGCTCTACACTATTTGTGTCAAAATCATCATTTGAGACTACCGTCTTGTAGTATTTCTGAAAGCTCTTCGATAAACCATGTCCTATATCCTTTGCCGTATCATCAAATTTATTTTGAGCATATATAAAACTGCAGCTTACTGCTTTCTTGACGGCAGAGTATTCAACTTTCTCGTACCCTAGACCGGAATAATTACCCTTCTTATAATAGTCAATTTCCTCACTATCCAGGGCTGCATACTCAAGCCTGAATAGACTATTACTCCTTCGCTGAAGAAATTTAAATATATCACAATCAAGGCTACCGTTTATATTATCACCGCTGTTTCTACTGGAAATATAATCAATATATTCATTGAATATTTTATCTTGCCTATCAATGAATACCCTACACGCTAAATGCGCATAATTATTATCTTTATCTAAGGTTCTAATCAAGTCCGCCAGAGGAAGTGAACTATCTCCATCATCATATGAGAACTTAATTTGCAAACTTATCTCGGGGAGAGACTTTAGAAACTCTTCCTTGTACTGCTCTTTCCCATTTGTATCTTGCTCGATTTTTTCAGCAACTATTTTTAATTTTTTTCTTTGATTGCTAGAAATATCGTCGAGGGTAAAATTGTTTCCCCTGTCTATACTAAGGAACTTATAAAAAATCTCCACAAAAGATGTTTTACCACTATTATTGGGTCCAACAACTATTGTTTCTTTATTATTCCCTTGAAATGAAATGCTGATATCATCAAGTAGTCGATATCCCCTAATTCTTGCAGACTCAATCCGCATGAAAACTCCTTCGTTCTTAGTTTTTAAAACTTTTAACAACGATATATATCTATCTATTTACGGTATAGCTGAATTCCTCCTTGAATTAGTAGATAAAGCATCTAATAGAATTAAGTGCGTACAGAGTGTAAAACCCGCACTCAGACATCCTTATCCGAATCGTACAATTACCGGCGCTTACGAACGGCAACGAACGTTAGCACCATCACTTACACTAACACGAAGACACCCGCCCGGACTAGGGGAAACTCCACCACAACACAGCTTTCTGCCCCCCCTAACCGCCATTGAACATATAAAAACCACCCCCTCCGCAGCTTGTCGCCGCAAAGGGGGTGGTTTCTATATAGCTAGGTTAGAAGCCTAAACCCTTACTACTCAGCAGCCTCAGTGCTGGGCTTGGGGTCTTCGTTCACGCGGTTGCGGATATGCTCCACAATACGTGCCACAGCCTCATCCACGGGCACGCCGTTCTCCTGCTTGTTACCGCGGAAACGGAACGAAACAGCGCCGTGCTCCGCATCCTCACCGCCAGCAATCAGAATGAACGGAACCTTCTCAGTAGACGCAGTACGGATCTTCTTCGTGAAGCGATCCGAACCGTAATCCACCTCAACACGCACACCGTGCGCGCGCAGCTTGTCCGCAATCTCGGTCATGTAGTCGTTGAAAGCCTCAGCAACCGGCACACCAATCACCTGAACCGGTGCCAGCCACGCCGGGAACGCACCCGCATAGTGCTCAGTCAGCACACCCAAGAAGCGCTCAATCGAGCCGAACTTCGCCGAGTGAATCATGACCGGCTCCTGCACGGTGCCGTCCGCAGCCTGGTACTCCAGACCGAAACGGCTCGGCTGGTTAAAGTCGTACTGTACGGTCGACATCTGCCAGGTACGGCCAATAGCATCCTTCGCCTGAACCGAAATCTTCGGGCCGTAGAACGCAGCACCACCCGGATCCGGGACGAGCTCCAGGCCGGTCTCCTTCGCAACCTGCTCCAGAACCGCGGTAGCCGCCTCCCACTGCTCATCAGTACCGATGAACTTATCCTTCTTATCACCCTCAGTGTCGCGGGTCGACAGCTCAAGGTAGAAGTCAGTCATGCCGAAGTCCTCAAGCAGGCTCAGCATGAACTTCAGCAGGTGACGCACCTCGTCCGGTGCCTGTTCCTTCGTCACATACGAGTGGGAGTCATCCTGAGTAATCATGCGCACGCGGGTCAGGCCCTGCAGCACGCCGGACTTCTCGTCACGGTACACGGTGCCGAACTCGAAGAAACGCAGCGGCAGCTCACGGTACGAACGGCCACGAGAACGGTAAATCTCGTTGTGCATCGGGCAGTTCATGGCCTTCAGGCGGTAATGACCGTTATCCAGCTCCATGGGCGGGAACATACCGTCCGCATAGTACGGAAGGTGACCAGAAGTGTAGAACAGGTCTTCCTTCGAAATGTGCGGGGTGCTGACGTACTGGAAACCCTCCTGAATGTGGCGGGTACGCACGTAGTCTTCCATCTCGCGCTTAATCACGCCACCCTTAGGGTGAATCACCGGCAGGCCGGGGCCAATGTTCTTCGGGAAGGAGAACAGGTCCAGCTCACGACCCAGACGGCGGTGGTCACGGCGCTCCGCCTCAGCGATGCGCTCCTTGTACGCCACCAGCTCGTCCTTAGTCGGCCAAGCGGTACCGTAAATACGCTGCAGCATGGGGTTCTTCTCAGAACCGCGCCAGTACGCGCCACCGGCACGCATCAGGGCATAACCGTTAGCGATCAGCTTGGTGTTCGGCAGGTGCGGACCGCGGCAGAGGTCCTTCCAGACGGTCTCGCCGGTCTTCGGGTGCACGTTGTCGTAAATGGTGATTTCACCCTCGCCGACCTCCACGGATGCGCCCTCGGCAGCATCCGCACCAGAACCGGGGCCCTGGGTCAGGGAGAGCAACTCCAGCTTGTACGGCTCGTTCGCCATCTCGGCAACAGCCTCGTCGTGGGTGACCACGCGGCGGCGGAACAGCTGACCGGACTTGATGATCTTAATCATCGACTTCTCGATCTTCTTCAGATCTTCCGGGGTGAACGGCTCAGCCACATCAAAGTCAAAGTAGAAGCCGTCAGTAATGTACGGGCCAATGCCCAGCTTGGCGTCCTTGCGGTACTCCTGCACCGCCTGCGCCATCACGTGCGCAGCGGAGTGGCGCAGAACGTTCAGGCCGTCCGGTTCGTGAATGAAAACCGGCTCAACGGAGTCGCCAGCAGACAGCTCGTGGGAGAGATCAACAAGCACGCCGTTCACGCGTGCCACAACGATCTTCGGGTCATCAGCGAACAGCTCAGCGGCAGTCTTCGCGGTGACCTCGCGCTCCTCACCAGAAACGCTAATAACAATTGCTGAAGAATCAGCGGCAGACATAAGTCTCCTTAACTCAGGCGCAAGCGTGCCACTCGGGGCGCCGCCGGTGCGCATACTATTCCGCACTGTACTGGTGCACGGACACACACTATCTTACAACGGCTCCCAGCCAACGCTCAGCTTGAGGGCAAACTAGTCCGCATGATGCTCACGCGTATGCTCATACACGTCAACCACAATGTGGCTAATATGGTCGTCCTTCAGACGGTAAATGGTGGTGCGGCCCTGCTGCTCACGGTCAATCACGTGCGCCTCACGCAGGATGCGCAGGTGGTGCGAGGCGAGCGGCTGCGAAATGCCCAGGCAGGTGTGCAGTTCGCTCACGCTGTGCGGGCGGTGCATCAGGTGGTGCGCAATCGCCAAGCGTAGCGGGTTAGCGAGCGCAGAGAAAATCGCCACGGACGGGCCGAACTGCTCCTCCCAGTCCTTGGGGCCGCTCCCTTCGAAGAGAGGCGCGTTGGCGGGCGCCTCGTGGGCATGCTCGGCTACGTGCGCTGCTACATGTTCTGCGGGGTGGTTATGGGTGGTTTCGGTCTGGTCTGTGTGCTGGCTCTGAGTCATAGTATTTTCACCTTATGTACAGGAAAGGGGGCACGTCAAGGAAGTTACGCCTGTGCGGCGTGCTTTCTTGACGTGCCCCTCTCCCCTATGTGCACTAATACTGCAGGTGCGTCCGGCTAGCGGTTAGCGACTGCCACCTGCAGGTAACCTTCAGCGGACTTTACGCCCTTGTCAGTCACTGCGCGGTAGCGGACCAGCGGTGCGAAGCCCTGCTTATTCTTAGCAGATACCGCGATGCCCTGGGTGCCGTCGGGCAGGGTCACCACACGGTAGGTGCCGTATTCGTCGCTGTATGCGCTGACGGCCTGGCCGCGCTGGTTGAGCAGCTCGAGCTTCTTCACGGTTTCGCCGCGGCTGTATGCGCCGAAGGATGCTTCGTCGTTGTTCAGGACAGCCACGTTCTGGGTGGTGCCCGAGTACAGGGAGACGGAGTCCTCACGCGCGATGGGGCTGTTCTTATCGACCACGTGAACCTTCAGCGGGATCGAGTACAGCTGCGCGGCGGAGCCCCTCTTCGCCTTCACATCAGACATGCGTGCGGGTGCCTTGCCGGTGCGGTTCACGGTGATGTTCGTGCCGTTGTCGCGGCGCAGATCCCAGGTGGTGCCGGTAACGTCGTGGGTGTTCAGGTCGATCGAGTAGGTGCCGGTCTTGCCGTTGGAGGCAAAGCGGATGCCGGTCTCCGCACTGGAGAACTGGCCGCCAGCAGTGTTGACCTTCTCCTTGTTGACCCAGCGGCTGGGGCGGAAGTTCGGGGTCTGCTGGATTTCCTGGAAGTTGTAGTCGCGCGCGTAACGGTAGTTCGGGGAAACCTTGTGCGACTGGTGAACACTCTGCGCGACTGCGGTCTCGCCGGAGTAGACGGTGGCGTGGTGCTCGGCGGGCTGGTAGAACACGCCGGAGCCGGTGCCGGTCTTACCGTAGGAATCCGAGGGGTACTTGAACTTCACGGCGTCCGAAGCCTGGTTCACTGCCGCGTTCTGAGTCTCGGCGTCGCTGATGCGCACGGCCTTGGGGGTGCGCACGGCGGAGCGGCGCACGGTCACGGGGCGTGCAATCTTGTGTGCGTCAGCGTTCGAGTCGGTAGCCTGGTTGTTGCTCTGCGGCAGAACCTGGGTGCCCTCACGGCGTGCAGTGTTCTCAGCAGACTCGGTGTAGTTCACGGGCATCCACTGCACCTGCTGCCAGGGGAACTGGTTACCGGTAAAGCCACTGGGAACGAAGTTCGCGAACATTGCCGCCAGCTGCGGGTCTTCCTTGTACACGTTCTTACCCTGGCGGGCGTAGGGCGCGTAGGAGCTTGCCGCCTCCAGGTTGAATGCGTTGGTGAAGAGGTTGTGGTCCGTGAGGATGAAGCCGTATTCCTTCATTGCGGTCAGGATCATGCGGGTGAGCTGGTCGTCGGCGTGGCCGGTGTTTGCCAGGTGCTCTTCCACGTCAAAGCTTGCGGGCAGGAAGCCACGCTGACCTGCGCGGGGTGCGTTCGGGTACTTGCTCGCGTCAATCTTGCCGTCGGTACCCTTCGCGGGGAAGGAGGAGACCAGTGCAGCGTAGTCAGCCGCGGTGATGGACACCATGTGGTTAATCTTGCCGGCCTTGAGCTCGTCCACACCAATCTGGGTGAGCTCATTTGCCAGGCCCACCACGGAGGAGGTGCCGTTCTTGAGGGTCAGCCAGTAGTTGTCTTCACCCACGCCGCCAAAGTTCGGCTTAGCGAGCATGTAACCGCCGGAGGACACGTGGTAGGTCGCCGGGTAGTCAACCGCCACGGGAATGTCCACGGTGCCGCGGGTGCCTGCGGGAACCTTGTAGGTAATCTCGCCGGTGGTCTCGTTGATGGACGCGCCGGGCACGTTCTTCGCCAGGCGGAACTTCGCGCCGCGAGCAATCGGGTAGGAGGTGCGGGCGTTGCCGGACTTCACGTCAATGCTGACGGGCGCCTTGATGGTGACGGTCTGGTCTGCGTTGCCGCGGCCAACGTTGTCGTACTGAATCTTGGCGCTCTTGGGGGTGGACGCGTTGCCGCCACCAACCTGCACGCGGGCGGTGCTGGTGTAGGTCTGTGCGTCTGCGTCCTTGACGAACTTGAAGTAGGAGCGCCAGATGCCGGTTGCCTCATCGTAGAGGGCGACGGACTGGTCGCCGGAGAGGCCGTGGTCCTCAGCGAGCCACTTCGGAATCGGGATACCGCCGGTGAGGATGCGCTTGTTCTCTGCGTTGGCGTTGACGCGGCCATCGCGGGAGACGACCTCGACGTACTCCTGGTGCGGGTTCGCGGAGTTCACGGCGAGGGTCGGGATGTTCTCGTGGCCGCCGACGGTCTGGGCGCGGTCCTTCTTCACGGTGCCGGCGTTGATGGCGGTGGTGACGGGGTGGTTGCCCGCATCGCCACTGTATTCGAGGAAGGTGCGGCTAATTTCGCTGCTGTTGGGCGCGACGGCTTCGGTGCCGGTGAGCTTCTGGGCTGCGAAGGAGTCGCTGGCGAGCTTGCCGCTCAGCGGCGAGGTGTTCTCGGTGGTGGTCAGCTGCTCCTTGGTGAGGGAGGAGTTGACGGGTGCGAGAGTGTCGATGGTCTGTGCCTGCTGGTCGGGGTTCCAGTAGCAGGTCGGACCGGGCGCGACGTTGGTGATGTTAGCGAGGGTCGGCACGGTGCGGTAGCCTGCGTCGACGCAGGTGGTACCGGATACGTTACGGGTGGAAGCGGTCGCACCGAAGGTCGCGGGGAGGTTCGCGCCGGTGATGACGGTTGCCAGTGCTGCGGAGGCAGCGATGGTGGCACGGCGGCGGTTTGTCGGGCGCTGTGCCGGGTTTTTGGTTGCAGTTGTGGTCATGTTTTTCTTCCGTTCGTGTCGGCTTGTTTGAGTGAGTGCGTTTGTATGAACAAACACGGACGTGAGTGAAATATGCATCTGAGGGTGTACCCGGGCGGGTTCTGATCTTCTGGCAGGAATTCTCAGGGAACTCTCAGATAATCCCCATACCCTACATAGTCTTTTGGGTGAACGCAAAACGAGTTTGTGATTCAGGGCACTGATTTTTTGCTAAAGGTTCAAGCTTAGACTCATATTTCTTTACACCTGCGTGCATTGATAGATGTTCAGGTTTTCGGAATTTGCACCGCAGTGTTTTAGCGTTACTCCTAGTCAAGCGAGTATAGCTTCAGAAAAACGAAAAATGCGCACGGGAAACTAAACCCTCAACCTCAAAGTTCCCGGAATGACGCGCCAAAACGGTCTGTTGAATTTCTCACACGTGACCACAATTTGGGATTCCGCACCAAAGGTAGATATGGTCTCAGTCACTGAAACAGGGGTTGCCGTAAGCCCAATCGACCGTTTTCGAGTCGCAATCACCACCGGGGAGCACCCCTTGTTTCCCCCCTATAGACCCACAAAACCCACCCAAAACCCTAAAATTTAGGTCAAAGTTTAAAGTTTGCGTGTGTTTAACAGTGTGTAACCATGCATGCACCGCACTCCCCCGCGCAGTACGCCCTTCACTGTACATTCCAAGAATTCCAAACCACCCACCGGGAGTTTTAGAAAAGCATAGAAACACCCCGCATATGCCTTACAAACACATGCGGGGTGCATAAGTATTCATTTTTGGGTGCCTTGCGGTGCACCCAACAGCAGGTGCCGCACCCGCCTCCGTGGGTTCAGGTGGGTTCAATAGCGGTTGCTCACAGAGCTACCAGATAACTACAGCGCGCCCGCCTCCGAGCAGACATTCACCAACTCACCAATGCCCTCAATACGGGTGCGCACCGTCTGACCCGGCTTCAACCACTGACGCGGATGCAGCGACAAACCAACCCCGGCCGGGGTACCCGTCGCCACCAGGTCACCCGGCTCCAGGGTCATAAACCGCGAAATATAGGACAGCAGCTGCGCCGGGGTAAACACCATATCCGCCGTCGTGCCGCGCTGACGCACCACGCCGTCCACCTCACAGACCAGCTCCAGGCCGGCAACCGGGTCAACCTCATCGGGGCTCACAATCACCGGACCGAACGGAGTCATCGCATCCCAGTTCTTACCCTGGAACCACTCCGAGGAACGACCCTGCCAGTCACGCACCGACACATCATTCATGACCGCGTACCCCATCAGAGCCTCAAGCGCCTGCTCCTCCGTGGCATTACGCAGGCGAGCGCCCACGACCAGGCACAGCTCAACCTCCCAGTCGACCTTCGTGCTGCCGGTGCCGTCGGCGGCGGGCATGCGGATCTGCTCGCCGGGGCCAATCAGCGCGTTCGGGAACTTTGCGAACAGCGCCGGATACTCGGGCACCTCAAGGTTCATTTCCGCGGCGTGGTCGCGGTAGTTCAGGCCGGCGCACACAATCTTGCCGGGCTTATCCAGCGGGCGAATAAAGGGTAGGGAGTTCCACAACTCCTCGCCGTGGCCCATGACGGTCGCGCCGTTCTCCTTCAGGATCGCCACGGCGTTCTTCGGGTCGCCAAAGTTCAGGCGGAACCGGCTGTAGAAATTCAGTAGCGGGCTGAGCTTCGCCGGAAGTTCGTACACGGTCTCTTCAAAGAAGCAGACCGCGCGGCTGCCCTTCGAGTCTTTAATCTGCGCCCAACGCATGGATGCTCCTTCGCTTCAGGTGGGGGTAGTTCGGGGTGGGTTAGGGGTAAAAGTCAGAAATAAAACAACCTAGTGAAAACCGTTTTGGGCGTACACCTCAACGATGGCGTCTTCCAGGTCTTCCATGAGCAGGGCAGGGTTTGCGTCCTGCGCCGCGCCAACCGTGGTGGGGTCCAGGTCCATGCCGAGGGCACGGTACACATCCGCGGTGACCGCCCGCAGCGGCGCAGAATCAGAGACCACGATGCCGGTGCTGAACCACCAGCCGCCAGTCACCACACGCTGGGCAGTGCCGACCAGTTTAATGCGGCCACCACCTGCGGAGGCGGGAAGCTGCGCGTGCACCGAATACTCGCCGGGGCAGTACTCCCCCGGGATCTCGCCCATGCGCGCATCCACGCCAACCTCGCGGAGCGCCTGCGCGTACATGGAACCGAACAGTTCGTAGCGTAGGGTGTTGCCGCTGCGGGCGTCGGAGGCGGGCTGAAAATGGTCCACGACCAGGCACCCCTGATGGTAGGCGGCGGCATGCCCGCCGACCTTGCGCACCAGCACCTCGAAACCGTGCTCGGTACACGCCGCGGAGGCCTCCGCGAAGCCGGGGTTCAGTTCGTCACGGCGGCCGAACGCGACCGTCGGGTTCGGCTGATACATGCGCAAGGTGGCTTCGCGCTTGCCGGTTGCCACCTCG
Source organism: Rothia sp. HMSC065C12 (assembly GCF_001812085.1). Lineage (NCBI taxonomy): Bacteria > Bacillati > Actinomycetota > Actinomycetes > Micrococcales > Micrococcaceae > Rothia > Rothia sp. HMSC065C12. Next base: position 407,954 of record NZ_KV807678.1, read on the forward strand.
CGGAGCATCTGCACCGTCTGGTCGTGGTGAATGAGGATATCGCCGGATTCGGGGCCGGTCTCTCGAATAATCTGCACGTTCCTATTTTACGGTTACGCCCGCCACAGCTCCTACGTCTCCCCACAATGCGAAAACGCCCACCCGGGTAGCTAAAACCTAGTAATCCCCCACCCCCTCCGCTAGGGTAGAAGAAAACCCCAAAACACCTTGGAGGATGCCGTGCATCAGGACCAGCACATCACCGCCCAAACCGCCCCTCTGCCCAACTCCAACCCGGCACTGACCGAGCCGCAGCCGCTCGGCGCGTTCCCCGCCGGCTTCCTCTTCGGAGGCGCCACCGCCGCCAACCAGTTCGAGGGCGCCTGGAACGAAGACGGCAAGGGCCCCAGCCTGCAGGATGTGCTGCCCGCCGGCGGCCTGCATCCGCGCACCGCAGAACCCACCGAGGACAACCTCAAGCTGGAAGGCATCGACTTCTACCACCGCTACCGCGAAGACATCGCCCTGCTCGCGGAGATGGGTTTCAAGGTCTTCCGTTTCTCCATCGCCTGGTCGCGCATCTTCCCCCGCGGCGACGAAGAAACCCCGAACGAGGCGGGCCTCGCCTTCTACGACCGCGTGCTCGACGAGCTCGAAAAGCACGGCATGGAACCGCTCATCACCCTCAGCCACTACGAAACCCCGCTGCACCTGGTCGAACAGTACAACGGCTGGACCAGCCGCGAACTCATCGGCTTCTACGAACGCTACGCCCGCACCGTATTCGCCCGCTACGGCAAGCGCGTGAAGTACTGGCTGACCTTCAACGAAATCAACTCCATGCTGCACCTGCCGTTCATGTCCGGCGGCATTAACACCCCGGCGGATCAGCTCAGCGACGCCGACCTGTACCAGGCGATGCACCACGAGCTGGTCGCCTCCGCCCGCGCCACCGCTGCGGCACGCGAACTGGCACCGGGCGCCCAGGTCGGCTGCATGATTCTTGCCATGCCCACCTACCCGCTCACCCCCGACCCCGCCGACGTACTCGCCGCCATGCAGACGGAGCAGGCAAACTTCGCGTTCGGTGACGTGCACGTGCGCGGCGCATACCCCGGCTACTTCCTGCGTGCCCTGCGTGAGAAGGGCGTGGAGCTGAACATCACCGAGCAGGACCGCAAGGACCTGAAGAACACCGTGGATTTCGTGTCGTTCAGCTACTACATGTCCACCTGCGCAACCGGCGACCCGGCACGAGGCGAACGCGGCGAAGGCAACATCCTCGGCGGCGTGGTGAACCCGACCCTACCTGCCAGCGAATGGGGCTGGCAGATTGACCCGACCGGCCTGCGCGTGGTCCTCAACCAGTATTGGGACCGCTGGCAGAAGCCGCTATTCATCGTGGAGAACGGCCTGGGCGCCCGCGACGAACTGGTCGAGGTGAACGGCGAGCTCACCGTGGAGGATGACTACCGCATCGACTACCTGCGCCAGCATCTGCACGCCGTGCGTGAGGCGATTGAGGACGGCGTGAACGTGCTCGGCTACACCACCTGGGGTTGCATCGACATGATTAGCGCCTCCACCGCGCAGATGTCCAAGCGCTACGGGTTCATCTACGTGGACCGCAACGACGACGGCACCGGCACCCTGGCGCGCTACCGTAAGAAGTCCTTCCACTGGTACCGCGAGGTGATTGCCAGCAACGGCGCGGAGCTGTAACTGGTAAGGCTCTAGAGGCTGTTCCTTATGCGGCAACCCTAGACGCTGAACCCCGCGCGGCTAACACGCGAAACTCAGCAGCAAAAAGCCCCCGAGACTCTGATTCTCGGGGGCCTTGTGCATATAGCGTCTAGTCCATGGGTAGGTCATTCAGGCTGGTGGACACGTACTCCCACCAGGTCGGCACCAACCCGGCATTCATCGCAACCCTCTGCGACAGCATGTGCGACGGGCTCGTACCGTAGAACGGCAGGTACCCTTCCGCCAGGGTCAGGCGTGCGGCATCTCGCACCAGGGCGCTCGCAATGCCGGCACCACGCCAGGCAGGCAGCACATCAATGCCAATCTGGCGCATAATCGGCGAATCGTCACTCAGGCCAACCATAGCGATAGGGTCTACGAGCGCGGCGCTCTCCCCCGCCGCGGGTGCATCAGGTGCCTTAGATGCGTTCTCGTCCACCGGGTATGCGGCGAGCACCAGCACATCCGGGCGGGTCACGCTAAAGCCCAACGCGTTCGAGTAGCGCTTATCCCCGCGGAAGCGCTCAAACTGTTCAGCGTCCAGCAGCTCCACGCGCAGGTGGGTTACGCGTGCCTGCGTGTCCTGCGGGTCAACCTCAAGCGCACCCGCGGAGGCGTTCGCCTCCCTGCGGATGGTGCGCTCGCCCGTGATTTCGGCAAGCAACGCAGCCTTTAGCTCGGCGGGGTCAACGCGGCGCATCATACCTACACCGGGCACGGCACACTTGACCTCCTGCGCCTGCACGCCCTCGGGTACGACCGAGTTCAGCAGGGCGCGGCCGGGCGTGTAGTAGATGCTCGTGCCGCTGACCTGCTGGGTGTAGGGGGTGAGCAGTTCGTTGAGTTGGCGCAGCTGCGCGTAGTCGCCGAGCCAGTTCGACTGGTCGCCGAGCATGTAGTCGATGGCCTTGTCCAGCACGCGCGGATGTTTGGCGCAGAGAATGCCGACGCTCGCGTAGTTGGCGACGCGCAACTCCCAAATGTCGTCGTTGCGGCGGCGTGCGGCACCCATCTTCTCGGAGGGCGGCTGCACGGTGGCGAGTAGCGGCAGGCTCTCGGCTTCCGGGTAGTCGCGTAGCTCTTCGAGGGCGCGGCTAATCGAGCCGGGTGCCTGGCAGAAGTCCGACTCCAGCTGGGTGTGCAGGATGTGCCGCGCACGGTCCGCGGTGGTCACAGCGCCACGGTTCACGGCACCACGGTTCACAGCGCCACGGGTTGCCTGAGCTCCCCGCGTGGGTTCGGTTCCTTGAGTATCAGTCACGTAGGTTTCCTCTAGGGCAAATTTTTGACTAGTTCAGAATCTCGGCTAGCTCAGGATTTCAGCAAGGAACGCGCCGGTGTGCGAGCCCTTCACCTGAGCCACCTGTTCCGGGGTTCCTTCGGCGATGACGGTGCCGCCGCCGCTACCGCCTTCGGGGCCCATGTCGATAATCCAGTCGGCGCACTTGACCACGTCCAGGTTGTGCTCGATGGTGATGACGCTATTGCCCTTGTCCACCAGCGATTGCAGCACGGCGAGCAGCTTGCGGATGTCTTCAAAGTGCAGGCCGGTGGTCGGCTCGTCCAGCACGTAGATGGAGCGGCCGTTGGAGCGCTTCTGCAGTTCGGTTGCGAGCTTCACGCGCTGCGCTTCACCGCCGGAGAGGGTGGTTGCGGGCTGGCCCAGGCGAATGTAGCCCAGGCCCACGTCCACGAGGGTGTTCAGGTGGCGCGCAATCGGGGTGAACGCAGCGAAGAACTCTGCGGCTTCTTCCACGGGCATTTCGAGTACGTCGGCGATGGTCTTGCCCTTGTAATGCACTTCGAGGGTTTCGCGGTTGTAGCGCTTGCCGTGGCAGGTTTCGCAGGGCACGTACACGTCCGGCAGGAAGTTCATTTCAATCTTCAGGGTGCCGTCGCCGGAGCAGTCCTCGCAGCGGCCGCCCTTGACGTTGAAGGAGAATCGACCCGGGGTGTAGCCGCGCATTTTCGCTTCGCTGGTCTCTGCAAACAGCTTGCGGATGTGGTCGAACACGCCGGTGTAGGTGGCGGGGTTCGAGCGCGGGGTACGACCGATGGGCGACTGGTCCACGTGAATGACCTTGTCCAGGTGTTCCAGCCCGTCGATGCTCTTGTGGCGACCGGGTACCTGCTTGGCGCCATTGAGCTTGTTCGCCAGGGAGGTATACAGAATGTCGTTGACGAGGGTCGATTTACCCGAGCCGGACACACCGGTCACCGCGGTGAACACGCCCAACGGGAAGGACACAGTCACGTTCTTGAGGTTGTTTTCGCGGGCGCCGCGCACGATCAGCTGACGTTCCTTGTCCACGGGGCGGCGGGATGCGGGCACCTCAATGCTGCGGCGGCCAGCCATGTAGTCGCCGGTAATGGACTTGGTGTTCTTCAGCAGCTCCTCAAAGCTGCCGGAGTGTACGATTTCGCCGCCGTGCTCGCCGGCGCCGGGTCCTACGTCCACGATCCAGTCGGCTTCGCGCATGGTGTCTTCGTCATGCTCAACCACAATGAGCGTGTTGCCCATGTCGCGCAGCTTAGTCAGGGTTTCGATGAGGCGGCGGTTATCGCGCTGGTGCAGACCGATGGAGGGCTCATCGAGCACGTAGAGCACGCCGACCAGGCCGGAACCAATCTGGGTTGCGAGGCGGATGCGCTGCGCCTCACCGCCGGAGAGCGTACCGGCGGAGCGTGAGAGGGTCAGGTAGTCCAGGCCCACATCCAGCAGGAACTGCAGGCGCGCGTCAATTTCCTTGAGGACCTGCTCGCCAATCTTGGCTTCGCGGGCGCTGAGCTGCAGGCCGCGCACGAAGGCGAGCGCGTTAGCCAGGGACATGTCGGTGATGTCTGCGATGGACTGGCCGCCAACCTTCACGCCGAGGATGGTCGGGTTCAGGCGCGCGCCACCGCAGGAGGGGCAGGCGACCTGGCGCATGTACTGTTCGTAGCGGTCGCGGGCAAAGTCCGATTCGGTTTCTTCGTGTTTGCGCTTGATGTACGCCTTCACACCTTCGAATCCGGAGGTGTAGCGGCGTTCGCGGCCGAATCGGTTGCGGTAGGAGACCTCAACCTTGTAGTCCTTGCCGTCCAGGATGGCGGCGCGGGTCTTGGCGGGCAGGTCCTTGAAGGGGGTGTTCAGGTCGAAGCCGAGCTCCTCCCCCAGGCCTGCGAGCAGGCGCAGCCAGTATTCAGTGGTTGCTTTGCCCTGCGACCAGGGGGCGATAGCGCCCTCGCCGAGGGTCAGGTCGGGGTTGGGTACGAGCAGCTCGGTGTCTACTTCCAGGCGCGAGCCGATGCCGTCGCAGGCGCTACATGCGCCGAACGGCGAGTTGAAGGAGAAGGCGCGCGGCTCGATGGTGTCGATCTGCAGCGGGTGGTTGTTGGGGCAGGCGAGGTTTTCGCTGAAGGAGCGGGTGCGTTCGGGGTCGTCCTGCTCGCGGTCCACGAAGTCGATGAGTACGCGGCCGTCAGCGAGCTTGAGCGCTGTTTCGATGGAGTCGGTCAGGCGCTGGTGAATACCGTCCTTAATGACGATGCGGTCGACGACCACCTCGATGGTGTGCTTGTACTGCTTGGCGAGCTTGGGCGGGTCGGAGAGCTGCACGGTTTCGCCGTCCACGCGGGCACGCGAGTAGCCCTGGGTGAGCAGGTCCTTGAAGAGGTCCACGAATTCGCCCTTACGTGCGCTGACGACGGGCGCAAGGATCTGCAGGCGGGTGCGTTCGGGGTACTCCTGCAGAATGTCCACAATCTGCTGCGGGGTCTGCTGGGTGATTTCTTCGCCGCATTCGGGGCAGTGCGGGTGACCGATGCGTGCCCAGAGCAGACGCATGTAGTCGTAGATTTCGGTGATGGTACCGACGGTTGAGCGCGGGTTCTTGGAGGTGGATTTCTGGTCGATAGACACCGCCGGGGATAGGCCCTCGATGAAGTCTACGTCGGGCTTGTCGACCTGTCCGAGGAACATGCGCGCGTAGGAGGACAGCGACTCAACGTAGCGGCGCTGGCCTTCCGCGAAGATGGTGTCGAAGGCGAGGGAGGACTTACCGGAGCCGGAGAGGCCGGTGAAGACGACCATCGCATCACGCGGAATGGTGAGGTCTACGTTCTTGAGGTTGTTTTCGCGGGCACCCTGAACCCGGATGCTGGTCAGATCGTTCGCTTTGAGTGCGGTGCTACCGTGTGCCGGGCGGGGTGTCATCGAAAATCCTTTCGTCTTATCTTCGAACTTAAATTCTACACCCTCACGCCTTTCACCAGCGGGATTATGCGGCGGGTGAAGGCATGAGGGTGCAGTACTTATATGAGGTGGACTAGGAGGCGCAATTCATCAAGTGCGGCCTACCAGCCGCGGGTTCCCCACTCTTCCAGGTGGGGGCGCTCGTCGCCGAGGGTGGTAGAGCGGCCGTGGCCGGGCAGTACGATGGCGTCGTCTTCGAAGCCTCCGAAGAGTTTTTCGAGCACGTTGGAGAAGAGCTCACCGAACTGCTGCGGGGAATCGGTCTTGCCCACGCCGCCGGGGAAGAGGGCGTCGCCGGTGAACAGCAGGGTTGCGGGGGTGCCGTCTTCCCAGGTGGTTTCGAGGGTGTAGACGATGGATCCGGGGGTGTGGCCGGGCACGTGCAGGGCGCGGATGACGGTGTCGGAGAGGTAGAAGTCGAAGCTTTCGCCGCCGGTCAGCTCTTCTTCGACGATGTAGTCTTCCAGTTCCTTAATCTCAGCAGCGTCAGCTGCACCCGCGGAGGTCACGGCGCCGGTGAGGTGGTCGAGCTCCTTAATAGCGCGGATGTGGTCCCAGTGGCCGTGAGTAACCAGAATGCCGGTCAGACCAATAGTGCGGGGCCTGATGGAGTTGAAGTCCTCTTCCTTCTCCATGACGCGCACGCGGCGTTCTTCGCCGTCTGCCAGTTCGAGCTGCGGGCAGTCGTTCAGGAGCGCGTCAAGAGTGAATGCGTAGAGTTCTTCTGCATCGTCTGCAGGGTCGATGAGCACCTGCTCGCCGGTGGCGCGCATGGTGATGAGGTAGACGCTATTGTCCATCTCGGAGACACTGAACGCACGGACGGTCAGTTCGGGGTTCTCAAAGATGAGGGTGGGTTCGGGGTAAGTAGTCATAGTTCCAGTGTAGGGGTTGTGACCGCACAGCATGCGCCTATGCGGTTCGCTCCCCTATCAGCGCATTCGGCGTTGAACGCGCGGGATACATGTACGGGTTGCTTGTGCGGGATGCACAGGGAACAGATTCTGGAGCATGCTCGGTACGGATTAGGTTCCGGCTGGATTCCGCCCGGCTGAGGTTCCACTGAAATTCAAAAGTTAAACAGAGAAGCGACTGCGCATCGATACACAGTCGCTTCTCATGACACCCAGGGGTATCTATCACTCACTCAAACACAAGCAACCCGAGGACTTTGGAAATCTCACGATTACTTGATGACTCAATAGTAGCGAACTTTTTGGGGGCTGTTTTACCACCCAATTTGGTACGGAGAGCCGGATTTAGTGACCCGCGCCTCATTGTAATCATTCTGTAATAAAAACAGGTGTTTTTTAGGGTATCCATACGTACCAATTTCATTTTTTTCGAGTTTTAGCGTGACTTATTTCACCCAAAATAATTTTAGAATTTCCCTCTTTTGGCACTTCGGTGCACCTTTAACTTAAGCTCCACACTCGGCAATCCCAAAGGTTCAATACACAGTTTTAGCCCGGTATTCTGCGGAAGTAGAGGGTTAAGGTGAAAGTATCTTCAAGTACTTGCAACTTCATGAGCAGGAAAAAATGTACTGCTCACCGTTCAAAATCTGCACAATTATTCGCGCGAGGGCAAAATCAATTGGTCTGTTTTACCCCTGTAGGTACCCCCTAAAGTAGAGGTTTTATTACAAAACAATAACATCAGCCCCACTTTCAGATTCACTGAGTGCACCCATTAAAACCCCTTTCAAAAAGCAAAATACCTAGTCAATACCGTATTTTCACAAAATGCAAGACAGTGTGTCACTAAAAAATCAACCTCTATAGATTGTTTAATAAAACCTGACCTTCAAGCACAAATAGAGCCCAATTATTAACCAGCACGTACCAATTCCGCCCTCAAAACAGGCGCCCTAGAAGCCTCAATGAAAGGTTGAAAGACCCCTCCACCAGGGGTTTCAGGATCCTTCACTCCCCCTGGTTGCAGTCTGGTTGTAGCCAGGTTTCAGCTTGGTTGCAGTCTGGTTTCACTCTGTTTTCAAGAGCTCCCTCGCCCTCAAGCGTTGCGCACCTCGTATTCGCCCCTCGTGCTTCCATGTATCTGGGGCAGAGCACTCTACAAAAGCACCATAGGGCACAGCAAAGGCGGCGCCTCTCCCCCGCTGTGGGGAAGGAGCGCCGCCTCCACTAGCTATAAATCAGCTGGAACAGCCGCTTTAGGACAGGCCGACCATCACGCCGTTCTCGTCGAAGCCGATGCGCTCAGCTGCGGGGCTCTTGCTCAGGCCCGGCATGGTGCGCATGGTGCCGCAGATAGCGTAGACGTAACCGGCACCTGCAGCCAGGCGAACCTCGCGCACGGGCAGGGTCCAGCCGGTCGGTGCGCCCTTCAGAGTTGCATCCGAAGAGATGGACAGATGGGTCTTCGCGATAACCACGGGCAGGTGCGAGTAGCCCAGCTCAGCGAAACGCTTCAGCTGCTTAGCGGCAGCGGGAGCAATCGAAATGCCGTCCGCGCCGTAGACCTTGGTCGCAACCTTCTCAATCTTGGTCTCGATGGAGTCCTCAAGATCGTAGGTGTACTTCAGATCCGAAACGTCGTCACATGCCTCAGCAACCACGTCTGCCAGGTCGGTGGTGCCCTTACCACCCTCAGCCACACCGCGGTGGATAGCGACGCGAGCGTCAGCTTCCTCAGCGATACGGCGGATGGTCTCGTGCTCGGACTCGAAGTCGGTCGGGAAGGCGTTGATTGCCACGACCGGCTGAACACCGAAGTTGCGCACAATCTCGATGTGCTTCTTCAGGTTCTCTGCGCCCTTCTCCACGTCGGAGGGGCTTTCCTGCAGCATGCCTTCGGGCAGGGGCTTGCCCGGAACGATCTTGTACAGGCCGGAGTGGGACTTCAGGGAGCGCACGGTTACGACGAGCACTGCTGCGTCCGGCTTCAGGCCGGAGACGCGGCACTTGACGTTGAAGAAACGCTCCGCACCCATATCGGCACCGAAACCAGCCTCGGTAATCACGTAGTCGGAGTACTCCAGACCAACGTAGTCGGCGACCACGGAGGAGTTACCGGTTGCGATGTTGCCGAAGGGGCCCGCGTGAATCAGTGCGGGGGTGTGCTCCAGGGTCTGCAGCAGGTTCGGGTTGATTGCGTCTGCCAGGATGACGGACATTGCGCCGTCAGCCTTCAGGTCGGCTGCGGTGACGGGCTCGCCGTCGTAGTTCAGGCCGATCACAATCTTTGCCAGGCGCTCGCGCAGGTCCTTGAAGGAGGTTGCCAGCGAGAGAATCACCATGATTTCGGAGGCGCTGGTGATGTCGAAACCGGTCTCGCGGACCACGCCGTCCATGCGTTCGCCCAGGCCCACGACGATGTTGCGCAGGGAGCGGTCGTTCATGTCGATAACGCGGCGCCACTCGATTGCGCGCGGGTCGATGCGCAGCTCGTTGCCGTGGTGCAGGTGGTTGTCAATCATGGCGGCAAGCAGGTTGTGCGCTGCGGTGACGGCGTGGAAGTCGCCAGTCAGGTGCAGGTTCAGCTTCTCCATGGGAACAATCTGAGAGTAGCCGCCGCCTGCTGCACCGCCCTTGATGCCGAAGGTCGGGCCCATTGCGGGCTGGCGCAGAGCCAGGATTGCCTTGCGGCCGGTCTGGGCGAAGCCCTGTGCGAGGGAGACGGAGGTTGCGGTCTTACCTTCACCGAGTGGGGTGGGGGTGACTGCGGTAACCACGATGTACTTGGAGCCGCGCTTGCGGGCGGTCTCTGCGTTGGTGGTTTCGTCGAGGAGGACCTTAGCGACATACTTGCCGTAGGGTTCAAGGCGATCTTCGCTGATGCCGTTGTCCGCTGCGATCTTATTAATAGGCCAAAGATCGGCGGCAAGTGCGATTTCGAGGTCGGAAGGGAAAGGCTTCTTCGTCATTGTCATCCTTCGAGTTGTACGAATCATGCTCTTTTATTCTATGCCTTGGCTCACTCATTTGTCCCTCACCTCGCCGAAAGGTGGCAAATAAACCCAATTTTTAATGCACTAATCCCCGCAACCGGCACCCTACGCTCACGTGGAGCGGCAGGATCGGTGCGGGGATTAGTAGCGCATACACGCCGGGTTGCCGATACAAGAAGGCACAAGAACCGGCGATACGAGCGGCTATTACGGCATGGTCAGCAGAACCTTGGTGGCGGTACGCTGGTCCATTGCCTCGTAACCCTTAGCTGCCTCGTCGATGGGCAGAACCAGGTCGAACACCTTACCGGGCTCAATTTCACCCTTGTAAATCAGGTCGATAAGGGTCGGCAGGTACTTGCGCACGGGGGCGGGGCCGCCCTCCAGGTGAACCTGCTTGTCGAAGAGCTTATCGGTGCCGATGGCGCTGTCGTGCGGCACGCCCACGAAGCCGATGTAGCCGCCGTGGCGTACGCAGCCGAGTGCCTGGTCGAAGGACTGCTGGGAGCCAACAGCCTCCGCAACGCCGTGTGCGCCCACGCCGTCGGTGAGTTCCAGAACCTTGGCGATACCCTCTTCGCCGCGCTCTTCCACGATGTGGGTTGCGCCGAATTCCTTAGCGAGCGCCTGACGTTCGGGGTTGCGGGACATGATGATAATCTTCTCCGCGCCGAGCTGCTTAGCGCCGATGACTGCGCTCAGGCCGACTGCGCCGTCACCAACAACGACGATGGTCTTGCCGGGGCCTGCCTGCGCTGCGTCTGCTGCGTACCAGCCGGTGCCGAGCACGTCAGATGCCGCCATCAGGTGCGGGATCTGCTCTTCGGTGGGGGCTGCGGGGGTCTTGACGAGGGTGCCGTCTGCGAAGGGCACGCGGGCGTACTCTGCCTGGGTGCCGTTAGAGCGCATGCCGATGAAGGCGTCGCCTGCTGCGATTGCCTTGAGGCAGCGGGAGGGGTAGCCTGCGGTGCAGGTTTCGCACTCGCCGCAGGAGATGCAGAAGGAGCCTACGACGAAGTCGCCGGGGGCTACGGTGGTGACCTCGGAGCCGACCTCTACGACCTCGCCAATGTATTCGTGGCCCATGGCTCGGTGGTCGACGGGCTGTGCGCCGCGGTAGGGCCATAGGTCGGAGCCGCAGATGCAGGATGCTGCGAGCTTGATGATGGCGTCGGTGGGTTCGAGGAGGGTCGGCTTGTCGACTTCGTTGACGACGACCTTGCCGGGGGCTTCCATAACAACTGAACGCATGATGTTCCTTTCAAATCTGCGTTGATAGTTAGTCGTATCAGAGTACGCCCCGCACCCCGATATATCAATAATTTTTTATGCTACGGGGTGAAGGTAAAAATCCCGACAACCGGAACCCGAAAGGAACCAGAAAAACCGCTCCTACTCCCCCGATTCCCGAGCGCTTCCGTGCCAGGTTAAACCGGGGAATCCTGGGCATCCCGGCACGCTAAATAGCCCGGTTAAACGGCGGAACCCCCCGCGCATCCACAGTGGACACGCGGGGGTTCCGCTCGGTTTATCTCAGCCTCATAACTAAAGGCAAGAAAGGGTGCTTAGAAGTCCCAGTCCTCGTCTTCGGTGTTCACGGCCTTACCAATGACGTAGGAGGAGCCGGAACCGGAGAAGAAGTCGTGGTTCTCATCAGCGTTCGGGGACAGCGCCGACAGGATCGCCGGGGACACGTTAGTCACGGTCGCCGGGAACATCGGCTCGTAGCCCAGGTTCATCAGAGCCTTGTTAGCGTTGTAGTGCAGGAACTTCTTAACGTCCTCACTCCAACCCACACCGTCATACAGGGAGTGGGTGTACGCCACCTCGTTCTCGTACAGTTCGTACAGCAGGTTGAAGGTGTACTCCTTCAGCTCTGCCTGACGCTCCGCGGACTCCTTCGCCAGGCCACGCTGGAACTTGTAGCCAATGTAGTAGCCGTGCACTGCCTCGTCACGAATAATCAGACGAATCAGGTCAGCGGTGTTGGTCAGCTTCGCGTGCGAAGACCAGTACATGGGCAGGTAGAAGCCCGAGTAGAACAGGAAGGACTCCAGCAGAGTGGAGGCGACCTTCTTCTTCAGCGGGTCGTCACCGGTGTAGTAGGACAGAACAATCTTCGCCTTCTTCTGCAGGTGCTCATTCTCAGCAGCCCAGCGGAACGCCTCGTCAATCTCCTTAGTGGAGGCGAGGGTCGAGAAGATTGAGGAGTACGACTTTGCGTGCACGGACTCCATGAACGCAATGTTGGTGTACACGGCCTCTTCGTGCGCGGTCACAGCGTCCGGCAGCAGGGACACAGCACCGACAGTACCCTGGATGGTGTCCAGCAGGGTCAGACCGGTGAAGACGCGCATGGTCAGCTGCTTCTCTTCCTCGGTCAGAGTCTTCCAGGAGGGCACGTCGTTGCTCAGCGGCACCTTTTCCGGCAGCCAGAAGTTACCGGTCAGACGATCCCAAACCTCAAGGTCCTTCTCGTCCTCAATACGGTTCCAGTTGATAGCCTCGACCACGTGGTCGACGAGCTTCACCTTTTCGCTCATTAGTAATTCTCCAATTCTTAAGGGGCGGTTACGGTCCCACGCGCGGCCAGCCAGTCGCGCAGGCGGTTTGCGTGTTTACCGTAACCGCCCCTTCCAGTCTTTAGTTATAGTGTGCCAGCTCAGGCTGAATGCGTCACAGCATTCGGGCTAGAGCATGCAGGATACGCAGCCTTCAACCTCGGTACCCTCAAGAGCCATCTGACGCAGACGGATGTAGTAGATGGTCTTGATGCCCTTACGCCATGCGTAAATCTGGGCGCGGTTGATATCGCGGGTGGTTGCGGTATCGCGGAAGAAGAGGGTCAGCGACAGGCCCTGGTCCACGTGCTGGGTTGCCACAGCGTAGGTGTCGATGATCTTCTCGTAACCAATTTCGTAGGAGTCCTGGTAGTACTCCAGGTTCTCGTTGGTCATGTACGGTGCCGGGTAGTAGACGCGGCCGAGCTTGCCTTCCTTGCGGATCTCAATCTTCGAAGCGATCGGGTGAATCGAAGAGGTCGAACCGTTGATGTAGGAAATCGAGCCGGTCGGAGGAACGGCCTGCAGGTTCTGGTTGTACATGCCGTACTGTGCCACGTCAGCAGCCAGCTGAATCCACTCTTCACGGGTGGGGATGTGGTGCTTAGCGAACAGTTCGCGGGTACGCTCGGTCTGCGGTGCCCATTCCTTCTCAATGTACTTGGCGAAGAACTCACCGGATGCGTACTTCGAGTTCTCGAAGCCCTCGAAACGCTGGCCGCGTTCCTTAGCAATCTGCATGGAGGCGCGGATTGCGTGGTAGGCGACGGTGTAGAAGTACATGTTGGTGAAGTCCAGTGCTTCTTCGGAACCGTAGTAGACGTGCTCGCGTGCCAGGTAGCCGTGCAGGTTCATCTGGCCCAGACCCACGGCGTGGCTCATGTTGTTGCCGCGCTCGATGGAGGGTACGGAGCGGATGTCGGACTGGTCGGAGACGGAGGTCAGCGAACGAATCGCGGTTTCCACGGTCTTGCCGAAGTCGTCGCCGTCCATGGTCAGTGCAATGTTCAGCGAACCGAGGTTGCAGGAGATGTCCTTACCGACGGTCTCGTAGCCGAGGTCAGCGTGGTAGGTGGACGGCTCAGAAACCTGCAGGATCTCGGAGCACAGGTTGGACATGATGACCTTACCGGCGATGGGGTTCGCGCGGTTGACGGTGTCTTCGAACATCACGTACGGGTAGCCGGACTCGAACTGGATCTCTGCGATGGTCTGGAAGAACTCACGCGCGTTAATCTTGGTCTTGGTGATGCGTGCATCGTCGACCATCTCGTAGTACTTCTCGGAGACGTTGATGTCGGAGAAGGGCACGCCGTAGATGCGTTCCACATCGTACGGGGAGAAGAGGTACATGTCCTCGTTCTTCTTCGCCAGCTCGAAGGTGATGTCGGGGATGACAACGCCCAGGGAGAGGGTCTTGATGCGGATCTTCTCGTCAGCGTTCTCACGCTTGGTGTCCAGGAAGGCGTAGATGTCGGGGTGGTGTGCGTGCAGGTACACGGCACCGGCACCCTGACGTGCGCCGAGCTGGTTTGCGTAGGAGAAGGCGTCTTCCAGCAGCTTCATGACGGGGATAACGCCCGAGGACTGGTTCTCAATCTTCTTAATGGGCGCACCGGATTCGCGCAGGTTGGTCAGGGCGAATGCCACGCCGCCGCCGCGCTTGGAGAGCTGCAGTGCAGAGTTGATGGAGCGGCCGATGGACTCCATGTTGTCTTCCATGCGCAGCAGGAAGCAGGAGACGAGCTCGCCGCGCTGCTTCTTACCTGCGTTGAGGAAGGTCGGGGTTGCCGGCTGGAAACGGCCGGAGATGATCTCGTCGACGATGTCTTCGGCGAGCTTCTCGTTGCCTTCTGCCAGTAGCAGTGCGACCATGCAGACGCGGTCTTCAAAACGCTCCAGGTAGCGCTGACCGTCGAAGGTCTTGAGCGCGTAGGAGGTGTAGAACTTGAAGGCACCCAGGAAGGTCGGGAAGCGGAACTTCACGGCGTAGGCGCGCTTGAACAGGTTCTTGATGAACTGGAAGTTGTACTTGTCGAAGAGTTCCGGCTCGTAGTACTGGTTCTCGATCAGGTACTCGATCTTCTCTTCCAGGTCGTGGAAGAAGACGGTGTTGTTGTTGACGTGCTGCAGGAAGTACTGACGTGCAGCCTGACGGTCTGCATCGAACTGAATCTGGCCGTTCTCATCGTAGAGGTTCAGCAGTGCGTTCAGCTCGTGGTAGCTCATACCCTTGAACTTCTCGGGCACGCTCTTGCCGCTGTGGCTCGCACCGAGAGTTTCTAGTGCTGAGGGCAGTTTTGCGTCCAAAATGCTTCCAATCCTTCGTTGACTTTTTCTACATCTGAATCGGTGCCCATGAGCTCAAATTTGAAGAGCACGGGCACATCGCACTTCTTGGCGACAATGTCTGCCGCGATACCGAAGAGCGGACCAAAGTTGGTGTTGCCGGAGCCAATCACACCGAGTATGTGGTGGCGATTCTGCTCCACGTTCAGGAATTTAACCACCTGCGGGGGAACGTTACCGGCGCCATCAGGCTTGCCGTAGGTGGGGACGATGAGCACGAACGGCTCATCAAGAATGAGGGTGTCCTCGCCGGTGCGCAGCGGCAGGCGGAGGCGGCGGGCACGGATCTTCTCCACGAACTTGTGGGTGTTACCGGAGATGGAGGAGAAGTACACGATGAGTGGCGCCGTGTCGTCCAGTTCGACCTCGGTCGCTCGACCCTCGGAGGCGTTGCGTGCATCCATAAGAATCTTCCGGATTTCTGCGTGCTCGTCGACGGGGTTGGGCGTGAGGGCGGTACTCAATCTGTACTCCTTATTCTCGTGTGCCGGTGTGAGTTCCGTGCCGATTTTCCGTTTGTACGGGTTTCGGCAGGGTTGTTACGCTGCCAGAGCGTTGATCTTGTCGGGCTGGAAGCCGGACCAGTGCTCGTCGCCTGCAATGACGACGGGTGCCTGCATGTAGCCGAGGGACTTGACCATTTCGAGGGCCTGAGCGTCTTCGGTGATATCAACCTTGGTGTAGCTGATACCCTTCGCGTCGAGGGCGCGGTAGGTCATGTTGCACTGGACGCACTGGGGCTTGGTGTACACGGTCACTACCATGGGAGTGCCTCTTACTTTCTCCCGCTCGGGCGGGGCTATCTCGTGAATGAATCTGGCGTGTTTCGTCGGTGGTTCGCCACGTGTTGTTTACGGCGGGCGCTGTGCCGTCCGCTGCCCCCTCCTAGTGGGGTGTGGTGGTTTCCTGCGCTGGGGCAGGGCGCCTAAAAGTGCCGTAGTGGTGGAACCGAGTATTAATACTACATCTAGTGTCGAGATTTTTCTGCACCACAAGATGATGTGGTGCGAGGGTCGTGTTTCGTTCGATAAACCCACAGTTGAACCCACTTAAGAGGGGGTGTCTACAGCTTATCCACACCCTGCCGCGGGGCTAGTTCGCCGTATTTTCGCGGGGTGTGCCGGGTTATCCACAGGTGGGGTTTAAGTTGGTCAGGATTTTTAAGGGTTCATTCGCCCGCTGAGTTGAGGTTCAGTTAACCTCATGTATGCGTTTGGGGGCATAAAACCCGGCAGATTCGGGCTTGATTTTAAAGAGATTTCCGCTCTCACCCGTTCTTGCGCGGAACGGCGCGGTTTTAAAGCAGAACGGACTTTCTTAAAGGCGGGGGTTAACCCCCTTCGAGCGGGTTTAAGCTATGTGATTAAGGCTGTAGAAAAGATTTTTAACTCTTTTTCAGCAGCCGGTGTGTCGTGGGTTTAAGTTGGTTAATTCCGCTGAAACACCAAAACCCACCGCATATACCGGCATTTCGCGGTATTTGCGGTGGGTTTACTGGGTATCCATGCTGGTTTTAGCAACCGGTGAGCAGTAACCGGCTAGAAATCGATCAGGCCCAGCTCGCGCAGCTTCTTGCTGAGCGTTACGCCATCGGTGGCTTCAATCCACAGCGGCGAGCGCATCATCTGTTCGGCGCGGTAGTCGCTCCACACGCGGCCGGAGGCGAGCATGGTCTCCCCCACGGTCAGGTTGCGGATGACGATTGCCGCCACGTTGTCCGGGTAGCGTACCGCGAAGCCGTTGTAGATGTACGGGTCGCGCTGCCCGTCGTCGCCGACGAGGATCCACTTCATCTGCGGGAATTCCTCGGCGAGGCGGCGCAGGGACTCGACCTTATGGTTGGTTCCGGAGCGGAACCAGCGGTCGGGGGTGGGGCCCCAGTCGGTGAGCAGGAACGTGCCGCGCGGGTAGCCGTTGCGGCTGAGGAAGCGGCGCAGGGTCGGGGTGATGTTCCAGGCGCCGGTGGACAGGTACATGAACGGCGCATCCGGGTGGCTGCGGCGGATACGGTCAGTCATGACCGCCATGCCGGGGGTGGGGATGCGTGCGTGCTCGTCGAGAATGAAGGAGTTCCAGGCAGCGACGAGGGGGCGCGGCAGCATGGTGACCATGACGGTGTCGTCGACGTCCATGATGACGCCGAGCTTCTGGCTTTCGGGAACGATGTAGACGCTGGTTGCTACGGCGCGGGAGCCGGGCACGTACATGATGACTTCGTGCATGCCGGGGTCCAGATCGATGCTGAGTTTGACATCGAGCACGCCGCCGCGGTCGGTGTACGCCTCATACTTGGTGCCGTCGATAACGATGGTGACGGGTGCATCGGACATTGCGGTGGCGGTGAAGGAGCGCCAGCCGCGCATGGGGTTGGCGGTGTCTTGGGTGCCTTCTACGACCTGCAGCAGGCGTTCGAGGTTGACCGTCTTGTAGAGTGCGCGGGCGATGATGCGGACCCAGCCGGGGTTACCGTCGGAGGCGGCGCGGCCGTAGCCTTCGGTGGGCACGAGAATAGGCTCGCGACCGGCGGCGATGGCGCGTTTTTCGCGCCACCTGTGCAGCCGGTCTGCAACACGGTAGCCGATGTTGACTGCCTCGTCGGCAGCATCGTTCACAAGGTTGCGCAGTTCGTGAGTGCCCAAATTCTCCATCCCACTAGTGTAGCGGAGCGTTACCGGCTTGCGGCTTTAGGATTTTGTGTTCTTATACCTAGTTTTTATACCTATTAATACTGTGGTGCTGAGCGCGGGGTGTGATGTGCACATTATTTAGGGTGTATTCGCTGTTCAGATTCGTTCCTTGCAGGTGGGGGCGTTATCCTGGAGAGTATGACCCACTCACAGCCTAACCGCCGACTTTTTGTGCTCGGCACTGCTATGCTTCCGCTGATTGCTGCCTGCTCGAAGACGTCGAATGACTACGACGGCACCAGCGGTAATTTCACTCCGTATCAGGCTGGCGGCGAGACCTCTGCTGCTACTCGCCCCGCACCGACGAATTCGCCGACGGTTGCCGCTGCTGGCAACCCGGTTGATAAGCCGCGCGAATGGCCCGGCATCGGCAACTCCCTCGTTGGTGACGGCAAGTATGTTGCGTGGACTGTTGATGACGGCGCAAGCCCGGAGGCGATTCGCGGCTACGCTGAGTTCTCGAAGCGTACGAATACTCGCCTGACGTTCTTCATTAACGCTTCTTACACCGGTTTTAAGGAGCATGTGTCGTTGCTGCGTCCGCTGGTTCAGAGCGGCCAGATTCAGGTTGCGAACCACACGTACAACCACGCTGACCTGACCACCCTGGATGCTGAGGGTGTGAAGGAAGAGCTGCAGCGTAACGAAGACGAGATTATGAGCATGTTCGGTGTCTCGTCGAAGCCGTACTTCCGCCCGCCCTACGGCCGCTACAACGATGCGGTACTGAAGGCTGCCGGTGAGATTGGTTTTACCCGCCCGGTCATGTGGAACGGCACTACCGGTGACGAGGCGAAGACCAGCTCCCGCGTGATTTACATGCGTTGCATCCGCTACATGTTGCCGCAGCAGATTGTGCTGGGTCACCTGAACTACGAGACGATCATCCCGATTCTGGATAAGGTAAAGGGCCTGCTCGATGACCGCGGCCTGACTGCGGTGACGATTCGTGACTACTACGGTGACGCATCCGAGGAAGAGATTAAGGCGGCGGCTCCTTCGCCGACCCCCACCCCGGAGGAGAACACCCCCTCCCCCGAGGCGACTACGGAGGCGCCGGCCCCTACCCCGGAGCCGACTACTGAGGCTCCGACTCAGGCGCCGACTACCCGCTATGAGGATGAGGTAGCGGCTACCCAGCAGGCTACGACTGCACCTGCGGCGGCAACCACTACGGCTCCGCCGGCTCGTGCGACCGCCGCACCTGCGGCTACTGCCACTACCGCACCGGCGGCTGCCCGCCGATAGGGTCGCGTATTTCGCGTGTGCTAAGCCCCCTTGACCCGGTTCCTGTACGGATATTCCTGTGCAGAAGATTCTGTACGAACCGGCGCGAGGGGGCTTTGCCGTACCCGGCGGGAATAAACGCTGGGGACTAACGCTGGAAATAGCCGGGAATAAACACGGCAACCGGGGCGTTAGGCGAGCATACAGGCGGCAGTGTGCCGCATCCGAGTATGAGAGGAATAGATAACATGCGTATTGATATTTGGTCCGATATTGTGTGCCCCTTCTGCTACGTGGGCAAGCGTAACCTGGAGCAGGCGCTCGCCGAGTTTGAGCACCGTGACGAGGTTGAGGTGGTGTGGCATAGTTTTGAGCTGGACCCGTCGGCTACGGAGCATCCTGCCGGTTCGCTGCCTGAGCTGATTGCCGGTAAGTATCAGATGTCGTTGGATCAGGCGATTGCGAGCCAGGAGTCGTTGGCGGAGCGTGCCCGCGAGGTGGGTTTGGATTTCAATTGGCGTCAGGCGCGTTACGGTAACACGTTTGATGCGCACCGTGTGATTCATTATGCGGCGGAGCAGGGTTTGGCATCGGCGGCGGAGGAGGCGTTTAAGTTGGCGTACTTTACGCAGGGCCGTTCGGTGCAGGATCACGAGTCGATTCTGGATATTGCTTCTGAGATTGGCCTGGATACTGCTGAGGTTGAGGCGGTGTTGAAGAGCGACCGTTACGCGGCGGATGTGCGTGCTGATGAGCAGTTGGCGCGCCAGCTGGGCATTAATGGTGTGCCGTTCTTCTTGATTGAGTCGAAGTGGGCGGTCAGTGGTGCGCAGCCTGCGGAAATGCTGGTGCAGGCGCTGCGTCAGGTGTGGGAGGAGACTCACCGTGTAGAGTTTTTGAACCCGCTGGCGGGCGCGGCTGGTGACGCTGCGGGTGACGGCGATGCGGAGGCGGGTCCGTCCTGCGATATGAACGGCAACTGCTCCTAGCGGCGGCCCTGGCGAGAGCTGCCCCGGCGGGGCGCTACTCCCCTAGAGCCCCGGCTAATGCAGCCTCAGATATAGCGAAGCCCCCTCGTACTATTTCCAGTACGAGGGGGCTTTGCTATGCCCGCACGCTACATCTTCCCTTGTGAGAAATTTTTGGGGGCTCAATACTACCTGCGGATGGGGCCGTTTTCATTTACACTTGAGTGTGTGTTCTACGGTGAACACGCTTATCCACTCACTTTATAAAGGAATATTGTGTTGAAAATTCACACCGCGACCGCTGGTGTTCTTGCGGGTGCTCTTGCGGGTGCTCTGCTGCTGACTGGTTGCTCTTCGTCTGTTCGCGCTCCGAAGCCTGTGCCTTCTGCGTCATCGTCGACGTCTGTTTCTGCTAGCCCTTCGGTTTCAGCTACTCCTAGTTCTTCTCCGACGCCGAGTGCGTCTGCGACTCCTTCGGAGTCTCCTACCCCGACGGTAACCCCGTCTCCGGTTCCGACTACTGAGGCGCCCGTGCAGGCACCTTCCGCGGAGGCGCCGGCGGCTCCGGTTTCTGCGGCTCCCGCGCAACAGGCTGAGCCTGTTCAGCAGGCGCCGGTAGCTACGGAGGCGCCCGTCCAGCAGGCGCCGGCGGCTGAGGCTCCCGCTCAGCAAGCTCCCGCGCAGCCGGTTCAGCAGGCTCCTGCGCGGTCGAGTGTTTACTACGAAACATGCGCTGATGCTCGTGCGGCTGGTGCGGCGCCCCTGCATCGTGGCGAGCCGGGTTACCGCCCGGGTCTAGATAAAGACGGTGACGGTGTGGCGTGCGAGCCGAAGAAGAAGCGCTAGGCTTCCGTCTGCCCTTATAGCGAAGCCCCCTCGTACTATTTCTGAACTGCGCCCCGAAACTTGGACGCATTAAA
>NZ_KV807679.1:0-48987 GCF_001812085.1 Rothia sp. HMSC065C12
CACACGGTTACACCACTATGCGGGACGCTACTCTTTCACCGCTTAGTTACCGCCTGTTTGAGGCTAAGCGGTATATCGAAAACGTTGGTATATCAGTCAAAACATGGTGTGTTGCCGCCTCTACCGCCTAATTTCTAAAAAGTGTACACGCGAGTGTTCATCTTCCTACATATGCGTGTGTATATATAAAAGTTTTCGGTTTTAGGCGGTGAAGGCGGTAAAGGGTTGGGATTCGGTTGAGATACGAGGGAAAATGCTATACCGCTTTTGCATTTTCAGGCGGTAAACAGCCGGTATCAACGCCGATTAGGCGGTGAAAATCCTCCTCTGCAACCTCCCTCCCACGAGATCATGCACGAGCGAAGATAGTCATACGCCCCGAAGGGGCGTTGGATGATAGTCCTCGATGTTGGGTGATAGTCCCCCCTCCCCCCACCTCGACGACGGGCCTGAGTTTGGCTGAAAGGTAGGGAATAACATAGGGATTCGGTCTCGTCAGGGCAAAACAAAACCCGGTATCTCAGCGACTTTTCGTTGAGATACCGGGTTTTTCTGGTTGCGGGGACAGGATTTGAACCTGCGACCTCCGGGTTATGAGCCCGGCGAGCTACCGAACTGCTCCACCCCGCGGCGACTCATACAACTATACAGACCCCAAACCGGGCATGCAAGCCAAAAACGCGATTTGTAACCAAGCACACAAAAATAGGGGCTGTTGGGTAGAAAGCAGTTGGGTAGGAATAGGGGCTACGGGGCAGTGCCAGGGGTAGAACATACAGGAACGGGGTGGAAGTGAATCACTTCCACCCCGTTCCCGCAGAGATGTTCCCGCAGAGACCGCTAGAGCTAGTCGGTAGGAGCCGTATCCAGTGCAGGCCCCGGATCTAGAGCGAGGACGCTAGACCCGTGGACATCCGATCCCTGAGCATCCGGTATGCGCTACTCCCCCGCTGTCTCTTAGGCTTAGCGAGAAGCCGAGGCGCTGGGCTTAGCGCTAGCCGCTGCGCTCGGAGCCGCCGAGGCACTGGGCGTTGCCGATGCAGAAGCCTTAGCGGACGCCGCGCTCTGCGCCTCCTCGGCCTCCAGAGCCTTCTTCACGGCTGCCTCCAGACGCTTCTGAGCCTCACCGTATGCAGCCCAGTCGCCCTTCTTCATCGCCGCATCAGCATCGGTCATCGCCTTCGAAGCATCCGTCAGAGCCTGCTTCAGCTCCGAAGACTGCGAAGCCGAAGAACCTCCGGTCGAAGCACCCGAGGTACCCGAAGAACCAGACGCCGAAGCCGAGGGGCTAGCCGCCGAACCGTCCAGCTTCGCGCCCGAAGAGCCACCGAACACCTGGTTCAGCGCCTCCTCCAGAGTCGGAGCGAAACCGACCTTATCGCCGAAGCTCACCAGCACACGCTGCAGACGCGGGTACTTGGCGTCACCGCTCGACTGCACGTACACCGGCTGAACGTACAGCATGCCGCCGCCCACCGGCAGGGTCAGCATATTGCCGTTAATAACCTCAGACGAACCGCGGCGCAGCAGGTTCAGCTGGTTCGACACCTCAGCATCAGAGTTGAAAATGTTCTGAGCCTGGCCCGGGCCCGGAACCACCGAAGAACGCGGCAACTCCAGCAGACGCAGCTTGCCGTAATCGGGGCTACGCTCGCCGTCCTTACCGGTACCGGCATCACCATTAGCGGCAAGGAAGCCGTACATCACGTTACGAGAGTTCGAATCGCTCTGCTGAGGAATGAACGTGGTCGTCAACGAGAAGTGCGCACGAGAATCGCCGGGCATCTGCAGGGACAGGTAGTAGGGCGAAATCGGCTGGTTACGATCATTGGTCGGGTCGTTCGGAATCGACCAGACGTCGTCACCGGCATAGAAGCTATTCGCGTTCGTCACGTGGTACTTATTCAGCATGGTGCGCTGAATATTGAACATGTCAGTCGGGTAACGCACGTGGCTCATCAGCGAAGCGTTCATCTCACGGTAGCTCTTCACCGTGCCAGGGAAAACACCCTGCCACGCCTTCAGCACCGGATCCTCCTCATCCCACGCGTACAGGGTCACCGAACCGTCGTACGCGTCCACGGTAGCCTTCACCGAGTTACGGATGTAGTTCACCGAGTTAGAACGCTGAGCACCCGCAGCGGTTGCCGCGTCCTGGGAGCTACCCTGCGCGTAGGGGAACTGATCGCTCGTGGTGTATGCATCCACGATCCACTGCACGCGGTTATTCACAATCGCCGGGTACGGCTTAGAATCCACGCTCAGGTACGGCGCCACCTTACGCACACGGTCCAGCGGGTTACGTTCGTACAGAATCTGCGACCCCTCACGCACCGCATCCGACAGCAGAATGTCAGAGGACTGGAACTTAATCGCATAGGACAGGCGAGCCAGCAGCGAATCAACGCGAGGACCACCGTAACCGGTGAAGGTGTACTTCGCATCGGAGGCGTTGGTTTCCTCAGCAGAAAGCGGACGGTCCAGCTCCAGGGTGTCGCCCTTACCGCCCACAATCGAATACTCCGGCGAGCTCGTGCCAAAGTAAATACGCGGCTCGTAATCCTCGCTCAGGGTACCGGTCGCCTTAATACCGGACTGCAGGAACTTCGGGTTACCCGCAGAATCCACCTGATTACCGTAGGCGGCAATCACGCCGTAACCGTGGGTGTACACCACGTGGCGGTTATACCAAGAATCACCGCTGGTCTGCGCCGGGTTCAGCTCACGAGCCGCCAGCACCGTATCCTGCGTGGTGTTGCCCACCGAATAGCGATCCACCGACAGCTGCGAATCAAAACGGTAGTACGGGCGGAACTGCTGCATCTGCGCAAACGCCGAGGACACAACATTCGGATCCAACAGACGGATATTCGCAATGGTCGCGCTCGAAGAGCTCAACGCACCGGCACGGGTATCAATCGTCGCGTCATACGGAGTGGTCTCAATCTTGTCCAGACCGTACGCGTAACGGGTCGCATCAATATTGCGCTGAATGAACTTTGACTGAGCGCCCTGCTCATTCGGAACCACCTGGAAACGCTGAACAATCCACGGGTACAGGCCGCCAGCAACCACAGCAACAATCACCAGCATCGCGGTGCTAATCAGCGGCAGACGCCAACGATTCATCGAAGCAGCCACCACAAACATGATCGCCACCAGCAAAGCAGAAATCGCCAAAATAGCGTTCACCGGAATCGACGAGTTCACATCCGTGTACATTGCGCCAGCCCAGCGACCCACCTGCTGCTGAGTCGAGGAATAACGATCCAGCCAGAAGCTCACCGCACGAGTCAGCAAGAACACAGCCACCACAATCGCAGCGTGACGGCGGAATGCCGACGTGGTACTCACACCACCGGGCTGAACCTTAATACCGCCGTAGAAGTAGTGCATGAACAGACCCGCGAGCGCCGACAGCACCACAGCGGAAGTCACCAGAGTCACCACCATACGGAAGAACGGCAACGCAAACAGGAAGAAACCGTAATCCAGACCAAACTCAGGGTCAGTCTTACCGAAGGACTGCTGGTTGAAGAACAGCGCGACGGTGCTCCACTGAGTCATCGTCGCCGAAGCAATGAACAGACCCAACAGCAGCGGAACCACAATCAGCAGAACCTTACGCGCCTTATCCACGCTCTCGTGGTAGCGGCGCATGCTCTCCTCAGCACGCTGCTGACCAAACACGTCACGCAGCATCTGCTCGGCAGCATCCGTGCCGCTCGTCGGCACGCTCTGATTCGGGTTCGGCGCCTCCTGCGGCTTCTTCTCGGACGCCGGCGCCACATCAGCATGACGGACCGCGTAGGACATCGAAGCCCACAGCGGCACAGCAATCACCACGGCAGCCACCACAAACACGGCTGCCTTCAACAAAATCTGGGTAGTGAACACGGTGCTATAACCCAGCTGATCAAACCACAGCCAGTCCGTGTACACCTGGGACGCACCCACAAAAGCAGCAATGAGCACCGCCACCACAGCAATCGTCACCCGCAGGGGGCTACGACGCTTAGGCGTTGACTTCTTCGGCTTGGGATGCGCGGTGTTATTGGTCGACTCAGACACAATTCCTCGCTCATCATACGTTCAGAGAAAATAACTGCCTTTAAGTATCTCAGAGGTAACGCGGAAGGGCAGAACCTCGTAGAAGCTCGGGGCGAAATATGACCGGGTTGAGAGGTTTTGGGATGCGAAATGCTGAGGTGAGAGGTGCTGGCGAGGATTACGGAGACGCAGACGAGGACAGAGAATAGGGTGCAGAACAGCCCCGGTACCGTAAAGTACCGGGGCTATTCTGCGCTATACGGGTGAGAATCTCGCGGAGAGAAACGTTATGTTAGGAACCGCAGCGGGGCAGGGAATCATCCGGGGTGCCGGACTTAATCGCCTCCACCGTCTTCACCGCCTCATCCAGGGTCGACACCGGCACAACCACCATCGTGCCGCGCACCTGACCGGCGTGATAGTAGTTGAACAGGTCGGGGTCCTGCGCCTGCATCTTCACAATCGAATCGCAGTTCTCCTTAGGCGCCAAGAAGTAGCGCGCACCGTAGCGACCCGTCGCCAAAATCTTGTACTTGATACCGCCAATTGCGCCGACCTTACCGTTCGCATCAATCGTTCCGGTACCCGAAATGTAGCTGCGGTACGGGTCGCCTCCGGCATCCTCATCAGCGAGCAGAGTACCCTCGCTGAGCTTATCGACCGTGCCCAGCGCCAGCATCAGACCGGCGCTCGGGCCGCCCACACCGTCCAGGTTGTATTGCACGTGCGCCGGCAGGTCATAGCTCTGCTTCAAACCCGCGCCCAGAATCCAGCGGCTATCGTCACTGGCACGAACCGGGTTCAGCTTAAACGTCTGCTGCTTGCCGTCACGCTCCACGGTCACGTCAATCGCCGAACCGTTCGACGCATTCACAGCCTTCGGAACGTCGGTGAGGGTCTCAATCTGCTTCTCCCCCACCTTCACGATGCGGTCATCAGCCTTCAGCGCGCTCGCCGCCGGGGAACCCTCCACCGTGGAAAGCACCTGAACCTTCTCGGTCACCGGCATCTTCAGCTGGCGCATTGCCGCGACCTTCGCCTGAGTCTGCGAATCAGCCATCTGCGCACCGGTCGCTGCCGTCGCCTGCTCATGGCTCACATGCGGGTACAGGGCATCGGTCGGCACCACGAGGCTGCGGTTACCGTCAAACGCCAACCAGCCGTAGAACGCCTCCGCACCGGACAGCTCCGTGTACGGGCCGCCCGAAACCGACACCGTGGTCATGTTCATCTTGCCGAACGTCTTATAGCTGGGCGCGCCAGAAACCTCAATGACGTCCTTCTCCTGGTAGGTTCCGAGCACGTCAAAGAGCGGGCCGGGGCCCTCCTTCACATAGGAGCTGGGCAGAACAAAAGCACCAGCCAGCAGGGCGCACGTCGCCACAGCACTGACCGAACGCAAGTTCACGCGGCGCGGCGCAAAACGCGAACGGCGCTTAGCCGCCTTCTCATTACTCTTCACGCTCGCGGAGGCGGCGTTCGACTGCTGCTCAGCATCGGGGGTGGACTTAGTCATGGTTTCTACAGTACCGGATAAACCTGCTTTTCAACACGCGCGCGGGCACCGTCACCCCGCTAAAAGTAGAGCAACCACGGGGCGTTTACTCTCTTGCCCCCGCTCTTGCCCACGCCGCGCTGTGTCAGCACCCGACGGTGACAGCGGCACGAAAAAGCTCCCAAACCCCGGCGACAGAGACAAGCTTGTGAGCCCTCAGCTGATTAAGCCGCATCCACAGCGGTGGCGCGGGAAATTCTCAGCAAAAATCGGTAGGCTGGACAGCGAGCGGGCCAGCTACGCCCACCCCCGGATTACGAAAGGCTTCACATGTCTGAGAACCCCACCGGCGGCGCCTCCAACGAGCGCGACCCCCTCGAAGAATTCATTAAGAAGATGCAGGAGCAGGGCTTCGACCCCTCCGCAGGGGCAACCGGCCAGGGCGGCAAGGATGCCTCCAACGCGCAGAACCCCTTCAGCGCGCTCTTCGGCGAAGGCGGCCAGAACCCCTTCGGCATCAGCATCGACCCCGAAGACCTGAAGAACATGGGCATGGGCTTCGACCCCGCCATGATGCAGAGCATGTTTGCGCAGGTGCAGGCAATGTTCTCCGGCGCGGGTGCATCCGACAGCCCCAGCGGCGTGAACTGGGACAGCGTGAAGAACCAGACCCGCCAGATGCTCGCCGCCAAGGGTGAAGACCCCTCCGTACCCGAAAACCTCAAGCGTGCCGTAGAAGACGCGGCGAACCTCGCAGACCTCTGGCTGGATGCCGTAACCACCATTGAGCGCCACAACCACCCGGTGCAGGCATGGTCCAAGGCGGAATGGGTTGAGCATTCCTTCGACTCCTGGCGCGAAATGGTCGAGCCGGTCGCAGCCGAAGTCACCCAGTCCATGGTCATGCCCGGCGCACCCGAAGACGTGCCCGAAGAGATTTCTCAGATCCTCAACAGCGGCTTCTTGAACAACATTGGTTCCGTAATTTTTGGTGCGCAGATGGCTCAGGCGCTCGCGCAGCTCGCCGGTGAAGTGTACTCATCCACCGACGTGGGCTTCCCCCTCGCACCCGGCTCCTCCGCGCTGTTGCCCAACGGCTACCAGCAGCTCGCCGAGAGCATCGAGGTGCCCCCGCAGGAGATCCTGCTCTACCTTGCCGTGCGTGAATCCGCGCTGATCCGTCTGCACAAGGCAAACCCCTGGCTGCGTGAAGACCTGGTTCAGCTCGTGGCGCGCTACGCCCGCGGCATCCGCGTGGACATGAACCGAATGCAGGACGCCGCATCCCAGGTAGACATGAGCAACCCCGACGCCGTACAGGAAGCATTCGAAGGCGGCATGTTCAGCCCCCAGCGCACCGAAGACCAGGAACTGGCGGTACAGCGCCTGGAGGGTCTGCTCGCCCTCATCGAAGGCTGGGTATCCGTCGTCACCGAGGACGCGACCCGCAACCTGCCCAAGGCACCGCAGCTGACCGAAATCATGGCGCGCCGTCGCATCGACGGCGGCCCCAGCGAGCAGGTCTTCGAGAACCTGGTCGGCCTGGAACTGCGCCCCCGCCTGGTGCGTGAGGCACAGCAGTTCTGGCGCTGGTACGAAAACTCCCACGGCATTGAGGCGCGCGACGGCCTCTGGGACACCCCGGAGACCCTGCCCACCCCCGCCGAGCTGGAAGACTTCACCGCATACGATGCGCGTATGAACGAAATCAGCCTGGACGACGTGGACTTCGACTCGGAGCTGCAGAAGCTGCTGGACGGCGGCTTCGGCGACGCACCCGAAGAAAAGTAGAGCAAAGTAAAACTGAGCGGCGAAAGTAAATAGCTGACAGTCGAGCGGGGGTGGCTTGTGAATGTACAAGCCACCCCCGCTCGAATGTTTCGGTGGGTTGGTAGGTTTTTGGGTCTGCTTTAGTCGGCGCTGTTTTCGTCGCGCTCGCTCTCAGCACCTTCGCCCTCCGCACGCGAGCGCCCCAGCGCGTACCCCTCCAGGTAGGCCTGCGCCCGCAGCAGCTGCGGGTAGCGCGCCTCCAGGGCACGGAACGCCGCCGAATGATTCGGCTGCAACAGGTGGCAGAGCTCGTGGTGAATCACCGAATCCAGCACGTACTCGGGCACGCCCTGCAGCTCCGAGGAGATGCGGATCTGTGTGTTCGCGTAGGTTGCCGAGCCCCAGCGCTGACGTTGGTTGCTCACCCAGCGAATCGACAGCTTCTCGAGCCTGCCCGAGGCAACCAGCTCCGGCAGGTTCTTCTGCGCCAGGTGCAGGGCGCGGGAGCGCAGGTACTCGTCCGTGACCGTCAGCTGCGTGGCACGCTCACGGCGCGCGGCACGACGCTGAATGCGCGGCAGCAGGCGGGCAATATGCTCGTCAATCTCCTCGCTCGTGCTCGCGGCGGGAATGAGCAGGCGGTAGGCGGGGTTGCCGTGCTCATCCACACCGTCGCGTTGCATGCTGATGGTGCGGGTGCGGCGCGCCGAGCGGACTAGCTCAATCTGCGGGCGGTCCTCGGTGGCGGGCAGAATTTCACGTTTAAAACGCTGAGCCATAGTCTCCTCTTCCCTTCGACGAACGGCGAGTCTGAGCCGAGCAGGGCTGAGCCGAACGAGCCTGGCTATACGACGAGCCGGCGCTCTCAGCCCTGCGGCGGCGCTTCGCCGGATCAATATCGTCCAGGAAACGCGAGCGCTTACGCTGACCGCGACCGCCCACGGTGCGGGTCATCGTCCAGGTTAGCCACAGGTACTTGCGGGCGCGCGTAATGCCCACGTACAGCAGGCGGCGCTCCTCATCCACCTCGTCCGGGGTGGTCGCAAAAGTGATGGGCATGAGGCCCTCGTTCAGGCCGCACAGGAACACGGCGTCCCACTCCAGGCCCTTAGCCGCATGCAGGGAGGCGAGGGTTACACCGTTGACCTGCGGTGCGTCGTTGAATTCGCTGCGGTGGTTCAGGGTCGCCACGACCTCGTGCATGGTCAAAGGTAGCGGCTCGGGCACGCCCGGGCGCGGGGTCGCTCGGTGCTCCTGAAGCTGCTCTTGGCGGTGCTGCGCCATCATGTCCACCATGTGCACCAGGGCGGCGAGGGACTCCCACTTCTGGCGGGTGGCGCCTCCCGAAAGGGGGCCTTCCTCCTTATACCCGAGGCCGCCGAGAACATCGCGGGTGTAGCGGGTGACGTCCTCGGTACCGTCCGTGGACTTCGCCGAACCGCGCAGAGCGAGCATCGCCTGCTTGACCTCGGGGCGCTCAAAGAAACGCTCCGCGCCACGCAGCTGGTACGGAATGTGGACGGCAGCCAGCGCAGACTCAATCGCCGCCGACTGCGCGTTCGTGCGGAACAGCACCGCAATCTCCGCAGGCGGCACGCCGTCCTTCTCAATCAGGTCGCGGATATCCTCGGCAATGCCGGCCGCCTCCTGCTCATCGTCGGCATAGCCGAACCACTCCACATCCACGCCGGGGCCGCGCTGAGACATCAACTCCAGCGGCGGCGCCCACGAATGCGGGCTCGAATCCGGATGCGGACGACGCGCCGCCAATAGGCGGTTCGCCAACTCCACCACCTGCGAATGGGAACGGTAGTCGCGGGTCAGCTTCACCGTGTGCGCGCCACGGTACCGGCGCGCAAAATCCAGCAGGTAACGGCTGGTTGCGCCGGTAAAAGAGTAAATCGTCTGGGAGGCATCGCCCACCACGCAAATATCGTCGCGGCCGCCCAGCCACACATCCAGCAGACGTTGCTGCAGCGGGGACACGTCCTGGTACTCGTCCACCACAAAATGGCGGTACTGGTTGCGGACGGTCGCGGCGAGCTTCTCGTCCTCCTCCAACATGGCGATGGTCAGCAGCAGCACGTCCTCAAAGTCGATGAGGTTACGCTCATCCTTCAAATCCTCATACGCCTGGAAAATACGCTGCATATTCTGCGGGGTAATCGCCGAGGGCAGCTGCTTCTCACTCAGACGCTGCATGATGGTGTCCGGGGTGAGCAGCTGAACCTTCGCCCACTCAATCAGCGACGCCAAATCACGCAGCAGGGAACGATCCGTGCTGATGCGCAGACGGTTCGCCGCCTCCGTAATGAGCGCTGCCTTATTCTGCACAATGGACGGGAACGTACCGCCCACAACCTGCGGCCAGAAATACGCCAGCTGACGTAGCGCCGCCGAGTGGAAGGTACGCGCCTGCACGCCGTGCGCACCCAGCTGGTGCAGACGGGTACGCATCTCCTCCGCCGCGCGCAGGGTGAAGGTCAGGGCGAGCACGCGCGGACCCTGGTAGCGACCGATTGCAATACCGTAGGCGATGCGGTGCGTAATCGCGCGGGTCTTACCGGTACCGGCACCCGCCAGCACGCGCATGGGGCCGTCCAGCTCGGTGGCGACCGCACGCTGATCCGGGTCAAGCCCGGCGAGGATATCGTCTGCGGAGATCATATGCTGAGGCTGCTGAGGTGTGGCGGTCATAATGCTCCATCAGTAAGGCGGGCGGTACGGGCAGACGGCATGCGCTCGCACGGGCATACGTGTATGCGGGTGCGCGAGGCGGTGATAGCCGGTCTTCCATTGTATTCTCCCAGACTGTGTTCTCCAGACCTGCCGCGGCTTCTTAGCTGTTGCTTTCATTCAGAGCGTGAGGAACCCGCCTCTTGTGGAGTGGGCATGTAGAAGCTCAACAGGCAGCGCAGGCGAGCACGTTTAGGCTTGTCCACAAGTATCTTCACCACTTGGCATAAAGATCCCAAAAACTACTAAACGGCACACATTGGTTTGGTAACCTTAACCCGTGACTTTATCTCCCCTTCAGCTAGCAGCCATCGTCTCCGCCGGAGTGCCCGGGATTTACCCCGTCGGCGCCGAACCGGTCCGCGAAGACAGCGACGACTTCGACTCGGCAATCATCGCCGACTCCACCGGTCGCCGCTGGCGAGTCTGCGCCCCGCGCCGCCCCGACGCCAGCATGCGCCTGGAAGCTGAACACCTCATCCTGCAGTCGTTCAGCCCCGGCCTGCGCGCACGACTGCCCTTCGCCGTACCCACCGTCGCCGGCACCGTACCCTACGCGGGCGGCAACGTGTTCGTGTACACGCACATCCCCGGCACCATCTACGACGTAGACCAGCTCGCCGAGCTGAGCCGCCGCGAAGTTGCGGCGAACCGCCCCTCCCTGGCATCCATCATCGCCAAGGACATCGCGACCCTGCACGTGATGCCCGAAGACATTATTTACGAAGCCGATCTGCCCTCCTACTCTTCGGAGCAGATTCGTCTGCGCAAGAACGCCGAGCTGGAGCGTGCCGCCGCAACCGGTAAGGTGCCCGCCGACCTGCTCGCGCACTGGCGTGCTGTGCTCTCCCCCGGACCAATGTGGCAGTTCCGCCCGCGTGTGGTCCACGGCGACATGGGCGCAGAGAACCTCGTACTGCACGTGACTCCTACGGAGGCGCGCATCGTGGAGGTCACCGGTTGGTCCGATGTGCACGTGGGCGACCCCGCGCAGGACTTCGCGTGGCTGTACTCCTGCCAGGACATCGACTTCACCGACGAGGCCATCGAGGTGTACCGCCAGCAGATGCCTCAGTTGCCCGACGCCTACCTGGCGCAACGCGCGAACTTCTACGCAGAGTTCGCGATCGCCCAGTGGCTCACCCACACCGTGGAGGTTGGCGACCGCGACGGCGCAACCCACGCGGTGTCCATGCTCCTGGACATTCAGGACGACCTGCGTGCCTCCGGCGAACTGCTCGGACAGGAGGAGGTCGGCCCGCTGGTCGGCCCCGCCGAATAGATATTGGTCGGTCCCGCCGAGTAGCTCATAAGGTAAGTAGTCGCCAGGGTGTTGCCCGCCAGGTTACCGCATAGGTTTTTCAGTTCAGCCCCGCAGTACTTGTACTGCGGGGCTGAACTGTATCTACTGGGCTGTATATCCGCTGACTCGCGCCCGGTAAAACCTGCTCTCCTGACTGTCTGTCACTGACTGTCTGCCAAACCGACGGGATGATGCCTATAAGGGTTAGTGGAAGGGCTTTAGTGGCCTTTTTGACAAAATTTCTTTAAGTGTTTCCCCTCACCTTTTGAGCACTAGTTTTGCATTTTTGTGCATGAATGACTCAGATTAAGGCTGAGACTTGAAGGTGCGCTAAAGGTGTCATTCACAATATTTCCCGGACGCAAATACGCCATAAACTCACATAAACCAACTTTTGATTTCAAGAGTCCACAGAGCATCAACTTCACCTTGAACCATGCTCAAAATAGTGCATTTTAGGGTAAAAACTTACCCTGTAGATTTTTTCAAAAACTCCTGGAATACTTTTGCTGTGCCGCGAGAAAACCAGCGGACACACTCCCCATAGCGCACTGACCAGCGCTGATATCGTGGCAGCGATAAATTGGGGAGACAGATTGGACGGGACCCTGACCGGTCATGTCAGACCCGAGCCGGATTCATGCACCGCGCAACCAATCACCGATGGCAGAAATCTATAGAGTTACTTTCGAGGTTGTGTTTGAGAGTAAAGACGCACGCAAACCCCACGGGGCGCCGGCGGCGCGAGTGAGGCCGCGAGAGCGGCAGTCGTTCGGCGCGATTCTTTCCCGGAGCGTGCGAGGGCACGAAGTACCTCTATAGTTCTTCAGCGGCTGAGGACGCCTCATCACCCTAATGCAGTGGGGTGAAGAGGCGTTCTCTGCCATTAACCGCAGAAGTCCATACAGAAAAGCAGCTCACGAGGCGCAATGCCTCCGTGAGCTGCTTTTCTGTATTCGGTTATTGGCTCAAGCTAACGCGCGAGCGCATGTCTCCGCCGCCTAGCCTTGCCGCTTAGCCTTGTTGCTTAGCCCTTGCGCGCCTCACGAATCACCTTCGCCAGCTGCGCCTCCGTGGGCAGGCCGCCGCGGATCTGGTGGTCCCACACCTCCGCAACGCCCTTGCCGCCCAGGTACACGAACACGGTGCTGATACGCTCCGGGTCTACGCCAATAATGCGGGAGAACGCGATGCGGTACAGGCCCAGCTGGAAGCGTCGAGACTGCATGGTCGCCATCTTCGGGCGGGAACCGCTCTTCCAATCCACCAGAACCCAGCGTTCGCCGTCTTCATCCTCGGTGCGGAACACCGCGTCGATACGGCCGCGCAGGCTTACGCCCTCAATATGGGTTTCGACCGGGTATTCGACCGCCCAGATGCGGTCCTTCCACTCGTCGCTACCCCACTCGCTGGTGGCGAAGCGCTCCCAGAGGCGCTGAACGGAGGCATCCAGTTCGCTCTCGGACTCCTCGAAGTTGTCCTCGAAGGTGAACTCGTCTTGTCCCTGTAGATCAGCCGGATCTGCAGAATCAGCGGGATTTGCAAGCTCAGAGGAATCTGCAGGCTCAGCGGGCGAGGTAGAGGCGGCAGCGGAACCAGGCAGGTCAACGCCCTCCGTGTCCTCCGCGTCGGGCGCCTCCAGCGGGTCGGCGGTCGGCGCCACTCCGAAGTGCTCCTCAATTAGCGCGTGCACCGCCGTACCAATCGTTGCCGCGCGTGAGGGACGCTGAGGCACCGGGCGCATCAGCTGATGCACCGTGCCCTGCGGGTCCTCGCTCAGGCGAATGAACGCGGATGCGGACAGGTGCCCCGGCAGCTGATCGCTCAGCACCGGGTCGGTCTGCCCCATCATGAGTAGCAGCAGGTCGGCTTCGCGTTCCCAGTCCACCGCCTGCTGGCGCAGGGATTCGGGAATGGCGGGCTCGCCGTGTACAGCGGGTACGGCGGGTGCAGGATGGCTTGTGCTCTCCCCCGCTACATCCCCGCTCTGGTGCAGGTCATCCTCACCCGCGCCGACGGCACGCTCCACCGCCAGGGCGGCACGCTCCACCGCCTCGCGACGGCTCGAGGAGTTAATCGCAATCTCACGTTCCAGCTGCTCATGCTGGCCGCGGCGAAGCATCGCCTCCGTGCCCCGGTTGAGAGCATCGTCAGAAGCCCAACGCCAAATCACGGGGCGCTCCAGCGGGTCGAAAGGCCACATGGCGGTCAGCACCGCACCCAGGTTCGGGTTCCTGTCCTCGTAGTTCTTCTGGGCGAACTGGCCGCGCACCTCAATCGGCAGCGCCGCCGCCACCGTCGGCGAGAAACCGGGCTGAGGCGGTTGCGCCCCACGCCATTTCTCCCGCTCGGTGGCTTCGATAATCCATTCGGGAACCGGCAGGTTCAGGCGGGTACAGTTCTCCGCCACCGTGCGTGCTCGTACGGAAGGAGCCGCCAGCTGCCAATCCTGCGCGAGGGCGGGAGCCATGGCCTCAACCAGCGCCCACGCGTAGCGTTGCACCTGCTCGGCGTATTGTGCCTGAGCGTTCGCGCTCGCCTCCGCCTGTACGGGGGTGAGCTCGTCAGCGTCTACGGGGTAGAGTTCCAGAGCCTCCAGCAGCGCCGCTTCATCGGGGGCGGGCGGCAGGTTCGAGGGGTCCACGACCGTACCGTGTACCAGGGTTACCGGCTCAGTCAGGCGGTACTTCGACTCAGCCAGCTGCTCAGCCCAGCGGCGCACATGGTTCAGGTGCACCTTTTTGCGCTTATCGGCGGGGTTCGGCATCGTGTACGACAGGCCCATACCCACCAGCTGCGGCGCCGCCCAGGGGGTATCCATCGTCTCTTCGAAGCGCACAGAGGGCGCATCTACCGTGGGGGTGCCCATGCCGAAGAGCGACTTGAAAAGCATCTCCATCAGCTCCTCCCAGAAGGGCTGCACCGGCAGAGGGAGCATAGCGGCGCTCTTCCAGCGGTAGGCGCTCAATGCCAGCAGGTTACGGGCACGGGTCATCGCCACGTACATGAGGCGGCGGTCCTCCATGCCGGCATGCTCGGCGGCATCATCCTTGTGCTCGCCCAGGTAGTCTTCCAGGTCCTTCGCCTTCTCGAAGGCGGTAATCTCCTCCGGGGTCTCAAGGATCGAGGGAAGGTACTCGCGGTCGCCACGCAGCGGCCAGGGCAGAGCCGTATTAGCCGACATCTGCCACAGGTTCGGGGTCTGCCCGCCGGTCGCGCTACCGCACAGGCCCGGCAGAAGCACATGATCCCACTCCAGGCCCTTCGCGGCGTGCATGGTCATCAGCTGCACCGCATTCGGGTCAGGTTCCACAGTGCCCAGCGCCAGGCCCTTCTCCTCATCATCGGCACGCTCAAGCCACGCGAGGAAGCCCATCACGTAGCTCACGCCGCCCGAAGACAGCAGGAAGCGGCGCGCACCCGGGTCGCCCTCCTCCGCGCTCACGCCGTCAGAACCGGCGTAAATCATCGCGTTAATACGCGGCGCCGACATGCCGTAGGCGGCGGCCACCTCGTGGAAAGCGTCCAGGTTCGCGCGTGAACCCAGCGGGTCGGTACCCGGGCGGACCGCCAGCTCAATATCCAGCAGCATGGTCCGCTCAATCTCGTACAGCAGCGTGCCCAAGTCCTCGCTCAAACCGGCACGCAACACGCGCATCTGCTCAGCAAAAGCACGCAGACGCTCCAGCGCAGCCGGGGAGAAACGGCGGCCGCGGTACTGCTCACCGTAGAGAGGTTCGCCGTCCGCGCCGTCCTGCGGCAGGTTCTCCACCGCCTCAATCAGGGAGGCGTAGCCGGAAGAATCCTCCACCGCACCCTTGAGGGTTTCGTCCAGGCGTTCCTGGGCGGCACGCAGGTGCTCCGCCTGCAGGTTGATAGCAGCAGCGTCGTCGGCGTCTTCAGCCTCGGCGAGCATACGCAACGCCAGCTGCTCACGCAGGGCACGCTCACGCTCGCGCACCAGCGACTGCGCCCAATCGCCCAGCGCCAACATATCCGCCGCGCCCAAACGCCAACGCGCACCCGTCAGCAGGCGCGCCAGGGCATCCGAACGGTTCGGATCAGCCAGCACACGTAGCGCCGACACCAAATCCACAACCTCCGGCTGGGAGAGCAAACCGCCCAAACCCACCTGCTGCACCGGAATACCCAGACGCTCGCACTCCACACGAATCGGGTCCAGCTGACCGTGCACACGCGCCAACACCGCAATCTCAGGCATCTTCAAGCGCGGACGCACCGAACCATCACCGGAACGATGCGCCGCGTAGGCGCGCTCATACTCGCGTACCGCCTGCGTACGCATCGCCGCGATACGCTCGGCAATAGCCACAGCCTCCTCGCGGTCAGAGTCGTGGTACGTCAAATCAACGCGCCCCACCATGCCTGCGGCAGCCTGCTCAAAAGCGGGTGAACCAGGCTCCCCCACCAGGGCGCAGCGCGGGCGCAGGTCAGGAACCTGAGCGGCGGTAATATCGCCGTCGGCGGCACGCACCCACTCGGGAACCTCCTTCAGCTTCTCCGCCACATGGTTCGCCGCGTTCAGCACCGAAATGTCGTTACGCCACGCGATGGACAGGAACAGCGGCCGCACATGCTTGGTCGGGAAATGACGGTAGAAGCTGAACATCTGGCCGTCCGAAGCACCACGGAAACCGTAAATCGACTGCTTCGGGTCACCCACAGCCATCACCGGATGCGCCGGAATACCCGCTGCCTCATCGGCACCGTAAATCGAGGAGAACAAGCTCATCTGCGCGTGCGAAGTGTCCTGGAACTCGTCCAGCAGAACCACCTTGAAGCGGGCACGCTCACCCTCGCGGATCGCCGGGTCAGCCTCCGCAATGCGGGCGGCAAAACGCATCAGGTCACCAAAATCCAGCACCTGCATGCGCGCCTTCACGCGGGCGTAGCTCATCGCCATGCGCGCGTACACTCGGCGGTTACGCAGCAGACGCTGAACCTTCAGGATGTCCCTCTCAGTCTTCGTCGCACGGCGAGGCTCGGGCACTGCCGCATACGCCGCCAACTGCTCGGTGCAGAAGTCAATAACCTGTTGCGGCTCCACCAGGTGCTCCGCGCACTCGTCAGAAAGCTGCAGCATCTGGTTAATCATGGTCGCCGCAGACACCGGCACGCCGTCCTTATCGAGGGGAAGCTCCCCCTCCCAGTACTGCACAATCTGCGCGGCAAGCTGCCACTTCTGCGCATCGCCAAGCATCTGCGCGTCCTGCTCCACGCCCAGGCGCAGACCGTACTCCTTGACGAGGTTATTCGCGTAAGAGTGGTAAGTGAGCACGGTCGGGTCAGCGATGCCCTCGCGCAGCTCCTCATCGCTCGGGGCGACGCGGCGGCTACGGCGCAGCGTGTTCAAACCCGCACGCATACGGCTTCGCAACTCGGTTGCCGCCTTGCGGGTAAAGGTTACGCCAAGCACCTCTTCAGGGCGCACAAAACCGTTATCGACCAGCCAAATCACACGGTCAACCATGGTCGCGGTCTTACCCGAACCGGCACCGGCAATGACGAGGGTCGGGGCGGGGCCCGCCTCAATCATGCGGACCTGCTCGGGGGTCGGCTTCTTACCGTCAGCGCCGTTGAGCATCTCGGCAATGTCGAGGGCGCTGCGGTAGTCGGCTGGCTTCAGCGCGGGGTCATTCGCGGCGGCTTCTGCCGAGAAGAGCACGCCGTTGGGCAGCTGCCAGCTATTGTGCTCGCACCACTGGGCGGGGGTGAGCATGCCGGAAGCCGCGCCGGTGCCAGAACCGGGGTGAGCGCCGGGGGTAGTAGCGCCGTGCATATCAGCGCCGTATGCGCCAGAGTCAGTCATGATTCCTCTTCCTCATGGATCATTCTCATGGGAGGTTCGGGGTGAGTGATATCAAAAGTAAACGTAGGGTACGCGGCTACTAGGGCTGCGTCACCTGACGGCCGCGCGTACAAATCGGGCAGATCTCCGGCAGACGGCACCCATAGCCGCCCTCACGGTGACGAGCCTGCACCTGCGAGCCAGCAATCAGCTCCGCGGCGTGCTGCACCAGCTCAGCCGCCCACGAATCGTGCTCCGTCAGAGCCGGCTGAACCTGCAGGCGAGTCTTGCTCTCATCGTTCACACCCGAGGCGCCCAACTGCACGAGCGCCGCGCCTGCGGAATGACCCGTGTAGCCGGTGTACTCCAGCTCCTGGGGGCGGGCATCCGGTAGCGGTTCGCCCATCTCCAGGGCGGCGGCTTCGGCGCGGTAACGCTCCTCCAGCTGCTCACCCGCGCCAGCCTCCACCGCAATCTGATAGGCGGCAAGCTGCGGATGCGTCTCCATCTCCGACCCGCTCGGCTTAGACTTGCCGGTTTTCAGGTCGACAATGGCGTAGCGGCGGGTGCCGTCCTCCGCCGGGGCGGTACCTTCGAGGCGGTCCACACGACCGGTGAGCAGCGCATCCAGCTCGCCGACTTCACCGGCGGGGTCGAAGGGCACGGGCACACGCACCGCGAAGGAGCCTTCAACGCCGAGGTTCTGCCAGCCGGTGTCGCCCATGTGCTGACGGTAGTAGTAGCTCAGGCGCAGAATCATGCGCTTGGCGCGCTCGTAGAGGGCGTAGGATTCCCAGGGCACGCGCTCGCGGTACTCTTCGTCGGTTTCGTCCTCCTTGCGGGCGGGCACGCCGAGGGAGCTAATGCGCTCGTCGAGGGCGGTTTGGAGCTCTTCGAGGGTGCCGGTCGGGTACTCTTCGGCGATGGCGTGAACGAGCGTTCCGAGCGAGCGGGACAGGTCGGTTTGGGCTTCCGCGCGGGCGGCGGAAACCAGCCAGTCCAGCGGGGAGCTGTGAATGGTTTCCAGGCGCGAGGGCGAAAGCGTAATCGTGCGGCGACCGGGGGTTTCAGTCTGCTCTTCGCCGTCTTCACCGTGGTTTTCGTCCAGCTCAGCGTGGTCTGTCAGGCGGTGCGCAAAGAGCAGCTCCGTGCTAGAAAGCGGCAGCAGGCCCCACCACTCGTCGGGTGCGGCACCGGGCGCCTGCGCATTCGCCAGGCGCGCCAGAGTGCGGGAGGCGGCATCGAGTCGGTACGCGGAAGCCTCCGGGGGGAGTGCTTCTTCCTCCGGTGCGTTGTGCATCTGCGCGCCGTCCTGAGCGTCTTCGGCACGCATCGCGTTCATCGATTCCTCAACGAGGGTGCGGCGAAGCTCCGCCACAAGGGAACGCAGAGTGGCGGGGCGGCGCACGCGGGTGATGGGCACGTCCGTGGAGTCGCCGACCGCGTCGGTGGGTAGCACGAAGTCGAAGAACTCACCGGGTGCCTGATCGTCGTTGCGCACGGCGGTGAGCACGAGGCGGGTGCTGGCTCGGGTGGCGGCGACTGCGAACATGCGCAGCTCGTCGTGGCGGGTGTCGCGCACGCGTTCGGGATAGCTACGGATGCGGGCGGGCGGCACCGGCTGCTCGCTCTCCCCCGCCTGTTGTTCTGCCTGCTGTGCGCGCTGGCGGAGGCGCGCATCGCACAGGTCCGTAAGGTCGCCGGTGCTCAGCAGGGAGCCGCGCACGGTGGTGTTGGGCCAGGTGCCTTCCTGCAGACCGCATACATATACGGTGCGCCAGGACTGGCCTGCGGCGAGTGCGGGGGTGAGAATCTCGACCGCGTCTTGGCGTACGCCGCGGGCGGCGAGGGTGTCCATGGGTAGGTCCTGCGCGTCGATGAAGTCGAGGAACTGCTCGGCACCGGCGCCGCGCATCTGCTCGTCAAATCGGTCGGCGGCTTCGAAGAGGCCGATCATGGCGTCGAGGTTTCGGTGGGCTGCGTCGGCGTCGGGGCCTGCGCCGCGCGACTGGGCGACCCAGGTTTTTTCGAGGCCGCTGGCTTCCCAGAGTGCCCAGAGCACTTCGGTGCTGGTGGATTCGGGCCGCGCGAGTGCTTTACGTCCGGCGGAGAGCACGGCTGCGATGCGGTGCACGGCGCGTCCTACGCCCTCTTCGGGGAGGGTTTCGGGGTGTAGCAGGGCGCCGAGGAGCAGGTCGTCGCTGGGGCGGTGGCCGCCGCTTTGCAGTTCGATGGATCGCAACTGCTGGCGGAGTCGTCGCACGTCCATGCTGGATGCGCCACCGAGCCGGGAGGTGAGCAGGGTGATGGCGCTCTGCGCGCCACCGAGGGGATTGGCGCGGCTTTCTTCGGCGATGACGTCGTCGAGGCTTCGGCGCATGAGCTCTTCAGCTTCGGTGGCGCTGAGGGTTTCGTAGCCGCCACGCTCCGCCGCCTCCGCACCTTCTGCACCTTCTGCGGCGGGCATGTGCACGGCGGGGTTGAGCGCCTTCTCGCCGCGCTTACGGGCGTAGACGAGCAGGCTGAGCGCGTCGAGGAAGGGGCGTACGGCGGGCTCGTCGCGCACCGGCACGAGCGCCGCGGAGGTACGCGAGGGAATACCGTTCGAGGAGAGCACGCGGCGGATGCGCGCCACGTCCGCGCCGTTACGCACGATGATGGCGGACTCGCGGTAGGGGTGGTTGCCGTAGATGCGTTCTTCGAGCAGCATTTGGGCGATGAGGTTCGCCTCGTCCTGAGAGCTGGAGAGCGCATACTTATACACGCCTGCGGGTGCGGTGCGGTAGTGCGCGGGGTCGAGGATTTTGCCGTCGGCGCCCAGGTGCAGCAGCGGTTCGTCGGCGGCGCCCCAGGTGAGGGCTTCGTCGGCGGGGGTGGTGTTGATGCGTCCAAAGGTTGCAGGCGCACTGTTCTTTGTGCTGTCCTTCGCCCCCTCCTGCTCAGCGGTGAGCGGCACGAATCGGGTGTAGCGCGGCAGGCGGCGGCGAATGTCCGCCACAAGCGGCATCATGAGTGCGGGCAGGCGGTACGAGGTGGTGA
The DNA here is from genome assembly GCF_001812085.1 of Rothia sp. HMSC065C12. NCBI lineage: Bacteria > Bacillati > Actinomycetota > Actinomycetes > Micrococcales > Micrococcaceae > Rothia > Rothia sp. HMSC065C12. The sequence continues at coordinate 20,203 of NZ_KV807679.1, forward strand.
GCGTGCGGGTGCGCATGCTCGGGAAGCTTGCCTGCAGGGTGGTGACGAGGTCGGGGCGGGCGCCTCGGAAGCCCTGGACGACGGCTTCGTCGCTGTAGGTCATGACAACTTGGGGGCCTTCAGCGAAGAGGTCGGGGTGGGTTTCGGTCAGGTGCGCGGCGTCTGCGGGGGCAATTTCTGCGGCGATGAGGCGCAACAGCCGGTAGATGGAGGGGCTGAGTTCCTGCACGTCGTCGATGAGGATCAGGTCGTAGCGGCGGCGTTCTTCAGCGAGGAATTCGGGGGCGCGCAGCAGTAGCCGGCAGGCGTCGTTGATGAGTACTGCCGGGTCGTAGGCGTTTTTGGCGCGGAGGGCTCGCACGGCACGGTATTCGGTGTGCAGTTGGGCGAGGGCGTGCCAGGCGGGCTGGTTGTGTTCGGTGGCGAGGGCGTGTACGTCTTCGGCGGTGAGGTCGTATTCTGCCATGCGGTCGAAGAAGTCGCGGATTTCGTGGCGGAATCCGCGGGTGGGCAGGGCGTCGCGGAGTACGTCGGGCCAGGTGGGGCCGGGTGCGATGCCTTGGGCGTGGTTGGCGAGCAGTTCGCCGATGATGACGTCCTGCTCGGGGCCGGAGAGGAGTTTGAGGTTGCCTTCTACGCCGCTGAGCAGCCCGCGGGTTTGGGCTCGTTTGAGCAGGTCGAAGGCGTATGCTGCCCAGGCGCGGGTGGGTGCTACGGAGAGGCTTCGGTCGCTGGATGCGGCGATGGTGTCTCGCATGCGGGTTGCGGCGGTGCGGGTGGGTGCGAGGATGAGTAGTCGGGCGGGGTCGTTCCCGTCGGCGAGGTAGCGCAGGGCGCGTTGGGTGAGGTGGTGGGTTTTACCGGTTCCGGGGATGCCGGTGAGAAGTTGGGTTGTCATGGTTTCAGTCTATCGGGTGGGCGGCGGGTACGCCCCGCCGCCCGTCATAAAATATTTCAATAATATCTACAAATATCAAAGAATAAATGTATCTAATTTCAACACCCCCCCAAAAAGAACACCCATTTGAAATATAACAACTTTATCCACAATCATGCGCCGCATGATATAACTGTGAACAAAATTTAAGGGAGCGCAATAAAACCTAATTAAATACTTTACAGTTTCAATACATGTTGAGACACAGGATTGTCTGCATATTTAATATAATCATATAAGCAAATAATTTTCGAATAGACCGACCCATACTTCTCCAATTTATCCTTATTTTCTGATATAAATTTAAATAAATCAGCTTCGGAAATCTTTGATTCATCCATCTTGAGAATTATACTTCCCATATGCCCAACCGTCACGCTCTTCTCTTTGCCAGAATTATCTTTATATTTATGAGCGCCAAGATTTACAACTTGATTGATACTCTGATATTCTCCATTCAACAGAGCAGGAACGTGAATATGCGAAGATTTAATCTTCTCTACTGTTACCTTTTTAACTTCCACAGACAGCATGTTAGCCTCTTCGGTCGATATATTAGATTTAAAATCCTGCAACGAAATCTTTTTAAGATAACGATGTATCGGCAACCACTTACCACTGTTCGGTGTTAAAAAATGCCTTATATATCCATAGACATTCCAGCTAGAGTCCTGACCCAACATAAATTTATCTCGGACAACATCCGCACGCATTGTCTGGAAGCCAGGCCCCAAGCCTATATTCTGTGGATCACTAAAAGTCAACCCAGCAATAAGCTTTTCGCCGTTTCCTTTATTAACTTCCTCCACAATTTCATCTATAGGCCTCAAAAGAATACTACTTATTTTTTGAGGATCACTAAAAGTGTCGTACAGATGTTCCACAAAGAATTTCATAGTTTTAGCTGGAACCTGCAATTTCACATCATTTGCCAAAACATCAAATAGATCAAGATAATTATTTAGATAAACCTTCTGTGCTTTAAATATAATTCCATCAAGAGAGATTTCACACGGTTCAATCCTTGGATACGAGTCACCCCGAGGCCTATCAACAATATACATACGGCTAGAAAATGAATTATACTTTTCTTGATTTCCCCCAATGCAATCAACAATGCCTCGGATAATCTCTTGAATATTTTTATCACTAAGGCTGTACCCTAGGAATACAATCGGGTTTTCAGCAAAAATTGTAAGAATTTTTGCATGCAAGTATTTATCATGCGCTTTAAATCTATCGTAGTCACTTTTAGTCAAAACAATTGAATTCGGAACATTTATATCTCCATGAATTTTATAAATTTCACCGACACCCTGAGTGTGGGACAGAATAAGGTCATCCTGCCCCACAAAAACATCATATTCCAGAAGTTTTTCAATCAAAGAATCATAGTTAGTTGTAATTAGGCACGGAGAATTAATTTTCTGGAATAATTCAAGCTCATCAGACAAAACTTTTTGCGTCTCATACCCTAAGGCAGTTTCAGGAAAATCTCCATTCAAAATATCAGGAAAGGACAAATCCTGACTAAGGACATGACATGCAACTTGTTTTAATGGGCCATAGTCTCCAGCTGCAATTTTTCGGTTTTCATTATCCCCGTAGATATACGAATACCTATCAGAATTCCACCATAAATTTTTAATATCATCTGCCATTTTTTCAGCGTAACCCGGCAAATCTGGTGGAGTTACCTTGGGGTCAATATATTTCTCTTGCGGATATGAATCCCCTAAAGTTGCCCGAATCTTCTCTAACAGCTCACCCCAGGAAGGGGAAGCTAGATATCGTTTTGAAAAACCAGAACCCACGAAAAGGTACGGAGGGTTTTGCCCTTCAAAAGCATTTTTGAGATCTTCTTTAAAAGACATCTTAAATCCTATCCAATATCTTCAAAGTAACAACGCTGTTCACGAGAATATTTCAGGAATCCTCGTACATTTTGAACGACTTCCTCGTTGAGATGGTCATCCTTGATAATTATAAGCTCTTGGAGTGCTCTTCGATACTAGTCAGGCCGAATCTAGCGTCCCACGATGAATAAATAGCGGTGCCAGAGCCTAGACAGAGATTCCATAGCCCAGCTAGGGGTCACCTGAGCTAATTGATGGCCATCGTCCATGACTTACGTACGGATATTAGCGTTGCTTCCGAACAGGTTATATAGCAGGAGAAAGAACCGTTTCTCGCTTATCCACAGCCGCGTGACCACCGGGCGCGCGCCTCCTTCTCTGCTGGGTTAGTCTTATAGCATGACCTGGATGAACGGCCTGCGCGCCACTTTTGACCTTGAAACCACCGGTGTGGACGTCACCACCGCCCGCATCGTGACTGCTTCCCTGATCCTGCTGGACCCTCAGGGTAATGTGGTGCGCCGTGGCGAGTGGCTGGCCGACCCCGGCGTTGAGATCCCCGCCGGTGCCGCCGCCGTGCACGGCATCACCACCGAGTACGCGCGTGAGCACGGCCGTCCCGCCCGCGAGGTCGTGTGGGAGCTAGCCGGCGCGATTGGTGCGCTGAACCTTGACGGTGTGCCGATTATTGCGTTCAATGCCGCCTACGATTTCTCGGTGCTGCACCACGAGATGCTGCGCCACAATATTGCCAATGGTGAGCTGCCGCCGGGTGTGGTGCTCGACCCGTACGTTCTGCATAAGCACGTGATTCCGCGTAAGCGCGGCAAGCGCACCCTTGAGGTTCTTGCCGCCGAGTACGGTGTCTCCCTGGAGAACGCCCACACCTCCGCTGATGATGCCCTGGCGGCGGAGCGTCTGCTGGTGAAGCTGACCGAGCAGTTCCCCGAGGTTCTCAACGTGGATGCGCGCCAGCTGCACGAGCAGCAAATTCAGTGGGCGGCGGAGCAGGCGGCGAGCTTCCAGGCGTGGTTGCGTACGCAGCCGGGTAAAGAATCTGAAGTCATTGACGGCCGCTGGCCTGTGCGCCGATAAAACTGCACCGCTAAACCTGCGCCGCTAAAAACCTAGGCAGCATCCCCAAACACCTCTCTTTTACTGACGGGCTGACACTATCCCCGTTTGGGCTTCTCCCCTATGCTAGATATGGAACCATACCTACACGAATAGCACGTGAATAGCACGACCCGGAAGGCCTCTCATGGATGATCAGCCCCGCACTACCGAGCCGTACCCTGACACTAATACGCGCAGTATTTATCTGGGGTCTACCCGTCTGGCTCATGAGCACCTGGTGGCGCAGTCGCAGGTGGTGCTCCGCCTGGGCCGCATCCTGATGAAGTCGGGTGCGAGCGCATACCGTATTAAGGCGTCGATGGCGCGTTTGGCGAAGGCTGTGGGGTTGAAGGAGCATCACGCGCAGGTGACCTTCACCGAAATTTCGACTTCTTCGTACACTGACGGTAATTTCCGTACTGAGGTGGCTGAGCAGCGCACGATGGGCATTAACGCTCATAAGCTGGATCAGTTGGGTAAGTTCATTTCTGAGCTTCCTGAAAAGATTACTCCGGCGGAGGCGAACGCCGAGCTGGACCGTATCGATTCGGCGAAGCCTCTGTACACCCGCTGGATGTTGGCGCTGGCGTCGGCGGTGGCGTGTGCCGGGTTCGCGTTCTTGAACCGTGGCGGTCTGGTGGAGTGCACGGTGGTGTTCTTCGCGGCGGGTGCCGGCCAGTTTTTGCGTTCGACTCTGCTCAAGCGCGGGGTGAGCCATTTGGCAACGTGGATGGCGTGCGGCTTCCTGGCGGCGGGCCTGTACATTGCGCTTGTTAATGTGCTGGTCGCGGCGGGTTGGATTAGCCCGAACCATATGATTGGTTTTATTTCGTCGGTACTGTTCTTGGTGCCCGGTTTCCCCATGGTGACGGGCATGCTCGATATTTCCCGCATGGACTTTTTGGCGGGTATTTCGCGTCTAACCTATGTGGGTTTGTTGTTGCTGAGTGCGTCGTTTGCGGTGTGGGTTTTGGGTTCGCTGTTCCATTTGCCGCTGGCTGCCCCGGCGCCTCTTAACCTTGACCCGACCCTGTATTTGCTTCTGCAGGTGCTTTCTTCGGGTGTTGCGGCGGCCGGCTTCGCGATGCTCTTCGCCGCATCCCCGGTGGCGTGCGTGTGGGGTGGCGTGATTGCTGCGGTGGCGAACCCCATCCGTATTCACATGGTTGAGGCTGGTATGCCCGCGCATATGGCAGCGACGATTGCCGTGTTTGGTGTGGGTATTTTGGCTGAGATTGTGGCGCCGCTGCATCAGCGTAAGTACACCCGTATTTCCCTGTCGGTTCCGGCGGTGGTGACGATGGTTCCGGGTGTTCCGTTCTACCGTTCGATGTCGCATTTTGCTAGCGGTGACATGTACTCGGCGGCGAGCGGTTTCGTTCAGTCCCTGCTGATTTTCATGGCGTTGGGTATGGGCCTGGCGTTTGTGCGTCTGCTCTTTGATAAGAACTGGCTGTTCGATCAGGACACTCAGGTGCTCAACCGTCTGGACACTGACCGGCACCTGCGTTAGCGCGTTGCGCATCCCCTCTGTTCCCTAACTTGTTTGTTGTGTTTTATCGTCACCTTTCGGTACGTTCAGGTGCTTGTCACCTGCGGTTCATCTGTAGCGCCTATGATGGTTAGGTACGGGATGCTAATAGCGTGCGGGCTCCGTTGCCCGTTGCACGTCGTCCCTTGTAATTCTTTAGTTCGCCGTCTCGTTTGAAAGGCACCGATACGATGACTCCTTCCTCTACTCACCCGCTGCATCATGAAACCAGTGAGAAGCTTTTTGAGCGTTCTCGCGCGGTGATTCCCGGTGGTGTGAATTCCCCGGTGCGCGCCTTCAATTCTGTGGGCGGCACTCCCGCGTTTGCGGCGAAGGCTAAGGGCGCGTACCTGTACGATGCGGACGGCAACGAGTACGTTGACCTGGTCTGCTCGTGGGGCCCGTCGATTCTGGGTCATGCGCATCCTCAGGTTGTTGAGGCGGTTCAGCAGGCGGCTGAGCGCGGCCTGTCCTTTGGTGCGGCGAGCGCACCGGAGGCTGAGCTGGCTGAGCTGGTGGTCAACCGTATTAACGCGGTGATTCCTGGCGCTATTGATCAGGTGCGTATGGTGTCCACCGGTACTGAGGCGACCATGACTGCGATTCGTCTGGCGCGTGGTGTGACCGGTCGCGACAAGATTATTAAGTTTGCGGGCTGCTACCACGGTCACGTGGATGCGCTGCTTTCCGAGGCTGGTTCGGGTGTGGCGACCCTGGCGCTGCCGGGTTCTGCTGGCGTGACTGCCGCAACCGCCGCGGAGACCATCGTTCTGCCCTATAACGACCTGGACGCTGTACGTGAGGCGTTCGCGAACCACGAGGGTCAGATTGCCGCAATTATTACTGAGGCGGCGCCCTGCAACATGGGTGTGGTGACCCCCGAGCCCGGTTTCAACCGTGGCCTGCACGAGATTGCTCACGCGAACGGTGCGCTCGTCATTTTTGATGAGGTGCTGACCGGTTTCCGTGTGTCTTCGGCTGGTTACTGGGGTTACGCTGCTCCCGAGGATGGCGGTTGGGTTCCCGATATTTTCACGTTCGGCAAGGTCATTGGTGGCGGTATGCCCATCGCGGCGCTGGCCGGTAAGCGTGAGGTCATGGAGCACCTGGCGCCGGTCGGCCCGGTCTATCAGGCGGGTACCCTCTCCGGTAACCCGCTGTCGGTTGCGGCGGGCATTACGACCCTGACCCTGGCTGATGCCGCCGTCTACGCGCACCTGGATTCGCGTAGCGCCCAGCTGCAGCAGGCGCTGACCGAGGCGTTCAACGCCGCCGGTGTGGACCACTCCATCCAGAGCGCCGGCAACCTCTTCTCGGTCGCGTTCGGCACCTCCGAGGCGGGCGTGCACAACTACGCCGACATCAAGGCGTCGGCAACCAGCCGCTACAACGCGTTCTTCCACTCCATGCTCGAATCCGGCGTGTACCTGCCGCCGAGCGCGTTCGAGGCGTGGTTCGTTTCTGCCGCCCACGACGATGAGGTGATGGACCGTATCATCTCGGCTCTTCCGGCTGCCGCAGCTGCTGTTGCATCCGCTTAGGGGTTCGAGAGACGTAAGGAGGTGAGCCGCTCATGGATCTGAGCGCTCTGGGACTGCCTATGGAGCAGCTACGCGACGTGTGGCTGATCGCCTTCATGGTGTACCTGGGCTTGTGCCTGCTGGTGGATATCGCCTACCCGGTGCCGATCAAGAAGGAGAAGGCAGCCGAACTGTACCTTGAGGTATCCGGCTCGCCCGTTGATGAGGCGCGCCGCGCCACCGCGGAACGCACCGCGATGGGTGCACCGCTGAGCTCCTCCCGCAAGGGTAGCGCCACGAAGAAGGCGAAGAAGAAGCTGGATTCTATTGAGGGCGCCGGCGTGTTTAGCGGCTGGTTCCACACGGTCATGTACCTGTGGGGCTGGATTGTGGCGGTCTCAATTTTCACCCTGTACTGGGATATCGTGTACGACGGCGTTGTGCTGCCGGCGCTGCTTCTGCCGTTCCTCATGGTGTACCTGGGTGCGCGCTTTGGTCGCCGTCACTGGCGTACCGCGCGCGGCTACAGTGAAAACGACCGTGCGCTGGGCATGCCGCGCATCTACTCGGCGACGCTGGGTAAGCTGAGCGCCCCGTTCCGTGTGCGTAGCACCGTGCCGGGTGTGGAGCCGATTCGTGACGACCGCACCGTCTACTGGGTACTCAACGGCATTGCGTTCCTGCTCGCCGCGGTCTTCCTGACTTCGCTGGCGGGCTGGAGCATCGACGAGGATTGGGAAGCGATTTATATCGGTCATGCTTCTTGGTTCTTGGCGGCGGCGTACATTCCGCTGATGATTATGTTGCTGATGTATAACCGCGATTACGTGCTGTTCAACCCGGATTCGTTCCAGGCTGGGCGTCTGCTCCTTCCGGCGAAGTCCCGCCCCTACTCGGATGTTCGCGCGTTCCGCGTGTACCCGAAGAACCCGGACGCGATTAATCTGAACCCGAAGGATGCGAGCCAGTGGAGGCTGGAGATTCTGCTTCCGGGCGGCCGCAAGCACAACTATTCGCTGAATGATCACCAGATTGATTGTTTGGTGGCGCAGATTGCGTTCAACATTGAGCAGGGACGCTGGGCGCAGCTGGACTCGCCGGCGGACCGTGAAATGTTGGCGAAGTACTTCGTGGACGGCCGCGTCATCTGCACGACCATGGGGTACAAGCCTGCCGGTAAGCATGCGGAGGAGGCGGCACGCCGCGCGTCCTTCCAGAAGGCGCAGTACAAGTAGGCGGACTGCTCTTAACCGCTCTTATACCGCGAGAAGCCACATGTGTTTCGAGAAGCCACATACAACGTGGCTTTTCGAAACACATGTGGCTTCTGAGCATCACAGACACACCATCACCGATACCCCGTAGAGAGACACCGTAGAGAGGACAATCATGGACCTTGCCGCCCTCGGCCTGCCCCTAGAGCAGGTGCGCAACGTATGGCTGGTGGCGTTCTTCATCTACCTGGCGTGCTGCCTGCTGGTGGAAGTCGCCTACCCGACGCTCATTGGCGCCTCGCGAGCGCGCGAGGTCTACACCTCGGTGATGGGTTCCCCCGTCAAGGATGTGAAGGAGGCAATTACAGAGCTCGCGGATGCTGGCACTCACCTCACGCCCGAGCAGGAAGAATCGGCATTCCGCAGGGCTGAAGCCCAACTGGAAAGCATTAAGGGCTCGAATATCATTATGGATTTCGGGCATATCCTCGTGTACGGCTGGGCGTGTGTCATCGTCTATTCGACGTTCGTTCTGTACTGGGATATGGCGTACGACGGGATCCTGATTCCGGGACTGCTTCTGCCGTTCCTCATGGTGTATTGGGCGGTGCGCTGGGGTCGCCGCGGCTGGCGCGTCGCACGTGGTTTCAGCCCCAATGAACGTCATCTGGGCATGCCCACTATTTACACCAGGACGCTGGGTCGGCTCAGTGCCCCGTTCCGCGGCACGGTCGCCATGCCCAGTAGTGAACCCATTCAAGTTGATTGGAAGGGGCAGGGAATCTTCCTCTTTGTGGCTCTTCCTGTCGGTGGTTTCTTCCTGCTCTGCTACCTTCATTCGCTCGCGAACACCGAGCTGCTCGAGTATGTACCCACCTACATCGGTAAGACCTCAATAGCGTTTCTTGTTGTCTACGCGCTAGCCATTCCGTACCTGTGGTGTACGGTGCGTTCGTACTACCAGTTCACGCCGACCGTGGTGAAGCGTGGGCGGTTTTTCCGTTCGCCTAAGGTCTACCAGTACTCCGATATTGAGCGGTTCAAGGTTTACCCGTGGTACACAGGCGATCCCGAGGATATAGACCCTGATCAGCAGATGCCCAGTGATTGGCGTCTTGCCGTCACTTTCTCTAACGGTTCTCTAGAGACTTTTGGCTTCGGGGATTACCGTATCGATTGTTTGGTGGCGCATATTGCGTTCAAGCTGGAGCAGGAACGCTGGGCAGATGTGGATTCCCCGGCGGACCGCGAGAAGCTGCCCCTGTATTTTGTGGAGGGGCGCGCTATCTGCCTGACGCTGGGTTACAAGCCGGTGAATGAGCTGACGAAGAAGGCGGCGCGTATCGCGTCCTTCCGTGCAGTGAACTAGCGCCCGGTACGAAGCCACACATCATCACCGATACCCCCGTAGAGAGGACAACTCATGGAGCTGAGCGCTTTGGGGATACCCCTAGAGCCGTTGCGCTACATATGGCTCATCGCCTTTATCGTTTACATAGGGTTATGCATAGTACCCGCTATCACCCATCCGGCAACTATCAGCAGGGAAAAGGCGAAGGAGCTCTACATCGCCCGTTACGGCTCCCCCATCAACAATGCAATGAGGTATGCCGAACGTCGTTCCCTGGAGGGTAACCCGCTACCAAAACATAAACTGCGCTCTAACCTCACCCGTGCCCGCAAAGAAATCGATAGCGTATACGGTATCTCCTCGATTGAGGCTTGGTTCCACGTGCTCATGTATGTGTGGGCATGCCTTGTCGCACGGTCCATCTTTCGTCTGTACACAGATATTGCCCATAATGGCATTCTGCTACCGGCTCTGTTGTTGCCGTTCTACATGGTGTTCGTGGGTGCACGTTCAGGTCGCCGCACCTGGCGCAAAGCCCGAAGCATCGATACGGATGACATGACAGCCGGGTTGCCTCAAATCTATAGCGCAGCATTGATGCGTCTCAACCTTTTTGCGGCACCCAAGGAAGCTCATCCCCAAGCTAAACCGGTTCGGGCAAAGAATGATTTCTACATTGAAACCCACTTTGTGCTGGTTTTGGCTCTCATCGTCTTCTTCTATTCGCTTGTCGGTTGGACAGTTCTAGGTGTCCAGCCAATGCCCATTGGAGGAGCTTCCATAACGCTGGCAATTGTTACCACCGTAACTGCAGTAACTCGGTGGGTTCATATGAGGCGGTACTTGCTGTTCAACCCCGATTCGTTCTACGTCGGGCGGCTTTTCCTGCCCGCGAAGAAGTACAGTTACCCCGATATTGAGGAGTTCTGCGTCTTCCCGAAGAACCCCGAACAGATCAAGACGACCTTCTACGAACCGTCGCAATGGCAGATAGAAATCAAGGTGCCGTCCAGAATCCCGCCGAACCTTGCCAAGCGTATGCCGTGGCTGCGCAGGCACATTGTGGCGGTGCACGATGAGCGGGTCGTCTGCCTGACCTCCCAGGTTGCGTTCTACCTTGAGCAGGAACGCTGGGCGGACCTGCGCTCCCCCGCCGACCGGGAGAAGCTCGCGGAATACTTCACCAACGGCAACATTGTGTGTACCTCCCTCGGGTACAAGCCAGTCAACGAGGAACCTGAAAAATAGCAATACGGCAAGAAGCCACATGCTGTACGAACAGCATGTGGCTTCTCGGCATCCAAAGAGGGAAGGGGTTAGGCGTCCAGCTCGCGGAGCCAGCCTGCCGCCTCCGTACCGTAATAGGTCAGAATAACGTCCGCACCGGCACGGTGAATCGAACGCAGCGACTCCAACACCACAGCCTTACGGTCAATCCAGCCGTTCGCCGCAGCCGCCTCAATCATCGCGTACTCACCCGACACCTGATACGCCGCCACCGGCACCGGCGAGAACTCCGCCACCTCACGCACAATATCCAGGTAGCTGCCGGCAGGCTTCACCATCACCATATCCGCGCCCTCCTCCAGGTCAGCACGCACCTCCAGCAGCGACTCGCGGCGGTTCGCCGGATCCTGCTGGTAGGTCTTACGGTCGCCCTTGAAGGTCGACTCTACCGCGTCACGGAACGGGCCGAAGAACGCAGAAGCGTACTTCGCCGAATACGCCAGAATCGACACATCCTCAAAACCGGCCTCGTCCAGGGCAGCGCGCATCGCCGCGATCTGGCCGTCCATCATGCCCGACGGGGACACCGTGTGGGCACCCGCACGAGCCTGCGAAACCGCCATCTTGCAGTACAGCTCCACGGTCTCGTCATTATCCACCACGAGCGTGCCGTGGCCGTCATCGACCAGCACGCCGCAGTGGCCGTGGCTCGTGAACTCATCCAGGCAGGTATCAGCCATAACCACCAGGTCATCGCCGAACTCCTCACGGCACACCGCAATGGCACGGTTCAGGATGCCCTGCGGATCCCAGGCGGTCGAGCCGACCTCGTCCTTATCCTCATCGCGAGGAATGCCGAACAGGTCAATGCAACGGATGCCCGCCTCGTACGCCTCACGCACGGCGGGGATGATGCTCTCCAGGGTGTGCTGGTACTGACCGGGCATCGAACGAATCGGCTGCGGCTCGTCGATGCCGTCGCGAACGAAGAACACCTGAATCAGCTGCGCGGGGCGCAGGGTGGTCTCGGCGACGAGGGAGCGCATGGCTGCGGTGGTGCGCAGGCGGCGCGGGCGGCGGGTGAGGTTCATGATCTCTCCTGAAAACTCGATAAAAATATGTGGTCTTAGTAGATGAGGGATGCAGCGGCGCGCGCCAAATCCTGCGGTGACGGCGAATCAGCCTGCACGTAGCGCAGGTTCAGGGCACAGCATGCGGAGGCGGTACTCGCCCCAATTGCCACCACCGGCGGCACGGATTCGGGCGGTAGCGCGGGTGCGCCGTCGAGTAGGGCGTGCAGGCGGGAGGGGGCGGTCACCACCAGCACATCCGGCGAGGGGGTTTCCGGGGCGGCGGCATCTACGGCATTCCCCTGTACGAGCGCGCGGGCGGTGCTGAGGCTCAGCTCGCCGGGCGCCACCTGCTCGGCGGGCACCATGTCGTAGAGCACGCAGCGGCGGCTGTCCCAGCCCAGGTCCTTGAGGCCTTCCCGCAGGGTCGGGCGGGCGTTGGAGCCCTCCAAAACCAGCACAGCGGGGGCTTCAGCTACGGGCTGCTCGAACTCCGCGAGCATTCCCGCGGCGCTCTGCACCTGCGGCTGAAAATCTGCATCCAGCCCGAGCTGGGCGTGTACGGCACGGGCGGTTGCCGTACCCACGCAAGCGATACACACTCCACCGCTCGCGCAGGCGCGGGCGAACTTGTCACCCCACAGCTCGGCGCAGGCGCGAACCGTGTTGGCGCTCGTGAAGCTCACCCACGCATAGTGGCCGGAGGCGAGCGCCTCCAGCGCGGCGGCGTGGTCTTCGCCCGGCTCGACGGTGCGTGTCTGTTGCAGGGGTGCGAAGAGGACCCGGCACTCCCCCAATCCGTTCTGTGCGCTTTCTTCGGCGAGGGCTCGTGCAAAGGCGGCGCCCTGGGTGGCGGAGCGGGTCAGCAGAACCGTGCGCGGGACATCAGCCTGCGGGGCATCAGCCTGCCGGGATTCAGAACACGAGGCAGACATGACCCCTACTTCAGGTCCAAACCGGCAAGGGCGGCGGCACCCATCTGCAGCAGGTCTTCTGCCACGCGCACGCCCAGGCGTTCGGCGCCGGGCACATCCAGTTCGGCGGTTGCCGAGGTGTGGCGCAGCATGTCGGTGCCGTCCGGGGACGCCACCACAACGTTAAGCACCAGGTCGCCTTCAACCACGTGCGCGTACGCGCCGATGGGCGCGGCGCATCCGGCTTCGAGGCGGCGTAGCAGGGCACGTTCGGCGCTGACGGCGAGGCGGGTTTCGTGGTGGTTTGCGGCGAGCAGGGCACGGCCGAGGGCACGCACCGGGCGCGCCACCTCGGGGTCGGCGAGCACGGCGGGGTCCGGGTTCTCGAATTCGCTTTCGCGCACTTCCAGGGCGAGCGCGCCCTGACCGGGGGCGGGCAGCATGCGGGTGGGGTCAAGGTACTCGGTGATGAGTTCTTCCTTGCCCAAGCGCTTGAGGCCGGAGACGGCGAGCACCACGGCGTCGCAGTCGCCGCTGCGTTCGGTGCCTACACCGTGGTCGGCGCGTTCGGAAGTTTCGGTGTTCTGGCGGAGTACGACCTGCTTACCGGCGTGCTCTTCAAGGCCCTTCACGCGGCCGATGCGGGTGCCCACGTTACCGCGAATGTCCACGATTTCAAGGTCGGGGCGCAGTGCACGCAGCTGGGCGGCGCGGCGGGGTGAGCCGGTGCCCACGCGGGAGCCTTCGGGCAGGGTGTCCACGGTCAAGCCGTCGCGTGCCACAAGGGCGTCGCGGGGGTCTCCACGCTTGAGGGTTGCGGCGACCACCAGGCCGGGGCAGGGCGCGGAGGGCAGGTCCTTGAGGGAGTGTACTGCCATGTCCACGCGGTTTTCTTCGGAGGCGTTCTCGCCGTCGAGCAGGCGCTGGCGCAGTGCCGCGGCGAATACGCCGGTACCGCCGAGGGTTGCCAGGGGTCCGGTGAGCACGTCACCTTCAGTTTTGACGGTGCGCAGGGTGAAGTCCACGACCTCGGCATCTGCGGCGCCGTGGTGTGCCTGGTGTTCGGTGTAGAGGGAGGTGACGGTTTCAGCGGCAATACGGCTTTGGGTCAGGGCGAGAGCAGATCCGCGGGTGCCCAAGATGTACTCGTGATGGCTCATATCTCTCCTTTTCGGTGATGTGTGTGATAGCCCGTAGGCGTGTGTGTTTTCCCCAGAGGCTGTGTGTTTGCGACGCTGTGTGTGTCTAACTTCTGGGGGGGGATAGCCCGTAGGCACGTGCGCTCCGACCCGCCCGCACACCCCGGTCAGGGGGTGCTGGGGCGAGCCGGAGCTACAGGGGTGGTGTTAGTGGGAGCAGCATCCGCCGGAGCCGCACCCGCCGGAGCGGCTAGCGGGTGCGTTCTCAGAAGTGCTGTCCTCAGCGCCGTCAGCAGCGGCTGCGTACTCTGCGATGACCGGCTTCGGCGCGCCACGACCGGGCTTGCAACAGCCCGGTTCGCACTCGTCGAACCAGCCGTACTGACCGCTCGCGCTCGGGGCGAGGACGCTCTCACGTTCGGGGCGCAGGTCGGCTGAAACACCGTTCTCCACGCGCTCCTCGATGAGGCGGCGCAGGGACTCCACGTACGCCGGATGCGTGCCGGGGGTGGGGGTGCGCACGGCGACCACACCCAGGCGTTCGCAGGTGTCCAGCGCCTCGGTATCCAGGTCCCACTTCACCTCCATGTGGTCGGAGACGAAGCCGAGGGGCACCAGCACGACGCCTTCCACGGGGGCTTCGCCGTCCTCCGCCGGGTTGGCGGGGGTGGGTAGCGCCTCCAGGGCGTCGTTGACGTCCGGTTCCAGCCACGGCATGGACGGCGGGCCGGAACGGGACTGGTACACCAGCTCCCATTCGACGTTCTGCAGAAGCTGCGGGGCCTCATCACGCACCAGCGAAAGCACGGCGCGAGCGACCTGCAGGTGCTTCTCCACGTAGGCGGAGCCGCCCTCGTAGTTCACACCGCGCGGGCCTGCCTCGTTCGCCGCGGAGGTCGGCACCGAGTGGGTGCAGAACATGATGCGCAGGCGCGGGTTCAGCGAACCGTTATCGCGTGCGGCAAGCTGCTCACGCACCGTGGCGAGGCCGTCCTTCAGCCCGTCAGCGAAAGCGCGGGAGAAGCCGGGCACGTCAAAGAACTGACGAATCTTACCCACGTGCACGCGACCTTCCAGGCCGAGCTGCTCGATCGCCATGCCGTAGTCTTCACGGTACTGGCGGCAGCTCGAGTAGCCGGGGTAGGCGCTGGTCGCCAGCACGAGCACGTTGCGGTGGCCGTTCTCGTAGGCTTCGGCGAGCACGTCCTTCACGTAGGGCTTCCAGTTGCGGTTCGCCCAGGTGATCGGGATGTGCGGGCCGCGTTCGGCGAGCGCCTGCTGCAGTGCGGCGAGCAGGGCACGGTTCTGCTCGTTAATGGGCGAGACGCCGCCGTTGGCGCGGTAGTGGGTGGCGACCTCTTCGAGGCGCTCATCCGGGATGCCGCGGCCAGCGGTCACGTTGCGCAAGAACGGGATGACGTCCTCCTGCCCCTCGGGGCCACCGAAGGAGGAGAGGATCACCAGATCGTAGGGGCGCGCCTCTTCGGCACGTTCACGGGTGATGCTGCGTTCGCTTCGGTAGTCGCCGAGGGTCTGCTCGTTGAGCGCGGCGGGGCCGTTGGAGGCGGTGTTCGCCGGGTCGGTGCGGTTGGGTACCACGTCGTCCGGCAGGAGCGTGCCGTTGAGGGTTACGCCGTTGTTCGGCTGATGGCTCACGCCAGAACCTCTGCTACTTCGTCTGCGCCGATGCGGCGGCCGGTGTAGAAGGGGGTGTCTTCGCGAACGTGCAGGCGTGCTTCAGTGTTGCGGAAGTGACGCATCAGGTCGACGAGGTCCACGAGTTCGGGTGCTTCGAGGGCGAGGACCCATTCGTAGTCGTTCAGGCCGAACGATGCGACGGTGTTTGCCAGAACCTGCGGGAAGTCGATGGCCTTCATACCGTGGTTCTTGAGCATTTCTGCACGTCGTTCGGGGTTCATGTAGTACCAGTCGTAGGAGCGTACGAAGGGGTAGACGCAGACCCAGGTTTCAGGTGCCTTGCCGCGTGCGTAGGCGGGGGCGTGGTTGCGGGTGAACTCTGCTTCGCGGTGTACGCCCATGGTGGACCAGACGATGGTGGTGCCTGCGAACAGTGCGGTGCGGCGAATCTTGCGGACTGCTGCCTGCAGCTTTTCGGGGTTCTGGCCGTGGGTCCAAATCATGACGTCTGCGTTGTCGCGCATTGCGGAGACGTCGTAGATGCCGCGCAGGGTCACACCCTCGGCGGCCAGCTGCTCAACAACCTTCTCGAATTCGGCACGAGCCTCGTCGGTGTTAGCCTCTGCCGGGCGTGCGCCGGAGCGTGCGAACACGGTGTAGAGGGCGTAGTGCAGGGTTTCGCCTTCTTCGCGGCCGCGGCGGTTCTCGTCAGCTGCGGAGTGCTGGACTGCGTAGCCCTTGGGTGCGCCGCCGTAGCCGTGGCCTGCGTGGGTGTAGCCGCCCTGACCTGCGCCGTGTGCGCCGCCGTGGCCGTGTGCTGCGTGATCGTGAGACATTGTGTGTTCCTTTCTTCAGCGAGGGTTCGCTGTGCTGGAGGCGCGGCTTCCGTAGCTGCGCGTTTTCTCAATTTTTTGGTCTAGTTACTGGCTGAGCTGAGTTATTGGCTGAGCTTCTGCCGCCGCTGCGCCGTCTACTTGGCGGTTGCGGCCTTGGATGCGGTGACGCCCTCCCAGTCCTGTGCCGCGTGGTAGATGAGGCGGTCCATCTGCTCGTAGGTGTCTTTGACGGTTAAGACCAGGCCGGAGCCTGCCGCCCAGGAGCCAACGGTGCTGAGGGTTCCGAGTTCGCTGGCGCGTTCACGGAATTCCTTGACTCGGTCGCGGTGGCCGGGGGTGGAGGCGGGTAGTACACCGCGCCAGCGTACGACGTCCGCGTCGACGAGGTTGTTGTGGGTGAGGGCTACGTCCATCATGCGGCTTGCGTCGCGCAGGGCGAGGGTGATGAGCTGCTCGTCTGCGAGGGCGACTTCGGAGAAGCGGGAGTCTTCGCCGCCTCGGCCGTAGGACAGGCGTACCACGTGGCGTCCGGGGCCTGCGGCCTCGGCGACCCACTGCCATTTGGCGGTGGCGTGGGTGAGTGCCTTGGCGCGTACGGCGGTGGCTTCTTCGGAGACAAGCAGGCCGGTGCCGCGGGGGTGCTTGTCCAGGGCAGGGGCGTCGACGACGAGCGTGACGAGGGCGACTTCGGGGCCGGGTTCCAGGGCGGGTAGTGCGGTGGAGACGTGCGGGCCGATGAGTCGTGCCACGGTCGGGCCGTCGGTGGCGAGCACCAGGTAGTCGGCGTAGAGGGGGGTGTTTTCGCCGTCGGTGGTGTGGCGCTGGATGATGAACCACTGGCCGGTGGATTCGTCGCGGTCAACGGCGATGACGTCGAATCCGGTGACGATGCGAACACCGGAGGCGTACAGGTCTTCGACGAGACGTTCGGACAGCTGGTTCATGCCGCCCACGATGCCGGCGACCTGTGAGCCTGCGGGGGCTGCCGAGCGGAAAGCGTGCGCTGCGGCGGCGAGGGAGCGGTGCTTGCGGAAGGCTTCGCGCAGACCGGGGATGGTCGCATCGACGTCGAGCTTGTCGGGGTGGGTGGAGTACACGCCGGAGACTACGGGTGCGACGAGGTTGTCGAGCACTTTCTGGCCCATGCGGATGCGCACGAGCTCACCGAGGGTCTTCGCGTTCTCGCCTGCGGAGACGGGGAGGAACTTGTCCACCTGGGCGCGGCGCAGACCGTTCTTACCGATGACGGGGATCAGCGACTTATCGTTCACATTGCCGGGGATGCCCATGATGCCGGTGCTGGGGGTGCGACGGGCGCCCTGCGGCAGGTACAGCCAGGAGCCGTAGGAGTTGGGGGTGACGATCTGGTCGCCCAGGCCGAGTTCCTTGACGAGGTCGCTGACAATGGGGCTGCGGGTTGCGAAGGATTCTGCGCCGGAGTCCAGCAGAAGGCCGCCAACTTCGTGGGCACCAACGGCACCGCCAAGGTGGTGGCGCTGTTCGAGCAGGGTGACGCGCATACCGGCTGCGGCGAGGCGGCGTGCGGAGATCAGGCCGGAGGGGCCGCCGCCGATGACGATGGCGGTGGGTGCCTTCTCGTTGCGGGTGAAAGCTCGTGCGTTCTGGGGCGCGGCGGAGGAACTGACCTGTGCGGTGCGGTGCGGTGCCTGGTTGGTGTGGCCCATGGTGGTTCTCCTTTGGTCTGCGTGCAGTGGAGTTGCCCATTGCGGTAACGGGTGTGGTGGTTGGTTCGGGGTGCAGATGTTCGGTGCAGATGCCGGAGGGTGTCCAGCATCTGCGCTGTCTATTTATCGTTATTTATCCTATGCCTGCGCGGTGCGTTCGTGGATATATGCCACGAGGTCGGTGAGCACCTGCGGGTCGGTGGTCGGGGGTACGCCGTGGCCGAGGTTGACCACGTGCGAGGGGGCGGCGTTGCCTTCTGCGAGGACCTCGTCTACGTGTGCGTAGAGGTTTTCGGTGCCTGCGGCGAGCAGTGCCGGGTCGATGTTGCCCTGCAGGGGTACGGCGCCGTTGAGCAGGGTGTTCGCTGCCGAGAGCGGCAGGCGGTAGTCCACGCCGATGACGTCTGCGCCGGCTTCGTGCATGGCGGGCAGCAGGGCGGTGGTGCCGGTGCCGAAGTGGATGCGCGGCACACCGTATTCGCGCACCATATCGAGAGCGGTTGCGGAGTGTGCCTGCACGTAGCGGCGGTAGTCGCTTTCGCCGAGGGATCCTGCCCAGGAGTCAAAGAGCTGCACGGCGGATGCGCCCGCCTCGATCTGTGCGCGCAGGAACTGGCCTGCGGTGCGGGCTGCCCATTCGGCGAGTTCGTGCCAGGCGTCGGGGTCGGCGTGCATCATGGTGCGCGGGCGCAGGTGGTCGCGGGAGGGGCCGCCTTCGACCATGTAGGCGGCAACGGTGAAGGGGGCACCGGCGAAGCCGATGAGCGGGGTGTCGCCGAGCATTTCTACGGTGGCGGCGACGGCTTCGCGGATGGGGTCGAGGTCGCTGTCTTTGAGTTCGGGCAGGGCGCGCACCTCGTCGAGGGTGCGTACGGGCTGGTCGAGTACGGGGCCCTTACCGGGCACGATGTCGACGTTGACGCCCGCGAGCTTCATGGGGATGACGATGTCGGAGAAGAAGATGCCGGCGTCGACCTTGTGGCGACGGACGGGCTGCACGGTGATTTCTGCGGCGAGGTCGGGGGTGAGGCATGCGTCCAGCATGGGGATGCCTTCGCGTACCTGGCGGTATTCGGGCAGGGAGCGGCCTGCCTGGCGCATGAACCAGACGGGTCGGTGGCTGGAGGGGCGGCCGGTGAGGGCGCGGAGCATGGGCGAGTCGGCGGCGGCGCCTGCGCGCAGGGGGTGGTTGGCGGGTAGGTGTGCGAGCTGTTCGTCGGTGAGCAGGGGTCGCTGGGCGTCGGTGGGGTGTGCGGGCAGGGCGGGTGCCTGTGCGGTGCCCTGTGCCGACGCGGGGGTGGTGTGCTGGTTTTCGCTCATAGTCTCTAGTGTGACAGGTTTATGTGGGCGTTTTTGCGACACTATGTCATGGTGACTCTTACCTAATGATGGCTTTCTTAGCAGTGAGGGACGCCTTAGTTCGTGCCTACTCTTCGTGCCCGCATCCCCCACCGCGCAGATTTTCTTGCCCCCTACGATGATGGAACTTAGGTTCTATGAGCTTTACAGGGGCTTAGTCGGCGTGGTTATGATTAGTCTCTAGTGAGTACTTATGCATTTGTGGCATCGCACCACACCGTTGATTTGACCACCGTCGCTGCGTTGAGCGCCGGTGCCTCTGGCGTACCCGATGTTCTGGCGGCGGATATCGCACGTCAACTCGGTGTTAAGGGTGCAGTAGTTCTTGCCACCTGTAACCGTCTTGAAATGTATGTTCAGCTGCACGTCTCTGCGCATGTGCACATGGTTCGTGAGCTGATTGTTAATTCGATTGCGCAAACCTCCGGCCTGGACAAGGAACTGGTCAATTCCAGCTTCGATGTGTACGCAGACGAGGAGGCGGCGCGCCACCTGCTGACGGTCGCCTCCGGCCTGGAGTCTGCCGTGGTTGGCGAGCGTGAAATCGCCGGTCAGGTACGCCGCGCCCTGGCTGCCGCGCAGGCGAAGGCTCAGGAGGAGGGCGTGGCTCTTCCCGGTGAGCTGGTGCAGCTGTTTGAGCATGCGGCGCATACGGCTCGTCAGGTAGGTCAGCACACGGCGCTTGGCGCCCAGGGCCGCTCGATTGTGTCTGTTGCCCTGGATCTTGCGGATGAGGTTGCCGAGAAGGACTGGTCGACCCGACGCGCCCTGATTTTTGGTACGGGCGCTTACGCGGGTGCAACCATTGCGGCGCTGCGCGAGCGCGGTTGCACCGATATTTGGGTCAATTCCCGTTCGGGTCGTGCCGCCGAGTTCGCGGCAAAGCGCGAGGTTTCTGCGGTGCCGGTGGACGGCATGGAGCAGGCCATGGCTTCTGCCGATGTCATTATTGGCTGCTCCGGCGGATCCGACCCGCTGCTTCCCGAGCAGATTCCGGGCGGCCACCACACGATCCTCGACCTGGCGCTTTCGCGTGACTTTGACCCCTCGGTCGCTGACCTGCCGAATGTTGAGCTGATTACCCTCGAGTCGGTGCGCCTTGCCGCCCCCGAGGAGACCGAGGAATCCGTGGCGACGGCTACGCGCATTGTGGAGTCTGAGCTGGCGGCGTTTGTGTCTCGTCAGCGTTCCCGCACGATTGACTCCGCGATTGTTGCGCTGCGTTCGCACACTATGGATGTGCTGGATTCTGAGCTGGAGAAGGTACGTAACCAGTTTGGTTGCGGTGCGGCGACGGAGCAGTTCGAGCTGGCGATGCGCCGCATGGTGAAGTCCCTGCTGCACACCCCGACGGTGCGCGCCAAGAAGCTGGCGTCGGAGGGCCGCGCAGAGGATTACGTGCAGGCGCTGGAGACCCTCTACGGCATTCAGGTGGAGGAGTCTTAGGAGTCTCCCCTCCCCTCTTCCCGGCATTTTTCACGCGCATTTTCACGCATCCGGCGGCGAGTATTTTATTAGCCCCCGGCGAAGTACCGCCTGTTCACGGTGCCGATGGGCGTATTCACGCTAGAGTAGATGCTAGATAAGATAGTTCCCATACCCGGCGCACGTTTGGCTGCGCCGGACTATTCTGCGAGGAGACTCATGGAAATCAAGATTGGCATTCGCCACATTGCTCGTGAAATTATTGTTGAGACCAGTGAGGCTAAGGAAATCCTCATGGAGAAGGTCTCGAAGGCTATTGAGGATGGCTCGCTGCTGCAGATTATGGATGATAAGGGCAACACCACCCTGATTTCTGGCGCTCAGATTGGCTACGTCGAGCTGGGTTCCGACGCTAAGCGTCACGTTGGTTTCGGTATCGGCGCCTAAATAGTTCGGTAGCTGTTTACCCTTTAGCTTGAGCTTTCCCCGCATCCGTCACGATGCGTAACCGCGCTTTATGCGCTGTGTGCGTGCGCTTTATGTGCCACGTGGTTACGCCGTGCCGAATGCGGGGTTTTGCGTTTTAAACCGCCCGCACAAAAACCTCGCAGTACCCGGTTTTGAGGCGGTATATCGCCCATCAGGGCGCACACCACAACCGGTCGGGGGTGCGCCGAAAGCAAATCCAGGTTAATATTGAGGGGTTAAGTGAATGACCGGTCGTACCCCTTTCAAGACCCCGAGGCTGCACCGCCTTCTCATCATGAATGAACCTTGAGTACTAACCATGCGTGCAGGCGGCGTCTCGGTAAGAATTTCCCGTGTAAGAATTTCCCGCGGCCGGCTTTCGACGCCCGCCCGTCACCGCCTCCACCTTTGAGGCGCTGGCTGGTACACCCCGTTACGGGGAGAAACACACCCCGAGCAGGGGTAGAAAGATACGGTCCAGTGACTGAAACGAACACGCAGGAAACCACTCAGACTGCAAAGTCCTTCGCCGACTTCGGCGTTCGCCAGGATATTAGCGACGCCCTCGCGGCGGTTGGCATTACCTCCCCCTTCCCCATCCAGGAGCTGACTCTTCCCGTAGCTCTGTCTGGCCAGGACATCATTGGTCAGGCGGAGACCGGTACCGGTAAGACCCTCGGCTTCGGTCTGCCCACCATTCAGCGTGTGGTCGGCCGCGACGATGAGGGTTGGGCTGATTTGGAGCACCCCGGCGCACCTCAGGCGCTGATTCTGGTTCCGACCCGTGAGCTTGCTATTCAGGTGGGCGAGGACCTGGCGATTGCTGCGAAGCTGCGCAACGCCCGCGTCGCAACCCTGTACGGTGGTGTGCCGATTGAGCCTCAGGCTGAGCTACTGCGCCGCGGCCTGGAGGTTGCGGTGGGCACCCCGGGCCGCATTATCGACCTGTACCAGCAGGGCTTCCTGAACCTGAAGCAGGTTAAGATTGTGGTCCTCGATGAGGCTGACGAGATGCTGGATTTGGGTTTCCAGCCGTCGGTTGAGAAGATCCTCAGCTACCTACCGGAGGACCGCCAGAGCATGCTGTTCTCCGCAACCATGCCCGGCCCGGTCATTGCGATGGCACGCCAGTACATGACCAAGCCCATGCGCATTAGCGCCGCTGACCCCGAGGACGCCTCGAAGACTAAGGCGTCGATCCGCCAGGTCGTCTACCGTGCGCACCACCTGGACAAGGACGAGATGATTGGCCGCATTCTGCGCGCTACCGGCCGCGGCCGCACCGTCATCTTCACCAAGACCAAGCGTGACGCTGCCCGCGTGGCGGAGGAGCTGGTGAACCGTGGCTTCGCTGCCGCTCCCCTGCACGGTGACCTGAACCAGGTTGCGCGTGAGCAGGCGCTGAAGGCGTTCCGCACCGGCAAGGTCGACATTCTGGTTGCGACCGACGTGGCGGCTCGCGGTATTGACGTTGAAGACGTGACCCACGTGATTAACCACCGCGTGCCCGAGGATGAGAAGACCTACCTGCACCGTACCGGCCGTACCGGTCGTGCCGGCAATGAGGGTACCGCCGTGACCCTGGTTGACTGGGATGACCTGCCGCGCTGGAAGGTCATTAACGATGCCCTGGAGCTGGGTGTTCCTGAGCCGGTTGAGACCTACTCTTCCTCTGAGCACCTGTTCCATGACCTGAACATTCCGGCTGGCACTAAGGGCCGCCTGCCGCGCGAGGAGCGTGTGGCTGAGGGCATGGGCGATGAGTTCTTTGAGAGCGCCCGTGACTCGCGTGATGGCCGCCCGGCTCGTTCTCGCGGTGGCCGCGACGGTTCCCGTGAGGGTGGCCGTTCTGGAGGTCGTGACGGTGAGAAGGGTTCGCGCCGTTCTCGCGGCGGTCGTGACGGTGGCCGTGACGGTGGCCGTGAGGGTCGTTCCGGTGAGGGCCGCGGCGAGCGCCGTAGCCGCTCCGAGGGCCGCAAGCGCGCTGAGCGTTCTTCTGAGCGTGCGGAGCGTAACGAGCAGGGCGCATCCGAACGTTCTTCGGAGCGTTCTGAGCGTGCGCCTCGTCAGCGTCGCCGTACCCGCCGTGTTGAGGGTCAGCCCGTGGAGGGTGAGGGTCGCCGCCGTACCCGCCGCCGCCCTGAAGGTTCTCGTGATGGGGGTTCTCGTGCTGAGGGTTCTCGCGGTAAGGGCCGTGGCGCTGACCGTGCTGGTTCTGAAGGCTAGGGCCGGGGTTGGGTATTTCAGCATCCCCGGCGCCCGCCGCGCCCTCCCCTGCCGCTGAGTCGCCCCGCACGGATTCGACGGTTTTCGATCCGCAGGGCCCCTCGCTGCTGGTACAGGCAGATAACCTGGAGTATCTGCGTGAGCTGCCCGATGGTGCGTTCACCGTGATTTACATTGACCCGCCGTTCAATACGGGTAAGAAGCAGACGCGCCGCACGTTGAGCGCGGAAGCTTCTGAGAAGGGTGACCGCACCGGTTTTAAGGGCAAGAGCTATTCGAGCACCCTGCAGACTCTGGCGAGCTATAACGACTCGTTCGAGGATTATTGGGCGTTCCTAGCGCCGCGTATTGAGCAGGCGCATCGTCTGCTCGCGCAGGACGGCACCCTGTACCTGCACCTGGATTGGCGTGAGGTTCATTATGTGAAGATTATGTGCGACATGATTTTTGGTCGTGAGAACTTCATTAATGAGCTGATTTGGGCTTATGACTACGGTGCGAAGTCTACGCGCCGCTGGCCGACGAAGCACGACAATATTTTGGTGTACGCGAAGGATCACCGTAGCTATTACTTCAATACTGCGGAGGTTGATCGTGAACCGTATATGGCTCCCGGTTTGGTGACTGAGGAGAAGGCTTCTCGCGGTAAGCTCCCTACTGATGTGTGGTGGCATACTATTGTGTCGCCGACGGGTAAGGAGAAGACGGGGTATCCTACGCAGAAGCCTACGGGTTTGTTGCGTCGTATGATTGCGGCGAGTTCCCGCCCGGGTGATTGGGTGTTGGATTTCTTCGCTGGTTCTGGTTCTACGGGTGCGGCGGCAGCTCAGCTGGGTCGTAAGTTCGTGTGCGTGGATCAGAATCCGCCGGCTATTGAGGTGATGGCTAAGCGTCTGGGCGTGGATCCGGTGTCGTTCGCTGAGTATCGCGGTGTTCCGCGTGGGGCGAGTGTGTTGTTCACGCCGAAGCGTACGGTGGGTGTTCGTGGCGGTACGAGTCGTGATGCGTTGACGGCAGCGAGCCGTCATGCATTGAAGGCTGTGTTGGATACGCTCACGGAGACTACGCAGCCGGTTGAGGGCGCGTCCTGCCGGTTTGTGCGTCACCGGTCAATGGATGCGGTGGATAAGAAGATGCGTATTGATGGGCGTGATGAGTTGCGTCGTCAGCGTCAGCATCAGGCGCGGGCTAAGGCTCGTGCGGCGCGTGCGGCTGCTCAGATGGATGCGGCGGCTGCGGGTGCGGTGTTGCAGCATCATGCGTCGCGTGAGAGCGTCTAGGCGGTCTTTTCCACGTATTCGTGAGAGCACGTGTTAAGAGTGTGGGGCGGGTTCCTTGATGAGGAACCCGCCCCGTTCTTTTGTTTTCATCTCATTGCATATTCTTTAAATCTCTACCTGAAGGTTAGGATTTTTGATACGCTGAGAACGTTCTACTCATTGGGGTGCACAAAGGTTGTGTCCCTCTGGTCATGAAGGAGCTATGATGCTTCGACAATTATTCGCCCGTCCTACGAAGCGGGCTATCCAGGCTGGCGGCACGGTACTGCTGGCTGGTGCCATGGTGTGCGGCAGTGTTCCGGCGTATGCCACCGGGCATTTGAAGCCTCACGAGGTGACCCCTATTGTGCAGCCTGATGAGCCGGCAGTGACCTGTAACGACCGCGCAGAGTATGAGTATTATCGGCAAGATGGTGAGTTGGGGCGTCGCGTTATCTTTAGTTGGGCACAATGTGTTGGTCTGATTTCTGAGCGCCAGAAGTACCAAATGGTCAAGAAAGATAGTGTTATTTCTCGCGGCCAGTTTGTGGAGTATCTATACCGTCTGTCAGGTTCTCCTGAGGTGAAGAATCTTCCGGCTCAGTCTCCGTATGGTGATATCAAGACTGATGATCCGCGTTTTCCTGTGGTGATGTGGGCTCGTCAGCGGGGCATTACCTGGGGTTGGAGTGATGGGAATTTCCATTACGATACCCCTGCTAGTGAGGCTGCTACTGCCTTGATGGTGTATCGATTGGCGGGTAGTCCAAACGTAACGGTAGAAGTAGACGATCCTAATGCCTATTTTCTATATACTCCTTGGAAAGAAAAATGGCCGAATATGCCATATAATTCGGAGCTTCATAAAGCATACACCTGGCTATACTATGGTCTTCAGAATCCAAATAATAAAGATTCTATTGAGAACGTATCGTATCGACAGTACGGTATCGTATCACCTAATGATAAATTTGAATGGTTGACTTACGCTACGTATGAGCAGGCTATCGAAGTGATTCGTTTGGCAGATAAATCTTTTAATTTTAAATAGGATTTACCCCTCACCCGTTGACAGGTGAGGGGTATTCTTCAGTAATTTTTATTTCTTGAGTGGATAATCTTCTGGATTTAATTTCTTCTCTGCAGTTTCATTAGATGTATAGGCATACTGAATAATTTCAATCTTGCAGGCTTGTTTCAGGGGATTCTCAATAGAGAACTTCCATGCACCTTCCAGCGCCTTGGGTTTAGGTTTGTTATTGTCTTCGTAGTCCATGTGGCATTGGTCGTATGCGTTTGCTCCAATAATATTCAAACGCCTAACACTACCTTCAAAATAGAAGCCCCACAGTGAAGCAAGGATTCTTTCTAGGGGTACTTCTTGGCTTGGTCCGTAGGGATTATCAGAGCGTACTCCTGTAAAGGTGCAGTCGCTAGCCCATGAGCTGATATACCAGTTCGCTGCCTCATGATTACCCGCTGTACCTGAGACTGCGTCATGCCAGCTGGAGGATTCACCGATACAGCCTACATAGTTATTCCGTGGCATTAGGGCGAACCATCCGTGGCCGCCGTTCTCTTGAACCGCACACCCCTTTCTGTCGCCAAGATACAGAGCAAACCGACACAGTTTCATTCTCTCCTTCAGCTTCAGTGCAATGTTAAAAAATCTTTAAAGTAATAAATTTCATACGCCTCATTAATATGTTGAAGAAAATTAAAATATTTACATGAAACTTGAAACGAATTTATGTAAAAATCATAAATTTTCTTGCAAAGAGAAGAAAAAGCGATACACACTAGAGATACCTTCTGCAGCGCAGCACTGTGCTACGTGCAGAAAGTATCCGCCCACTAACGTCACTTCGTCGTGATGAAGGGCAAATAATTCACTCACCTCTAGGAGACATCGATGTCTGAATATCATGCGCCATCACGGCGTGCCCTTTTGGCAGGAGGAGCTCTTGCCGCAACCACTGCAGGAGTCTCAGCTTTCTCCCCAGCCCATGCTGAGCAAGCAAATAAGCCTGAGGAGTTTATGACTCCTGCCCCAGAATGGGTAGAGAATCCCCAGAAGCGGCTAGACGAGTTCCGTACGCGCCTACAATACTTCGAGTACAATACCAAAGCGAGGCCGCGCACAGTCCACAATCTTGCAAAGAACGGCCTTCACGTTAATGTTCTGGATTACTGCGTAGACCCCACGGGTGTAGTGGACTGCACCGATCAGCTGAATAAGCTGGCAGAGCGCCTGTATTGGCTCGGTGGAGGATCAATTGAGCTGTCTGCCGGTATTTACAAGGTGTCGCACCCCTTCATTCACTTGCTCGATAAGGTGGAGTTTTTCGGCCATGGAATGTCTACCCGAATTATTGCGACGTCCACAGATGCGCTTACCAAGGCAGCGGGTACCTCTGATGAATGTTTCGGCGTTTTTCATACGGGAACTTATCAAAATCCGATATCTAATGCGACAAATAATCGTCCGATGCGCTTCGGAGTACGTGACATGTGGATTCGCACAAGTACCAAGAAAGGGGATATCAACGTAGATCAGCTTAGGGATAATATGCATGCTGGGGCGCCACTAGCTCATGTTGCAGGGGTTATTCTGCATACTGAGTTTACGGGTAAGCCTAATGACCCTGAAGCTGTCCCTTCCCTCTCTAACCTAGAAATTTGGGATGTAGATATGGGCGTTGCGATTTTGGGGCTTCATGACCGAGGTATGAAAGTCGATAAAATCCGTGTCCGCAAGTCTTTGCGCCAAGGCTTGCTGGTTGGCAAACCTGTCGGTCATCCGTTACGCCGCAAAGATGGCAATAATCCTGGTGGCGCAGATAATAAGTTCCTTACAGTAGATATCTCTGATGCCAACCTTTCAGGGAAAAACTACGCCGGAATTGAAATCTACGCCTCCCAATGTAAATTCTTTGGGTCAACCAGCTGGTACAACCGCCGATCCGTGCTACAAAATTCTATCTACGTAACGCGGAAAAAGGACCAGTCCGACGATCAATATACTGCCAAGACCGGTGCTGGATGGTATGTCGCCGGAACACGTAACCTCTTTCAAGGATGCACGGCTCAAGAGAACGGCGGCCACGGATGGTTCGCCCTAATGCCACGGAATAACTATGTAGGCTGTATCGGTGAATCCTCCAGCTGGCATGACGCAGTCTCAGATAAAGCACATAACCACGAGGCAGCAAACTGGTATATCAGCAAGTGGGCTAGTGACTGCACCTTTACAGGAGTGCGCTCTGATAATCCTTACGAAGATAGTGACAAGCCAGAGGATAAATTTTCACTTGATACGGCTCTCGCAGCACGATGGGGGTTCTATCTTGAAGGTGGTGCAAAGCGTCTTAGTATTATTGGCGCAAATGCTTTCGATGCTTGTCAGATGAGTGATAAGACCAGAACTGCGGCCCAAAAGAAAATTATGGGGGATAAATGGGTTCTTAAAATTAACTCTGAGCTTTATGAGCTATTAAGGATCGAAATTAATAATTTTAAATTTGAGGGAAAGCTTGTAGCGCCGAGAATCCCTAAAGCTGAGAATGAGTCCACAGAAAACTAGAAAATAGTTTGGTCCCCTGCATAGAAGAGCAGGGGACCAAACTATTTTTATAATCTTTTAAAATACGCCTCGAGTATCCGCCATGCGCAATACTTCAAAAGCCTGTTCATATGTTGCTTGGAAAGTCCATTGACTCACTCGTCGACCTTCAGAGTCCATGCTCGCGACGTCATGGTACCTAACCGATTCGTGGAAGCCAGTGTACTTCTTATCAGAGCCAGCTCCAGTGTATTTCAACCAAACATAGGCCCGATGCAACTCTGAGCCGTAAGGAAGGTTGGGGTTCCGCTTGGTCCAGGGCTCTTCCTCATTCGGAGGATTCATATCGGGTAGCTTGACCGCCGGACTACCAGCTAGGCGGTATGCCATGATTACTGTCGTCGTTTCATTCGCGGGGGCATCGTAATGGAAATTCCCATCACTCCAACCCC
>NZ_KV807679.1:49087-80164 GCF_001812085.1 Rothia sp. HMSC065C12
TGAGCCGGAAGATTCTTCACCTCAGGAGAACCCGACAGGCGATACAAATACTCCACAAACTGGCCACGGGAAATTACGGTGTTTTCTTCGATTAGCTGATACTTCTGGTATTCAGAAATTAGACCAATGCACTCAGCCCAGTCGTAGATAATCTTGCGACTGTAAGTCACATAAGCATTCGGAAGGTACTTATATTCGTAGATTGCGCGGTCGTTACAGGTCACCGCCGGTTCATTGGGCTGCACAATAGGGGTCACTTGGCGAGGTTTCAGAACACCAAGAGAATATGCCGGCACGCTACCGCACACCATGGCACCAGCCAACAGTACCGTGCCGCCAGCCTGGATAGCCCGCTTCGTAGGACGGGCGAATAATTGTCGAAGCATCATAGCTCCTTCATGAACAGAAGGGGGCACAATCTTTGTGCACCCTCATGAGTAGAACGTTCTCAGCGTATCAAAAATCCTAACCTTCAGGTAGAGATTTAGAGAATATGCAATGAGGTGAAAACAAAAGAGTGTGGGGCGGGTTCCTTTACCGGGAACCCGCCCCACACTCTTTCGTCTTACTACTGGGCCGCCAGCTGCTCGCGGATACGCGCCACCGTCACCGCATCCGTCGTATTCTCACCCAGCAGGTTCGGCTTACCCGCACCGTGATAATCACTCGAACCCGTCACCAGCACCTCACGGCCCGCCGCACGCTGACGCTCAATGAACTCCAGCAGACGCGCCCGGTCCTCCGGGGAGTTCTCACGGTGATACACCTCCACGCCCGCCAGGCCAGCATCCACCATCAAACCCAGGTACTCCAGGCTCAACGCGGGTCCACGCATCGTACTCATCGGATGCGCAATCACCGGCACGCCCCCAGCCTCACGCACCAGACGCACCGCCTCCAACGGGTCCAGCGCATCCTGCGGCACATAGTAGGGGCTGCCCGTGTACAGCAGCTTCGCGAAAGCCTCAGAACGATCAGCAACCACACCGGCAGCAACCAGCGCATCAGCAATATGGGGGCGGCCCACCGCCGTGTTCCCCTCCCCCACCTGCGCCAACACGTCATCCCAGGTCAGCGGGTAGTCAGCGGCAAGACGGCCCACAATAGCCTGCGCACGGCCCTCACGGCTGGCACGAATCGCCTCCACACGGCACGCCAACTCCGAACCCACCGAATCAAAACCATAAGCGAGCAGATGAATAGTCTTCGTGCGTGCGCGGCCCTCACCGTCGGTGTACCGGTAACGGCAAGAGAACTCGGCACCCGGCAGAAA
Source organism: Rothia sp. HMSC065C12 (assembly GCF_001812085.1). Taxonomy (NCBI): domain Bacteria; kingdom Bacillati; phylum Actinomycetota; class Actinomycetes; order Micrococcales; family Micrococcaceae; genus Rothia; species Rothia sp. HMSC065C12. The sequence goes on from NZ_KV807679.1 coordinate 50,361, forward strand.
ATCCAGACCGTGCTCATCCGCCAGCTGAGCCGCCTGCGCCCAACCAGCCGTCGTATCGTGATCAGTCAGCGCAAACCCAGCCAACCCGGCGCGAGCAATCAGCGGCACCAGCTCGGTCAGACTCTGCGTGCCGTCAGAAATAGCGGAGTGAATATGCAAATCGTAACGCCCGGCACGGTTCAGATTTTCAGGCGCACCCGATTCAGCGGGCTGCAGTGCCTGCTGCGCATTAGGTGCACTATTTCGGTGTTCTGTCTGCGTCATATTCTCTCCTTCCCCGCCCCTGCTAGTTCGTCGCCACCTCAGCGGGGTTTTAAGGTATGTCATCTACTCTTCTGATTCAACCCTACCAATATCGGCGGCGCAATATCAGGCACCCGGTCGCAAGTCAAAGATATATTCTGCCCCACCGCGCCCCTCTTATGGTCAAAAGCGCTAAAACACCTGCCCACCTGTGGTGAAGGAGATATGATTAACCCATGACTGAGAACAACGAGAAGAGCACCGAAGCTCAGAAGAACGACCACCGCAGCACCCCTAAGGCGTCTGCGTTCACCGAATTCATTGCTAAGGACTGGGCCAAGGCCGAAGATGACGGCTACACCCGCGAGCCCGTAGCAGACTACGCAGCTGAGCGCCGCGCCAAGATCTCCAAGGCATTCCCCGGCGAGCGCCTCGTCCTGCCCGCAGGCCCGCTGAAGGTCCGCTCCAACGACTGCGACTACCGCTTCCGCCCCCACTCGGCGTTTGCGCACCAGACCGGTCTGGGCATCGACCACGAGCCCGACGCCGTGCTGATCTTCGAGCCCGTCGAAGAGGGCACCGGTGACAACGGTTCCAACCACGAGGTGACCCTGTACTTCCGTCCGCTGGCTGGCCGTGACACCGCAGAGTTCTACGCGGATGCACGCTACGGCGAGTTCTGGGTTGGCCCCCGCCCCACCCTGAAGGAATTCTCCGAGCGTTACGGTCTGCGTACCCGCGACCTGTCCGAGCTTGAGGTTGCTATCACCAAGAACGCCGGCAACCAGGGCCTGGGCGGCGTGAACATCCGCCTGGTCCGCAACGTTGACCCGGCTGTTGACGCGCTGGTTGACACCTCCCGCTACAACACCGGCGTGGAGCTGGAGCAGGCTGACAAGCTGGACTCCGAGCTGGCTGTGGCTCTCTCCGAGGCTCGCCTGATTAAGGACGCTATCGAGGTTGAGAACCTGCAGCGTTCCGTTGACATGACCGTCAAGGGCTTCGAAGAGGTCATTCGTGCACTGCCGAAGGCTAAGGAGCACCACCGCGGTGAGCGCGTCGTTGAGACTGCGTTCTTCTCCGTGGCACGTACCGACGGTAACGACCTGGGCTACGACACCATCGCAGCATGCGGTAACAACGCAACTATCCTGCACTGGATTCGTAACAACGGCACCGTCGATGACGGCAAGCTGCTGCTGCTGGACGCAGGTGTTGAGGACGACACCCTGTACACTGCTGACGTGACCCGCACCTTCCCCGTGAACGGTAAGTTCACCGAGGTTCAGGCGAAGGTCTACAACGCTGTGCTGGATGCCGCTGACGCCGCATTCGCTGTGGCTAAGCCGGGCACCAAGTTCTACGAGATTCACGAAGCTGCCATGAACGTTCTGGCGCACCGTCTGGAAGAGTGGGGTCTGCTGCCGGTTTCCGCTGATGTTTCGCTCACCGTTGAGGGCGGTCAGCACCGCCGCTGGATGCCGCACGGCACCAGCCACCACCTGGGTCTGGACGTGCACGACTGCGCGCAGGCAAAGGCTGAGCTGTACATGTGGGCTGAGCTGGAGCCGGGCATGGTCTTCACCATTGAGCCGGCCCTGTACTTCAAGGACGAGGACCTGTCGGTTCCCGAGGAGTACCGCGGTATCGGTATCCGCCTGGAGGACGACGTGCTCTGCACCGAGGACGGCAACGTGAACCTCTCCGCTGCACTGCCCCGCACCGTTGAGGGCATTGAGGAGTGGATGGCGAAGCTGGCGAAGTAACGCCTAGCCCCCCCCCAGTTACGTAGTAACGTCTGAATAGGGAAAGCCCCTCACCGATTCGCTCGGTGAGGGGCTTTCGCATGTCTTCTATGTTGCTTCTCTGCCTGTTTCCTAGCTTATTTTCTGCTGCTACGGGCGGCTACCGCCGTTGCAGGTTCGGTTATTCGGAGTCCTGCGAGGGCTTATCGTGCAGGCCCTGCGGGCGCGGGGTTGGACGCTGCGGCTTGGGCTGAATCAGCTTCGCGTATTCTTCCGGATCGTCCACGCGCAGACCGTACCGCTGCGCCGGGCGCTTCTGCGTATCTGACTTCTGAGCGGTTGCCTGGTCAGTACTTGCCTGGTCCTGTTCGGAAGGCTGAGTGGGCTGAGCAGGCGGTGCGGGCTGTGCGGGCATGTTCTGCGCCGCGCTCTGAGCCATCGCGTTCTGCGCAGTAGTATCACGCTCGGGCAGGTTCTGGTTCGGCGCCGGCTGACTACCCGCCTGCGCACGGTACGAGGGTGCCTTCGGGGCGCCGGTCGGAACCGGTGCGCCATTCATCGAGACGGTGCTCTGAGCGGCACGCGCCTGCGAAGCCTCCGGGGCCGCCGCCGCACGCGCAGCCGCAACCGCCGCCGAGAAGCGAGGGTGCGCACCCAGCACGCGGCGCGCATCCTGAGCGTACTCCGGCAGAGCGTACATCACGGTACGCGAAGGAATCGCCTCGGTACGCATCGGGTAGCGACCCCCATGGGAGCGACGCAGAACGTACATCTGCCACAGCACAAACACGGCAACCGACAGCGGCACGTACTTGAGTGCTTCAGAGATAAAAGAGTCACCGGCAAGGGTCATCAGCACCGAAAACACCAGGCCAATCACCGCACCCTGAATCGCCGCAGAAATCAGGGCACGACCGTAACCGGGCTGTACCGGGTACTCCACCTGGCGGATACCATCATTGACCAGGTACAGCGCCGTCACCGGATAATCCTGCTCGCTGAGCACGTCAAAAGCGGCGAGCGCATCATCGTGACGAACGAAGGAGGCGATCGCCTCACCGGCGGGCAGGGGCTTGCCCTGAGCCTGCGCCAGGCGCGAGGCCAGATATGAAGAAGGCGGGGTCGAGGGAATATTCGGCAGGTTAGAAGTCATGGCTCCTATTCTACCGCCCGACCTAACCCTGGACCCGGTGGGCAGTCAGCTCCTCTACAGGCGTAGCGAACACCTGTTCAATTAGGCTTCTCAAAGTGCGAATCCCCGCGGCGGGGCGTACCCTAGAGAGGTGAGCAATTCGAAGTTCAGCACCCCCAGCAAGATTTACATTGCCCGCCTTTTGGGCCTCGACGTTTTTGACCCCTTCGGTGACCGCCTCGGCCGTCTCCGAGATGTCGTCGTGCTCAAACGCGGCCTGGGCGCTTCCATTGCGGGCGCCCGCCCCGCCAAGGGCAGCGAACCCATTGTTGTCGGCATCATCGTTGAGGTGCTCGGCAAGAAACGTGTGTTCATGCCCATGACCCGTGTGCGAAGTATCGACGCTTCACAGATCATTTCGACCGGCCTGGTGAACCTGCGCCGCTTCGAACAGCGCAACTCTGAGACTCTCATCGTGGGTGAGCTCTTTGACCGCCGCGTGCGTCTGCTCGACGGCAGCGGCGACGCCGTCATTGAGGACGTCGCCATTGAGCAGCGCCGCAACGGCGACTGGGGCGTGACCGAACTGTTCGTTTCCCGCGTCAGCTCCTCCTCCAGCACGTGGCGCCGCCGTTCCAAGGAGACCCTCATCGTCGACTGGGACGAGGCCCTGCTCTCCACCGACGTGGAACCGCAGGCGGCAACCGCGTTCGTGGCGAACCACGAGAACTCCAAGCCCGCCGACCTTGCGGACGCTATCCACGAGATGAGCGATAAGCGTATGGTCGAAATCGCCGCCGAGCTGCAGGATGAACGCCTCGCGGACGTTCTGCAGGAGCTACCCGCCGAGGACCAGGTGCAGATTCTGTCGCACCTGGACGACGAGCGTGCCGCGCAGGTCCTCGAAGAGATGGAACCGGACGACGCCGCCGACCTGCTCATCGAGCTGGACGACGCCCAGCGTGAGAAGCTGCTCGAACTCATGGAACCCGACGAAGCAGACGACGTGCGTCGACTGCTCGAATACGACGAAGGTACCGCCGGTTCGCTCATGAACCCGGTGCCGATCATCCTCTCCCCCGAGGCGACCGTCGCGGAGGCGCTCGCGCACATCCGCGCCGAGGAGATCCCTCCGGCGATGGCGGCTGCCGTCATGGTGACCCGCCCGCCCCTGGAAACGCCGACCGGCAAGTACCTGGGTCTGGTGCACATGCAGAAGTTGCTGCGTGTGCCGCCGAGTGAGCCGATTGGTCACATCCTCGATACCGACACTGAGCCTGTCTCTGACCAGGCAAGTTTGGAAGAGCTGGCACGCGTGCTGGCGACCTATGACCTGACCATCGTTCCCATTGTGAACGAATCGCACCGCCTGGTAGGCGCAGTGACCATCGACGACGTGCTCGATGCGCTCCTGCCCGAAGACTGGCGCACTTACGATGATGGAACTCCCGTACGAAAGGTAGGACGACGCTTTGCCTGATTCGAACCGCCGCGACGCAAACCGTACCGAAGAGAACCCCCGCATCGATAAGGCGCGCATCCTCAAGGACCGCCTGGAGAAGAAGTACGCTGAACGCAACCGCGAGCGCGGCGACTCCCGCCCGCAGCGTAGCGACTCGCAGCTGAGCACCCCCGGCACCCGCAAGCCGAAGCTGTTCTCAAGCCCCAACCCGGACGCTTTCGGCCGCATGACCGAGGGTTTTGCGCGCTACATGGGTACCCCGCAGTTCCTGATGTGGATGACCATTTTCTGTGGCGTGTGGCTGGCGTGGAACTCCCTGGCGCCGGAGGAGATGCAGTTCGACCCGCGTAGCCTGAACTTCACCCTGCTGACCCTGATGCTGTCCCTGCAGGCTTCTTACGCTGCTCCCCTGCTGCTGTTGGCGCAGAACCGTCAGGATGACCGCGACCGCGTGGTGGCCTCTGAGGACCGTAAGCGTGACCAGCAGAACCTGGAGGAGACCCAGTACCTGACCCGCGAGATTGCTTCGCTGCGTATTGCTCTGCGTGAGGTTGCGACCCGTGACTTCGTTCGTAGCGAGCTGCGTGACATTCTTGAGGAACTGCAGAACATTGCGCAGGAGCAGGAGCGTCACGCCGAGCAGTTGCAGGACATCAGTGAGGACATTGAGGACCTGGAGGAGGCTATCGACGATATCGATATCTCCGAGGGCGAGGAAAAGGACGCTGAGGAGCAGGGCTCTGAAGGAAAGAGCTCTGAGGGTAGCGAGAACGGTACCGAGCAGGCTTCTGACAAGGCTGAACGCCCCGCGAAGGACTCCGCGCAGGATCCCCACCGAGGCGATTTGAGCCAGCCTCAGAGCCGCGAATCCCAGCAGGCACAGCAGCAGGCAGAGCGCACCCGTGAGGGAGGCGCCCGTGACCGCTAATAACCCCTTGCAGGATGCGCTCTACGCGGCGCTTGCCCGCGTCGAGGATCCTGAACTGCGCCGCCCCATTACGGAGCTGGGCATGGTGGAGACTGCGCTCGTGCATCCTGAACTGGATGAGCGCGGTGAGCCGATTCCCTGCCGCCACTGGGCTGAGGTCACGGTGCTACTCACCATTGAGGGTTGCCCGCTGAAGAACACCATCGAGCAGCAGGTTCGTGACGCCGCCGCCACCGTTGAGGGTATTGAGCGTGTGCAGCTGCAGGTGGGTGCGATGAACCCGCAGCAGCGTTCTGCCCTGCGTTCGATGCTCAAGCCGGAGCGTTCCAACCCGTTTACCGCGCCCGGTTCGCTGACCCGCGTGTTCGGTGTGGTGTCCGGTAAGGGTGGCGTGGGTAAGTCCTCCATGACCGCGAATCTTGCCGCCGCGTTCGCTTCGCGCGGGCTTGCGGTGGGCATTATTGACGCGGATGTGCACGGCTTCTCCATTCCGGGTCTGCTGGGTATTACCGACGCCCCGACCCGCCTGGATGACCTGATTCTTCCGCCGACCGTGGACGTTCCCACCCCCGCCCAGCGTTGGGGTGAGCAGAAGGTCAGCGGCGGCTTTATTCGCGTGATTTCTATCGGCATGTTCCTCAAGGGCAACGAGCCGGTGGCGTGGCGCGGCCCCATGTTGCACCGTGCCCTGGAGCAGTTCATCATGGATGTGCACTTCGGCGCCCTGGATGTGTTGCTGCTCGATTTGCCGCCCGGCACCGGCGATATTGCCATCTCCATGGCTCAGCTGTTGCCGAATGCGGAGCTGGTGCTCATTTCCACCCCGCAGCACGCCGCGGTGGATGTGGCGGAGCGTGCCGGCACTCTGAGCTTGCAGACCGGTCAGAAGGTCGTGGGCGTGGTGGAGAACATGGCGGCAATGACCCTACCGGACGGTACCGTGCTCGACATGTTCGGTTCTGGCGGCGGTCAGGTGCTCGCTGAGCGTCTTTCGGAGGCGCTCTCCTACCCGGTACCGCTGCTCGGTTCTGTCCCGCTGGATGTGAACCTGCGTACCGGCGGCGACGATGGCATGCCCGTCGTGTGGGGTCACCCCGACTCCGCCACCGCAGAAGAAATCCAGTCCATCGCCTCGCAGCTGTTGCAATCCGGCGAGTCGAGGGCGGGTCAGAGCCTGCCGCTCTTCGTTTAGAGATGTAGCCGTCTAGGCCCAAGCATCTAGAAGCTGACGGTCAGACAGCTGATACAGAAAGAACCCCGCACCATCACGGTGCGGGGTTCTTTCGTTTCAAAATCTTAGGTGGCGTCCACGTCGAAGGGGGCGTATGCGCCTCGCGGAAGAGCACGGCTCTCCGACTTTTCCTTCTCCTTCAGCAGCGCCTCTTCACGTTCCTTCGCCTCACGCTCACGCTCGGCGTCATCCTCAGCGAACGCCTGCTTCACAATCACGCGCGGATCGTACTGGCGGGGGTCGTACTGGCGCCAGTTAATATCTTCCAGGCCCGTCTCGCCCAGGGCTTCCTTGAAATCGTCCTTCGCGTCGAACGCCATGCGGCGCACTGTCTTGACGAATTCACGAATCTGTCGGGCGTATTCGGGCATGCGTTCGGGGCCAATCACCACAAACGTGATGATGGCCAAAATAATCAACTCGGTGCCACTAATACCAAACACAGAATATAGATTATCAGTTCCGAGCCAGCACCGCCGAACCCGCGGCGCTTTCTGGACGTGTCTTTAAGCTCTGGACAAGCAGAAGGCGTACGCTACCGCACCGCAGAGGGGCATTGCGCCCACGGCTAAGAACACCACATCAGCGGTTTACAGCGGGTAGTCTCCGCCGCCGGGTTAAAACGCTGCGGCTCCAACCGCAGGCACGCCCACCTCCCGAACGCAAAAGACCGCCGGCAGCACACCGGCGGTCTCCAGTCACGATATTCCGTTTACGGCGGGTAGTCTCCACCGCCGGGCAGCTGCTTCCAATGCCACAGCCAGCCAACCCAGCCCCACTGCGCACACGCACCCGCCACCAGCAACGCCCAACGATACGCCCGCGAACGGCTCGCCGCCGCCACCACAATCACCAGCGGGAACAACGGCAAAAACAGGCGGAACGTCGACGACTGCGGATTCAAAAAGAGAATCAAATACGCAAAATAGCTCAGGCACCACAGGTTCAGCGGAGCCGCCAAAACCCTACGCGCCAGAGGGCTCAAACACAGAGCAATAAAACCCAAAATCAGCAGAGTCAGCAGCACCGGAGCCGCATACCCAAAGTACAGGTAACCCTGCGACAGCCACGGCTGAATCGGCGCCAAATGGGTACCGCGCCACGCCGTCTCCGTGGCAGTGTACGCATCCACACGGCCCGTAGCCCACCACGCAATCGCAGGCCACACCAGCGCACACGCACACACAACCAAGGCACTCACCAGCTGCCCCAGATGACGCACAAACGCCGTGCCCATACCCGACTGGCGGCTCGAACGCACCCAGCACGCAAACCACCACAGGCCAGCCGCCGCGCCCAGGGGCACACCCACCGGGCGGGACAGGCACGCCAACGCCGCCACAGGAACCAGCAGGCCGTAGCGTCCCTGAACCAGGCACAGCAGCGCGCCGGCAAGGAACACCAGGTTCAGCGACTCCGCATACGGCACCTGAAGCACCGGCGCCACCGGCAAGAACGACACCAATGCCACAGCCCACATAGACAGGGCAGAAGGCGACTCCTCACTTGTGAAACCTGTCGCCTTCAACGACGCCTCAAACAGCAGGTAAATCACCCACGCCGCCGCAAAACCAGCAAGCAGAGCAACCGTCGCCGCCACCGGGTAGTACCCGATGCCCGTCGCATGGCTAATAGCACCGGAAAGCTGCGGGAAAATCGGGTAAAAAGCCCACTGATTCTGCTGAACCACACCCGCCGCATTCACCGGCAGCTCACTCGGGTAACCCTGTACCGCAATCTGCTCATACCAGCCGGCATCCCAGATGCTAATGAACGACAGGTAGTCCAGGTGCTGACCCCACGGGCTGCGCAGCTGCTGCTGGCCGACCACGGCAAACACGATGAAACCCCACACGCGGGACAGACCGTAAATCAGCAGTACCGACAGCCACGCGGGCAGGGCACACAGACGCTCCCCCACCCGGTGCAGGCGCTCACCGGCGGCGGTGTACGCCCAGGTCAGAAGCTCATCAAAAGACTCGCTCCGTTCCTCGCCGGAGGCGGGGGTGGCGGCACCCTGCGCGGGAGAATACGCGGGGGAAGCACTATTACGTTCAGGCGAAACACTCACGGGCGTTAGTTCCCCTCAGCCTGCGGGCTCTTCCGCTTCTCCACAAAGTCATGCGCGCTCAAGGTGCTCTCCGCATCATCAGACAGGGGAACCGCACCGCGGCGAACCGGCTCAGCGGCAACCGCGTTAGCATCAGCAGATTCTGCGGTCGAAGCAGCAGACTCAGCGGCGGGTGCGTTCTCGTGTGTCTTGTCCTCTTCGGGTGCACCGACGAGAGGAGCGATAAAGCCGAAATCCTCCACACGGTCAAAGGTGCCCAGACCGTCACGGCCCACACCGCTGAAGAACGCGGCACCAGGCACGGCACGCTCACCACCGAGCGCCACAACGGAGAGCACCGCAATGCCCGAAATCAGCAGGGCAAGCAGAATCAGAAGAAAGTTCATGTCAATCTCATATCATGCAGGACCGTCAACCCCTGACGGTCACCTAAATTCAAATAGTAGCGCCAGCACCGGCAGAATCAGCACCAACAGAGTTAGCGCCGCGACTAGTCCTCGTCACGGTCGCTGAGCAGCCAGGCACGCAAATCCGCGTGGCAGCGGGTCAGCTGGCTAAAGCTCACGTGCTCGTTATCGGTGTGAGCCAGCAGGGCGTCACCGGGGCCGAAGTTCACCGCGGGAATACCGATCTCGCTCAGGCGCGCCACGTCCGTCCACCCGTACTTCGGCTGAGGCTCCTGCCCCACCGCCTCAATCAGGGAAGCCGCCAGCGGGGTGTCCAGGCCGGGGCGTGCCGCCGGGGAAAGATCCACAAAGTCCAGCTCATAACCGGCGAAGACCTCACGCACGTGGGCGACCGCCTCATCCAGTGTCTTGTCCGGGGCGAACCGGTAGTTCACGTGCATTGCCGCCGCGTCAGGAATCACGTTACCGGCAACGCCGCCAGAAATCTGCACCGCGTTCAGGCCCTCACGATAGTCCAGGCCCTCCACCGCGATAGTCTTCGGTTCGTAGGAGGCGAGCGCCGCCAACGCCGGTGCCAGTGCGTGAATTGCGTTCTCGCCGCGCCATGCACGTCCCGAGTGGGCGGCAAGGCCGCGGGTGCGCACGAAGAAACGCATGGTGCCGTTGCAGCCGCCCTCAATGGTGCCGTTGGTCGGTTCAAGCAGCACACCGAAGTCTGCGTCAGTGATGAGCTCGCCGTGGTTGCGGATTAGACGCGCCAGGCCGGAGAGTTCGCTGGCGACCTCTTCGTTGTCGTAGAAGATGTAGGTCAGGTTGTAGTCGGTGTCCTGCGCGGTCAGTTCGGCGGCAAGCTTCAGCTGAACCGCCACGCCGCCCTTCATGTCGGTGGCGCCGCGGCCGTAGAGCACGTACCCGTCCTCTTCTTCACGCACCGTGGACGGCACGGTACCCAGCGAACCCTCAACGGTGGGCAGGGGCACAGTGTCCAGGTGACCGGCAAGAATAATGCGGGTGCGTTCCCCCTCAGCGCCGGGCAGCGGCGGGAACTCGGTGCGGGCGATAATGGCGTCCCCGTCACGGGTCAGGTGCAGGTGCGGGCAGAACGACAGCGCCATGTGCACGGCGTCAGCAATTGGCTGCTCATTGCCGGAAACCGACTCGTAATCCAGCAGGGCACGCGTCAGCTCGGGCATGGACACGTCCAGGTTCAGGGGCGGCTGCGGTACAGGGTGACGCTCAGAAATATTCGGGGAAACGCTCATCCTTCCACCTTACAGGTTCCCCGGTACACACACCCGCGCCCACAACGCCCATATCGAGCATATGAGACGGTCTTGAAGGGGCTCTCACCCCCAAAACTATAATGGAAGGCATGTCTGAAAACACTCCCCGTTACGCCTCCGGCGTTGCACTGGTCAATGTTGTTGTCTCTGGCGAGCACGCCGGCACCGTCCTGGATGCGTGGTTCCCCGCTCCCTCCCTCACCCAGACCCCCGACCTGTCCATCGCGGACGAGCTAGAGGACCTGGCCGTTGAGCATCCGGCGCGCAACGCCCGTACCGAGGTGCGTACCGCCTCCATCAACCTGGATGAGGCACCCGAAGACGCGGTGGACGCATACCTGCGTCTGCACCTGCTCTCCCACACTCTGGTTCGCCCCAACGAGCTGAACCTGGACGGCCTGTTCGGTACCCTGGCGAATGTTGCGTGGACTAACCACGGCCCGGTGCTTGCCACCGAGTTCCAGAAGCTGGCGATTGGTCTGCGCAAGCTGGGCCACCTGAGCGTGAGCCACATTGATAAGTTCCCGCGTCTGGTGGATTACGTGGTTCCCGCCGGCGTGCGCATTGGCGACGGTGACCGTCTGCGCCTGGGTGCGCACCTGGCGTCCGGCACGACCGTGATGCATGAGGGCTTCGTGAACTTCAACGCCGGTACCCTGGGCACTTCCATGGTTGAAGGCCGTATTTCTCAGGGTGTTGTGGTGGGCGACGGCTCGGATGTGGGTGGCGGCGCCTCCACGATGGGTACTCTTTCCGGTGGTGGCACTCAGCGCGTCTCTATTGGTGAGCGTTCTCTGCTGGGTGCGGAGTCCGGTATCGGTATTGCCCTGGGCGATGACTGCGTGGTTGAGGCGGGCCTGTATGTGACCGCCGGTTCGCGCGTGAGCGTCCTGCTGCCCGGTCAGGAGGCGCGCGTGGTGAAGGCTGCGGAGCTGTCTGGCGTGTCGAATCTGCTGTTCCGCCGCAATTCGATCAGCGGCGCGATTGAGGTTCTGCCGCGTGCGAAGAACACCGTGGAGCTGAACGAGGCACTGCACCTGAACTAGTCTGTACCTGGACTAGCGCTGGTTGCCCTTGCAAACGTTGGGGGTCGGCCCGTGAACTTTAGGGACCGGGATGCGTGAAGCATCCCGGCCCCTTTTCTGCGCCTGGTGTTCCCTCTTCGCCGCTCTCACAGGCTGGGCGCGAATCCGCGGCGGCTACGATGACCGTTTTCAGGGCGTACGGCTCGGGCTTTCGCTAGGCTGGTAGTACCGGGTACAGCGTACCCGCCATGACTGACCACTTGTACAGTTCAGAGAGGAACTCAGATGCCTGAATCAACTAAGTCAGAGTCGACGATGAGCGAAACCTACCGGCACTTTACGCGCCTTTTCCCCTACCCGCACGAGCGTATTGCGGTGGGCGCTCCTGCTACTGATGCCATGGCTCGTTACGATGAGTTGGCTCAGCTGGGGCACACGGAGAGGTTCGTCCCCTTCTTCCTGAACCTAAACGATACGGTGCTTGAAAGCATGGTCATTGCGGTATCCCTTGAGCACGACATTATCGACGATGTTGAGACTCTAACCCCCGAGCAGGTGAGCGCCTACACTCGTGCTGTCCTGCAGCGTTACCGTACCGCCCGTGGTGGCGCCTCCGCCGAAGAGTACGGTAGCGCCGCCATTGCTCAGCAGTTGCGCCAGGTTATGGACGATGGCGAAGAGACTCACGAGGACGACCCGGACGACTTCAACCTCAACGAGCTTGTCGACGAGTTTATGAGCTCCGATTTTCTGCCCGATGAGGAGCCCGAAGATGACGCCCCGACTCTTTCCGCCCTACTCTGCTATGAGCTCCTGGATGAAGAAGAGAAAGGCGAGATGCTCCTGCTACAGATTCCGACCGATGACCCCGCCGATATTCCCGCGTACCTGCCCTTCGGCGGCTGGAATGACTGCCCGGACGCTCAAACGCAGCTGGCATTCACCCACTATTGGCGTGAAAAGTACGGTGCCATCCCGGCGGCTCTTGACGGTGCTGACTGCCTGGAGTTTCTGGTGGAACGCCCCGTAGCAGACCCGGTCGAGGCGAAGAAGGTGGCGGTCGAGCAATTCGCATTCTGTTCCGATCTTCCGTTCCAGGTGTTTGAGGATTTTGAGCAGCTGACGGAGTTTATTCACCAGAGCCGCCAGTGGTATTTCTGGTGGGATTAGACGCAAGCTATACAGCGAGGTGGGGGCGAGTGGCGACACACCTAAAGAACGCTTCCCACATGCTCACACCAGAGTGCACAAGCGCACAGTGTCCGAGGGTACTTACACCCCATGCACGGCTGTACCATTAGATACAGCTCAACAGCTTTTGTCCCCCATCCGGAGCACTTTTTCCGGATATATAAAGCCCGAAAGGACATCATGAAGGTACTCGTTACCGGCGGCGCCGGCTACATCGGCTCCCACACTGTACTTGAACTGCTCAAGGCAGGCCACGACGTCGTCGTCATGGATAACCTCGCGAACTCTTCCGAGGAGTCCCTCAAGCGCGTCGCTGAACTCGCTGGCCGCGCCCCCGAGTTCCACAAGGTTGACCTGCTCGACCTCGAAGGCATGAAGGCTCTCTTCAAGCAGGTTCGCCCCGACGCTGTGATTCACTTTGCGGGCCTGAAGGCTGTGGGCGAGTCCGCAGAGAAGCCGCTGTGGTACTACCAGACCAACGTGGCTGGCACCCTGAACCTGCTGTACGCAATGGACGAGGCTGACTGCCACTCCATCGTGTTCTCCTCCTCCGCTACCGTGTACGGTGAGCCCGAGTCCATGCCTCTGATCGAGAAGATGAACATGGATGCGCAGTCCTGCTACGGCCGCACCAAGGAGCACATTGAGGACATGCTGGTCGACCTGGCTGCTTCCGACTCCAAGTGGAACATTGCTCTGCTGCGTTACTTCAACCCCGTTGGTGCGCACGAGTCCGGCCGTATCGGTGAGGACCCGGCGGGCATCCCGAACAACCTGGTGCCCTTCATTGCGCAGGTTGCTGTGGGTCGCCGCGAGCACCTGAACGTCTTCGGTAACGACTACCCGACCGTTGACGGCACCGGCGTGCGCGACTACATCCACGTGGTTGACCTGGCTGACGGCCACCTGAAGGCGCTGGATTACATTACCCAGCACGGCGGCCTGCACACCTGGAACCTGGGTACCGGTAACGGCTACTCGGTTCTGCAGGTTCTGCACGCGTTCGAGGAGGCGTGCGGTAAGGAGCTGCCGTACAAGATTGTGGATCGTCGCCCCGGTGACGTTGCGGTCTCTTACGCTGATCCTTCCTCTGCTCTGGCGGATCTGGGTTGGAGCGCTAGCCGCGACATTAAGACCATGGTTCGCGACCACTGGAACTGGCAGAAGAACAACCCCAACGGTTACGAAGCCTAAGCTGTTTTAGCCCCTTGTGAGGGGTGTTGAAGAGTGCCCGATAGGTGTTATCTCACCTATCGGGCACTTTTCTGCGCTTTTTTCGAAATTTTTACCAAGTCGTGACTACCTCCCCAAAGGCGTTTGACACCTCGTGAGTACGTAGAAAAAGGGGAGAATATATTCCCTAGTCAGAGCCTTTTGTGAAGATGGGGTATTTTTTACCCATATTTTTACGTCAAAAATACTATAACTATGCATTCGTGCTTAAAAATTCACATTGCTTACACAGTAAAGTGAATATTTTGCAGACAGAAAACCGTATGAGGCGTAAGCTGAAAACTCAGCATACAGACAACCCGCATCATAGACGCACCTCACGTGAAAGGGTTCAAAATGTCCGCACAGGCAGCTCCCGAAGCGCAGAAAAACCTCATCGAAATCGCCAACGTCAACAAGTACTACGGCACCAACCACGTTCTGAAGAACATCAACCTTTCCGTGGGAAAAGGTGAGGTCGTCGTCCTCCTCGGCCCCTCCGGTTCCGGCAAATCCACCCTCTGCCGAACCATCAACCGCCTCGAAACTATCACCAGCGGATCCATCACCATTGACGGACAAGAACTACCCGAAGAAGGCCGCGCACTCGCCAAGCTCCGCGCCGAAGTCGGCATGGTCTTCCAGTCATACAACCTCTTCGCGCACAAGAACATCCTCGATAACGTAACCCTTGGACCCCGCCGAATCCGCAAAATGTCCAAGTCAGAGGCAGAAGCAGAAGCCATGAACCTGCTCGCGAAGGTTGGTGTGGATTCCCAGGTGCACAAAATGCCCGCAGAGCTTTCCGGCGGTCAGCAGCAGCGCGTCGCCATCGCCCGTGCACTCGCCATGAAGCCCAAGGTCATGCTCTTCGACGAACCCACCAGCGCGCTCGACCCCGAAATGGTCAACGAGGTGCTCGACACTATGGTCTCCCTCGCGAGGGAAGGCATGACCATGATCGTGGTGACCCACGAGATGGGTTTTGCCCGCAAGGCGGCAGACCGCATCGTCTTCCTTGCCGACGGCGAAATCATCGAAGAGGCGCACCCGGACGAGTTCTTCACCAACCCGAAGAGCGAGCGCGCCAAGGACTTCCTCTCCAAGATCATCAACCACTAAAGCGGAGGGACCGACATGCAAAAATATTCACGTAGGCTCGCGGCACTCGCCGCAGCAGCTTCCCTCGCTCTGACCGGCGTCCTCGCCGGATGCTCCAGCGCAGACAGCGACCACAAGATCCGCATCGGCATCAAAGTAGACCAGCCCGGCCTCGGTTACCAGGACGGCAACACCTACACCGGTTTCGACGTGGAGGTGGCACGCTACGTCGCCGGCAAGCTCGGCTACTCCGAAGAGCAGATTGAGTTCGTAGAATCCCCCGCCGCTAACCGCGAAAACATGCTCAACACTGGTCAGGTAGACATGATTTTTGCGACCTACTCCATCTCTGAAAGCCGCAAGAAGACCGTGGACTTCGCCGGCCCCTACTACACCGCTGGTCAGGACCTGCTCGTGCGTGCCGATAACACCGACATCAAGGGCCCCGACGACCTCAACGGCAAGAA
Source organism: Rothia sp. HMSC065C12 (assembly GCF_001812085.1). NCBI lineage: Bacteria > Bacillati > Actinomycetota > Actinomycetes > Micrococcales > Micrococcaceae > Rothia > Rothia sp. HMSC065C12. Next base: position 65,859 of record NZ_KV807679.1, read on the forward strand.
CCTCTGCTCCGTGACCGGCTCCACCAGCGCCCAGAAGGTGCAGGACAAGTTCGCCAAGAACGTGAACCTAGTCAAGCAGAACAGCTACTCCGACTGCGTGGTCGCCCTCAACGGCGGCGTGGTGGACGCCGTCACCACCGACGACATAACCCTCGCCGGTCTGGCAGCCACCAAAGCGAACAAGGGCAAGCTGAAAGTGGTCGGCTCCCCCTTCACGACCGAACGCTACGGCGTGGGCCTGCCCAAGGGCACCGACAAGTGCGAAGCCGTGAACAACGCCATCAACGAGATGGTTGCCGATGGCACCTGGGAGAAACTCATCACCAAGTACACCGAAGGCACCGGCTACCACTACAACACCGAAACCAACCCGCCGCACCTGGGCACCTCCTGCGCCTAGGCCTCTAGAGAGGTTCACGAATGTCATTCTTTGACCAACTCGGCGCCCTCCTGTCCAAGTACGATGTGGTTGGCGCCTTCATGACCAATATTGAGCTGACCCTCTGGGCGGCTATTGGCTCGTTCGTCCTCGGTACCGTGCTGGCGCTCATGCGCATCAGCCCCGTCCCGTCCCTGCGCTGGGTGGGCACCGCCTATGTGCATACTGTCCGTAATACTCCGCTCACCATCATGATGACTTTCGCCATTTTGGGTGTGTGGACGCAGTTCCAGCTCTCCTTCTCGCACGATTTCGACACGAACTTCTTCGTGTACGCGGTCATTGCCCTGTCGATTTACCATTCGGCGTTTATCTGCGAGGCGATCCGTTCGGGTGTGAACACCGTGCCGAAGGGTCAGGCTGAGGCGGCACGCGCTATCGGTCTGGGTTTCTTCGACACCGCCCGCCTGGTGATTTTCCCTCAGGCTCTACGCGGCGCCATTACCCCGCTCGGCAATACTCTGATTGCGTTGACGAAGAACAGCACTGTCGCCTCGGTCGCGTCGGTGGCGGAGGCCTCCGGGCTGATGAAATCCATGATTGAGTTCGACGCGAACATGGTGCTTGCTATCTTCATCATGTTTGCGATGGGCTTTGTCATCATTGTTGTTCCCATTGGTGCGTTGACCACCTGGTCATCCCGTAAGCTGGCGGTGAAGCGATGAAAAACCCTTTTATCAGTAATGACACCCGCGCCGCTTCTTCGGTGCTTTTCGACGAGCCGGGTCCTATCGCGCAGCGTCGTATCCGCATCTTCAACATTGCTGCGGTAGTCCTTTTTGCACTATTTGCGGTGTATGTGCTGACCGTGATGGGTCAGAAGGGGCAGCTGGAGGCAGAAAAGTGGACTGACCTGTTCACCGCCCGCGCCTGGAGCTCCTACTACCTGCCGGGCCTTGCCTCGACCCTGTCGGCGGCAGCGGTTTCGGTGGTTACCTCGGTTGCGTTCGGTGTGGTCTTCGGTATTGCTCGACTCTCCCAGTACCGCGTTATCCGCTGGTTCGGCACCGTGGTGGTAGAGTTCTTCCGCGCCGTGCCGGTGCTGATCATGATGATCTTCTTCTGGCTGTTCTTGGGCAAGTACAGCGGCCTTCCGCCGGCTCAGCTGCCCTTCATCGCCGTGGTGATTGGTCTGACCCTGTACAACGGCTCGGTGATTGCTGAGCTACTGCGTTCGGGCGTGAAGCAACTTCCTCGCGGTCAGGGCGAGGCGGGTCTTGCGATTGGTCTGACCCCGACCCAGACGCTGATTCGGATCCTGCTTCCGCAGGCGTTCACCGCGATGATGCCCTCAATGCTCAGCCAGTTCGTTGTGATTCTGAAGGACACCGCCCTCGGTTACATCATCTCCTACCCCGAGCTGCTCGCTTCGGCGCGCCGCATCGGTTCCGGTGACGGCAACGTGCTGCAGACCCTGATTCTGGCGGCGGCACTCTTCGTGACGGTGAACTTCGTGCTGACGGCTGTAGCAACCGGCATTACGGACAGGCTGGCGTCGCGCACCTCCGCAAAGGTGACCCGAAACCTGATTCCGGACGCTCTGGATAACCCGAACCCGCCGACCGTTCAGATGTTCGTTCTGCCCGGCGACCGCAAGTAACCCTTCTCGTTCGGGCTCCTCAGCCAACGATTATCAGCAGATACGGCAAAGCCCCAGCACTCCCCTTTCGGGAGGGTGCGGGGGCTTTCTGCTATGCGGGCTAGTTAGACCCGTCGGGGCTACTTAGCGGCCGATGCCTTCAGACGCTCAGCAGCCTTCGCCACCGCCTCATCAGAAGCGGTCAGGGCAATACGCACGTAGCCTTCGCCGTCCTCGCCGTAGAACACGCCGGGGCCAGCAATAATACCCAGCTCCGCCAGGCGACCAATGGAATCCCAGGTGGACTCACCGAAAGTGGTCCACAGGTACAGGCCAGCCTCAGAGTCCTCAATGCGGCCACCGGCGGCGGTAATCGCCTCCTCCAGCACCTCGCGGCGGGCACGGTACAGGTCCTTCTGCGCCGCCACGTGCGCCTCATCAGCCAGCGCCACCATCATGACAGCCTGCACGGGGGCGGGCACAATCATGCCGGCGTGCTTGCGGCTATTAATCAGGTTCGGCATCAGCTCGGGGGCACCGGCAATGAACGCGGCACGGTAACCGGCAAGGTTCGACTGCTTCGACAGCGAGTACACGGCAAACAGGCCGGTAAAATCACCATCGCACACACGAGGATCCAGGATGGACGGCACCGACTGACCGCCGCGCGCCTCATCCCAGGCACCCCAACCGAGCTCCGCGTAGCACTCGTCGGACGCCACCACGGCACCGATTTCACGCGCCTGCGCCACAATCTCACGCAGCTGCTCCACGGTACGCACCACACCGTTCGGGTTCGCCGGGGAGTTCACCCAAATCAGCTTCACACGGCTACGGGTGTCAGCGTCCAGCTCATCCAGGCTATCGGCGGGCACGGACTCGGCGCGGGCAAAGCGGGCACCCATATCGTAGGTGGGGTACGCAACGCGCGGGTACACGACCACATCGCCCGGGCCCAGACCCAGCAGGAACGGCAGCCACGCCACGAGCTCCTTCGAACCGACCGTGGGCATGATCGCCTCCGGGCTCAGGCCGGTCACGCCGCGGCGGCGCGCAAACCACTCGGCAATAGCCTCACGCAGGGCGGGGGTGCCGTGGGTGGTCGGGTAGCCGGGTGCATCGGAGGCAGCCGCCAGCGCCTCACGAATGTTCTGCGGGGTCGGGTCGACCGGGGTGCCGATGGACAGGTCCACCGGACCATCCGGGTGGGCGGCCGCGGTTGCGCGGTAGGGGGCGAGCGCCTCCCAGGGGTATTCGGGCAGGTTCAGGCCGTAAGTCATTGTGTCACCTGGTTGCTTGGGAATAGTTTTCGTCATTTTAGTCTAGCGTCCGTGCGCTGGCGTGCCTACAGCAAGAGCCTCCATTCCAGCGCCTAGACGGTGCGTGGGCACCGGGTGCTGTGATGGAGGCTCTTGGCACCCATTAGCGGGTGCGGTCAGTCTATGCGGTTGTCGCTATTATTCGCCGCAGGGATTACTCGCCACGAGGGGGCAACGCCGCGATGAAGGGCACGTCCTTGCCGGTGGGGCCGAGCTTTGCTGCGCCGCCGGGGGAACCCAGGTCGTCGAAGAAGTCTGCGTTGGCGCTGACGTATTCGCTCCACTCTTCGGGGACGTCGTCTTCGTAGTAGATTGCTTCTACGGGGCAGACGGGCTCGCAGGCGCCGCAGTCCACGCACTCATCCGGGTGGATGTACAGGGTGCGTTCGCCTTCGTAGATGCAGTCGACGGGGCATTCTTCAACGCATGCGCGGTCTTTGACATCCACGCAGGGAAGCGCGATTACGTAGGTCATTGGTGTGCCTTTCTAGAAGCTGTTCGCCCCGTGCCCGCCGGTCTGCGGGTCGTCTGCTGCAGGGCAAAATCTACAGAGTAAACCGCCGAGTAGGTGGTACCCGGCGGGGAAGTCTGTGTATAGTCTATCGCGCACCGGCTGTTTAACCGTATTTTCGTGGCGTATCAGACAGTGGGCTCATGGGTTTGTGGGGGTATTTTTTAGGCTAGGCTGACCTGGTATTTATTTGCATTACGACTAGTCGGCTGGATTTTAAAAATAGATTAAGCCAAAAATGAAATCTTCGTCACATGAATTTTTTGATGAAGTCGCCGCTATTTCAACCCCGCTAAATTCACCGAATAACGCATACATTTTCTTTCCTATTGCCCTCTATCCGGCGGGTTTAGAAGACAGCAGCGGCGCAACACCCAAAACAGCAGGAGGGGCGTCCCGGCTAACCGGAACGCCCCTCCCCTTAGGTTATGACGTAGTGATGAGCCTCAGCCTACTTCTTGGCGCCTACTTCTTGGCGCGAGCACGCTGATGCGCCGCACGCGGCGAGAAATACTGCGCGTCCTTCACGCGAGCGCGAGTGTACACGAGCATGCCCAGCATCGCCGCCACCGGGGCGCCAAACCACCACAGGGCACCGTAGAAACCAATCGCCGAATGGCCCGGGTTCACCAGAACAAACGGCGAATCGGGGCGACCGTAACCGAGTACGTACACGGTCACGAACGCCGCAACAGCCACGACCGCCGCCGCGTAGCCGCGACGCAGCGACAGGGCGCACCACAGGGCGGTAAAGAAAACCGTCAGGTACGCCACCAGCAAGCCGAGGGGCAGGGCGGTATCCCCCGCGTACACGACCCAGGCGTGGTAAATCGACCCGGCAATACCGGCAAAAATACCCAGAATCGAGCCGGTCAGCAGGCTCGACACCAGACCCGCCTCCTGCGGCTTCGGGTGCACGGTTGCGGTCGGGTCACCGTCGAGCACACGGAAAGTCTCCACGGAAGAAATCTTCTGCGGCACCTTATTCGAGTACTCAAAAGTCTTCTCGTCCACCACCGTGATCTGGGTGCGGTGCGCCTCCATTGCCTTGCGCTTGGCGGTGCCGTCACCGTAGATTGCCGCCTGCACGCGCTGATCAGCCGTATCGAACTCACCCTCAATACCCCAGGTGAGAATCGGGCGGTCCTCGTCATCTTCAAGGATCTGCAGGGCACGGTGCACAATCTCGTACACGCGCACGTGGTCGGGGTGGCCGTAGCCGCCGTCCGAATCGTAGGTGATCAGAACATCCGGGGTGAGGGCGCGAATAGCGGCAACCAGCGCCTGAGCTTGCGGCTCCAGCGGCTGCGCGGTCAACGAATCCTCCGCCGCCACCGGGTTGGCGACGGGCTTACCCTCCGGGCCCCACGCCATGCCGGAGTCACGGTACAGAGGCAGCGCGCCCTCCGCGACGGCGGGTTCCTGGCCCAGGAAGAACTGCTTCTTCACGCCCAGCGCCTTGATAGCGCCGGCAAGCTCACCGGTGCGATACTCGCCCAGCGCCTCACCGTTATCACGGCAGCCGGGCTTACCGACCTCCAGGTGATGCAGCTCCTCGGGGATGACCTCACCCAGCTCACCGCGGGTAGCGGTCAGCAGGTACACCTCCGCGCCCTTCTGCGCATAGTACGCCATGGTCGCGCCGGTCGAGGAGGTTTCGTCGTCCGGGTGTGCATGCACGAACAGGATGCGTGCCTTCTTCGCATCGTAGTTATTCGGCAGCAGGTCACGGCGCGAGCCGGGGGCGATGCGCTCACCCTGCGTGGGGTAGCTGGGGGTCGCAGAATCAGGCTGAGTGTTCTCGGTTTCAGACACAGGCTTTCCCTCTCATACGCAGGGTTGGGTTTCTTGGACGGTCAAAGCGCGCCGGCAATTTACATCGTTGAGTGGCAGACATTGAGTAGCGGACAGGTGCCGCCACCGTGCAGGCGCATTATTTTATCTTACACACTCGCATGTACAGCGCGGGGTGTTCAGGCTTTTCAAAAGCAGTTTTAGGCAGAAAGCAGAAGCGCCCTATTCACCTCCCCCTTCTCTCCCCGTCGCCCCGACAATATTTCCCGAACGAATCGGGGCGGTTAAACAGAACCGCCGTTACCTCCTCTTCAGAAGGCAGCGGCGGTTCTTACGCAACGACAGCACCCGCTACAGCAGGTGAGTCGCTAATGCGCTATTAGTTCGCGCAGTATTAGTCGTTGGCACGTGCGCGGCGGCGGAACTCGCGGACACGCTCGTTGGAGTCCAGGATGACCTTGCGGATACGAATCGCCTCGGGGGTCACCTCAACGCACTCGTCTTCGCGAGCGAATTCCAGGCACTCTTCCAGGGTCAGCTTCTTCGGCGGGGTCAGGTTTTCGAAGTTGTCCGCAGTCGAAGAACGCATGTTGGTCAGCTTCTTTTCTTTGGTGATGTTAACTTCCATGTCATCTGCACGGGAGTTCATACCAACGATCATGCCCTCGTACACCTCAGAGGTGGGCTCCACGAAGAAGGTGCCGCGCTCCTGCAGGTTAATCATCGCGTAGGGGGTCACCACGCCGGCACGGTCAGCAATCAGCGAACCGTTGGTGCGGTACTCAATCTCGCCAGCCCAAGGCTCGTGCTCAATCGAGTAGGAGGAAGAAATACCGGCACCGCGGGTCTCAGTCAGGAACTGAGTACGGAAACCAATCAGACCACGTGCGGGAACAGCGAACTCCATACGGACCCAACCGGTACCGTGGTTCGACATGTTCTCCATGCGGCCCTTACGCGCAGCCATCAGCTGGGTGACAGCACCCAGGTGCTCCTCGGGCACGTCAATAATCATGTGCTCCATGGGCTCGTAGACCTTGCCGTCGATGGTCTTGGTAACCACCTGGGGCTTACCCACGGTCAGCTCGAAGCCTTCGCGGCGCATCTGCTCCACGAGGATAGCCAGGGCGAGCTCGCCACGGCCCTGAACTTCCCACGCGTCCGGACGCTGGGTGGGCAGAACCTTGATGGACACGTTACCGATCAGTTCGCGGTCCAGGCGGTCCTTCACCTGACGTGCGGTGACCTTTGCGCCCTTGACGCGGCCAGCCAGCGGGGAGGTGTTAATACCGATGGTCATGGAGATTGCGGGATCGTCCACCTTAATCAGCGGCAGGGGCTTGGGGTTCTCAGCGTCGGTGAGGGTTTCACCAATAGTGATGTCCTCAATACCAGCCACTGCGACGATTTCGCCGGGGCCAGCGGACTCTGCGGGTACACGCTCGAGAGCCTTGGTCGCCAGCAGCTCGGAGATACGGACGTTCTTGATTTCACCGTCGTGACGTGCCCACGCAACGGTCTGACCCTTCTTCAGGGTGCCGTTGAAGATACGAACCAGTGCCAGACGACCCAGGAACGGGGAGGAGTCCAGGTTGGTCACGTGTGCCTGCAGAACCTCGTCCGGGTTGTAGGTGGGGGCGGGCACGTGCTCGATGATGGTCTTGAACAGCGGCTCAAGGTCGTCGTTGTCGGGCAGCTGGCCGTCTGCGGGCTGGTTCAGGGATGCAGCGCCAGCCTTACCGGATGCGTACACCACCGGAACGTTCAGCACAGCGTCCAGGTCCAGGTCGGGAACCTCGTCCGCCAGGTCAGATGCCAGGCCGAGCAGCAGGTCCATGGACTCGCCAACAACCTCGTCGATACGGGAGTCGGGGCGGTCAACCTTGTTCACCACGAGGATCACGGGCAGCTTAGCAGCCAGTGCCTTACGCAGCACAAAGCGGGTCTGGGGCAGCGGACCTTCGGATGCGTCCACGAGCAGCACAACGCCGTCAACCATGGACAGGCCGCGCTCCACCTCGCCACCGAAGTCGGCGTGGCCGGGGGTGTCAATAACGTTAATGGTGATGGTCTCACCGTTGGCGGAAGGGCCGTTGTAGAACACGGTGGTGTTCTTCGCCAGAATGGTGATGCCCTTTTCCTTTTCGAGGTCGCCGGAGTCCATGACTCGGTCTTCAACATCTGCGTGGGCAGAGAAGGCGTGGGTCTGCTGCAGCATCGCGTCGACGATGGTGGTCTTGCCGTGGTCAACGTGTGCCACGATGGCCACATTGCGAAGGTCGGGGCGCGAAGCGGTGTTTTCAGACATGCGTTAAGTTTCTCGCTTAAATCTAGGGGATAGTCTTGCCAGCGGGTGCGCTCTAGAAGGCGCGGGGGTCACGGGGGCAGTACCTTCAGATAGGTATCTGGGGGTGTTTGCCGGTTGGAGTGTTGCCGGTGGAGCCGCTCTGCAATGAGAGCGTTTCCGGGCACGCCAAAACGGACCCCCCTCCGTTGGGCTTAGCTACCAGTGTATCACTAGGGCTTTTCGGCGAGCCACTCATCAAGCATGCGGCGGGCGACAGCGTTCGTGCCGGGCAGCTCAAGCTTGGCGGGGTCGTCCTCGTCGCTATTGCCGCGCTCCTCCGAAATCGCTATCGCCTCACGCAGTTCGGGGGCGGTGAACCAGCGGGCGGCACGGATCTCACCATCGTGATGAATGATGGTTTCGTTTTCATCCACGCGCACCCGGTAGCAGATCATGAGCGAACGCGGGAAAGGCCACACATCGCTCATACGGTACTCGGTGCTGAGGGCGTGCAGACCAGTTTCTTCGTAAACTTCGCGGGCAATTGCCTCTTCAAGGTTTTCGCCGGGGTCAACGAAACCGGCGATGAGGGCGAAGCGGTTGGGGTGCCACTGGCGGTTATTCGCCAGCAGCACGCGCTCGCCGTCGCGGCTGGTCACCAGCGCCATCACGGCGGGTTCAATGCGGGGGAACACCAGCTCGCCGGAGGCGGTGCGGCGGATGCCCTTGGAGCCGAGGGGCGCTTCCTCGCCGCTGTATGCGGAGTAGCGCATGTCGATGAGGTAGTCGCGGCGTGCCAGGGCGGTGGCGTAGTGGGCGCGGCCTTCCGGGTCATCATGGACCGGGTAGTAGCGGAAGCCACTGGCGGAGGCGTGCACCCGAGGGTTGTTCAGGTCGGCGGCGACCTGCGCGAGGGTTTCGTCCTCGCAGTAGAGCACGTGCACCTCTGCCTCACTATTCTTCTGGGCGTCGGCACCGTAGGCGGCGGGGCGAATTACACTGCGCGCAAGGATGGCCTCTTCGGTCAGCGGCTCGGCAGTATCGTTACCGGTCAGGTAGTGCAGGGTTCCGTCATCGCTGAGCAGGGTTTCCCCTTCGCGGGAGATGAGCAGGTAGCGCGGTGTGTGAGTGTCAACGGGTGCGTGAGTGTCAGCGGGTGTGTGTTCAGGTGAAGAAGTCATAGGTTTTACTCTACATCTTGATGTTGCAAGGCCCACAACAGCGTGCCAGGTTTCGATTTTTTCGCCGTATCGTCCCATATCACTCTCGAAAGAGGTGACATAGACACCCGAAAATAAGAGAATGGAAACATGACTACTTCTATTGACCCTACGACCACCTCCGCGTGGTCCGCTCTGTCCGCTCATCACAAGTCCCTCACTCCGAACCTGCGCGAATGGTTTGCCGCTGACCCGGAACGCGCGCAGAAGCTCAGCTTCACCGCCGACGAACTGCACGTCGACCTGTCCAAGAACCTGATTACCTCCGAAACCCTTGAGCTGCTGGTCAAGCTCGCCGAAGAGGTCAAGCTGGAGCAGGCTCGCGAGGCAATGTTCTCTGGCGAGCACATTAACGTCACCGAGGACCGCGCCGTACTGCACACCGCACTGCGCCGCCCCGAGGGTTACACCCCCGCACTGACCGTTGACGGCCAGGACGTAGACGCAGACGTTCACGCCGTGCTGAAGAAGATTTACGCATTCGCTGAGCGCGTGCGCAGCGGCGAGTGGACCGGTATCACCGGCAAGCGCATCGAGACCGTTGTGAACATCGGTATCGGTGGCTCCGACCTGGGCCCGGTCATGGTGTACGAGGCTCTCAAGCCCTACGCTGATGCAGGCATCACCGCACGCTTCATCTCCAACATTGACCCGACCGACGTGGCTGAGAAGGTCTCCGACCTGGACCCCGAGACCACCCTGTTCATCGTCGCATCCAAGACTTTCGGTACCCTCGAAACCCTCACCAACGCGCGTGTGGCACGCGAGTGGCTGCTGTCCGCACTGGCTGAGGCTGGCGCTCTGGAAGGCAAGGAAGCGTCCGAGGCTGTGGCTAAGCACTTCGTGGCTGTCTCCACCGCACTCGACAAGGTTGCAGCATTCGGTATTGACCCCGAGAACGCTTTCGGCTTCTGGGACTGGGTTGGCGGCCGCTACTCTGTAGACTCCGCAATCGGTACCTCCCTGGCTATCGTTTTCGGCCCGAAGGTTTTCGCTGACTTCCTCGCTGGCTTCCACGCAATGGATGAGCACTTCCGCACCGCTCCCCTGGCTCAGAACGTACCCGTTCTGATGGGTCTGCTGAACATTTGGAACGTGAACTTCCTCGGCGCAGAAACCCACGCGGTTCTGCCCTACGACCAGTACCTGCACCGCTTCCCCGCATACCTGCAGCAGCTGACCATGGAGTCCAACGGCAAGTCCGTTCGCGCGGACGGCTCCTTCGTCAACTACGCAACCGGTGAAGTGTTCTGGGGCGAGCCCGGCACCAACGGCCAGCACGCTTTCTACCAGCTGATTCACCAGGGTACCCGCCTGATCCCCGCGGACTTCCTGGCATTCGCTAACCCGGTCCACCCGACCAAGGACGGCGAGCAGGACGTTCACGAGCTGTTCCTGGCTAACTTCTTCGCGCAGTCTCAGGCTCTCGCCTTCGGCAAGACCGAGGAAGAGGTTCGTGCAGAGGGCACCGCAGAGCACGTGGTCAACGCACGTATCTTCAGCGGTAACCGCCCCTCCACCTCCATCATGGCGCCGCGCCTGACCCCGCGCGTTCTGGGCTCCCTGATTGCCCTGTACGAGCACATCACCTTCGTTCAGGGTGTTGTTTGGGGCATTGACTCCTTCGACCAGTGGGGTGTTGAGCTCGGTAAGAAGCTGGCGCTGGACCTGGTTCCCGCTATTGAGGGTGACCGCGAGGTTCTGGCTCGTCAGGATTCTTCGACCGCTTCGCTGATTGACTACTACCTGAAGAACCGCACCAAGTAGTAGCTCGAGCCTGCATGTGCCGGTTTTGTAGCCCGGCTGTATAGGGTCAGCGTACATATGCAAACCGCCGGATAGTCTCCCAGTTGGGGAGGCTATCCGGCGGTTTTGTTATACGGGTTTTTGCTCTGTACCGTGCTGCTAGTTCACGGCGGGCAGGGTGTCGGAGGCGACCTCAGCAATAATGCGCACCACGGTGGATTCGGGCAGCTGCGGGATGCCCTGCTCGTCACGCACCACGCCACCGGCGTCACGGTGGGCGGTCATGCCGGCGCCTTCGGTGGTCTCTTCACCGTCAGCGCAGGTTGCGGGCACGTGCACGAATCCGGCGGGGATGCTCAGACCCAGTTCACGGCTGATGCGCTGACCCTCGTAGAACACGTGGTTGCACACGTAGGTTCCGGCGGTGTACGAAATTTCGACCGGCTCCCCCGCCGCACGCAGACGCTCAAAGCTGGCGCGCACCGGCAGGGAGGAGAAGTACGCCTCCTGACCTCCCGGGGCGATCGGCTCATCGCAGCGCTGGTCGCCGTCGTTATCTTCAATACCGGCGGAGTCCAGGTTGATAGCGACCTGTTCGAGGCTGACCACGTCGCGGCCAACCGCCACGCCCAGGCTGATGAGCGCGTCGGGCTGCACCTCCTGCAGGGCAGTGCGCAGGGCGGCACTGGAACCGTCGTAGCTGACGGGCAACTCGCGGGTGATGACGTTCAAATCCGGGCGCATCTGAGCCAGCAGACGCTGAGCGCCTTCGGCGAGCGCTACGGTGGGGTTCACGGGCACGCCGGGGAACGGGCCAAAGAAGGTCAGCAGCAGGATGCGTGCCTGGTTGGGGATGGTTGCCATAGTCATTCTCGTTTTCTGCGGTGGTTTTATTCAGCAGTGTTCTTTGCAGCAGTGTTCTTTTCGGCAGCGTTCTTTTCTGCGGCGCGGCGTTCCAGGTCCTTGGCGAGCGCCTCCAGCAGCTCTTCGGGGGTGGTGGCGATGATGAGCTCATCCAGGTAGCGTTCGTTGAGCAGGCCGGTGGACGCCATGTAGTGCATGGCGTCGATGAGCTTGTCCCAGTAGCCGTTGACGTTCAGCAGGGCGACCGGCTTGGAGTGAATGTCGAGGAACTGCCAGCTGAAAACTTCAAAGAACTCTTCGAGGGTGCCGGGGCCGCCGGGCATTGCGACGAATGCGTCAGCCTTCTCAATCATGGCGATTTTGCGCTGGTGCATGGTGTCCACAATGTCGAGGGTGGTCTGGCCGGGGTACACGCCCTCCAGGCCGACCAGCTTGTGGGTGACCACGCCGTAGACCACGCCGCCGGCGTCCAGGGTTGCGCCCGCGACGGTGCCCATGAGGCCGGTGCGGCCGCCGCCGTAGACCACGCCAATATTGTTTTGGGCGCAGAGGGTGCCGAGCTCCTGGGCGCGGGTGGTGAAGAGCGGGTCGTTGCCGGAGCGTGCGCCGCAGTAGACGGCGAGGTTGTAGTCGGTCTTCTTCATGGTTCTCCTTGGGGTGTATGGGGGTTTCCGGGGTGGAGCGCCTCTATGCGTTCTACCCGTGATAGATGTTGCTGTGTTGAGGGTACCGGATGCACCTGTGTACCTCATGTGTGCCGCCCGCCGGTTCAGGGGGCACGTCAGGGGCGGGGGTTACGGTAGCGGGGTGCGTGCCAGCAGCGGGAAGATCTGCTCGGTATTCAGCGGTGCCTGCGCTACAGAATCGAAGGGGCTGCTCATGGCGGGGTTGACCCAGCGTAGCTCAGCAATTTCGGCCTGCGGCACCAGCGAAGCCAATAGCTCGTGTTGTTCGTTGGTGGGGGCGTATTCGTAGGTTTCGGCGCGTACCGTAAAGCCTGCCTCGTTCAGTGCCGCCGCCTCCAGGAGTCCGCGGTGGTGCATCCGGGCGGGGTCGGGGGTGAGCCCGATTTCTTCGTTCACTTCGCGGCAGGCGGTCTGTAGCGGGGTCTCCCCCTGTTCGGGTTTGCCGCCGGGCATCATGAACCCGTCGCTGCCCCGTTTGCGCACGGTGAGTACGAGCCCGTCCCGGTTGCGGATTGCTACAGCGCACACGTTCACGACACGGTGCGTGCTGTCGATGGCGCTGTGCTCAGTAGCGCTGTGCTCAGTAGCGCTGGGTTCGGCGGGCGGGGCGGGCGGGGCTGCTTCTACTCGGTTCTGCGGGTTCTTCTGCGTGGGCATCTTTCTACCCTAGCATTTCCGTATCCTCCAGCCGGCGCTGTGCATGTTTGTCTTATCCATCCGCCCTATTGTGCGCCCTGTAGGCATTGGTTTTACGTAATATTTCGGCGAGTTATCTTATGTCCGGTTCATGCGTTTAGGTGCGTGTTACGGTGTAATTAACCGTGATGTCGCGGTACCGTATACGCACTCGACTTGGCGCGATACAGGAAGAGTGCGGATCGCTCAATCACCCATGTAGAAGGAACTTCATGATGGCTAACTCTTCTCATGCCCGCCGCTACGGTAGCGCCGGTGCTTCTGTTCTTCTTGCCGCATCCTTGAGCTTGTGCGCTCTGCCTTCTGTTGCAGCGGCTAATACCCCGAATCCGGATAACCCGCCGGTTATTACGGTCTACAACTACAAGGTTGAGACCAATACTCGTGAGTTGAAGACCGCCCTGCGTCTGAACAAGATTACGTTCAAGGCGTCGAAACTGCCCGCGAAAACTACCGCTTTCGCCCCGGCATTGCACGAGGCAAACCATAGGGGTTTCCCGTTTCTGAACCCGATTCAGACGGTGCGCGTTGAGGGCCCGTTCAAGGACGGCACGGCGACTGCGACCCATTACGTTCCCGGTAGCCTGGTTGACCCGGCGAAGAACTACAGCTTCGTCGCTAATATCATCGTTGATGGTTACGGGGGCGGTCAGGTTCTGCGCATGGACGTTGTAAAGGATAGCGCCGCACCGGTTCTGCACGTGGATTCGCCGCGTCTGAACACCAAGGGTGAGACTGTGTTGAAGGTGCGCGGTACCGGCTACACCGGTGAAGCGACCCCGCACGGTGTGCGCGTGGTGGTGTCTGATACGAATGTGTGGGTTCCCGGTCGTTTTCCCCAGACGGGTATGCGCTTCGTGGCTGAGGTGACCGTACCTGCTTCGCAGATTCACAACGGTGCTTTTGAGACGGAGGTGAAGGTCCCGGCGGATGTTGCGGCGACGCTGAATACCTCTCACAAGTACATTGCGGGCACCATGGCGGCTGGCGTTCAGGGTGCTGAGTACGGCTCGTTTGATGCACAGAAGCCTCTTGAGCTTTTCGCGCAGGAGCCCGTGGTTTCTGCGGTTCCGACCTATGCTCCGACGGTGGCTCCTCTGCCTGAGGCAACCATCGGCGTGAACCCCACTGACGCACCCACCGTGGCACCCCTGCCGGAAGCAAC
>NZ_KV807679.1:80264-80701 GCF_001812085.1 Rothia sp. HMSC065C12
CCCCTGCCGGAAGCAACCGTTGGCGTGAACCCCACCGACGCTCCCACCGTGGCACCCCTGCCTGAGGCAACTATCGGTGTAAACCCCACCGATGCACCCACCGTAGCTCCCCTGCCCGAGGCACCTATCGGTGTAAACCCCACCGATGCACCCACCGTGGCACCCCTGCCGGAAGCAACCGTAGGTGTGAACCCGACCGACGCGCCCACCGTGGCACCCCTGCCGGAAGCAACCGTTGGCGTGAACCCGACCGACGCACCCACCGTAGCTCCCCTGCCTGAGGCAACTATCGGTGTAAACCCCACCGATGCGCCCACCGTGGCACCTCTGCCCGAGGCAACCGTTGGTGTAAACCCGACCGATGCGCCCACCGTGGCACCCCTGCCCGAAGCAACCGTTGGCGTGAACCCGACCGACGCGCCGACGGTTCCTGCGCT
>NZ_KV807679.1:80801-125588 GCF_001812085.1 Rothia sp. HMSC065C12
ACCGACGCGCCGACGGTTCCTGCGCTGCCGGAGGCAACGGTCGCTCCGGAGGCACCGGTTGCCGATAAGACCCCCAACGCTGACAAGCTGGAGGACGCAACCGTGGCGCATCCCAAGAATAAGCCTGCTCAGAGCAAGCCCTCTCAGGAGGCTCCGGTGACCGCCACCCGCTCGGCAAAGGATTCCCTGGCACAGGACAGCCTCGCTAAGGAGAGCAGCCCCAAGAAGGCTACCCTGGCGAACACCGGCGCATCCAGCGTTGGAGTGATTGTTGGCATTGGCGTTGCTGCTATCTGCGCGGGTCTGGGGTTGAGCGTTCTGCGCTCGCGCCGCCACTCCTAAGAGCTGCAGGGCGCACAGTCTAGCCCACCCGCCCGGTGTAAACCGCGCATAGCAAAGAGCCGCCGGCTCCCCTCAGTCAGGGGAACCGGCGGCTCTTCATGTATCAGCTAATTCAGCCAGCTGGCGCAATCGTTCGCGTTACTTCGAAGCCTTAACCTCGATACCGCTCACGTCAATCTGCTCCAGCGGAATCAGGCGGTCACGAGTGACCACGCGGTGCACCAGCCAGACCGCGATAATCACGGGCAGACCAATGTAGGAGCTGAGCACGCCAGCCCAGTCACCGCTCAGGAACGCCTCGTAGTTCTGGCCGCCAATGACGACCAGGCACATGAGGAAGGCGATAATCGGGCCCACGGGGAAGAACGGCGCCACGTAGGGCAGGTCCTTCAGGCTGTTGCCCTGCTTCAGGTACGCGCGGCGGAAACGGTAGTGAGCTACGGCGATACCCACCCAGGTGATGAAGCCAGCCAGACCGGACACATTCACCAGCCACAGGTACGCCCCATCCGGCGAGAGCAGTGCAGCGATGAAGCCGACCGCGCCGATAGCTGCGGTTGCCAGCAGCGCGTTCATAGGCACGCCGCCGGAGTTGATGCGGGTGAACATCTTCGGTGCCTTACCCTCCTGGGCGAGCGCGAAGAGCATACGAGCCGAAACGTACAGGCCCGAGTTACCTGCAGAGAGCACTGCGGAGAGGATCACGGCGTTCATGATGGCTGCCGCGAAGGCGATGCCTGCACGCTCGAAGATGAGGGTGAACGGGGAGATGTTGATGTTGCCGTCCGCTGCGGTGAGCAGGTTCGGGTCGGAGTAAGGAATCAGGAAGCCGATGACGACCATCGCACCAATATAGAAGAGCATGATGCGCCAGAACACGCTGGTCAGCGCGCGGGGCACGTCGCGGCGGGGATTCTCAGATTCGCCAGCTGCCACACCGATCATTTCGGTGCCCTGGAAGGAGAAGCCTGCCACCATGAAGATAGCGAGTACGGCGGGTGCGCCGCCGACGAAGGGTGCCTCACCGACGGTCCAGTTAGAGAAGCCAGGGGAGCTACCGCCCAGGATGCCGAAGATCATAGCGATACCTGCAATGAGGAAGACGACCACGGTGACGACCTTGATGGTGGCGAGCCAGAACTCACTCTCACCGTAGGAGCGTGCCGAGAGGGCGTTGATGCCGGTCAGCAGCACGAGGAATCCTGCCGCCCACACCCAGGATGGGATGTCCGGGAACCAGTACCTCATCACCTCGCCGACAGCGACGAGTTCGGCGGCAACGGTAATCGCCCAGTTGAACCAGTAGTTCCAACCCATGGCGAAGCCGAAGGACGGGGACACGTAGCGTGCCGCGTAGGTCTGGAATGCGCCGGGGACGGGCAGATGCGCAGCCATCTCGCCGAGGGACTGCATGAGGAAGAGCACCATGATGCCGATGAGGGCGTAGGCGAGGATTGCGCCGCCGGGGCCTGCGGTGGAGATGGTCTTACCGGAGGCGACGAAGAGGCCGGTGCCGATTGCGCCGCCGATTGCAATCATCTGCATGTGGCGGGCGGAGAGGCCTCGCTTCAGTTCACCCTCTGCGGGGGTGGCTTCCGATGCAGCGCCGGAAGTCTCTGTAGGCTGTGCCATGTCAGGTCTTCTTTCTGAGGCTATTGCTTCGTGCGTTTGCTAGCGGTCTAGTCTGGTGTCCAGTCTAGTCCTGCTGCGGGTGGTGCCGCCGAAGGTTTGGCCTGCGGTCAAGAAATTCTTCAATCATAAGGAATTCTTACGTACCGTAAGTTTTTCTAATCTGAGGGTCAATCCTACCCGCTTTCCGGGCTCTTTTCCACCCCAAACCCACAAAAACACAGAAAAACCCTCCCGAGCCGCTCCATCACGAGCGGCACGGGAGGGCCTCAAGTCAGGCTATCTCTCCGGGCGTTTAGTCCGTCTAGCCTTTCTAGTTCGCCAGGTTGTGGAACGAAACCTTCGTGGGGTGCTCCACGGTGCGGGAGACGGTGCAGTCCTTCTGCTCGCTGAGCTGAATCAGGCGGTCCACCATCTTCTGCGCAGTGGCGCCCTGCTCGTCCTCGGGGAATCGCACATCAAAGTCCACCTCAACGTCGTCGAGGCGCACCGCGCCGTCTTCGGTCTGCTTCAGCGCCGAGGCGAGCACCTCGAACACCTCGGGGGTGGAGCGGCGGGAGGTGCCCGCGTCCACGTCCACGGAGGAGCAGCCGGCAATCGCGGCGAGCAGCAGCTCGACGGGGGTCAGCAGGCCCTCGCCCACACCGAAGTCGAGGGTTGCGCCGTTGGCACCGTAGGCACGGTAGCGCAGACGGTCGATGCGCTCGATCTTGGTCTGGCGGTAGTTTTCGAGTTCGCGGCGTTCCTGCTGGCGCGAGTACACCTTCTTCTGCTCTTCTGCGGTCTGCGAGGTGTTGTTCTGCGCGATGTTGTTCTGCTCAGCCATTGAGGTTCCTTTCGGGTTGCCTGTACGGTCGCTAGGTTATTCAGCGCCGCGTTGTATAGTGTCATTCACTATAAGCGTGTTTCTCATATTTTATTCCCGGACTCTTTTTCTCGACGGCCTTCTAAGCGCTCCTATACACTGGAAAACCGCGGTGGAGCTTCGAAGCCGCTCGCGCACACAGCAAATTTTTTGAAAAGCACAACGCATACAAGGAACTCTTTGATGGCACAGACCCCCGGCACTGAGCGTACGAGTACGCAGAATGATATCCGTCTGGCTATGGCGGATTCTTCCGTGGTGATGCTCGGTATCGCGGTGCTGGGTTTGGGTTTGGGTATTATCCTCAACGCGCACGGCCTGCCGATCTGGACTGCGCCGCTGCTATCTGCCCTAGTTTTTGCCGGTTCGGTGGAGTTTTTGATGGTGGGTATGGTCAGCGGTGGCGCGCCCCTAGCGTCGATTGCGTTGACGGTGTTCCTGGTGAATGCGCGCCATCTGGTGTACGGTCTTTCATACCCGTTGCACAATGTGAAGGGTTTCTGGGCTAAGGCTCTGACGATTCACACTCTTTGCGATGAGGCGTTTGCTCTCAACTCCGGCCCTGACCGCGATAACCGTTCCGGTGCACGCATCCTGTGGGTAAACGCGCTGATTTACGTCTCATGGATTCTAAGCGTAATCCTCGGGTATGTGCTCGGTGCAAGCTTCTTGAGCGATTTAAAGGGCGTGGATTTTGTGATGACGGCACTCTTCACGGTGCTTGCCATGGACGGTTACCGCGCTAACCCGGATCGTGTGGCAGCATTATTTGTGGCAATTTCTGCCGCGGTAGCCCTAATTTTTGCGCCGTCCTCTTTCCTGGTGATGGCGTTGGGTTCGTATGTGGTGCTACTGTTGGTGCGCTTCCCGGTAGCGAAGCGCCGCGGCACCCTGCCGCATCGTGCTGTGCATGAGGTAGCGGCTGAGGCTGAAACCGCCGCTGCCGCTGATGCTCCCGCTTCCACACAACGGTAAGAACGTTACATATGTGCTCAAAACCCGCTAGGATAGATGAAGAGCACCGCTCTCCCCTCTTTCTATTTCTAGGATTACTAAGATGCCTCCCGCGCGAACCTGCGCGGAGGCTCCCAGAGGTGAAGGTACCCCATGACTCAGATGAAAGACACCGCTAAGGAAACTAGCGACGCAGAACGCTGTGCCGCCCCGGAGTAACACCGCACCGGGAGCGGCATCACCCGAGGTCACACACGAGAACTACTGACGCGCGCAACTACCCGCCCAGAACTATCTGCACAGAACTATCCACGCAGAAAACTCGTGCAGGAGGAACGACCCTCCGCCTCCATGTTTCGCGGCTTTCATCAACTCACGTACCTACCGCACTACTTAGCCCCCCAGCCCCTTCTTCGGTTGGGCTCTCCCTACCCTTTTTCGCGGATGCTTTCGTAGCTTCACCCGCGCGCCTCTTTCAGGGCTCTTCCGCTCTTTTCGGGGCACTCTTTCGGGGTCTTTCGCTGAGTATGTGCAGAAAGAGAAAATCTTCATGAACAGTGAAGTGACCACCGGCTATATTCTTGCCGCAATTCTTGTGGCTGCAGGTATTACGTTCCTGCTTCGTTTGCTTCCCTTCGGCCTGAAGAAGGCTCTGGCTGGCTCCGAACTTTTGGATGCGCTCAGCCACTGGATTCCGCTCGGCGCGGTTGCGCTGCTTGCCATCTATGCGGTGGCAAAGATTGATTATGCTTCCGTTGAAACAGCGGCACCGTACCTGGCGGGCCTGGTGGTGACCGTGGGTGCGCACCTGTGGCGTAAGAATATGGTGCTGAGCATGGTTGCGGGTACCGTCACCTGTGTTGTTCTGGCTAACTGGGTTTTCTAGGGGTCATGATGAGCATCTCTAAGAACTCTGTTTCTTCCACTGCTGTTTCCTCCGCTGCTTCTTCTCAGCCCGCACCTCAGCAGGCGAGCCAACCCGCGCCCCATCAGGCTTCTCCCGAGCAGGTGGAACAGGTCATTGCTTCTGCCCTTCCGCTAACCGGCATGATTCCCGTGGTGGAGGCGCCTACCTCCCCCGATGCACAAGGCTCTCAGCAACCGCGAGAGAGCGGCTTCGCAGAGGCGATGCGCGTTGCCGGTGTGATTATGCTGGGTTTGTTCTTTGTCGGTATTGGTTTGGGTGTGCTTGTCCACAGCTACCATCTGCCGTTCTGGGTGGCTCCCCTGCTGCCGGTACTGGTGTTTGCCGGTTCGGTAGAGTTCGTGCTGATTGACATGATGTCGAATCATGCGTCACTGTTCTCTATCGCCGTGATGACTCTGCTCATTAATTCCCGCCACCTCATGTACGGTCTGTCGTACCCGATTGAGCGTGTGCGTGGTGGTTTGGCGAAGTTCTACACCGTGTACACCCTCATCGATGAGGCGTATGCACTGAATACGGGCCCGGACCGCCATAAGCTGCGTGGTTCCCGCATCCTGTGGATTCATGCGGGTCTGCACCTGAGCGTCCTAGCGAGCGCTACGCTCGGCTACGTGCTGGGTGCAAGTTTCTTGAGTGAGCTCAAGGGCGTGGATTTTGTGATGACGGCACTCTTTGCGGTGCTCGCCATCGATGCTTATCAGAGCTCAAAGGACCGTACCACCGCAGCTATTGCAGGTGTATCTGCAGTGGTTGGTTTGGTGTTGGCGCCGCAGTCGATGCTACTGATTTCGATGGTGGTGTATATGCTGCTACTTATCTCTCGTTTTGTGGTGGCTAAGCGCCGCGGCACCCTGCCGGAGCATATGCTGGTCGCCGATGAGGAGCCTGTCGAAGCCGACGCTCCCGGTCATCCCGGCGCCTCCGAACACTAAGTCTGGATATAGTAAAGCGCCCCGCCCACCCGAAATACCGGGTGGGCGGGGCGTTATGCTGTCGCCAGCCGCATGTGTGGGTGAACCCATGCGCTGTAGACGTTCAGTATCTGCTGTGCTGTGTACCGCCAGGTAACCCTGACGGAAGTATGTGCGGGTGCCGGGATTGTATCCAGCTCCCGTACCAAGCTTAGCTTACTTGATAGCTGCCAGGGCTGCTTCGTAGTTGGGCTCGTTGGTGGTTTCGGGAACCAGCTCGGTGTAGACAACCTCACCGGCGGGGTTCACGACGACCACGGAGCGTGCCAGCAGACCAGCCAGGGGGCCGTCCACGAGCTTCACGCCGAAGTCCTCACCGAAGGAGGAGCGGAAAGCGGAGGAGGTGACGACGTTTTCAATGCCCTCGGCTGCGCAGAAGCGGCCGATTGCGAAGGGCAGGTCGTTGGAGACGCACAGCACGACGGTGTTCTCCAGGCCTGCAGCCTGCTTGTTGAAAGTGCGGACGCTGGTTGCGCAAACACTGGTGTCGACGGAGGGGAAGATGTTCAGCACCAGGTTCTTACCTGCGAAGTCTGCGGAGGAAATCTCGGAGAGATCAGCCGCGAGAACCGAGAATTCGGGCAGCTTTGCGCCGACTGCGGGCAGGTCGCCGTTGGTGTGGATTACGAGTTCGTTCTGTAGAGTTACTTCAGCCATGCCTTCATTGTCCCTTGGATGCGGCGGGTGTGCAAGGGGACACAGGCACTAGCGGGCAGAGTTTCCGCATAGCTGATTTTCTGCGGTGCCGCTTCGCCTCAGCGGCACCTCTACAATGGGCAGGTGAGCATTTTGAGGCACGTATCTTCCCGCCTTGCGCCGCTGGCG
The DNA here is from genome assembly GCF_001812085.1 of Rothia sp. HMSC065C12. Classification (NCBI taxonomy): domain Bacteria; kingdom Bacillati; phylum Actinomycetota; class Actinomycetes; order Micrococcales; family Micrococcaceae; genus Rothia; species Rothia sp. HMSC065C12. The sequence continues at coordinate 87,316 of NZ_KV807679.1, forward strand.
CATCCCGTGACGAATTTCAGGGCACTCCGTCAGGACCTGCGCCGTCAGCGGGTGGAGGGTCACGCCCTCGTTGATCCGCAGAATACGTACCGTCCGAGTGTGCGCGCTGAGCTGCGCCGCATGTTCACGCGTCCCCTCCCGGTGGAAACGCAGACGCTCATGTGTAACGCCCTGCTGGCGGCAATCTGGTGGTACCTGCTCCCGGAAGCCTGGCGTTCGTGGCTGTTTAGCGAGTTTAAGGGCCCGGCTGGTTTTGCGCTGGTGATGGTCGGCTGGATGGTTGCGGACGTCACCTCAACGAACCTGATGGGCCACGATGAGGAGCATGCGCTGCGTGCGTTGCGCAGTAGCGACCCGCATGCCCTGCACCTGTTCGTGCGCACGAAGGCTATTGCGATCGGTCTAATCACGGGTATTTCCGGTACCCTGCTGGCGCTGATTCTGCACAGTCAGGACAAGCACCTGACCCCCACCCTCATGATGTCCCTATCGTTCTTTGTGGTGCCGGCTATTGTGGTGTCCCTGGGCTCGATTCTGGGCGTGATGTATCCGTACCGTCTGCGCGGCTGGCAGTTCCGCTGGGCGCACCGCAAGAACCTGCGGATGAGTGCCCGCTGGGTTCTGCTCTGTTTCGGGCCGGGCTGGGTGCTGGGTACGGTGCTGATGTCGCTGATGTTCCCGTCGATTTTCCTATCGGATGCGCTCGCGCACCTTCTCAACCCCGGAGTGGATCCGCGCGATGTTGCGTTCCGGCCGCTACTGTTTTCGCTGATTTTGTGGGTCCAGGGCGCGATTAGTCTGTGGGTTTTTCCACGGATTACGGCGCGTATTGCGACCGCGAGGCGCGCCTGGCTGGTGCACTATCTGACGGACGATAAGGTCTGCTAGCCGGTTTTTGGTGCTGGGTGTTTGGGCCGGGGGTTTGCCGCCGGGCAGCTGCTCGCCCATGTCACGGTAACGAACGACGCTGGTAACAAACGGCACTGACCGCGCGCACCACGTGCCCGCCTCTTTTTCCCTATACTGGACGAGTTCACTATTCACTTCTTGACCAGCACCGATGCGCGCTGCCGCGCATCTTCAGGAGTATCCATGTCTTCTAATCGCCGCCGTTTCACCGGCCGTACCGCTTTGGCTCTACCTGCATTGGGCGCCGCTCTAGCTCTCGTTGTCACTTCCTGCTCGGCAAGCACTGATTCTGCCGTTTCGGGTACCGTGGTGTCTTCTTCTGGCAGCGCTTCTGCCTCCGCGAGCGCGACCTCCACTCAGGCACTGTTCCCGACCCCGTCGGCGAGCCCGAGCGCATCCGCGAGCGCTACCCCGAGTGCTTCGTCGCCTGCTCCGGTGCCGTCGGTGGTGACGATTACGGTTCATGCTGAGCCGACCGCATCCGAGTCGAAGACCTCTGAGCCTGAGTCAAAGTCGGGTTCCAAGTCTGAGTCGAAGAAGGATTCCACCTGCGCGTCTGATTCTGCATCGACCGTGGTGTCTAAGGCTCTGCGCGAGTTGAAGAATAAGAGCAAGTGGGATCAGTGGACGAACGTTTCGGCAAGCTACGAGGGTTACGACCCCTGTGCTGAGCTGTCGTGGATTGACGCGATTCCGGGTTCTTCCCCGTCTGATTGCTGCATCTCCTCGATGGCGCACCACATTCTGCTGTTCCACCGCGGCAAGTTCATTGGTACCGCAACCTATGAGCCGTACTCGTTCTCTCCGATGATTACCCGTACCTCGGACAGCTCGATTAGCGTGACCTACCGCTACGTGAAGGGCGATGAGAGCTCCGCCAGCGCGAGCGGTCGCACGACTGCTGAATTCAGCTGGAGCTCTTCACAGAACAAGGTTGTGATGACCGGTGAGGTTCCGCCGAGCGAATAGCCGGTTCACCTTATAGGCTACGTGTTTGATGCCCAGGAGGTTGGGCATACGAGAAACCCGCCGTCTCGCATATGGTGCATATGTGAGACGGCGGGTTTTCGTTGCTTAAGGATATGTAGAGTGCCCGAGGGCTAGCTATTTAGGCAACGAACTTCTTGTAACCGAAGTATGCGGCGCCTGCCAGGATAGCGATGCACAGAATCTTCTTCACGGTATAACTCCTTTGATTGTTCCGGTAGGCACCCGGTGTTTTGCTCCGTCTGGCGACTCACCTAAAGGTGAGGGCAGGCGGGGCGTCATCCGCACGTGGTGCCGTTGCTCCCTATCTTACCTGCTTTTGAACAATGTTTTCTGTTTGACGTGCCTAGTCCGCATTTTAGACAGTCAAACACGCAGCGGTTCAGCGCATCGTTGAGGCAGAGAATAAGCCTCTGACGGGCGCATAATGGGAGCATGAGTATTTTTAAGAAGAAAGAGTACAGCGCTGAGCGCTCGGCTACTCGTATGGCTCGCGCCCTCGCTGTGATGGGTGCGCTGCACTTCATCATCCCGGATCCCTTCGACTCGATTGTGCCGAAGTACCTGCCGGGTCCTGCCCACGCGTACACTCACGGTTCGGGTGTAGCTGAGCTGGGCACCGCTGCCCTGCTGGCTAATGATAAGACCCGCCGCGCCGGTGGTCTGCTTGCGGCTCTGCTGTTTGTTGCGGTGTTCCCCGCGAACATTCAGATGGCTCTGGATGCGCGTAACCAGTCCACTCAGCGTAAGGCTATTGCGTATGGTCGCCTGCCCCTGCAGCTGCCGCTGATTTGTAGCGCTCTGAAGATTTGGCGTAAGTCGAAGTAGTCAATACATTCACCATTCGATACATTCGACACTCATCTCATTGACGAGAAAAGCACCTTAGCGTTTTAGAGATAAAACACTAAGGTGCTTTTAGCTTAATAAAAGCTCATATAAGCTCTTCTTATATCATATTTACGTATAATTGAAAACAACATACTATCTGCCACAGTGGCAGATATATAAACCCAAGGAGATTACAATGGGTACTTTTATTGGCACCATTATTACCGGCGCAATTATTGGTGCACTTGCACGCTTCTTTATGCGAGGCCGCCAGAACATTTCGATTCTTTGGACCATTATCTGCGGTGCTGTCGGCGCAGCTATCGGTACCTGGGCAGCGACCCAGCTGGGTGTTGCAGACACTAGCGGCATTGACTGGATCCGCTGGATTATCTCAATTATTGCTGCAATGCTGACCATTTCCCTGTACATGGGCTTGACCGGTAAAAAGTAAAGAGATATTTGCTAATTTCTTTTAAAACCTAAGCAATTTTTATAAAGCATAAGGCGGCACCTCCCCTAGCGTGAGCTAGTGCGGGAGGTGCCGCCTTTTCTGCGCCTCGCAGGAGGCGTTTTGTGTATTCTTGGCTTATATCGCCTTGGCTTATGCCTTCTTCACCACGGAGGACTTCAGGTACATCTGGCCTGCGCCGGGGACCTTCGCCTCAATGTCGTGGCCGTTGACGGGGGATTCGAGCAGGCGGATGCCGCGCACCTTGGTGCCTGCCTTGATGTCTGCGCCGCCCTTGACCTTCAGGCCCTTGACGATGGTGACGGTGTCGCCGTCGACGAGCTCGTTACCAACGGAGTCGAGAACCTTGGAGCCTGCCGCTTCTTCGGTTTCGCCTGCTGCGGTGCGTTCCCATTCGTGGCCGCACATGGGGCATGCCCAGAGTTCGCCCATTTCGTAGGTGTAGTTTTCGCTGCATTCGGGGCAGGCGGGTGCTTCGATGTCGTTGAGGTTTTCGCTCATGGTTCCTTCTTCGATCTGTGCGGATGCGCCGCTCCCCTGTTTCCGCGGTGTTACTGCGGTGGTGCTGCGGCGTGTGGGCGCGCGTCAGCCAGGCAAGGGGTGCGACGGTGGAGGGTGCGAGGGTTCTCGCGTTCGTGCTGACTATACCATTTGGCGGGTGTGAACCGCATGTGCGGGGCTGGTTTTTGCCGGTCTTTTGGGGTGGGTGCGGGGCGTGGGTGAAACCGAAAATAAAATTTGCCTGGTTTGTGCGTAATATTTACGAAAATTCGGGTTTTTGCTCATTATGCAGAAGATAAGGCGTGTAAAGTATCTAGAGCATTTGTACGTTTATTGAGTGAAAGGCACGGCTTCATGAAGCTTTCTGCACGTAACCAGTTCGCTGGCAAGGTTGTTGAGATCACCGAGGGTGCAACCAACGGCATCGTTAAGATTGAGATCGCTCCCGAGGTTATTATCTCCGCGTCCATCACCAACGAGTCCATTAAGGAACTGGGCCTGAAGGTTGGCGAGACCGCTTACGCAGTCATCAAGGCTTCCAACGTTATGGTTGGTGCTGACCACTAATCCCGGTCGATAAGACTTAACACCCTACGGCTGCCTGTTGTGGCGCGCGAGGGTTAATAGGGCGGAGCCCCGCACTGTGTGTACAGTGCGGGGCTCCGCTTTTATGTTTTTATCGCTTAGACGTTGAAGCGGAACTCCACCACGTCACGGCGTATATCAATGTTTCAGGGTAAGCAGTACCCTACGAGGAGAGCCACCCCTTCCGCTGCCCGACTTCCGCGACAGCCGCTTCCAGCCTCTCCCCATAGATTTCCCACAAATCAGGACGCTTTTCACTGATCCATTCAAACCCCTGACGGACATCGACATCGTCAGTTCCCCAGTTTCCTTCCGATTCAGGTACTGATTCAATTGCGGGAGCTAGGTTTTGAATCATCCGCATCGCTAGATGACTATCAGTATCGGCAACCCATCCAACCGCTCTGATGAGCCAGGCAGCTGTAGCAGTGACGCTGTCGGTCGAGCCCTTAATTTCCCACCGGTCAAACGAGCGCAGGACATCTCGATGCAGCAGATAAGCGAGAGCATCCGCAATGTCTCTTTTCAGCCCATCCATCTCATCCGCTTCCAGCCTCGGACCTCCGCGCCCCATTTCCAAGTCTTTGACCGCGAGAAGGGCACCTGTCAGAACATTCAGCTTAAGACCACCGGGAGCCCGAGAATCAATCCTCTCAACCGCGTCAAGAAGAGGACTCGCCGCCTGGGGAAGAGCATTAACCAGATCCCGGTAGAAGGAGTGACCTGGACGTTGCTTTTCTGCAGTCGGTCCCGTAACAAGTTCAACGATACGTGAGACTTCAATCTTTGCTTCCTGTCTTTTTACTTCCGCAATGAATTTGAGCAATCCGGGATAGGGCGGGTACCCATCACTTTCTGCATAACGACGTTCAAGCCCGTCAACATAATTACTCACAGCAGCATCAGTCAGGTTATCTTGCACTTTCACACCGGTGGACGTTCCCGGAAGCGCAAGGGCAGGATTGGCGCGGAGATGATTGAGGAGGAAATCCCAATCCGCCCCCTCATACTCACGAATCTCTTTCCACAGTAGCGCCAGATATGTGGGGTCTGAGGCTTGGGGAACAATCCCCAGTAGCGCATCGCGCCGCTGGAGCTGAGAAACCGACGTTAGATTAGCGAGGATTTTGGCTTGCAATTCGCTATCACGTTTTGCTTGTTCGCTATCACGTTTTGCCTGCTTAGCTCCCATCCTCCATAACACAATGGGGATGATTGCAGTGGCCACAAAGGATGCAAAGCCCAAAAGAAGCATCGGGTCATCCCACGACCACTTACTTAAAAGGGAATGCCACCATTCGATTATCATTTTTACCTCCTAGACATTGAAGTGGAGCTCCATCAGTTCGTCATCATGCATCAGTATTGTTTTGCTTTTCCTCAGTTATTTCTTCCGGTGGAGGGGTGAGCCATTCCCCTGCACGACGAGCTGCATTAATGTATTGACGATAATTTTTTACAATCTCGTTTTGATACTCCTTCGAAACACCAAGGCGCTCCATAATAGCCAACCTGATAATTGCTTTTGTGACATCAACGATGGCAAGCAGCTCTTCAGCACTTTGCTTAGGAGCAACTCCTTTATGGGTAAGATCATTCCGAGCTTTTACCGTTTTTTTGCCCAGTATTCAACATCAGGCACAAGATATGAAATATTATCCTCATGTACTAATCCTGCAAGATCCATAAGTCTAACTCGAAGGCTCGGGTCATTACGCAGATTTGACATTGCAGTTTCTTTATACCAATCAGGAACTACATTCATTATCTCTTTTTTCATCTTTTTAAACTCTGCGGCATCATACATATGAGATCTAATATTAAGGTTACGATGCAATACTTCAGCCGCCCCAGTCACTGCCAAGAGATCATTCTCAATGAAAGTCATATCTTCAAGCTGTATAGCCATCACCATATTCACCGCAGCCCTGGCACAAGCTACTAGCTCAAACCATTTCGCAAGAGACTCTGCGAAAGGAAATGCCATGGAGACAAGTTGAGCATCACTAAAGATACCGCCCATTCCATACCCTTCTCCAATATTCATCTCAGAGTCAATAACATTCACACATTTATTATCAGAATTTGAAAAATCCCCAGTAGCCTCAAGCTGAAGCCAAACAATACCGGAATCTTGGTTCGCAACAAAGGAAACAAAATTCTGGATAACACGAGATTCTTCAAGTGCCTCTTCCAGCGAGATACCACCATCTACAAGAACTCGACAAAACAAGTTTTCCCCATCAGGGACTTCATCTTTATTCACATTACAGAACTCAATACGCCTGCCCCCAAATTCAATTTCCTTTTTCTCTTCCTCCAGCGAATGCCAAAAACCTAAATTATCAACAGAAATCCTAAGACCTTCAAATACTTTATTATCCTTACTTTCTACATGCCGCCCTAGAACCAACTTCTCCGCATTAATCTTGCAATCACTCACATAACTTACGCCAGCTCTCCTCCAAAACCATATGGGACTCATATCTCTTGCATCCATAATCGTAATATCTACTCCGTCAGCGACACCATAAATCACATCATATGAAATTAGTAAATCTTTGCTCCTGACGGTTCGACTTATATTCCCATATTCATCTTCACGCACCTCCCCGACATCCGCAGGATTATATTCATCAAAATTATTATCCAATTTAAGATTCATGCCCCCTTTCCCATCGCAAACAAGGGTTCCTGCAACCTTGTTATCAGGATTTTCGGGAAGCCACCAATGACCAACCCATTCGCCCTTTTCAGCAAAAGGAAATGGAGATTCGTTCATTCTATCCTCCAAATAAAAGAATCAAGCTAAAACAGAATTTCATCTAGGTGATATTTTTGCACTCCCTACATAAAATTCAATTAACGGTTTACATTACAACCTAAGGGTACAAAAAATCCGGTGACAGTGAGATGATTTTCGTCATCCCTCCGTCACCGGATTCTCAACGTCCTATCGACCCGTCAGACTTAGACGTTGAAGCGGAACTCGACTACGTCGCCGTCCTGCATGATGTAGTCCTTGCCCTCCATACGGACCTTACCGCGAGCCTTCGCCTCCGCCATGGAGCCAGCCTCATCCAGATCCTTGAAAGACACAACCTCAGCCTTAATGAAGCCACGCTCAAAATCAGAGTGAATCACACCAGCAGCCTGCGGCGCAGTATCACCCTTATAAATAGTCCAGGCGCGAGCCTCCTTCGGGCCCGCAGTCAGATAAGTCTGCAGACCCAGGGTCGAGAAGCCCACACGAGCCAGCTGGTCCAGGCCGGACTCATCCTGACCGTTCATCTCCAGCATCTCGCGAGCCTCCTCCTCAGACAGCTCCACCAGATCAGCCTCCAGCTTCGCATCCAAGAACACAGCCTCAGCCGGCGCCACCATGTCACGCAGCTCCTGCTGCTTCTCCTCAGACGCCAGAATGCCCTCATCCGCGTTGAACACGTAAATGAACGGCTTAGCAGTCAGCAGGTTCAGCTCCTTCAGGTGAGCCAGCTCCAGCTTTGCATCCTTCGCACGAGAAATGATGGTGTCACCATCCTCCAGGATCTTCTGCGCAGCCTTGTAGGTCTCCAGCTGAGCGGCGTCACCCTTCTTAATCTTCACAGCCTTCTCCAGACGCGGAATAGCGTTCTCTAGAGTCTGCAGGTCAGCCAGAATCAGCTCAGTGTTAATGGTCTCCATATCGGAGGCGGGGTCAACCTTGCCGTCCACGTGAATGACGTCCGGGTCATCAAACGCACGCACCACCTGGGCGATAGCGTGCGCCTCACGAATGTTCGCGAGGAACTTGTTACCCAGGCCCTCACCCTCAGAAGCGCCCTTCACAATACCCGCAATATCAACGAACGAAACAGTCGCAGGCAGAATACGCTCCGAACCAAAAATCTCAGCCAGACGGTTCAGACGCGCATCCGGCAGGTTCACCACGCCCACGTTCGGGTCAATGGTCGCGAACGGGTAGTTAGCCGCCAGCACAGTGTTGCCGGTCAGAGCGTTGAACAGGGTGGACTTGCCCACGTTAGGCAGGCCAACAATGCCGATAGTTAGAGCCACAAGTTTTCCTTCGAATCATGTACCCCGCCAAACACTCAGGATGCGCCGCGTACGTGATGCGGCGGGTGCGGGCGGGCACAGGGCGAAAATGGTGCCCGCTTCCAGGCGCGACACCGCCAGTCTCGGGAAGAAACGGGTGCGGGGCGCCTGCGGGCATAGACACTACCATTCTACCGTGTTCGCGCAGGAGCCGCCCCGAGTGCAGGGATAGGCACCGATTAGGAGAAAGTGAAGGCGAAAAAACTGAGGCGAGGAAGCACCATCGCTCCCCCGCCCGAATTATTGAGAAGCAGCGAGTTAGAGCCAGCCGTTCTCCGTGGCGATACGCACCGCGTCCTGACGCGTCGACGCACCCGTCTTCGCCATCGCCGCAGATAAATAATTACGCACCGTACCCGCCGACAAAAACAACGCCGACGCAATCTGCTGAGCCGTACCACCCGACGCCGCCTCACGCAGCACCTGCGCCTCACGCTCCGTCAACGGAGAAGCACCCGTCACCAAAGAATCCGCCGCCAACGACGGATCCACCACACGCAAACCCGCATGCACACGACGAATCGCCTCCGCCAACTGGCGAGCACCCGTATCCTTCACCACGAAACCACTCGCACCAGCCTCCAGGGCGCGGCGCACATAGCCCGGGCGGCCAAACGTCGTCACAATCAGCGTACGCACCGGCTCACCCGACTCACTCAAAGCACCCGCATCACGCAACGCCGCAGCCGCCTCAATACCATCAGCCAGCAAAGTACCGGGCATCTGCACATCCAGCAGCACCACGTCCGGCTTCAGCAGGGCGACAGCACCCAACACCTCATCACCACTACCGACCTGACCCACAATCTCCAGGTCAACCTCCAGACCCAGCAGGGCGGCAAGAGCCTCACGGATGAGCTGCTGATCGTCAGCGAGCAGAACACGAATCATGGGAGCCTCCCAAGGGGCGAAGACGGGGTGATAACGGCGGGCGGAACAACCGCGTGAGGTTGTCTACCACCACCATACAGGGGCGGGTAGCTCCCCCGTCCAGGGCGCGGCGCCAAGTTCCACAATCTACAGCGCTCTATCTACAGCAGTGAGGTGTCGCCGTCCATGCTCACACGGATGCGCGTGCCCACCCCACCGGCAGGGTTCTCCGCCAGCCACTGCGCGGGCGCCGCCTCAATCACCACGCTACCGCCGGACGCCGCCACACGCTGAGCCATACCTGTCAGGCCGTTACCGCGGGCATCGCCCACGCCCACGCCGTTATCGAGGATGTCCAGACCGGTTGCGCTCAGACGCACCCGCGCCGCGTTCGCACCCGAGTGGCGCACCATGTTCGTGACCGCCTCACGCAGAACCCAGGAGAACAGCTTCGCGTTCACGCCAGCCACTGCGAGCGCGTTCTGAGCCTCCGGCAGTTCGGCGCGAATACCGGCGGTCTGCAGGGCACGGCCCGCACCCTCAATCTCACCCGAGAAGTCGGGCACACGCAGGCGCGTTACGGTCGAACGCACCTCCGCCAGGGATGCGCGGGACAGCTGCGCGATAGCCTCCATCTCGGCGCCGGCGCGGGCGGGGTCAATCTCCAGCAGGCGCTGCGCCAGCTCCGCTTTGAGGGTGATGACGGTCAGGGAGTGTCCGAGCACGTCGTGCACGTCGCGGGCAATCTCTTCACGTTCCTCGGAGAGCGCCAGGGAGGCACGCGCCACGTCCGCGCGTTCGCCCAGCTCAATCAGGTAGGAGAAGCCCAGCATGCCCACCATCGGCGCACCGATAAAGAGGGCCATACCACCGCGCGCGGTGACATCAAAGCCGATGCTCGCCATAAAAATTAGCCAGCAGGCCAGGGCAATCGTCGCCGCTACACCCAAGCGCAGGCGGTACGGGGCGATTGTGCCAAAAATCCAGAACGCCACAAAGTACATGCTGAACGACAAGAACACCATATACGCCGATTCCAGCCGCAGCGCCGTCAGGCCAGCCACAGGCAGCGCCATCAGTAGCGTCCAGATGACGCTTCGACGCACCGTGGAGGCGACCGGCACTAGCCACGGCACCGCGTACGCCGAGCAGTTCACCACCGCAAACAGTGCCACCAGTGCCACACCGGCCCAGCGCACCGGCCCCAACTCCGGGGTGGTGAGGAAGCTGTCCAGCGGCATGAGCAGAAACACCAGCCACGGGGCGCTAAAGCCCAGCGCCAGCCAGTTCACGTTGCCGCGGCGTTCACGGTAGAGGAAGCGGAAGCGGTGCTTGCCCAGGGTGCGCTTCGCGGCGGAGGGTGCCGCCTCGTTCTCCGTGTGGGGGTGTTCGTTCTCGTAGGAATGGGTGTGGGTGTGGGTTTCGGTCATGGTTCTAGCCTAACGTGCGGGTGCCGCGGGTGCAGATACCACCGGTGCGGCGGTGTCAGTAGCGGCAGTGTTAGTAGATGCAGTGTGAGTGGATACGGCTTCCGCCGCAGCCTCGGGAGCCCTGATACTCGGAACCCTTGAGACTGCGGCGGGAAGAAGCATTTAGCGGCGGGTTGCGCGGCGCATCAGCAGGGCAGAAACACCCAGGAAGATAGCCGCCCACACAACCAGGCTCACCACTGCGTACCAGAGCGGCTCGGTCACGAACCAGTCCTCACCACCCAGAATAATGGTCTGACCTGCGGCGAAAGGGTAGCGGGCAATCTCGGCGGCACCGTACAGCGGGGTGAAGCGGGCGTACTTCAGCAGGTCGGTGCTCAGCGGGGAGAACACGGTACCGAAGAAGCTCATAATCACCAGCAGACCGTTCGCAATGGACACGGCGTTCTCGTTACGAATCAGCAGACCCATCATGATGCCGTAGAAGGCGAACACCAGACCGCACAGCACGGTCAGCGCGCCGGCGGCAAGCTGCTGGTTCACAGGGATCTCAACACCGGTGAACATGCCCACAATGTTCACCGCAATCACCGGCACCGCAGAAATCACCAGGGCGGTCAGAGCCTTCGCGCCCAGGTACTTGCCGGTGGTCAGCGGGGTCAGCGCCAGCTGGCGGTTCCAGCCGCTGGAGAGCTCGGTGACGGTGCTACCGCTAATCGCCACGGTGTTCTGCACGGCGCCGTACAGCGCCATGCCAATCATGACGTACGCTGCTACGTTGCCGTCACCCATCGGCTGGGAGGAGTAGTCCTGCATCGCGCCAAAGAGCAGGAAGAAGACGATGGGCAGTGCCACGCCGAAGAAGAAACGGTCGGTCGAGAGGATAGAAGCGCGGATGTCGTAGAGTGCGTAGCGGAGCATGATGTTTTCCTTGAGGTGTGTAGCGGCGGCGTGTGGTGTTGAGGCGGTCTAGTGTTTAGGCGTCGGATGCCTTGGAGGCGGCGGCCTGCTCGGTCAGCAGGGTGAAGGACTCGTCCAGGGAGGGCTTGGTGACCTCCAGGTCGCTGATGCTGTAGTTGTTCAGCAGAGTGCGCAGTACCTGCTCAATCTCCAGCACGGAGATGCGGTGGCGGTACCCGCCGGACTCTTCGGTCACCTCGACCGGCACATCCAGGTCGGTGATGGGTGCGGGTGCGAGGAAGGAAAGGTGGCGGTGGCCGGTCAGGGCGCGAATCTCGTCGGCGGAGCCGTCAGCGATGATGGAGCCGGATTCCATGAGCACGATGCGCTGGGCGAAGTTCTGTGCTTCTTCCAGGTAGTGCGTCGCAAAAAGAATGGTCGTTCCACGTTCTGCGATGGCTTCCATACGCTCCCAGAAGGTGCGGCGTGCATTCACGTCCATGCCAGCGGTCGGCTCGTCCAGAATCAGCAGTTCCGGCGAGTGCATGGTCGCCAGGGCGTAACGCAGACGCTGCTGCTGACCGCCCGAGCACTTGCCGACCTTACGCTTAGCGATATCGGTCAGGTCGGCGCCGGCGAGTACCTCATCCACGTCAATGGGCTTGGGGTACAGCGCCGCAATCATCTCGACCGTGGCGCGAATCGTCAGGTCCTTGAGCAGGCCACCGGTCTGCTGAACCGCACCGAGCAGACCGGCGCGTGCCGCCTCGGAAGCGTTACGGCCAAAGACGCTCAACTCGCCGCCGCTGGGCTGGGTCAGACCAAGAATCATGTCGATGAGGGTGGTCTTACCTGCGCCGTTGGGGCCGAGCAGGGCGATGATTTCGCCGCGCTTGACGGTCAGGTCAATCGAGTCGACGGCGACCACGGTGCCTGCCGCACGGGTGGAGAAAACCTGGCGGAGGGAGCGGGCAGAAATAACGGTTTCTGCGGTGTTGTTCTTGCTGTTCTGAAGTGCTGCGGTGTTCATGTTTCTATTACACCGCCGGTTTTCGCGCCGCTGCGGTACAGAGTGTCATGACCTGCACATGACAAATGTCATGAGTTGAGGATATGCGAGCGTTGCGGCCGGTTACGCGAAGCGGGGGCTCCGTCCTCAAGGCGCCCCAGCGCCGCAGAGGGGGCACCCCCCCGCGAGCGGAACCCGGCGCGTACCGCTATCCCAAGCCATGCATCCCGTGCATCCTCGGGCACGAAAGACCCCGCGTAGCGAGACCGCGAAGCTGCGGAGGCAACCGGTTACGCGAAGCGGGGGCTCCGTCCTCAAGGCGCCCCAGCGCCGCAGAGGGGGCACCCCCCCGCGTAGCGTGACCGCAGAGCTGCGCTTCTCCCCCTACCTGTGCATCCTCAGACACGAAAGACCCCGCGTCTTCTCCCCACACGGGGAAAAGGACACGGGGTCATCAGCTAAAAGGCTTAGCGAGTGGGCTTAGCGCCGCGGCCACCGAGCTGGCGGCCTACGTTCTCGTCGTTCTTCAGAGCGGAACGCAGTTCCTTCGGCAGGGAGAAGAGAATATCTTCCTTCGCGGTCTCGACCTCTTCGATGGTGCTGTAGCCGTACTCGGCGAGCAGAGCCAGCACCTCCTGAACCAGAACCTCGGGTACGGACGCGCCGGAGGTCAGGCCCACGGTTGCCACACCTTCGAACCAGGATTCGTCGACCTGATGTGCGAAGTCCACACGCTCGGCACGCTTAGCGCCGTATTCGAGGGCTACTTCCTTCAGGCGCACGGAGTTCGAGGAGTTCGCCGAACCCACCACGATGACCAGGTCTGCGCGCGGAGCGATTTCCTTGATAGCGCCCTGGCGGTTGGAGGTTGCGTAGCAGATGTCGTCCGAGGGCGGATCCTGCAGGGACGGGAAACGCTCACGCAGACGCGCCACGGTTTCCAGGGTCTCGTCCACGGACAAGGTGGTCTGAGAAATCCACACAACCTTCTCGGGGTCGCGGACCGTTACCTGATCCACTTCCTCGGGCGAGTTCACGATCTGGATGTGCTCGGGCGCCTCACCGGCGGTACCTTCGACCTCTTCGTGGCCGGTGTGACCGATGAGCAGGATGTCGTAGTCCTGCTTGGCGAAGCGCACAGCCTCGCGGTGCACCTTGTTCACCAGCGGGCAGGTCGCGTCAATGGTGTTCAGGGAGCGGTCGCCGGCTGCGGAAACCACCGCCGGGGACACGCCGTGCGCCGAGAACACGGTCACGGAACCTTCGGGAACTTCGTCCACTTCATCAACGAAGATAGCGCCCTGCTTCTCCAGGGTCTCCACCACGTGGCGGTTGTGCACAATCTGCTTGCGCACGTAGACGGGCGCGCCGTAGTGCTCCAGCGCCTTCTCAACAGCAATCACGGCACGGTCAACGCCCGCGCAGTAACCGCGCGGGGTGGCGAGCAGGACTTTCTTCTCACCGGTGACGGGTGCGGCGGCTTCAACGTCGGCGCGGCTGCGGCGCTCGCGGGGTACGGGCGGCAGGCCCAGGGCAATAGTTTCAGTGGACATGGTTACTATCCTACGTTGTTCGGACTTTTAGTGTGTGATGACTGTGGCACCGCTCGCAGGGCTACGTCCCAGGGCGATGAGGCGAATCAGAATACCGAGCAGCAGGGCGAGGATCGCCATGACCAGCCCGTAGCTTGCCGCCGCCTGCAAGTGCCCGGTCAGTGACGGTGCAAGCTGGTTCCATGCCCCGGTAATCAGCGCCGTTCCGGCGGTGCTGTGGCTGGTAATTCCCAAGGTTTCAGGGCTTTGGCCGCCAAACCAGGCTGCCGCGCCCCATCCCAGCAGGGCGTAGAGCAGAGCCGTGACCACCGGTACCAGGATGCGGTGCCTGGGTGCCAGCAACGTAGCCAGCAGCAGGCTCAGCACCGAGATGATGGTCAGCGGCACGGTGGATTTGCCCAGCGCGGCGGCACGGTTAATGCCGGCGTGCAGGTACCATTCCTGCTGCTCCTGCTGGTTGTTGCCGTCCTTTACCCGGTCAATGTTGAGGGTTTCAGGGCCGAGCTTCGTCAGGTCCGGATCGAAGGAGCCGATAGAGCCGACCTTCGCATCCAGCGCACGGTAGAAGGGGGTGAGCACAATGACGGCGGGGCCGTCCTGGTGTTCGAGGTTGTAGCGGCGAGTTTCCTCGGCTATTTCCTTCCAGAGGCTTCGATATTCTTCAGTTTTTGACAGCTCAGCCGCGGATCGGTTGAGCAAGGAACGTATGCCGTCTTGTGTCGGCTTTACAAGAATGGAGTATAAGCCGCTTTGTTTGGTGCCGTCGAGGAAGGTTGTCATAGCTTCGGAGTTCATGAGATCTTCAACCGCACCGTCCGCGATGCGCGAGGCAAGCTGCGAATCTTCCGCCAGGTTGGAGGAAATCTGCGAGAAACCGCGCTCTGACATGAGCTTAGAGTTCACCCAGGCACCCGTGGTTGCACCCAGAGCGGTCACCAGGGCCAGGGCGCACAGCACAACGGTCAGGAACCTCCGCAAACCCGCCGCGAAGGGAGGCTCCGGGGCGGCCTGCAGTTCAGCTTTGGTGGGGGCTGCGGCGTGGCCGAGCGTGCGCGTGGGCTGTAGCAGAGTGGTGTCTTCATCCGCCGTATAGTAGCCGTCCGTGCGGGTAATCCGAGTATCGACGACTCGGGTCGCGTCCGCCGGGTAGTTTTGCGCGCCAGTACCCGCCGCTGACGAAGCTGCGGCGGTGTTGAGGGCGTTGTTCTGATGTGCTGACTGATCGGGTGAGCGCATGAGCCTAGGGTACCCGCTCACAGTGTTCAAAGCCGATTCAGACCCGCAGAATGCGCCAGAAGCTAAGTTCTGCCTGCACTACGTGCAAGCTACCCGAGTCGCCAGCCTGACCTGTGCGCAGGCACATAGCCGACCAATCAGGGACAATAGAAGGCATGAACTTCTACAACCCCTCCGCAGTGCAGCCGGCACCCGCACTGGTGGTGCCACCCGTGCACGAGCGGCAGCTTCCCGGGAAGTCTCAGGAAACCACCGCCACCAACCCCTGGCCCCTCGCCCTGCTCGCGCAGAACCTCAAAAACTACGTAGACAAGGTTCCCGAGCTCTGGGTGGAGGCGCAGGTCGCCTCCCTCAACGGCCGCGGCGGCAACGTCTTCATGGAGCTCAAAGACCTCAACGAAGACTTCTCCTTCACCCTCGCACTCTTCGGGCGTGCCGGTAGCGGCCTGGCGGCTGATGTGACCGTAGGCGCTCGCATCGTCACCCGCGCCAAGCCGAGCCTGTGGAAGAACGGCAAGCTCTCCCTCATCGGCAAGGAAGTGTACGCGGTCGGCACCGGTAACCTGCACGAGCAGCTGCAGCGTCTACGTGAAGCTCTCGCCGCTGAGGGGCTGTTCTCTGACGCGCGTAAGAAGCCGCTACCCATGCTGCCGAATCGCGTGGGTCTGATTACCGGTCGCGATTCTGACGCGGAGAAGGACGTTATCCGCAACGCCTCCCTGCGCTGGCCCGGCGTGGTCTTCGAGGTGCGCAATACCCGCGTTCAGGGTGAGGGTGCGGCGGCTGAGGTCATTGCGGCTCTCGCCGAGCTGGACGCCCACCCGGAGGTGGACGTCATCGTCATCGCCCGAGGCGGCGGCTCCTTCGAAGACCTGCTGCCTTTCTCCGAGGAGGCGCTTATCCGCGCCGTCGCGGCGGCCACCACCCCGGTGGTCTCCGCTATCGGTCACGAGGCGGACTCCCCCATCCTCGATGCGGTTGCCGATCTGCGCGCCTCCACCCCCACCGATGCGGGTAAGCGCATCGTGCCCGATATTTCGGAGGAAACCGCCCGCATCACCGAGGCCCGCGCCCGCCTGGACCGCGCGGTACTCGGCTACGTGGGCATGCAGATGAACTACATTGCGCAGCTGTGTAGCCGCCCGGTGCTCACCCACCCGGAGTCCTCCCTGCTCATGCGTGTGGAGGAGCTGAGCCAGCTACGCGAGCGCGCTCACCGTTCGGTGCAGCACCGCCTGGAGCGTGAGTCGGCGACTCTGTCGCATACGTTGGCGCGGGTGCGTTCGCTCTCGCCTGCGCAGACGCTCAACCGAGGCTACTCCATCGTTCAGGATGCCGCGGGCGCTATTGTGCGTGACGCTTCGGCGCTGAGCGAGGGCGAGCAGATTATGGTACGCGCGGCGACCGGTTCGGCGCAGGCAACTGTGACTTCTACGGATCCCTCGAACATCTCCTAAACCTCGATACCCCTAGTTTTATCCCTAGTTTTTACCTCTGAAAGGTTCCTCAATGAGCGAGAACATTAGCTTCAACAGCGCCGAGCTGGGCGCACCCGTCGAAACCCTCGGTTACGAGCAGGCACGCGCCGAACTGGAGCAGGTCGTACGCCAGCTGGAGTCCGGCGCCAGCGACCTGGAGACCTCCATCGCCCTGTGGGAGCGTGGCGAGGCGCTTGCCGCCCGCTGCGAGGCGTGGCTGCAGGGCGCGCAGGAGCGCCTGAACGCGGCACGCGGTGCACAGGCTGGTCAGGAGAACCTGGCAAACTAAAGCCGCTTCCAGCACCCGCTCTGGCACATCCGCCAGCCGTCAAACAAAAATAGCCTGCCCTGCAGCTCATCAGAACTGCGGGGCAGGCTATTTCTGTCTATATGTAGCAGAGGCGGGAAGGCTAGTGCTTCTGCTTGTAGTCAGCCATGAAGTTACCCAGGCGCTCCAGGGCGCTGGTGAGGGTCTGCGTATCGGGCAGGAACACCAGGCGGAAGTGATCCGGGTCCTTCCAATTGAACGCGCGGCCGTGGCTGAAGAGAATCTTCTGGCTCTTGAGCAGGTCCAGGGCGAACTGTTCATCGTCGGTAATGTCGAAGCGCTCAACATCAATCTTCGGGAACAGATAGAGCGCACCGTCCGCGCTGGTGCAGCTGATGCCGTCAATCTCGTTGAGCATCTTGTGCGCCAGGGTGCGCTGCTCGTACAGGCGGCCGCCGGGAACAATCAGCTCGTTAATGGACTGGTAGCCGCCGAGCGCGGTCTGGATGGCGTGCTGTGCCGGAACGTTGGCGCACAGGCGCATGGAGGCGAGCAGGTGAATGCCTTCCAGGTAGCTGGAAGCGTCCTTCTTCGGGCCGGTGATAGCGACCCAACCCGCACGGTAACCGCAGACGCGGTACGCCTTGGACAGGCCGGAGAAGGTCAGGCAGAGCACGTCGTCGCCGGTGAGGGTCGCCATGTTGATGGCCTCTGCGCCATCGTAGGTAATCTTTTCGTAAATCTCATCAGAGAACACGACCAGACCGTGTTCGCGTGCCACATCCACAATCTGCTTAAGCACGGAACGCGGGTAGACGGCACCGGTGGGGTTGTTCGGGTTAATAACCACGATGCCCTTGGTACGCTCGGTAATCTTCGACTTAATGTCTTCGATGTCCGGGTGCCAGTTGTTTTCCTCATCGCAGAGGTAGTGCACGGGCTTGCCGCCGACCAGCGCGGTGGCTGCGGTCCACAGCGGGTAGTCGGGCATGGGGACCAGGATTTCGTCGCCGGTCTCGCACAGTGCCTGCAGGGTCATCGGGATCAGCTCAGACACACCGTTACCCAAGTAGATAGATTCGGTGTCGAGGTTCATGATGCCGCGGTTCTGGTAGTGGTGCACAATGGCGGTACGTGCCGAGTAGAGGCCGCGGGAGTCAGAGTAGCCCTGAGTTTCGGGCAGGTGACGAATGATATCCATCATGATGGCATCCGGCGCCTCAAAGCCGAAGGGCGCGGGGTTACCAATGTTCAGCTTCAGGATGCGGTGGCCCATCGCTTCCATGCGATTGGCCTCGTCCAGAATGGGGCCGCGGATGTCGTACAGGACGTTGCTCAACTTTGAGGACTGACGGTACTTCGTCATGATGCTTTACTTTCTAGGGTGATCCAAAATGAATTGTGCTGCGTCATCATCTGCGATGGGGTTGGAACCGCTAGTCAGACGCAACAGGAACGAGAGGTTACCCGTGTCTAATGTAGATGATACGCGGTTAATTGCCGTCCGGGCGCTATCTGGCAGGGTACGGCGAATAATGGGCACCAGTTGCTGCTGCAAAAGCGCCGTCGAGGGGTCTTCCAGGGTGACCAGGCGATTCTCTTCAATCGCGGAGTCGCTGCTGTGCAGCAGGGTCACCTGCACGGTGTCTGCGGTGAGGGCGTTGACGCGCTCGGCGGGGTCGTCCTGAATCTTCGGGTCGTGCACACGGTAACGGTAGAGGCTACGCAAAGAATCCACGCCGTAGGTGCCGCTGGAGTACCCGGTCGGGATGGAGAACGCCAGGGAAGACTGCACCTCACGCAGGTTCGCGAGGGAGTTGAGCTTGTGGCGGGCGCTCACGGCGCGGGTAGTGACCAGCACATCCTTGTTGGTGGCGCTAGCACCGTTGAGAAGCATGAGCTCTTCGGGCAGGATGCGCGAGATGGCGTTAGTCATGTCGGTGGTGCTCATGGCGCGCAGGTTGATGGGGTCAGCGGATCGGGTGGAGCTTGCCGAGGGGCTTGCGGTACCGTCCGTAGCATGTGCGGAGGCGGTGCTCTCCTCCGTGGTGGGGGTGGCCGCCGGGGGCAGGGTCACGCCTGCGGCTTGAGCGGAGGCACTCACGGAGGCGGCAATACGTTCGTTCTGTGCGGCGGCGGGGCTGATTTTGCCGTCGTCGGTCAGGTAGAGCAGCAGGTCTCCACTGTAGTCGATGACAAGGTCCAACGATTCAAGGGCCGCGGCAGTGGTGCTACCGGTTGCCTCGTCGTCGGGCAGAGTAGCGGTAGGGGTGGCGGAATTAGCCGAAGGAACCATGAGCCCGCGCAGGGCGGTAGCACGGCTGTTGTCGGTGTCGACAAGTTCAACGGAGTAGCCAATCTGTCGCAGGGCGCGCGCGTACACGTGCGCTACGGCGCGCATCTCACGCAGAGCACCGTAGCCGATACGCAGAGTACCGTAGCTGGATGCGGAAGGGTCCACCTGGGGGGTAGCGTCATTATTCCCGCAAGCGGCGAGCAGCGGCATGAGCGCCAGGGAGGTGAGCGCCGCACGGCGGGTGAGGGTCAGTCGGTTCATTAGGGAAGCTTCCGTGCGTTTTCATCGGCAAGAAATTCGCGGTATTCGCGTGCCCAGCTGGCGGCGTTGGAGTAGCCCATCATGGAGGCGACCTCGTCGATGAGGGTGCCGTAGCGGATGGTGTCTAGCTCAGCGATGGGTACCCAGCGTGCTGTGTCGGAGGATCCGTTGACCTCGTGGCGCAGTTCGCCGGTGACAATGTGGGCGCGGAAAACCACCCGCAGGGCGCAGAAGGGTAGCGCTTGCGGGTCTTTCTGGGTGGAACGCACGGGGAAGTGTCCGGCGTGCACACCCAGAATATCTTCAATGGCGACGCTGTAGCCGGTCTCTTCGAGGGTTTCCCTCAGCGCGGTCTCATCCGCCTGTTCACCGGGTTCCATGCCGCCGCCGGGCAGGGACCAGAGGGGGCTGAGCGCGCGGTCTTCGGGCACCCAGCGGGTCATGAGCAGCTTGCCCTGCTCAATGATCACTGCGTAGGCTGCGGGTCGGGTTTCCATTGCTAATGCCATGGTTTGATTTTACCGTCTATCGTTCGTTAGCGTTTCTTGCCGCGGCGTGCGCTGGCGGCTTTGGCGGACTGTCGAGCGTGCTGGCGCGCGTTACCGTTTTTCTTGGCGTTGGCGCGCTTTTTATCGCGTGCTTCGCGTCGGGCGTTGGCGGCTCGTGCCTTCGCTTTCGCCTTTGCCTTTTCGGCGGCGACACGTTCGGCGCGTGCCTGTCGGGTTTCACTACCGCGGTCGCTGGTTGCGGTGCGGCCGCGCACAATACCGATGAAGTCCTGCAGGAGCGCTTCGAGCTCTTCACTGCGCGGCTCGCCCTTGGGGGCGCGCGGCCAGACCAGGTGCACCGGGTAGGTGTCCAGACCGGCAACGGGGCGGTAGGTGAGGTCCTTGCGGTGGTAGAAACGCGCAATGGACATGGGCACAATGTACAGGCCCACACCGGCGGCAACCAGCTCGATGGTTTCCTTATCGGTCAGACCTTCGGGCACGATGCGCCCGGCGTTCTCACGCCATGCGCGGGAGACTTCTTCATAGGCGGGGATATCGGAGGCGGGCTGTAGCAGGAACTCTTCGGCAAGCTCCTCCACAGGCACCTCATCAAGCACGGTGAGTACATGGTCCACCGGCAGAATGACCACGGGCAGCTCCTCGTAGAGGCGGATGCTGTGGTACTTCTCGCCGTCGGTGCTTGCCGGTTCACGGTCGGGGCGCACAATACTCATGTGCGCGAAGGGGTTATCGGGTACGTCCTTACGCTCGATAGGGGCGTGTTCGGTAGCCTCGGCGCTATCCTCAGCGGGCGCCTCGGAGGCAGTTTCTTCCGCGGAGTTGAGGGCAGGGTCAATCAGGCACAGGTCCTGATGCAGGGAGTCCAGGCCGCGCGCCTCACGCACGGGCACCTCCGCCAGCTGCACGCGGTCGCCGTAACGCTCGTGCCAGCGGTTGAACCACTTGCCGGGCATAATCGCGGGCACGTAGCTAATGCGCAGCACAGAGCGCTGCAGCACGGGGATGGGCAGAGCCTCCGGGGACTGGATCATCGCCAGCTGCTCGGGATGCAGGTACACGCGGGCGGGGGCCTCGGTGGGCGCTTCGCTTTCTACCTGGTCGGTAGCGTTTTCGGGCGCGCTCTGCTCGGGGTCGATTGCGGTGAGGGCAGAGTCGTTGACGGGCTGCTCTTCGGGGGTGCCTGCGGTGGAGGATGCGGATGAACTCATCCCTCCACGCTAGCACATCTTGGGCGGGGGCATTGAGGGCAGGTGAGTGGCCTCAACCCGGCGAGATAGTGCACCTATCCCCCGCTGAAGGTAGGACTAGTTCTCGGCGATGTTATCCGCAGTGTTCTCAACGGTTTCGCGGTTAATGCGGCGTTCGCGCAGCTGAGTCACAATGACCAGCACCGTGATAACAATGGCAAGGGCGAGCGGGAACATCCACGGCTCCAGGCCGAGGGCCGCAAGAATTGCGAAGCCGATGGTGGTGTAAATACACGCCCACATGAAGGTTCCAACCAGCATCGCGGGAACCCAGCGACGCAGAGGCATTTTCGTGAAGCCGGTCGTGATGATGACCGCGGTTTGCAGACCCACGGTGAGAAAGCAGAGGGGCACAGCAATAACGCCCCACCGATTAATCAAGCGGCGCGCTTTACGGTAGAGCGGGCTGTCCATGGCTTTGCGGATGCGGTCGAGGCGGGCACCGCCTTCAGCAGCAAGCGCGCCAAGAGCGTACACGATGCTGGTGCGGACGATTCCGACCACCCACATGAAAGCTAGGGCAACCTCAATCGGGAGTGCGTCAAACCAATCTTTCACCCGGCTATTCTCTCATGAGTGGGCGATATTAACCTGATTGAAGGTTCTTTGAGGCTTCTTATTCGACTTTTGGAGGGGTCAGAAAATTTTTTTAAATTTTTTCAGCCGGGGGTTATTGCCCCTTGTCGCCTGCAATGGCGCGGATTTTACTTAGGGCAACCTTAGTTTATTGACAGGGTGTCGCTATTTTCAGCTTGTCACCCGCACGGGAATTAGGATATATTTTTATTACCGAATAGGGCAGGCCTTGTGGGAAGGCCTTCCTAATCGGTCTAGAAGACTTTCTTCCTGTGTGTGATGCTAGAAAAGGAACCCCATGGACGGGGTTCCTTTTCTTTTTAACTTCTTCCCAATCATCCCCAGGCATACAAAAACCCCGACAGTGTGAACTGTCGGGGTTTTATGCGTGTCTGGAGCAAAGTCTACTTCTTACCCTGGTTCTTGTCCTGGCGGTGCAGTGCACTCAGCGGCTTAGGCAGCTGAACCGGGTTCCAGGTGTTGCTAACCGCCTCAAAGGAGGAGCCGGCACCGGGGTGACGGTTCGTCGAACGAACACCGCCGGTCGCAGTAGCACCGGTCGAAAGAGCCGAATCGTTCAGCGAGGCGATATCCAGCGCGTCGAATTCGGAATCATCCAGGACATCCGGCAGAGGAATCTCTTCGGGAATCGGCTGAGCGGGAGCCTGAGTAGCAGGTGCCGCAGGTGCCTGACGGACGGGCGAGCCGTCGCGCAGAGCCTGGCGAGCCACCGGCTGAGCCGGATGAATTGCCGACTGCTGAGCAGGAGCTGCTACCGGTTGTGCAGGTGCCTGGGTGGCTGGTGCAGGCTGAGCTGCTACCGGCTTGGCGGAAGCCTGTACGGGTGCCTGAGCGGGCTGAGGCTGGACAGGCTGGCTCGGAGCAACCGGAGCCTGCGCTACCTGTTGCTGTGCCGTAGCGCGCGGCGCAACAGAGGAACCAGCGGAGTCGCTCTCCTGATCAAAGAGCACGCTACCGCGGCGAATCGGTTGGAATCGACTCGGACGCTGCTGGCGACGCTCCTGACGGTGTGCGACGGGCGCCTCCGCCGGGCGGGCAGAACGGGCAGGTACGGCACGAGAAGAATGAGCAGGTGCCGCAGCAGGCGCTTCCGCACGAGGAGCCGCCTCGGGAGCCTCATCGGAGGACTCCACCGCGATGTGCGCGCGGCTCGAGCGTGCCGCCTCGCGGTTCACACCGTGTATAGACTTGCGGGTAGTAGCCTCACGGGTGGCGGGGCGAGCATGATGTGCAGGCTCTTCAGCAACTTCAGGCTCCACACCCTCAGCCGCCGAGTCCTCTACAGGCTCAGAAGCATCATCGCCGGCTTCTTCATGTTCATCGGACTCTTCGTAGGCTTCGTCCTCAGCTTCGTCATCCTCATCATCTTCTGCCTTAGCTTGGCGTGCATCGCGGCTCGCCTTGACCTGGTTAGCAACAGACTCCAGCAGACCAAAACGGCTCACAGCCCATGCACCGCCGGCAAGAATCAGCAAGAGAACAGCCCAGCCCCACGCCAGCACACCAAAGAGCGCCAGAAGACCGGTAACCAGGGCAAGAACACCCAGACCGGCAGCAACCAGCAGGGCAATACCGCTCGGGCTCGAAGTATCAAAGTAGGACAGAGGCGAGGGCTTCGACTCCTCCACCACCGGAATCTCATCCGTGTAAGGGGCAGTCGGGGAAGATTCGCGAATCTGCGAAATAGAAGCCGTATCGGGCACAGGCTGGGCGGATTCCTCCACCGTGTGGGAGGAACGGGAAGAAGCCTGCGGAAGAGCAGAAGACGGCAGAGAAGTACCCGGTGCCACCGCGTGATCGGAGGACTGGTATGCCTCCGACTCGTTCAGCAACACACCGGCGGAGGCGAGAATATCCTCCGCGGTACGCTCAGCACTAATCAGGGGACGTTCAGGCTCCATGACAGGGCCAGCGGGCGCGCGACGCAGGCTCCTGGGCACAAACCACAGCAGCAAAATCACGGTCAGAATTACCAACACGCCGGAGGTGTTCAAAAGCGTCATATTCAGGTCGCCCTCTATCGTCCCTTTATCCCTAGACTTTAATCATACCCTTATATTCCCAATGCTTTCCATAAGCGGCAAGAATCGGGCTGGATATGCACATATACCCCTGAAGGAATATGCACACTACAACGTCGTCGCGTCCCTGCACAAGGCACACCCTGGGCCCTCGCCCAGTAGCACCCCAAGCACATAATAGACACATACGACGCAAAGGAAGGCGCCCTCCCTTGGGGCTAAAACGCCCCACCGGAAAGAACGCCTTCCTCAGCGTGGTTGGTATTTATCGGTTGCCCTCTTTAGAGAGCGGGTGCAGAGTAATTAGCAGTTCTCTGCAACAAAGTCCTTCAGCCATGCGCGCAGGTCGTCACCGAACTCGGGGCGCTCAGCAGCAAGAATAACGTTTGCCTTCAGGTAGGACAGCTTGTCACCGGTGTCGAAACGGCGGCCGGAGAAGACCACACCGTAGACACCTTCGCCTTCGCCCTCACCCTGAGCCAGAGTCTGCAGAGCGTCGGTCAGCTGAATCTCGCCGCCGCGGCCCGGAGCGGTGTTCTCCAGAACCTCGAAGACCTTCGGGCTCAGAACGTAACGGCCAATCACAGCGTAGTTCGAGGGAGCCTCATCAGCAGCGGGCTTCTCAACCAGACCGGTGATCTTGACGAAACCGTCCTCGCCTTCAACAGCCTCAATAGCAGCTGCACCGTAAGCGGAAATAGCCTCGCGGGGAACCTCCATCAGAGCAACGACGGAACCGCCGGTGCGCTCCTGGACCTCCACCATGCGAGCGAGCAGGTCTTCCTTCTCGTCAATCAGGTCATCGCCGAGCAGAACAGCGAATGCTTCGTCACCAACGTGGCGCTTTGCGCGCAGAACAGCGTGGCCCAGACCCTTGGGGTCGCCCTGACGCACGTAGTGCAGGTCGCCACCCATCTCATTGGTAGCTACCACGGATGCGAGTAGGGCGTCCTTACCCTGCTCAGCGAGCTGCTGCTCCAGAACGGGAACGCGGTCGAAGTGATCCTCGAGAGCGCGCTTGTTACGGCCGGTAATCATCAGAACGTCGTTCAGACCGGCACGGATTGCTTCCTCCACCACGTACTGAATCGCGGGGCGATCAACGACGGGGAGCATTTCCTTGGGGGTTGCCTTCGTTGCGGGCAGGAATCGGGTGCCCAGACCAGCAGCAGGAATAACTGCCTTAGTAACAGACTTAATTTCAGTAGCCATGCCACAAGAATACCCTAAGTTGTAAAGTACTTAAGGCGATTTATAGACACTATGACATGAAAAAATCTTCAACGTGACTAACTACATATCCACAGCGGCCCATTCTTCGGTGTGCAAAGAAAATGCACCCCACAGAACTCAGCACTATTTTTCTCAAACCCTATACTAAAAAGTGGAATCCACGTCCCCGCAGATATAGGTCAATTTTCACCACCCACCAGGGCAGTTTTACCCTGCGCACGGATACCTCTCAGCATAGAGTGAACGCACCTTACTTCCTACGGGACGCGCCACTCCCCAACCCTTCACACAAGACCCGCAACGACGATGGGACACACCATGCACCTCAACACAACCCCCGCCACCAGCAACTCCGACGCCGGTGCCAGCGCAGACGATATCTCCCTAGACAAAGACATTCTCCGCTCCCAAATCCGCCCGCGCCGCCTCACCGCACGCAGCCACCGCGGCGAACACGGACAGCAACATCTGACTGACCTTTTCACCCACCACATTCTCGAGGCGGTTGCGCAGCGGGTCCACTCCCCCGGTACCATTGCGGCGTATCTGCCCACCAAATCTGAGCCGCCCATTGTCCAAGCACTAAACGCTCTCCATGAGCAGGGACACCGCATCCTCGTGCCCGTCGTACGCCCCGGTCGCAAACTCGCCTGGGTGCACTGGGACCCCACCGTTGAGCATCCGCTCAGCCCCATGGGCATCCCCGAACCCGAAGGCGAAGAACAAGACACGCAAGCATTCATTGACGCCGACCTGCGTCTCATCCCCGCCCTTGCTTTTGATGCAGGCGGGCACCGCCTCGGTCAGGGAGGCGGCTACTACGACCGGATTATCCCCCTGCTCAGCGACCAGCAGCTCACCGGCCGGAGCATCGGCATTGTCTTCAGCGACGAAATCTACGAAACCATTCCCTACGACCAGTGGGACGCTATTCTACCGGTGATTCTCACCGAGCGGGGCATTTTCCTCGCTCACCAGCAGGGCTAAAAGCACCCGGCTCACCCACGCCCGATTCGCTCTTGATTGACACCCAAATCTTTATGCAAAAACGCAAAGATATGCAGGAACACACCAACAAAATCACTCACGAAAAAGACGAAAAGAAACAGAAATAGCTATTTGAGAAGAAAATGCAAATAGCTCCCAACCTTTCAAAAGCGGTACACTCAAACCACGTTAATAAACCATCCCAGCGAAAACGGATACAGAAGGACAAAATGCCGGTCTACGTTTACCAGTGCAAGAATTGCAACCACGTCTTTGAACAGCGCCAGTCCTTTAGCGACGATGCACTGCGCATCTGCCCGCAGTGCGGCGAAGAAACCCTGCGCAAGCGCTACAACACCGTCGGAGTGACCTTCAAAGGTTCCGGCTTCTACAGCACCGACAAGGGCAACTCCTAAACGGGGTCCCACACCAGCCCAAAAGAGGGGCGGGGCAACACACGTTGCCCCGCCCCTCGGCGTTTTAAGAAGTGCTCTCCCTCAGGAAGACGCTACACGATATTGTTACCCCAGTGCGGAGGACGCTGCTGACGCATCCATTCCAGACGCTCACGCTCCTCCGGGGTCAGCGGCTGCGCAGAAGCAGCCGCCTTCTGAGAACTCGCCTTCTGGGGGTTCTGCTTCTGGGCATCAGCTTTCTTCGGGGAAGCCCCCGCGGCAGAGGAAGTACCCGAAGCCACAACCGGAGGCGTCGTCACACCCACCAGCAGAGGCTCAGCCCCGCTCACCGAGCCGCCGCCGCTCACACGACGGTGACCGCGGCGAGGCTTCGGCGTCGACGAATAACTAGCCACGAACCTCAGCGCCCTCATCCATATCCAGGTAGTGCAGCACGCGCGCCACCACAGCGTCCGGATCGGCGAAAACCTCCAGGGTGCCCAGCGTAATGTAGTTCCAGCCCGTGCGGCTCAGACGCTCCGGCAGCAGGCGGGTACGCTCACGCACCGAAGCACGCGCATAATTCGGCTCACCATCGGAGCAGGCCACCAGCGGCATAGCCGCCGGAACACTCGGGTTCGAAGAGACCACGGGAGCCACACCCAGCGCGGGAACCGGCTCAGCCGCCAGCTTCTCCGGGGCGTGCGCAATCAGAGCGATATCGCCCTCACCGCGGGTCACACGCACACCGCGAGCCTGCAGACGCGCCACCAAATCGTTCAGCAGCCAGTCGCCCAAATCCGGGGTGTCCGCGTCGTCGGCGGCCAAGAACGCGTTACGCGGCAGGGTCTCCGGCACGCGCTGTGCCTTCGCTTCCACCTCTTCACGCGCCTGACGTTCCGCGTGTTCACGCAGCAGGTGGTAGAAATCCACCGCGCCATGATGCAGCTTCTGCGGGTCCAGCTCGGAGGGGTCAATGCACGAGACAATGCGCAGGGCACGGCGTGCACGAGTCAACGCCACCACAAAGCCCTGGCGGCCATGCTCAGCAGACAGCTGACCCAAATCGTAGGACGCCTGACCCAGGCGGGCACGACCCACACCCAGGGAGAAAATCACGGTATCGCGTTCAAGGGTCTCGGCGCGGGTCAGGTCGACCACGCGGAAAGACTCCTCACCGGCGGCGAAGAACGGCGCCAGCTGCGGGTACAGGCTCAGGGCGTGACGCACCGACTCAGCCACACGCTGAGCGTGCTTCGGGCTAGCCGTCACCACCGCCAGCGAACGATCCGGGGTACGGTAGGCGTGCTCAAGCACCAGGTTCGTCACGCGCTCCACTTCAACACCGGGCGAATCCAGGTTCGCGTTATCGCTCACTTTACCGCGAGTATCAATGTACTCAACGGTCAGCGAACCGGCGGGCTGGGCGGAGGCGCGGCTCACCGGAGCCGCATGCAGTTGCGAACCGTAGAACTCACGGTTCAGGTAGTCCAGAATCACCGGGTCCATGCTACGGTGCAGCATCGCCAGGGTGCGGTTGGGCAGTACGGTAGCGAGCACGTCGAAGGTGCTGTCCAGCTGCTCACCGGCCGGTTCCGGCGCCCCAAAAGTCGGGGCGGACACGATGAACGGCGAGGGGTAACCCGAATGCGGGTCGCCCAGGGCAATCACCTGGTCGGCGCGAGTAATCGCGGGCAGGTTCGCCGCCAGCGGGGTCGATTCGGAGTCCAGCAGCAGCACCGTATCAAAACGCATGGAGGCGGGAACCTTACGCGCCAGGGCGAAGGGGCTCGCAGTCCACAGCGGCAGCAGGGTACGTGCCATCACCGGGGCGTGAGTCAGCAGCTCCTCGAGCACGAACTCGTAGCCGCGCAGCTGGCTCTTCAGGTACGCTGCCTGATCATGCTCAGACTCAATACGCTCAGTCCACACGCGAGCAACCTTCGCCAGCAGACGCGCCGGGGCGCTAGTCATGTGGGCGTAGTCGGCACGGCGGAAACGGGACTCCATATCGCGCAGGCGGTCGCCGTCCAGCAGTTTACCCTCGTGATGCTGCAGCAAGAACTCCAGGGCAGACTGCCACCAGGCAAGCTCCAGTTCAGCGGAAACAACCTCGGTCGGAACCTGACGCGCGTACAGGTCATCGAGCAGCTCCGACAGGCCGCGCTCACGCAGCTTCTGGGTCAGGGCGTCACGCTCCGGCAGGGTCATGAGCAGCACGCGGTCCGCCATGAGGGCGTCCAGGCGCGCGTCCAGGGCATCCAGGTCGGTGCGTACAAAGTCGGTGCCCTCAACGGTGTCAGCCAGGACAATGCCTAGGCCCGCCAGTTCAGACACCAGGGAGTTCAGGGCGGCAGCCAGCTGATCCAGGTTCTCAGGAATCTGCGGGGTGCGGGGCGCCTCAATGTGGCGAATCCACTCGGCACGCTCGGCCTGAACAATCTTCAGCTGCTCGTGCAGGTCACCAATATTCACGCCGGGCAGGATGTACTCCTTTGCCGCGCGGCGCAGGCGGGAACGCTGCATACTGCTCATCTCGATGCCGTTCTCACGACGCCACGAACCGGATGCAGTCGCCGCAATCAGGTCGGTCACTGGACGGTCGTAGACGTCTGCGCGGAAACGCTTGAGCGTCTCACGGATGCGCATCAGAATCGCCAGCTGCGACTCCCACTCGGCGATGGTACGACCCGTGCGCAGACCCAGCATGGCGCTGGTGCGGTTCATTGCCTCGCGCAGGTTCAGCAGGGAGGACTTGAGGGTAATGACCAGGGCGTACGCCTCGGCGGCTTCCTCGTCATTGACTAGGCGGGCGCGGTACCACGGGGAGGTACGCGAAGCCGCCGCAAAACCATCAATCTCGCCTAGGCGCACCAGCTCGGCACGCACCTGCTCGCGCTCCATGAGCGCATCAAGCATGGGTCGGTCAAAACGCACGCGGGTTGCCGGGCCGTCCTCGGAGGCGGTCAGCTCAGCCAGACGCTGTAACGCCGAGTAGACGGAAATCTGCCAGTTCGCATCCTTGTTCAGCAGGGCGCGGGTGTGGTCGAGCAGCGCGGCGCGGGTCGCGACGAGCTCTTCGTTCAGGTCCTCAGAGTTCGGCTCTTCCGCACCCTCATTGCGCACAATGGCGCGAATGAACTCGGCGCGCTGAGCCTCGGAGTCGTGCTCGGCGAGCAGGTCGTAGCGCAGGCTCTCAATGCCGGTGCGCTTGAGCAGCGCCGAGAACTCGGCCAGGGTAGAGCGCTTCTCACCCACCACGAGCACGGACTTACCGCGACCCATCAGCGCGGATGCAATGTTCACGGCGGTGCGCAACGGCTCGGTGCCGGGTGCCGCAGTGATAGTGAAGGAGAAACCGCTGACCGCGGTGTCGATAATCTCCTGGGCGTTCGCGTCAGCGTCCAGCAAGAGCATTTCTTCTGCCGGGTCGCGCTGGTCCAGGGGCTGCTGCAGGTTGTGGGCGTTGAGCTCGCGCGGCTTCACGCCGGGAACCTTCAGTGCCGCCAGGTCACGAACCAGCGGGGTGATGGCGGTGTGCGGCAGCTCGCCCAGGCTTTCCTTCAGGTCAGCAAAGGTGGAGATGAAATACTTCGACTCAATGGTCATGCCCGGAATACGACCGGCAGATGCGCGCATACGCTCGATAACCGGCTCGGGGTCCAGACGGGACATGGAGTTCGCCAGCTGCGCCACGTCCATAGTGCCCAGGTCGATGCCGTACTCCTGCTTGATCTGGCGGACCATCGCCGGGTTCAGGCGTGCGGAACCGGCGAGGCGCAGCTCGAAGTCGTCATCCTTCGGGTGCGGGGTGATGCTCAGCGGCGCCATGAGAATCGGTGCGATGAAGCGCTTCTCGTAGGCGGCGGCATCCTCGCGGGTGTCGTGCGACAGCCAGGAGGCAGTACCCGCCACGAAGTAGCCGGAGTCCAGGCCGTGGTCGGTGGCGAGTTCGTAAATTTTGGTGCGCAGGGTGCGGGCGGAGCGCATACCCGCCTCAAGCTGCGACTTGTCGCGCAGAATCGTGGAGAGGCGGGTCTTGCGTCCGGCGAGTAGCTGAGCCAGACCGGAGGGGTTTGCTTCGGACAGGTCAATGTGCACGTAGTCGACCTGGTTGAAGTCGAGCATCGCGTCCGGTCCGGTGTAGACGTCCATCTGTTCTGCCCAGCGTTCAAGCCCCGCCGAGGGATCGAAATCTTCGTGGGCGGGGTTCAGGTGTGCGGGCAGCTCGGCGATGTTGATTTCGTCGGCTACTTCGTGGGTTTCCTCTGCTGAGGTCGCGGCGGCTGCGGCGGGCTGAGCAGTATCAGCCGGGGTGCCGGGTGCGTGCTGCGCGTCGGTAGGCTCGGGAATCTGGTTCACGTTGTGAGTGTCCTTGTGGGTCAGTGCGGTGTACGTTTGCGCGTACACACCGAAGATGGTGGTTCTTCCGGGGTCCTCTGCCCGGTGTGCCCCATACGGGGCGGTGTCAGTGCGCGCCTGCGTGCTTAGTATGCCGGTGTGCTTACTTCGACCACATTGCGATGTTCGCGGCGAGTAGCACTACAGTCACCAATACGTAGAAGACCAGGGCAGGCAGAAGCGCCCAACGGTACTTGGGTGCCAGTTCGCCTTCCAGGTTGCCGAAGCGCAGGGAGCGGAAGAGGAAGAAGCTCAGGATTGCGCCGGGCAGGTTACCGATGATGACCAGCAGAATGGTCAGGTACAGGGCGTAGGCTCGTTCGGTGCGTTCGTTCTCTGCGCCCGCGAATTTGAGGGTGCCGCCCAGTAGCAGGCTGAGGCATGCGTTCAGGAATGCCACGGTGAAGAAGGGAATCTTCAGGGCTGCTTGGAAGTCCATCTGGGAGTTCGCTGCGCCCAGAGCAATCCACAGCAGCAGCAGCGCGGGGATGATCATGAGGTACCAGAACAGGTACTTACGCATCTTCTCGGTGTTTTCGATGAGCGCGAAAATTGCGGTCACTGGGTGTCTCTTTCAGGTGATCTCAGGTGGATTCGGTCGGATTCAGGAGGAGTGAGTGAAGGGGCAGGTGGGCACAGTATTGCCTTGTCAGGCGTCGATTTCGCCCCCATTGTTGAGAGCGTCATCCACCTGGTCCTGCAGGGACTCGCGGCGCTCATGTTCAACGTGTTCAATATAGCGGCGCACGATGTAGTCCAGCAGTACCGACAGCGCAACGAAGGAGTAGTAGGGCTTGCGCTGGGTGCTGATCTGGGTGGGGGTGGTCTGGTAGTGCAGGGAGTACTCGGCGTGTGAAGACATGTAGTTCACACCAATGGCGGTCACCGCAATCATGGGGATGCGGCGCAGCGCCAGCATCTTAATGTGTTCGCGCATGTTCTCGGTCTGACCTGAAAAGGACACAATAATGACCACATCGTCCTGGGTCATATTGTTCATGGCGCTTTCGAACTCATTGCGCGCCGGGATGACCTGGCAGAACTTACCGCACACCTGCATGGACTTGGTAA
Source organism: Rothia sp. HMSC065C12 (assembly GCF_001812085.1). Classification (NCBI taxonomy): domain Bacteria; kingdom Bacillati; phylum Actinomycetota; class Actinomycetes; order Micrococcales; family Micrococcaceae; genus Rothia; species Rothia sp. HMSC065C12. The sequence continues at coordinate 119,461 of NZ_KV807679.1, forward strand.
ATTCCTGCACGGCGTTGCGCTGCGCGTAGCCGGTACCGAAGCAGTACACGGTGCGAGCCTCATGGATGCGCTTGAGCAGTCCGCTCAGTTCCATGTGCTCGAGGTAGTCGTAGGTGCGCTGAATATCTTCGCGACCGCTCTCAATGAACCGCGGGTTGAAAGGTTCGCTGCGGTTCAGAGAGGACTTAATGAAGTACTTCAACTCGGCAAATCCGGAGAAGTTCAGCTTCTTCGTCAGGCGGATAATTGAGCTGGTCGAAGTATAGGTTTTATGTGCCAGAGAGTTGATCGTTGACTCTGCAACGAACTCTTCGTTTTCTAGCATGAATGCCAAAATTTCCCGTTCAGTTTCACTGAATCGGTGCTGGTTCGCATTCACGACGTCTTGTAAATCCACTCAAAGCTCCTGAATCCGATGGTGAGCAATATATAAATAGTACACGCTCTAGAGTCATCGGCCAGGGTGGGTGAGGACGGTCATCTCTCACTTTGAGTGTGTATGCCAGCAGATTTGAGCTGGGTATGCGCCTGGTACGTGTCCGGGTACAGCTTCGCCGGCGGCATCGGTGTTATCCGATACCGCCGGCGAAGTCTATACCTTATGAGGCGTTATGCCGTCAGGTGGCTGAAAGCTGAAGTCTCTTAGGAGAGGGTCTTAGCTTCGTTCACCATGGTCTCGAAACGCTCGCGAACCTGGGGAACGTCCATGCCGACGATGACCTGGAATGCCTTGCCCTTGCGGACGAGGCCCAGAGCACCTGCATTCTTGAAGTCTGCATCCGAGGTGCTGACGAGGGACTCATCAGCAACGGAGACACGCAGGCGGGTTGCGCAGTTGTTCACGGTGGTGATGTTCTCTGCGCCACCGAGCAGTTCGAGGAAGCCTGCTGCGCGGGGTGCGTAGAGGTCGCCGTCAGCTGCGGGAGCTGCTGCGCCGCCGTCCTTCTCAGCAGCCTTAGCAGCCTTGTACTCTGCCTTGCTGTAGAGCTTGGTCTCGCCGCCGTCTTCTTCACGACCGGGGGTCTTGAAGTCGAACTTCAGAATCATGAAGCGGAAGACCAGGAAGTAGATAACGGTGAAGCACAGGCCCACACCGATCTGCATGAGGTAGGTGCCGGAGTGGTTTGCCCACAGCGGGATCCAGTTCTGGAAGAGGAAGTCGAGCAGACCGCCACCCATGTAACCAACCAGACCCAGCTGGTACATGATTGCAGCCATGGTTGCTGCCAGGATTGCGTGAACCAGGAACAGCGGGGGTGCCAGGAACAGGAAGGTGAACTCGAGGGGCTCGGTGATACCGATCAGGATTGCGGTGAGGCTGACGGGGATCAGCAGAGCGAGAACTTCCTTGCGCTTCTCGGGACGAGCAGTGGTGTAGAACGCCGCTGCGATACCGATGGGTGCGAAGACCTTGGAGTTACCGTGCAGTGCGAAGCCGCCGCCGGGGAACAGTTCCTTCAGGGGCTTGTCGCTCTTTGCGAACTCGGTCAGGTGGCTCGGCCAGTCCTTAGCGATACCGTTCGGGGTAACAACGTTACCGAAGACGAACGGGGAGTAGATGAAGTGGTGCAGACCGGTCGGAATCAGGAAGCGCTCGAGGAAGGTGTAAACCCACACGCCGAGTGCGCCGGATGCGATGAAGAAGCCCTGCAGGGAGGAGATGCCGTGCTGAGCGTAGGGCCACAGCCAGGAGAACAGGAATGCCACGGGCATCATCAGGAAGAAGCAGACGCCGTAGACGTACTGGGAACCCTGGAAGATACCGAGGAAGTCGGGCAGCTTCTTGTCGAACCAGCGGTTGTGTGCCCACACCACGATTGCGGAGATGATGATGGCACCGAAGATACCGGTGTCCATGGTCTTGATACCGGCGATCATCTTCAGACCGGTACCTGCCGCGCTCTCAGAGATGTCGGTGGTGTAGTCCAGGTCGAAGAAACCGGTGCCGCCCTTGCCCCATACCTTGAGCATGGTGCCGACGAAGTAGTTGAAGGTCAGGTAGACCATTGCAGCTTCCATCACTGCACGTGCGTTAGCGGTCTTTGCCAGTGCAATGGGCAGACCGATCACGAAGAGCAGTTCCATCTGGTTGAAGACGGTCCATGCGCCGGACTCCCAAACAGACCAGAAGTGGTTCCACGCGCTTTCCTTATCAGCAGCGAGGGGAATCAGTTCGCCGTTCTGTGCAATGATCGCAATACCGACCGCGAGGCCAGCGAATGCGAAGAGAAGAACGGGTGCCAGCATGGCAGAGCCGAACCTCTGTACTTTTTCCATCATGAGGCTATACGCCCTTTCGGGTTGTCGAGTGAGCGGACGCAGGGGTTGGCGATCATTGCCAGCCTGCGATGGTCACACCGTATCTTTATACCTCCAAACGAAAGTATATGAGACGGGTGCCACATATCCTGCGTGCGCTAAATGCCGAATGTGTTTTAGACAAAACAATAATGCCAGGTCATACCTACCCGCAGATACCAAAAGCAGAAGTTTTGAAAGAGTTTTTCAGAACCTGAAACATCTCCCGGCACTGGTTAAAAATACTTGCTGCAGATGAGACTTTTTCCCTATTACCTAGCGCACAGAATCGATAGCATAAACAGTGCACCCATAGGTCAGAGTGCATAAAAACACTCGCCGCCTCAATGCGCGGTGTGCATATCATTCTTCAACCTCACACATACCCCGGACTTAATACATGCGCTTCCTCACCCTCAACACGCACAGCTGGTGCGAAATCCACCAAATTGCCAAAATCCGCACCCTCGCAAAGTTCATCATTGAACAGCAGGTGGATGTCATTGCGTTGCAGGAAGTCAACCAGCTCACCTCCACCCCCGTGGTGAAGGAGCCCCTCAACTACCGTGGCGGCGCAGGCGTGCCGGTCCACGAAGACAACTACGCCCTGCTGCTCGTGCAGGCACTCAACGAAATGGGCGCAACCTACGAGTGGACCCTCACCGAAGCCCACATCGGTTGGGACCGCTACGACGAATGCGTAGCGATTCTCTCGCGCCTGCCGATTCGCGGCATCAAGCCCATCGATATGTCTCCCGAGTACGGCTACCACCAGGTGCAGCGCCGTGTAGCGCAGGCGGCGCTCATCGAAACTGAGACGGGTACCTTCTGGTGCGCAACCACCCACATGTCCTGGTGGGACTTCGACGGCGAGCCCCTCTTCGCGCAGGAATACACCCGCCTCTCACAGGCCCTGGCAGAATGTGCCCTCACCGCACCCGTACTGCTCGGCGGCGACTTTAACTCCGCCGCGCATCTGAGCGATGAAGGCTACGCGCTGGTCACCTCCAGCGGTATGGTTGATACCCGCTCACTGGCGGAGCACACCGACGGCGAAAACACCGTCCACCGCGAAATCGCCGGCTGGGAAGGTAGCACGGACGCCAAGCGCATTGACTTCGTGTTCGCTGACCGACTGCTCACGGTGAACTCGCACGCGGTAGTCTTCCGCGACAACTCCCCCGAAGCCATCTCCGACCACAGCGGTCTACTCCTGGAAATTGACCCCTCCAGCTGGGCACCCCAGAGCCTCCTTACGCCCGTCACCACCCAGCGCTAAGGGCATCAGACTTTAGCCGCCTATAGGGCGGCCCCGCACAACACTCATCCGTACCAAGGGAAGGAAGAACAATGACGACCCAGACCCAGTGGTGGCAGGAACCGGTGGTCTATCAGATTTACCCCCGCTCCTTCAACGATTCCAACGGCGACGGCATCGGCGATCTGCCCGGCATTACCGAGAAGATTCCGTACCTCGCCAAGCTCGGTATTCAGGTGCTGTGGCTCTCCCCCATCTACGCTTCCCCGAACGATGACAACGGCTACGACATCTCCGACTACCGCGCCATCATGGCCGAGTTCGGCACCATGGAAGACTTCGATGAGCTGCTCGAAACCGCGCACAAGCACGGCATCAAGCTCATGATGGACCTGGTCGTCAACCATAGCTCCGACGAGCACGAATGGTTCAAGCAGGCACGCTCCTCCAAGGACAATCCCTACCGCGACTACTACATCTGGCGCGACCCCAAGGGCTTCGACGAGGACGGCAAGCCGATTCCGCCGAACAACTGGATTTCCTGCTTCAGCCCCTCCGTGTGGGAATGGGACGAGGCGACCGGCCAGTTCTACCTGCACTACTTCTCCGTCAAGCAGCCCGACCTGAACTGGGAGAACCCGAAGGTCCGCGAAGAGGTCTACGACATCATGCGCTTCTGGCTGGACAAGGGCGTGGACGGCTTCCGCATGGACGTCATCAACCTAATTTCTAAGGACCTCTCCTTCCCCGAGGACCCGGCAGTCCTCGCTGGCGGTCTCGACAACTCCCTGGCTGTCGCAGCGAACGGCCCGCGCGTGCACGAATTCCTGCAGGAGATGAACCGCGAGGTCTTGAGCAAGTACCCGGTCATGACCGTGGGCGAAACCCCCTGCGTGACCGTGGACGACGCCGCACTCTACACCGGTTTCGACCGCAACGAGCTGCAGATGGTGTTCCAGTTCGAGCACATGGATGTAGACGCCTCCGAAGGTGGCGTGACCGGCAAGTGGTCCGACCGCCGCTTCAACCTGGTTGACCTCAAGAAGGTCCTCACCCACTGGCAGGAGGGCCTGCACGGCCGCGGCTGGAACTCCCTGTACTGGAACAACCACGACCAGCCGCGCACCGTCTCCCGCTTCGGTAACGACTCCCCCGAGTACCGCACCGTCAGCGCCAAGATGCTCGGCACCGTGCTACACCTGATGCAGGGCACCCCCTACATCTACCAGGGTGAAGAGCTGGGCATGACCAACGTCTTCTTCGACGATGTGAAGGACTACAACGACCTGGAGATTCACGACTCCTGGCGCAAGTACGTTGAAGAGTCGGGCCGCGTCTCCGCTGAGGACATGCTGCGCTACATCAGCGCCTCCGGTCGCGACAATGCCCGCACCCCCATGCAGTGGACCGCTGGCGAAAACGCAGGCTTCACCTCCGGCGCCCCGTGGCTGAAGCTGAACCCGCGCTACACCGAAATCAACGCGGAGGCAGAGCTCGCTGACCAGGATTCGGTGTTCTACCACTACCGCGACCTGATTAGCCTGCGCCGCGAGCACCCGATCATCCTGACCGGCGAGTACCGCCTGCTGGATGAAGAGGATGACCAGGTTTACGCCTACCTGCGCGTGAACTCCGACGAGGACGCCGCCGCAACCGGCGAGCGCGCCCTGCTGGTCGTCGCGAACTTCACCGATGACACCGTTCAGCTGAACTACGCGGGCGGCAACCTGGATTCGGTGGTGCTAACCAACTCGCAGGCGCTCTCCCCGACTGAGCTGAAGGCAATCGAGAACGCCCCGAAGCTGATCAGCTCGAACTACCGCGATGAGAACCGCGAGTTCACCGACGAGGGCACCCTGTTGCGCCCCTACGAGGCGAAGGTTTACCTCTTCGGTAACGCCAAGTAGTCGTACCCCACTCATACTGTGCGAAGGGGGACCAGATACAGACATTCCGGTCCCTCTTCGCCCTATACTTCAATCACAGACAAAATTTGTTCCTCTTTTCGGCTGGATGGCCGGTATAGAAAGGCAATTATGAGCAACTCCGAGGCATACGAGGTTCCCTCCTACGAAGGCCGCCAGTGGTGGAAGGAAGCCGTGGTGTACCAGGTGTACCCCCGCTCCTTCAACGACGCTAACGGCGACGGTATCGGTGATCTGAAGGGCATCACCGAGAAGCTGCCCTACCTGGCTAAGCTGGGCATCAACGTCATCTGGCTCTCCCCCGTGTTCGACTCGCCGAACGTGGACAACGGCTACGACATCTCTGACTACTTCGCGATTATGAGTGACTTCGGCACCATGGAAGACTTCGACGAGATGCTTGAAACCGCTCACAAGCACGGCATCAAGATCCTGATGGACCTGGTCGCAAACCACACCTCCGATGAGCACCCCTGGTTCAAGGAGTCCCGCTCCTCTAAGGACAACCCCTACCGCGACTACTACATTTGGAAGGACCCGAAGGGCTTCGACGAGGACGGCAACCCGATTCCTCCGAACAACTGGGCGTCCGAGTTCGGCGGCCCGGCGTGGGAGTGGGACGAGGCGACCGGCCAGTTCTACCTGCA